>JBBAJO010000001.1:0-833 GCA_040404005.1 Chitinophagaceae bacterium
AATTTTCAAACGAAAATAGGTCAATAAACCAACGGTCATAGTTGATTGTAAAACCATTCATTTCGCAATAGTATGCCGCAGGTTTTACTTCTTTTCCAGAACCGAACAGATTTTTTATGAATCCTTGTTTTTTCTTTAAAACTTCTTTTGTCGCCTTGTCAAACTCGTTTATGTGTTTTGCCAAGTCTGAAGTTAAATGCAATATGTTCTTATCAAGAATTTTGTGAAAGTCAGTTGTCGGAATATTTTTCAGTTCCTGTTCTGCCATAGCAATTGCTTCGTCAATTTTTTTACTTTCGAGAAGTTCGGATAATTTGTCTGCTAATTCAAAGTTCATTGTTTACTGTCGGTTTTTAAGGTTGCCCATAACTCTTAAATATACGAATCCAATCGGTTTCTCGCAACATCTGCGTACTGTGGGGAATTATAGATGAAGCAGCTGGTTCTCATATACTTGGAACATATAACGTGTGGTTGTAAATTCAAAATGCGTATTGCAGTTTTTGTATTGTTGATTTTGGGCAATGAAAAATACGTATTGCGGATATCGGGTATACGTATGGCGAATATCCGATATCACTATGTCAAATATAAGGCATGCGCCTCGCGAAAATCCGATATCACTATGACGATTAACGGGCATGTGCATGGCGGAATTAGTGGGAGTATTCACAAGCAGACCCTGAAGACTTTACCATCATGTCAGGCCCCTCTAAAAGCATGCTTATTCCTTCTTATCTAACATCGTAATCCGCTGCCCAACTACTTCTGTCACATACCGCCTTGTTCCCGCCTTTTCCATATAATCCCTGGTACTTAGCTTGCCTTCAATA
>JBBAJO010000001.1:843-18428 GCA_040404005.1 Chitinophagaceae bacterium
CCTGACTGCCTTTACGCAGATACCGCTCCGCCAGGTCCGCAAGTGCCCGCCAAACGATGACGGTATGCCAATCGGTTTTGGTTTGTAATACGCCTTTGTCATCCCGGTAACTTTCACTCGTGGCTAACGAAAACTTCGCCACCCTGATATTCCCTTCCAAATCCTTCAACACGGAATCCGCCCCTTGATTCCCTATCAACATCACCTTGTTTAATCCCCGCATCCCTGATGTCATTTAAAGCCTGTCCAGCGGACTTTTTATATTCTTAATGGTCTTTTTACTCACATGCGTGTACCTCATCGTGGTCTTTAGATCTCTATGCCCCAGCAATTGCTGGATCAGGGTGATATCCGTGCCCAACTCCAACAAATGCGTGGCAAAACTGTGCCTCAATCCATGTATGCCTACCCTCTTGTTCACCTTGGCCTTTTCATGGCATCGGCAAATACCTTCTGGACACTCCGGCTGGAATATACCCCGCCTTCCTGACCCTCAAATAAATATTCCTTCGACTTGTACCGCTGATAGTATTCCCTCAACTGTTCCAATATGCTCTCAGGCAAATTCACATACCGGTCTTTCTTGCCCTTCCCACGCCGGATGAATACCTGCATGTTCTTGCTGTCAATATCCCTTATCTTCAATCCGGTGATTTCACTCACACGCAAACCCATGCCATAACACAACTTCAACATGGTATTGTGCTTCAGATTGGTGGTTACCCTGAATATGGCTTGCAAGTCCTCCGCATTGATCACCTGCGGCAAAATGGAAGGCTTGTTCGGTCTCGGAATATCTAAAAAAATCTTATCCTTTTTTATGCCTGCTCGTAGTAGAATTTGATGGCATTGATCCGGCTATGCAAGGTGTTTTCAGATAACCGCAACCCATTCAGGCAATACAACAAATAACTGCGTATCTGCATCGCATCAAATCCGCTTATATCTTCCTTGCTGAAAAATGTTACAAACTGGCTGAACTCATTTCGATAGGTTCTGATGGTATTCAAATTATAGGCCTTTAACTCCAATTGACCACCTGCGCTTTTTCTTACCGTTCCCCTATCTTTGAATGACCCGAATCAATTGGAGAATAAACCAATTCCTTCCAATGAACCTTGACGTTCACAGGTTCGCAGAAAACACAATCATTAAATTTCTCTATAGTGAAACAACTTTCTTTTTTTACCGTTTTATTCTGTGGTCTTATCGGATTATTCGCCTGCCAAAACAAAGACAAATCCCTACCCCGTATTGCCATCGCAGGACTGGCCATTGAATCCAGCACTTTTTCCCCCGCCCGCTCAGATGAAGCAGCATTTCATCTCAACTATGGGAAAGATGGATTGTTGTACTACCCTTTTTTCAAGGCTGATTCCCCGTTGCTCAGCAAAGCTGTCTGGATTCCAACGGTAGTTGGCTACGCCATTCCTGGCGGCATGGTGACAAGATCGGCTTATGAGTCCATGGCCGGCAAGATGATTGATTCACTGAAGAAAAACGCCCCCTACGATGGCTTGTATTTCGACATTCATGGTGCCATGAGTGTGGAGGGTCTGGATGATCCCGAAGGCGATATGCTGAAAAGAATAAGAGCTGCTATCGGCTACAATACCATCGTATCTACCTCCATGGATCTTCATGGCAATGTAACGGAGTCTCTAGCTGAGAACTCGGACCTGATCACCTGCTTCCGCATGGCTCCGCACGAAGACCGGTACCACACCAAAAAACGCGCGATAGAAAATCTGCTGAAACAAATAGAATCCGGAAAGGGAAAGCCACCCTACAAGGCATGGATCCCAGTACCGATCTTACTACCCGGCGAAAAAACAAGTACTCGCATTGAACCCGGCAAAAGCCTCTATGCCGCCGTTGATCCGGCATCAAAACAACCCGGTGTTACAGACGCCGCTATCTGGATCGGCTATGCCTGGGCCGATGAACCCCGCAACCACGGCGTTGTGATGGCTTATGGCGATGATAAAGAGCAAGTGAAAAAAGCTGCGGAACTACTCGCCAAAAAATTCTGGGACGCCCGAATCGCCTTCGATTTTGTTGCACCTACAAGACCCTGGCAGCAAAGCATTGATTCGGCCATCAGAAGCGATAAACGCCCCTTTTTCATCAGCGATATGGGCGATAACCCAACAGCCGGTGGAGCCGGTGACGTGAGCTGGACCCTCACCCAGTTGTTGGCACACCCCGCCTTTAAAGACAGCACGGGACCTTCTCTCATCTATGCATCGCTGCCAGCTCCTGAGATCATTGAACAAGCGCTGAAGGTTGGTGTAGGTAAGATGGTGAATGGCTATGCCGGCGCAAAAGTGGACGCGCGTTTTTCCCCGCCCGTTCGCGTGAAAGGCATTGTTGAATCGATCATTCAAGGCGATAAGGATGCGCAGGTGGAAGTTGTTGTAAAAGTTGGAAGCATCCACGTGATCCTCACCCAAAAACGTAAGCCCTACCACCACGAAATCGATTTGACCCGACTAGGACTGAACCCCCGCACAACGGATATCATCGTAGTGAAGCTCGGCTATCTGGTGGAGGAATGGTATGCCATGCAGGCCGGCTGGGTCATGGCGCTCACCCCGGGCGGTGTGAACCAGGACATTGAACATCTTCCTTATAAAAGAATTAAACGCCCCATGTTCCCGATGGATAAAAACATGAAAGAGCCTGATCTGACCGCAAGGTTCATCCCATTATCCGGCAGCAAACCAGCAAAATGAAGTATAGCTTTAGATGGATCTGTCCCTACATAAAACATCCATCCCAATAACCATTCACATTCACCACATTCACCACATTGCGCACATTCCTCAAATTCTCTTCCCCCTCGCTTCCGCCTTTCTGCGAATCACCTCCTGCACTGGCACATTCTCGATCTTGCTGTCCAGCCAGGAAATGAAATCCAAATACATGAAGGAGCGGCTCTCCAGCGGATTGGCTTCATAGCGCGAGAGCTTTGCCCGCAGCTGCTCGAGGCCCCTGCGGATCTGCGTTCTGTTCATCCTGAAGGCCTGCTGCAGAAACTTGAAGATCTCCTTCTCCACTACACTCAGGTTCTGCATCCTGGCCATGAACCGGTAGACCGACTTGATGAGATATTCCAGGATCTCAAAATTACCCAACTCATAATGCGCGATCAAATGCAACAACCGCGCATAACACTGCAGATCGGTCCGCAAATCCACCTTCCAGTTGATGATCCTGTTCAAATACTCTATGGCCCTGTCAAAATCACCGGCCCCGAAATACATACAGGCGATCTTATAATAAAATACCAACACCCTATGCCGGTCTAACAGTAACTCATGCTCCCCCAGCTTCTCCTCAATATGCGGCACCAACTTCAACCCCTGCGAAAAACTGCCTTCCATGAAATGCTTGTTGATCTTCGCCAAATACAAATACACGAAGGTCTGCACCCGGTTATTGTCGTTGCTGTTGGCTTCTTTCGACTTATGGAAATTCTCAAACTGATGCAGGGCCTCATCAAACCTGGCCCGATTCTGCAACATAAAATGCGCGTTCAGCAAATTATGCATGCCCTTGATGTATTGCTGCGATTCTACCTGCTTCATGAAAGGCTCTTTCTCAAAAAGATCCACCCACCGCTGGCAGTTCTTATAGTAAACCAAAAAGTCCTGCAAAATGAATCCGTACCAGGCATAGCTCTGTGCCAGATACATCTTCTCATAAAACCCCGTGAAATGCTGCGCTCCTGAGGGTAAATGGTTTTCAAAGAAGGCCTTTACGGCTTCTTCATCTTTTTTGTCCCGCGCATGACCCATCCGTATATACCATCCATACAGTTGCAGGGCCAAATTCGACAACTTCCCTACCATCACCAATCGCTCGTCCAGCTCATTGACCTCTTTGGCCAATTGTTCGGCCCGGTTCTCAAAACTCCGGGTAATATGAAGCGACTCTATCTTCTTCTCAAAAAACAGGGCCTGCAGCCAGAACGTGATCTGATTATGGCTTTTCGCCATTTCCTTGATCCGCTGCAGAATCTTCAAACTTTGGGTATACAACCCCTTATTATACAGGATCCGCGCATGATCCATCTGCTCGTGAAGCTGGATATCGATGTTCTCATCGTCCCTGATGATCCTCAGGCTGGCCAGGATCTGGCGGTATAAATGGGCTTTCAGGTTCGATAACTGCTGCTTGCGGATCGCCTTGTTCTTCTTTAATAACCCCTCTTCATCATAGTGCTCCATCTTGTCCAGGGCATCGAATAACTGGATGATCTTCAGGTCGTCCGACGAAGAGTTCCTCTTCACAAACAACTTGAAATTTCGCTTTTCGGCCTTCTCCAGGGTCTTCACCAGCTGGAATAACTCATCTTTTGAACGGTTGGGCATCGTACATGATCTCCTTTAAACCCCCTGTTAATCAAGGAATTATAGCAATATAAAAGAATTTCGCAGGCGTAAAATACAAATGAAATTGACGATATCTCCCCGTATTTATGGTTTAAATTCGTAATAACCGGGTGTATTGACCAAAACCTGGTAGGGCAGGCCTCTGCACTGCCTTATTTTTTACTACTCAATGAATCTATGCCTTCAGACAGGATCTATATTTTCGATACCACCCTCCGCGATGGCGAACAGGTGCCCGGATGCAAGCTCAATACGAAAGAGAAAATAGAAATCGCCCTTGCCCTGGAAGAACTGGGCGTTGATATCATCGAAGCCGGTTTCCCCATTTCAAGCCCCGGCGATTTTGAAGCCGTGGCCGGGATCTCTAAAGTGATCAAGCATACCCAGGTCTGCGGATTAAGCCGCGCTGTTCAAAAAGACATCGAAGCCGCCGGAGCCGCGCTCAAACAAGCGAAACGCCCCCGTATCCATACCGGCATCGGCACGTCCGATCTCCATATCCGTTCAAAATTCAACAGTACCCGCGAGGATATCCTCGAACGCGCCATCCAATGCGTGAAATGGGCCCGGCACTTTACCGATAACGTTGAATTTTATGCGGAAGACGCCGGTCGCACCGACAATGATTTCCTTGCTCGTGTAGTCGAGGCCGTTATCAAGGCCGGAGCCACAACGGTCAACATACCCGATACCACCGGATATTGCCTGCCCTACCAATATGGTGAGAAGATGGCTTATCTGCTGAACCATGTGCCTAATATTGATCAGGCGATCCTTTCCTGCCATTGTCATAACGACCTTGGTCTGGCTACTGCAAATTCAATAGCAGGGGCCATGAGTGGCGCCCGTCAGATCGAATGTACCATCAACGGGCTCGGTGAAAGGGCTGGAAATACGTCCCTCGAAGAAGTGGTGATGGTGATCAAACAACACCATCACCTCGGCCTATATACCCATATCAAAACAGAACAGCTTAACCCGGTCAGCAGGCTGGTGGCAGATACCATGCGTATGCCTGTTCAGCCAAATAAAGCCATCGTAGGCGCCAATGCTTTTTCACATTCATCGGGTATCCACCAGGATGGATTTTTGAAAGATTCACAAACCTACGAGATCATCAACCCCATTGAAGTAGGGGCGGACAGCTCCAAGATCATCCTTACGGCAAGAAGCGGCAGATCTGCACTGGCCTACCGCCTCCGTAACCTGGGAGAGGAATTTAACAGGAACGATGTAGATATCCTGTACGATTGGTTCCTCAAGGTGGCCGATGAAAACAAAGAGGTCAACGACACCGATTTGTTGGTGCTGATCAAAAAATATAAAGTAGAGACCGTCTCAATTTGATAAACCTTTTTCTCATGTCCCAGCTTTGGTGGCGTGGCTGAGAGCCACGCCTTTTTAACAAACTCGGACGAATCAATTACAATGGGTACAACATTATTCGAAAAGATCTGGCAAACACACCTCGTTACAACCATTGAAGGCGGACCTTCGGTGTTGTATATCGACAGGCACCTGATCCATGAAGTCACGTCCCCACAGGCTTTTAAAGGCTTGAAGGATCGCGGACTGAAAGTGTTCCGCCCCAAACAAGTAGTGGCTACTGCAGATCATAATGTGCCCACCGTAAATCAACATCTTCCCATTAAAGAAGAACTTTCACGCAAGCAGGTGGAAGCATTGAAAGATAACTGCAGCGCTTTTGGTATCGAACTATACGGACTCGGACATCCTTTCCAGGGTATCGTGCACGTGATCGGTCCTGAACTGGGCATTACACAGCCGGGCATGACCATGGTTTGTGGCGATAGCCACACTTCTACCCACGGCGCTTTCGGAACCATTGCTTTTGGCATCGGCACCAGTGAAGTTGAAATGGTGATGGCCACCCAGTGCCTGTTGCAAACCAGGCCCAAACTGATGCGTATCATCGTGGACGGCGAACTGAACAAGGGCGTGTTATCAAAAGACATCATCCTGTATATCATTTCCCAGATCTCTGCATCAGGAGCTACCGGATATTTTGTAGAGTATGCAGGCTCAGCCATTCGAAGCCTTTCGATGGAAGGCCGCATGACCATCTGTAATATGAGCATTGAAATGGGTGCCCGCGGCGGACTGATCGCGCCAGATGAAACTACTTTTGAATACGTAAAGGGTAGAACATTTGCCCCCGCAGGTGAAGCATGGGACAGAAAACTCGCTTATTGGAGAACGTTAGTGACTGATGATGATGCGGTGTTCGATAAAGAATTCTATATTCAAGCTGAAGATATTGAGCCGATGATCACTTATGGCACCAATCCCGGCATGGGCATCGGTGTAACCCGAGATATTCCTACGGTTGAGTCCGTAGAAGCCAGTGACAGACCTAATTTCACCAAGGCGCTGGCCTATATGGGACTCGAACCCGGCATCGCCGTGAAAGGCAGGAAGATCGATTATGTTTTTATCGGCAGCTGCACCAATTCAAGGATCGAAGATCTGAGGTTGGTAGCAGGTTTCGTAGCAGGAAAAAAGAAAGCCGATAGCGTGGAAGTGTGGGTAGTACCCGGTAGCAAGCAGGTAGAAAAACAAGCCATCGAAGAAGGGATTGATAAGATATTTGAACAAGCAGGTTTTCAACTCAGAAGTCCGGGCTGCTCCGCATGCCTCGGGATGAATGAAGACAAAATACCCGCAGGCAAATATTGCATCAGCACCAGCAACAGAAACTTCGAAGGCCGTCAGGGCCAAAACGCCAGAACCTTACTCGCTTCGCCCCTCACTGCAGCATTGGCTGCCATCACGGGAGAAGTAGGCGACGTGAGGGATTACCTAATTAGCGAATTAACGAATTGACGAATTTACGGATTGAATAATCCGTCAATTCGCCAATCCGCCAATGGTTTTGAAATGAGCAGAAAAAGCATAAATATCGTTTCCTCCACCGCAGTGCCGCTGCGCGAGGAAAATGTGGATACCGACCAGATCATCCCGGCCAGGTTCCTGAAAGCCACAACGCGGGATGGCTTTGGCAAAAACCTGTTCCGCGACTGGAGGTTTGAACAGGATGATGAGTCAAAACCAAAAGCTGATTTCGTTCTGAACAAAAAAAAATATGTCGGCCCCATCCTACTCGCGGGCAAAAATTTTGGCTGCGGATCCAGTCGTGAACACGCGGCATGGGCGCTGAAAGATTTTGGATTTGACGTGGTGGTCAGTAGTTTTTTTGCCGACATCTTCAGCAATAATGCCCTGAACAATTTCCTGCTGCCCGTCACCGTTTCGCCAGCATTTCTGGAAAAACTGTTCAACGCTGTTGAAATGGATCCCGACTGCACCATTTCGGTTGACCTTTCCAACCAAAGTATTACCATTGTTGAATCAAATGATTCAGAACATTTTGATATGAACCCTTACAAGAAAGAATGTCTGCTGAATGGTTACGATGATATCGACTACCTGCTCAGCATCAAAGACCGCATCGAAGAATTTGAAAGCCAACGAGAAAAAATATAATGATTATGCATAAAAACATTGCTGTTATTCCTGGAGATGGGATTGGACCTGAGGTAACCACCCAGGCAGTGAGGGTATTGGATGCCGTCGCCAGTCATTACGGTCATCAATTCTATTATAAACACTGCCTCATGGGTGCTGATGCGATCGATAAAACCGGCGATCCGCTCCCGCAAGAGACCATAGACGTATGTATGGAAAGTGATGCCATCCTTTTCGGCGCCATCGGACATCCGAAGTACGACAATGATCCCAACGCCAAAGTAAGGCCGGAACAAGGCTTGCTTACACTCAGAAAATCACTTGGATTATTTGCCAACATCAGGCCGGTTAAAACATATCCCCCACTACACCATCTTTCACCATTGAAATCAACGTCTCTGGAAGGCGTAGACTTGGTTATTTTCCGCGAACTCACCGGCGGCATTTATTTTGGTAATAAAGAATTGAGTGAAAACGGAAATGTAGCGATCGACGAGTGCATCTACAGCAGACCGGAGATCGAAAGGATCAGTGAACTGGCCTTTCAATTCGCCGGCAACAGACGAAAAAAACTGACACTGGTTGATAAAGCCAACGTGCTTGAAACCTCGAGACTCTGGCGCAAATGCGTTCAGGAGATCGCAGCAAAGTATCCCGACGTTCAGGTCAATTATATGTTTGTAGACAATGCAGCCATGCAACTGATCATCAACCCAAAACAGTTTGACGTGATCCTCACAGAGAATATGTTTGGCGATATCATCAGCGATGAAGCCAGCGTGCTCGCAGGTTCACTGGGCCTGCTGCCTTCGGCATCCATCGGAAATGGAAAAGCACTTTTTGAACCGATCCACGGCTCCTACCCCCAGGCAGCTGGTAAAGACATTGCCAATCCGCTCGGATCTATACTGTCAGTTGGGTTGATGCTTGAATTTTTTGGTCTGCACAAAGAGGCAGATGCCGTGAAAGCAGCGGTAAACTGGACACTTGAACATGGCTTCGTAACAAAAGACATTGATCCGATCAACTTCTATTTCACCACCACCATTGGCGAACTGATCGCAGACTATATTATCAATAAGATCCCTGAAGGCATCAATCAGGCAAACATTGAACTTAGAAAATCAACCATCATATAAGGGATGAACTATTATAACGAACATACTTCGATCTGGCTCAATGGCACCATTTTGAAAGCCGCTGACGCTAAGATCGATCTGTACAGCCAAACCATGCACTACGGCTATGGCGTATTCGAAGGCATCAGGTCGTACAAAACCATATCCGGAGAAACGAGGATATTCAAGCCCGAAGAACACTATACCCGGCTGCAGAAATCTGCCGAAGCCCTGAACATTCCCTACGAATTTTCCAACAAGGATTTGATTGAAGCTACCTACCGGGTGCTGGAATTGAATGGCCAGCAGGATGCCTATATCCGCCCGCTGGTCTATGCTCCGGCCAACATGAGTTTTGTTCAAAATACAGAAACAAACCTGGTCATCATGACCTGGGAGATGGCACCTTTCCTGGGCGACAAACTGCTGCGGGTCATGAGCTCATCTTTCCAAAGACCTAATCCCAAAGGATTCTACATACACGCCAAAGCAGCAGGTCACTACGTTAACTCCATCCTTGCCAGCCAGGAAGCCAAGGCAAAAGGATTTGACGAGGCCCTGCTGAGCGACATGGATGGCTACATCGCGGAAGGACCGGGCGCCAATATCTTCTTTGAGAAAAATGGGGTGCTGTATACCCCCTCAACAGGAAACATCCTTCCGGGGATTACCAGGGCAACCGTGATGGAGATCTGCAACGAATTACAGATCGAGGTGATTGAAAAAAAATGTAAGCGGGAAGAAATTTATGATGCAGATGCAGCATTTTTCTGCGGCACGGCTGCAGAAGTGATCGGCTGGGATTCGCTCGATGACCATGGTTTCCATAAACAGTGGAACAACAGCATCAGCAGAACCGTACAACTCGCTTACAAAAACAGGGTAATCGAAAAATCAGAAGCATTAACTATTATATGATGGGAGAAATAAATAAATACAGCAAGGTCATCACGCAAGATGTTACACAACCGGCAGCGCAGGCTATGCTTTATGGAATCGGCCTCACAGAAGATGATCTGAATAAAGCACAGGTTGGTGTTTGCAGCATGGGATACGATGGCAACACCTGCAATATGCACCTGAATGACCTCGCCGCGTCTATAAAAAAATCAGTATGGGCTAATGACCTCGTAGGCCTGGTATTCAACACCATTGGCGTCAGCGACGGCATCTCGAACGGTACAGACGGCATGAGGTATTCACTCGTGAGCAGGGATATTATCGCAGATTCCATTGAAGCCGTTTGCGGCGCACAATATTATGATGCAGTGATCACTATACCGGGCTGTGATAAGAACATGCCTGGTTCACTGATCGCCATGGGCAGGCTGAACAGGCCTTCCATCATGGTCTATGGCGGAACAATTGCACCAGGACATTACAAAGGGCAGGACCTCAATATTATTTCTTCGTTTGAAGCCCTGGGCCAGAAGATCGCTGGCCAGTTGGACGAGGCAGATTTCAAAGGCATCGTGATGAACTCCTGCCCTGGCCCCGGTGCCTGCGGCGGGATGTACACGGCAAACACCATGGCTTCCGCTATAGAAGCAATGGGCATGAGCCTCCCGTACTCGTCTTCCAATCCGGCGCTCAGTGAAGAAAAGCAACAGGAGTGTCGGGATGCAGGTAGGGCTATCCGTTACCTGCTGGAGCACGATATCAAACCACGAGATATCATGACGAGGGCCGCATTTGAAAATGCGATCACCATCGTAATGGCCCTGGGCGGATCTACCAACGCGGTGATTCACCTGATCGCCATGGCGAAAAGCGTTGACATAGACATTACACTGGACGATTTCCAAACCATCAGCGACAGAACGCCTTTTATTGCTGACCTGAAGCCCAGCGGTAAATACCTGATGGAAGACCTGCATAAGATCGGCGGCGTACCGGCAGTGATGAAATATCTCCTGTCAGTAGGCTTACTTCATGGCGATTGTCTCACGGTAACAGGTAAAACAATCGCTGAGAATCTTGAGGGCATTCCCGCATTGGATTTTGATACACAAAAAATAATCTTCCCGCTGTCAGAACCGATCAAACCATCAGGACATTTGCAGATACTATACGGAAACCTTGCCACAGAAGGCAGCGTGGCCAAGATCACCGGAAAGGAAGGCGAATTCTTTGAAGGTCCTGCACGGGTATTCGACGGCGAAAAAGATTTGATCGCCGGTATTCAGTCGGGCAAAGTCAAATCCGGCGATGTGGTGGTGATCCGCTATGTAGGCCCAAGAGGCGCACCCGGTATGCCTGAAATGCTCAAGCCTACCTCCGCCATTATCGGCGCAGGCCTCGGCAAATCTGTTGCGCTGATCACAGACGGCCGATTCAGCGGCGGCACACACGGTTTTGTGGTCGGCCACATTTCCCCTGAAGGCTTTAACGGTGGTCATATCGGCATCGTCAAAGATGATGACCAGATCAGGATCGATGCCAGGGCCAGAACAATCGACGTTTTGATCAGCGATGAGGAGATCGCACAGCGGAGATCAGGATGGAAGCAGCCCGCACTGAAAGCAACCAAGGGCGTTCTGTATAAATACGCACTGCAGGTCAGCGATGCATCACATGGATGTATCACAGACGGCAATCCGGAAGAGAACAATAAGTAACGATAATCTATAAGCGAATTTAATTCAAACAAAAAGGAATGAGTACAGTTGACATCCTGCAGCAGCCAGCAACAGACACAGTGAAGGAAACGCCGGTGACCACAAAGGTGACAGGCTCCGTGGCAGTTCTGGAAGCCTGCCTGGCAGAAGGCGTTACAACCATTTTTGGATACCCCGGTGGTGCCATCATGCCCATATATGATGCGTTGTATGATTATCGGGAGAAACTCGAGCATATATTGGTCAGGCACGAACAAGGCGCCACACATGCCGCCCAGGGCTATGCCCGTGTGAGCGGAAAAACGGGTGTGGTATTTGCCACCTCGGGGCCCGGCGCTACCAACCTGGTGACAGGTTTGGCGGACGCCCTGATCGACTCCACCCCCATGGTCTGTATCACCGGCCAGGTGTTTGCGCACCTGCTGGGCACAGATGCTTTCCAGGAAACCGACGTGATCAATATCACAACGCCCGTGACCAAATGGAACTACCAGGTCACCGACGCCAGCGAGATCCCTGCCGTAATGGCAAAGGCCTTTTTCATAGCAGGCAGCGGTCGCCCCGGACCTGTATTGATCGATATCACAAAAAATGCACAACTGCAGTTGTTCGATTATGAAGGTTATACCCAATGCAATCATATCAGGAGCTATCGCCCCGTGCCGGTGGTCCGGAAAGAATACATAGAGCAGGCCGCAAAGCTCATCAACGAAGCGGAACGTCCGTTCATCATCTTTGGCCAGGGCGTGTTGCTGGGACATGCAGAAAAAGAATTCAAGGCTTTCATTGAAAAATCAGGCATTCCTGCCGCTTGGACCATTCTGGGCTTAAGCGCACTTCCAACGGACCACCCCTTGAACGTTGGCATGTTGGGCATGCATGGAAATTATGGGCCAAACGTATTGACCAATCAATGCGATGTATTGATCGCTATTGGAATGAGGTTTGATGACAGGGTTACAGGTCGCCTGGATAAATACGCGAAGCAGGCCAAAGTGATTCACCTCGACATTGATCCTGCAGAGATCGACAAGAATGTAAAAACAACGGTGGCCGTTTGGGGTGACTGCAAAGAAACCTTACCGCTGCTGACCGAACTGGTAGATCAGCGCATGCACCCAAAATGGTTACAGAAATTTCGGGAACATACGCTTGCAGAAGAAGAAGAAGTGATCAAAGAAGAGCTTAACCCAACTACCCCGATCCTGTCCATGGGCGAGGTGGTCAATGTGCTGAATGAATTAACAGGTGGTGATGCCATCATTGTTACCGACGTAGGCCAGCACCAGATGGTGGCCTGCCGGTATGCGAAATTCAATCAAAGCAATAGCAATGTTACGTCTGGCGGTCTGGGTACCATGGGCTTTGGCCTTCCCGCCGCTATCGGCGCCAAATTCGGCGCGCCCGACAGAACAGTAGTGGCCATTATCGGCGACGGCGGAATACAAATGACCATCCAGGAACTGGGGACCATCATGCAGTCGAACGTGGGTGTCAAAATCCTGATCCTGAACAATCGCTTCCTTGGAATGGTCAGGCAGTGGCAGCAATTGTTCCATGAAAAAAGATACTCGTTTGTAAATATTGAAAGCCCGGATTATGTGATGGTGGCAAAAGGATATCGCATAGAAGGTCGATCTGTTTCAGAAAGGGAAAACTTACGGGGGGCCTTAACCGAAATGCTGAACTATCCCGGCGCATACTTGCTTGAAGTGATGGTCGGCAAAGAAAACAATGTGTTTCCCATGGTACCTCAAGGCTGCGGCGTCCATGAAATCAGGTTGAAGTAGCACAGGAAGAATTAGTCAATCAGTCAATTAGCCAATTGTTTATGAAACAGGAATTTACCATAACAGTATATACGGAGAACCAGATCGGCCTGCTCAACAGGATTGCGATCATGTTCTCGAGACGTAAGATCAATATCGAAAGCCTGAACACCTCCCCATCAGAGATCGAAGGGATCCACAGGTTCACCATCGTCATCAATGAAGCGGAAGATGTAGTTAAGAAACTGATCAAACAGGTAGAGAAGCAGGTGGATGTTCTGAAGGCTTATCATAACACCAACGAAGAGATCATCTGGCAGGAACTCGCCTTGTATAAGGTTCCAACCGAAGAGATCGCAGAAAAAGTAAAAGTGGAACGGCTATTGCGCGAACATGGCGCGCGTGCCGTGGTCATCAGGAAAGACTATACCATTTTTGAAACCTCAGGACATCGGGAAGAAACCGATAAACTTCTCTCAGTACTCGAACCTTTCGGCCTGATCGAGTTTGTGAGGAGCGCCAGGGTTGCGATCATCAAGAACAGCTCGGGATTCCATGAAAAGCTCAGGGAATTTGAACAGCTTGAGCCCGGCGACGATGTAGTAGAGAATGAGTTCCTTGACAAAAAGGACCAGGTATTCAGCATGTGATCCTCATTAATCAAAAAAATAAATTATAAAAACAACACATATGGCAAAGCTAAATTTTGGTGGTACTGAAGAGAATGTGGTAACACGTGAAGAATTCCCTTTATCAAAAGCACAGGAAGTGCTCAAAGATGAGGTAGTTGCTGTGATCGGTTACGGTGTGCAAGGTCCGGGTCAGGCACTGAATCAAAAAGAAAATGGGATAAACGTAATTGTAGGACAAAGGAAAAACTCCAAGAGCTGGGACAAAGCAGTTCGTGACGGTTTTGTTCCGGGAGAAACCTTGTTTGAGATCGAAGATGCACTTGAAAAAGGAACCATCATCTGCTACCTTCTTTCGGATGCTGCGCAGATCGCCATGTGGCCTACCGTTAAGAAACATCTTACGCCTGGAAAAGCCCTCTATTTTTCCCATGGCTTCGGCATCACATACAATGAACAGACTGGCATCATTCCTCCTCCTGATGTAGACGTGTTCCTGGTTGCTCCAAAAGGATCAGGCACTTCATTACGCCGTATGTTCCTGCAGGGTCGTGGACTGAACAGCAGCTATGCCATCTTCCAGGACGCTACGGGCCGCGCCTTCGAGCGCGTTGTTGCACTCGGCATAGCCATCGGAAGCGGATATCTTTTTGAAACCAACTTCAAAAAAGAAGTTTATAGTGACCTCACCGGTGAAAGAGGTACCCTAATGGGCGCTATCCAGGGCATTTTCGCAGCTCAGTATCAGGTATTGCGCAGCAAAGGCCATTCGCCTTCGGAAGCATTCAACGAAACAGTAGAAGAGCTCACACAGTCGCTCATGCCGCTTGTTGCTGAAAATGGAATGGATTGGATGTATGCCAACTGCTCCACTACTGCACAACGTGGTGCGCTCGACTGGTGGAAGAAATTCAGGGATGCTACCTTACCCGTATTTACTGAATTATACGAAAGCGTAGCTGCCGGACACGAGAGCCAGCGCAGTATTGACAGCAACAGTAAAGCCGACTATCGTGAAAAACTTGAAGAAGAACTGAAAGAATTACGCGAAAGCGAAATATGGCAGGCTGGTAAAACAGTAAGAAGCCTTCGTCCAGAAAATCAACCCGCCCCTGTAGCAGGTTAATAGCAGAAAGCAGTATGATGACAACCCAGACAAATCATTCAACTAAACCGGATCCAGCCAGGCTCGCTGGTGAGCTTGGCCTGGATTTTACCGGCGCGCTTGAACGAGTCAGGAACGTGGCTTATAAAACGCCCTTGGTTCTGAACCTTAACCTGTCCAGGAAATACGCCTGTAATGTATTTCTGAAGCGGGAGGACCTTCAGGTGGTAAGATCATATAAGCTCCGCGGCGCATATAATATGATGAGCAGGCTCTCTCAAGAAGAGCTCGATCATGGCGTTGCCTGTGCCAGTGCCGGCAATCATGCCCAGGGATTTGCTTACAGCTGCAAGAAACTCAATGTCAAGGGTGTCGTCTTCATGCCCGTGATCACTCCCAGGCAAAAGATCAACCAGACCAGGATGTTCGGCGAAGACGCCATAGAGATCAGGCTGGCAGGCGACAATTTTGACGAATGTGCTGTGGCTGCAAAAGCATTCACGGAAGCCAATAACATGACCTTTATCCCGCCTTTTGAAAACTTGAGGATCATTGAGGGCCAGTCAACGGTAGGCCTGGAGATCTTGCAGGACCTCACGCAAATTGACTACTTGTTTTTGCCGGTTGGCGGTGGCGGTCTTTCAGCTGGTGTAGGCCTTGTTTTTAAAACCTATTCGCCCACCACCCAGGTGATCGGTATCGAACCGGAAGGCGCACCTTCCATGAAAGAAGCGCTAAAGCACGGCCATCCGGTTACACTGGAACATATTGACCGATTTGTTGATGGCGCGGCAGTAAAAAGAGTGGGTGACCTCACCTACAAAATCTGTAGCGAAGTGCTTGATGGAATGGACGTTGTGCCGGAAGGTAAGATCTGTTCCACCATCCTGAAACTGTATAATGAAGACGCGATCGTAGTTGAACCAGCTGGCGCATTGTCCATCGCTGCCCTCGACGATTATGCAGAATTGATCAAAGGAAAAACAGTTGTTTGTGTAGTCGGCGGCGGTAACAATGACATTGACCGCATGCCCGAAATCAAAGAACGCTCTTTACAATTCGAAGGCCTTAAACATTATTTCCTGATCCGTTTTGCCCAACGTCCCGGAGCACTTAAAGAATTCGTCAGCAACGTATTGGGTGAGAATGACGACATCACGCGCTTCGAATACATGCAGAAAACAAATAAGGAAGCAGGTCCCGCTTTGGTAGGTATTGAACTGCAAAGCAAGCATGACTACGAATCGCTGGTAATAAATTTGCGTGCCCACAGTATCGACTTTACCGAAATCAATAAAGACGATAACTTATTTGGCTACCTGATCTAACCCTCTTCTTCAGCTTACCAATAACCGATTGTGGATTATTCGCGATTTTATAGCCGCGCGACTTTACATCTTATTGATTATCATAGACCAAAAAAAAACTTAATAACATTGGATAAAATTCGACACAACAAGTCTAATTTCATTCAACCGATATCTCTTCAAAGGCTCCCTTCATTCACAATCCAATGCTGACAAAACCACTGCTTCTTCCTGAATGCAGAAGGTACTTGTAAATGTTTTACAACCTACAAAGTGAACGTTATGCATGAACAGACTTTGAACAATGATCACAATTCGTCTTTCTACTACTGCTTCGATGATGCCGTTGAAGTGATATTCAGAAATATTCCCAATCATTTTCGCTTCAAATACACATGGGAAGATGTAATGCTTATCCTTGAACTGAAGGACGAATATTACGATCTCTGCAGCCAGCACATCCCAGACGAAACCATCTGCGATTTTCCCGTCGAGATCGACGAAGAAGACCTCCGAAAACATATTCTTTTTCATGCAACACATAACGATCTGCAGATCAGCGAAGAAGACCTGATCGAGATCCTCGATGCAGAACTCGTGTATTTTGAACAGAACGGCGCGCTTCGTGATGCGGGCGAATGGCTTAACTGAGAATGTGATGAATGTGGTTGAATGTGGTGAATGAATGTGATGAATGCCGCCCCTGCTTCACCTGCTGCCCGCGCTTTCCGCAGTAACGAGATCTCATCAACCGCCCGCCTGATCTGCTGCCCGCGCTTTCCGCAGTAACGAGATCTCATCAACCGCCCGCCCTTATCCAGGGCCTCAACTAACCCATTGACCATATCACCCACTTCGAGGGGTCCGCTTTTTTAGATTGGCTACACCGACTGCTACACACCCACTGGCTTGTTCCCCCTGTCTGTATAGTCAACCACTGGATTTAACCTAAAGAATCTTCCTGCAACTGTAAAGAATGAGCAATGGGTAGTAAGTATTCGCCCCGCCCGCTCAAATATTCCGCCACATTCATCACTTTCATTCCGCCACATTTATCACTTTCATTTCGCCACATTCATCACATTCATTCATCACATTCATCACATTCATTCTCCACATTAACCACATTCCCACATTCATTCACCACATTACCCAC
>JBBAJO010000001.1:18528-180370 GCA_040404005.1 Chitinophagaceae bacterium
CACATTCATTCTCCACATTAACCACATTCCCACATTCATTCACCACATTACCCACATTCATCACATTTATCACATTTCATCCCAGGTTTTCCCCTTTTTTCCGTAAATTTGATCATTGCTTGTCGTGCTTGTTGAAATCTGTCCATTAAAACCTTATATTTTTTGAATATTTTCTAAAATTGCTTCATGAATATGACAAGCAACCCCGGATTATATCGTCCGGAATTTGAACGTGACGCCTGCGGAATAGGATTTGTTGCCAATATCAAGAGCAATAAAAGCCATAAAATCGTCTCGGACGCCCTGACGATCCTGGAGAATATGGAGCATCGCGGGGCCTGTGGGTGCGAAAACAACACCGGTGACGGTGCTGGTATACAGATCCAGACGCCGCATGAGTTTTTCTTTGAAGAATGCCTGAAACTGGGCATACACCTTCCGCCATATGGCAAGTATGCCGTAGGAGTTATCTTTTTCCCGAAAGAATTGAAGCTCCGTGAGGAAAGCAGGGAGATCTTTATCCGTACCGCAGAGAAACTGGGTCTTGAGATCCTGACCTGGAGGAAGGTGCCCGTTAATCCTTCTGGCATAGGGCCAACCGCCCTCTCTGTTGAACCCATCATGGAGCAGGTTTTTGTTGCCTGTCCGGACCATATCACCGATTCACTGGTTTTCGAAAGGAAACTTTTTGTGCTCAGGAATCACTCCAGCCATATCATCAACAATACGGTACGCAAAGACAGCATCGGTTTCTACATTGCTTCACTGTCGTACAAGACCGTGGTCTACAAAGGCCAGTTAACGAGCGGACAGGTTCGGGAATATTTTCCTGACCTCAGCAACAAACGCGTGGTGAGCGCATACGGTCTCGTACATTCAAGGTTTGCCACCAACACGTTCCCTTCATGGAAACTGGCCCAACCCTTCCGCTATATCGCGCACAATGGCGAGATCAATACACTACAGGGAAACCTGAACTGGTTAAGCACCAGCGAAAAAGGATTCAACTCTCCATTCTTTACCAAAGAGGAAATGGAGATGCTACTCCCGATCGTGTCAGACGGCCAATCAGATTCTGCGAGCCTCGACAATATGATCGAGATGCTTACCCTCACAGGACGTACATTGCCGCATGTCATGATGATGCTGATACCAGAAGCCTGGGATAATCATGATGATATGGATCCGGCAAAAAAGGCCTTCTATGAGTTCCACGCGTCCATGATGGAACCCTGGGATGGGCCTGCATCCATCTCATTCACGGATGGGAAGATCATCGGTGCTACGCTCGACAGAAATGGCCTAAGGCCCTCGCGATATTGTGTTACTACGGATGATCGTGTGATCATGGCATCCGAGACTGGCGTTCTTCCCGTAGACCCTTCCATGATCAAGGAAAATGGCCGGTTACAGCCAGGGAAGATGTTTGTGGTTGACCTGGAAGAAGGAAGGATCATCAGTGACGAAGAATTAAAAAAAGACATCTGCTCAAGAAAGCCGTACGACGAATGGCTGAATAAATACAAGATCAGGCTGAACGAACTGCCCGAGCCACGGGTTATGTTCACCCACCTCGAAGAAGAGCAGGTATTCAAATACCAGAAAGCATTTGGATATACGCATGAAGATCTTGAAACCCTCATCGCCCCCATGGCAGAGGATGGTAAAGAACCGATCGGTTCCATGGGTTCTGATGTGCCGCTGGCTGTATTGAGTGACCAGCCACAACACCTGAGCAGTTATTTCAAACAACTGTTTGCGCAGGTGACCAACCCGCCCATTGATCCCATACGGGAAAAACTGGTGATGTCGCTCTCCACATTCGTGGGAAACAACGGAAACTTATTGAACGAAGATCCCCTGGCTTGCCATACGATCGCACTGAAAAATCCAGTGCTCACCAACTACGATTTAGAAAAAATCAGAAGTGTCGATACCGGTATTTTCCAGGCTAAAACCCTGCAATGTTATTTCAGGGCCGATGGTAAAGAAGGCTCATTGAAAAGAGGTCTCGACAGGCTTTGCCGTTATGCCGTAGATGCGGTGGAAGATGGATTTGAAGTGTTGATCTTGCAGGACCGGGCCATTGATTCGGACCATGCTCCTATGCCCTCCCTCATATCTGTTGCCGCAGTGCATCACCACCTCATCAGAAAAGGTTTGCGGGGCAAAGTAGGTATCCTGGTGGAAGCAGGTGATGTATGGGAAGTTCATCACTTTGCATGCCTCATCGCATTTGGCGCCACAGCCGTCAATCCATACCTCGCCATGTCGTCTATCAGAGCGATGAAACAAAAAGGAATGATCGGCGCAGATCAGGATGCCGAGCAGCTGAAGAAAAACTACAGCAAAGCAGTGTGTGACGGACTACTCAAAGTGTTCTCCAAAATGGGAATCTCCACGCTGCAATCATACCAGGGCGCACAGATCTTTGAGATCATCGGTTTGAACAAAGATGTAGTAGATAAATATTTTACCGGGGCCGTTTCCCGAATTGAAGGGATGGGCCTGGATGAGATCGCAGAAGAGGCATTGGTAAAGCACCGGGTGGCATTCAGCCGCAAAGAAATTCCGGTTGACAGATTGCCGGAGGGCGGGCTATACCAATGGAAAAGAAAAGGAGAGTTCCATCTCTTCAATCCGCAGACGATCCACCTCTTGCAGCACTCCACGAGGATCGGTGATTATTCCATTTTCAAGAAATATTCAAAGCTCGTTAACGACCAGGGTGAAAAAGCATGCACCCTCAGAAGTCTGCTTGAATTCCAACGTACACGGGCATCCATTTCAATAGACGAAGTTGAACCGGCAGAGAATATTTATACACGTTTTGCGACCGGCGCCATGTCGTTCGGCTCCATTTCCTGGGAGGCTCATACCACCCTGGCCATAGCGATGAACAGGTTGGGCGGAAAGAGCAATACGGGCGAAGGCGGAGAAGACGACATCCGTTATGAAAAACTTCCCAATGGAGACTCTATGCGTTCTGCCATCAAACAGGTGGCCTCAGCAAGGTTTGGTGTAACCAGCTTATACCTTACCGAAGCCGATGAATTGCAGATCAAAATGGCACAAGGCGCGAAGCCAGGCGAGGGCGGACAGTTGCCCGGGCATAAAGTGGATGAATGGATAGGAAAGGTCCGGCACTCCACACCAGGCGTTGGTCTGATCTCGCCTCCCCCACACCACGATATCTATTCGATCGAAGATCTTGCCCAGCTGATCTTTGACCTGAAAAATGCGAACAGGAATGCAAGGATCAGTGTGAAACTGGTATCCAAGGCAGGCGTTGGAACGATCGCAGCAGGCGTTGCTAAGGCGAAATCAGACGTGATCCTGATATCCGGATTTGACGGAGGTACCGGGGCATCACCGATCAGCTCTATCAAGCACGCAGGTCTGCCCTGGGAACTGGGCCTGGCTGAGACCCATCAGACACTGGTAAAAAATAAACTACGCAGCCGTGTTATTGTCCAGGCAGACGGCCAAATGAAGACAGGGCGCGATATCGCCATGGCAACCTTGCTCGGCGCTGAAGAATGGGGTGTGGCCAGTGCTGCCCTGGTAGTAGAAGGTTGTATCATGATGCGCAAATGTCATCTCAACACCTGCCCCGTTGGTGTTGCCACACAAGATCCCGAGTTAAGGAAACGATTTAATGGAGCGGCAGAATACGTTGTCAATTTCATCAAATTCATTACACAGGAACTGAGGGAGATCATGGCTGAACTGGGATACAAAACCATCAACGAAATGGTGGGCCAGGTGGAAAACCTGACTCAGAAAAAAGAGACCCGTCATTGGAAGTACAAGCACCTCGACCTCTCACCTATTCTTTACAGAGAACCATCGTCCAAGTATACCGGACTTTATCATCAGGAAGCCCAGGATCATGGATTGGAAGATGTGCTCGACTGGAAATTACTCGCAGCGGCAAAACCTGCGCTTGACTTGGGGGAAAAAGTGTCAGCCTCCTTCCAGATCAGGAATATTGACCGAACTACCGGCACGATCCTCTCCAACGAGATCACAAAAAAATATCGTGCGGCTGGATTACCGGACGATACCATTCATTTTAAATATAAGGGAACAGCTGGGCAGAGTTTTGCGGCCTTCAATACGAACGGCCTGACACATGAATTGGAAGGTGACGCTAACGATTACTTCGGCAAAGGCCTGAGTGGAGCTAAACTCATCATCTATCCCGATTCAAAGTCGACCTTCGTTCCCGAAATGAATATCATCATCGGTAACGTCGCCTTTTATGGGGCCACTTCGGGAAAAGCATTTATTCGCGGAAAAGCCGGTGAAAGATTCTGTGTAAGGAACTCAGGGGTTGAAGCTGTTGTAGAAGGCGTTGGCGATCATGGCTGCGAATACATGACCGGAGGAAAGGCGGTCATACTTGGCGAAACAGGAAGAAATTTTGCTGCAGGTATGAGTGGTGGTATCGCATATGTCTACGATGTGAAAGGAGTTTTCCCGGGCAACTGCAATAAAGAAATGGTAGACCTTGACCCGGTTGAAGATGAAAGCGCAACGGAACTCAGAGATATGATCACGGAACACTATCAGTACACGGGCAGCACCGTTGCCAAGTTCATATTGGATGATTTCGAGAACCAGCTCAAACATTTCATCAAAGTATTCCCTAAAGACTTCAAAAAAGCCCTGGAGACAAAGGGAGTAAAGAGCGGCGCGAATAAAGTGTCTTAACAAAATTATTGACCAACGTTATCTGAATTAATATGGGAAAACCTACAGGTTTCATGGAGTTCACGAGGGAACTCCCTTCCAAACTTCCGGTAGAAGACCGGCTGAAAAATTATAACGAATTCATACAACGCTATAGCGACGAAAAGCTCAACCAGCAGGCTTCCCGATGCATGGATTGTGGTGTCCCTTTTTGCCACAACGGATGTCCGCTCGGAAATATCATTCCTGAGTTCAATCATGCGGTATACAAGAAAAACTGGCAGGAAGCCTATGAGATCCTCAGCTCAACCAACAACTTCCCCGAGTTCACGGGCAGGATCTGCCCTGCTCCCTGTGAGTCTGCCTGCGTACTGGGGATCAATCAACCTGCGATCGCCATTGAGGAAATAGAAAAACATATCATCGAGATCGCCTTTGAAAAAGGCTACGTAAAAGCAAGGAAGCCCAATGTAAGAACAGGAAAAAAAATCGCCGTTGTGGGATCCGGCCCTGCAGGACTTGCTGCTGCGGCTCAATTGAACCATGCGGGCCATCTGGTGACGGTTTTTGAGCGTGACGACAAGCCCGGTGGTCTCTTACGGTATGGTATACCCGATTTTAAACTGGAGAAATGGGTGATCGACAGAAGGATCGCCATTCTCGAGGAAGAGGGTATCATATTCAGGTGTCATGCAAACGTAGGCGTAAACGTTAGTATCAACGACCTGCTCAGGGAGTTCAATGCCATTATACTGGCAGGAGGATCAACCGTGCCAAGGGATCTTCCCATTCAAGGGCGTGAACTGAAAGGCATTTACCCGGCCATGCAATTCCTGAAACAGCAGAATAAAGCTGTCGCCGGTATTGATCCGCTTCAGCATGCACAAATAGAAAGCAATATACTGGACAGTCGCCTGACGGCTACCGGAAAGAATGTGGTCGTGATCGGCGGCGGAGATACGGGGAGCGACTGCGTGGGCACCTCTAACCGTCATGGTGCCGTGTCTATCACCCAGTTTGAATTGCTACCTAAACCCCCTGAATCAAGGGTTGCGCATATGCCCTGGCCTACCTACCCGATGACCCTTAAATCCTCTACCTCCCACGAAGAAGGCTGCGACAGAATGTGGGCGATCACCACAAAGTCCTTTATTGGCGACGAAAATGGAAACCTGAAGGCGCTGAAGATCGCAGACCTCGAATGGAAGTTCACCGAGGAAGGAAAACCGGCCAGTTTCGTAGAAGTAGAAGGCTCTGAAAGGGAGATCCCTTGTGAATTGGCGCTGATGGCTATGGGCTTCATCCATCCCGAGCAAACCGGCATGATCGGAGAACTGGATGTAGAACTGGATGAACGTGGCAATGTAAAGGCCTCTGAAAAGAATTATCATACCAATATCACCAAGATCTTCAGCTGTGGCGATATGAGAAGAGGCCAGTCCCTGGTAGTCTGGGCCATCAGTGAAGGCCGCGAATGCGCTAAAAACGTTGATGAATACCTCTCTGGCTATTCGAGGCTTGAGTCTAAAGACAAAAGCATGCTGGAACTCGTGAAATAATAAAAAACTTTACGATATAATATAAAAAGCCCCCAATTCGGGGGCTTTTTATATTATATATATTCATATGTCAATCTAAAGACACATATAATTTATCTTAATTTTATTTCATTTTATATTCATAATCATTGCAAACATCTAACTATCAATCTTTTACTGATCTATACTGCTTCAGAAATATTCATATTACTTTTTATTATATGTTTATATTTATCAGCTAAACAGGTTACTTTCTCTGAAGTATTACACTAATATTGTGTGCCTAAACGATTTTCCCCAACAAAACACACGCACATCATGAAAAAAACTGGATTAAAAAATGTACTACCTTTTGCCTTGCTGGCTACCATTGCCGTTGCCGCCATCTTTGTGCCGGCACTCCCGAATTTTGACGACGGAGGAACGAAATACAGCTCCGCCGACATCGGCTGGATCATTGTAGCCACCGCACTGGTGTTTTTGATGACCCCGGGTCTTGCATTTTTCTACGGCGGAATGGTTCATCGTAAGAATGTTATTTCAACGATGATCAAATCAACAGTAGCAGCCGGGGTAGTAAGCATTATCTGGGTAACCGTTGGGTACAGCCTTTGTTTCGGCGATTCTATCGGTGGTTTAATTGGAGACCCTTCCACCCACCTTTTCTTTAAAGGCGTCAATTCGGGCGAGCCTTGGAGCCTCGCCCCAACCATTCCTAAAACTCTATTTTCACTGTTTCAGCTGATGTTCGCGATCATTACCCCCGGACTGGTAGTGGGCGCCGTTGCTGAAAGGATACGTTTCACTTCTTACATCCTGTTCATCGTCTTATTCAGCGTTCTGGTGTATGCCCCTCTGGCACACTGGAGCTGGCACCCGGAAGGCTTCCTCTTTAAATGGGGAGCACTTGACTTCGCAGGCGGTACCGTAGTACACATCTCTGCAGGTTGCGCTGCACTTGCCGGCGCCCTGGTCTTAAAACGCAGGAAGACACATATCGAACAGGAAGAAGTTCCACCAGCTAACATTCCCTATGTGCTGATCGGCACAGGTCTGCTCTGGTTCGGATGGTTTGGTTTCAATGCAGGATCTGCCCTCGGCGCAAACGCGCTCGCTGTTTCAGCGTTTGCTACTACAAACACAGCGGCCGCTGCAGCAGGTCTCTCCTGGATGTTCTTTGATGTACTACGCGGTAAGAAGCCATCTGTACTCGGTTTCTGTATCGGTGCGGTGGTTGGTCTCGTTGCCATCACGCCCGCAGCTGGTTTCGTAGCCATCCCGCAAAGTATTTTCATCGGCGTGGTTGCTGCTATCATTTCCAACGTAGCGGTTTACTACAAGCAAAAATCAAGGCTGGACGACACACTTGACGTGTTCCCCTGTCATGGTCTCGGCGGTATGGTTGGGATGGTGATGACCGGCATCTTTGCCACGAAAGCAATCAACAGCGCCGGCAACGATGGCCTGTTTTATGGCAATTACGAATTCTTCTTTACCCAGCTCAAAGCCATGGCCATCGCGGTTATCTACAGTTTCACAGTTTCCTTCCTCATCTTCAAACTGATCAACTTCATTCAGCCGATCCGTGTATCATCAGAAGAAGAAGAACTGGGTCTGGATGCCAGCCAGCACAATGAATCATATGTACAGGGCACATTGATCCTGCACAAGAAAGGAGAGAGAGAAAGAGCCATTAAAATTGAAAAAGGCACAGTAGAAGAAATCGTCGACTAAAACATTTTTCTTCACTGCACCTTTTTCCTAACAGAACAAAAAAGCATTACAATGATAAAAAAAATATTTGTAACTGCCGCAACCGTGGCAGCTATGAGCCCTCTCCTTGCCCAGGAAACCCCGGCAATAGAAGACCCTAAACCAACAACCATCTCCGGATTCGTTGATGCTTACTTTCGGTACGACTTCAGCCAGAACGCATCTAACAACAGAACCAGCTTCACCAACAGTCATAACTCCTTCGAACTGGGCATGGCCTCGGTAAAACTGGAACATACCATGGGGAAAGTAGGATTTGTAGCCGATCTTGGATTTGGTAAAAGAGCCCAGGAATTTGCATATAACGATAATGGCATCACCCAGGCGATCAAACAACTTTATGTCACATATTCACCTAAAGACTGGCTCAAACTGACCATGGGTTCATGGGCTACACACGTAGGCTATGAGCTGGTAGACGCACCGGCCAACAGGAACTACAGCATGTCGTACATGTTCTCCTGGGGACCGTTCTTCCACACCGGTATAAAAGCCGAAGCTACTGCTGGTAAAAGCGGATTCATGCTCGGTATCGCAAACCAGACCGATTTCAAAGGATCACCCACAGGAGCCAAGAAATTTATGCTCGCGCAATACAGTCTTGCCGCATCTGACAACGTGAAGTTTTACCTGAACTATGTTGGTGGCCAACGCGCAGACTCTGGTATGTCCAACCAGTTCGACCTGGTGGCTACAGCCAAACTGTCCGACAAATTCAGCGTAGGCTATAATGGAACCGTAGCCAGCGTG
Organism: Chitinophagaceae bacterium; assembly: GCA_040404005.1. Lineage (GTDB taxonomy): Bacteria > Bacteroidota > Bacteroidia > Chitinophagales > Chitinophagaceae > Pollutibacter. The sequence goes on from JBBAJO010000001.1 coordinate 27,285, forward strand.
AAAGACAAGTCAAAAGCCGGCCTCGCTGCGAAAGCAGAAGCGAGCAGCTGGTGGGGATCAGCAGTTTACCTGAACCTGGATCCTACAGATAAATTCGGAATTACCCTGAGAAGTGAATACTTCAGTGATAAAGATCAACTGGTAGCCATGGCACTGGCACCGGAAGGCGGCGCAATATTCGCCAACACCATTTCCATGAACTTCAAAGCAGGTCCTATGACCTTCATTCCTGAACTCAGGTTTGAATCATCGAGTAAAGATGCTTTCTACGACAAAGATGGCAGTTCCAAGTCGGACAATGTGAGCGCCCTCTTAGCAGCAATTTATAAGTTTTGACAAGCAGTCAAAGTTGGGTCATAAACAATCCAGCCCTCCTTTCAAGGAGGGCTGCTTTTTTATAGACACATTTGCCGGCAGGATGCTTCCAACAAGATCATTAACGTTATAGCCAGCGTTATGCAACACCAAAATCAAAATGGTCTAATCCTTCCTCTCTTTGAGGACCTCAAGTATAACATAACGCTAATGTAAGACAGTCGAAGTTCTGGGGACTGTTACAATGAGCCAATGAGCCAATTGCCCCCTACGCACTATTCCTGCCCGCATTAATGATCCCGAAAGAACACCTCATCGCAAGCTTCTCATATACTGATTTCAAGGGACCTTGAACCAGCTGCTCGTCCATCATGCGCACCTTGGCGATGGCGTATTGCTGAATCGTTGTAAGCGGTAAAACAATGCGCTCGCGCATCTGAATCGATAATTGCTCAACGGGATAATCGGCCATCAATTCATTTTTACCTGTCAACTTGATCATATAAGACATGGTAAGTTCAAATTCATCGTGGATCTTATTCCAGATCTCTCCATATAACGGATGGTCAGAGATATAGGCGGTAAGCGGGAAGAAACATTTCTTCATCGCCATTTCACAGTTATCGATCAGCGTCTTAAAGAAAGGAGATTCCCGATACAGCATCTCCACCTCGCTCCAACGACCATCCTCTTCCATCTTCTTGAATGCGCTGCCTACTCCATAATAACCCGTCAGGTTTTGCTTAAGCTGGCTCCACGAGCCTACAAAGGGTATGGCCCGAAGATCTTTCAACGTCAGCCTTCCACCACTACCCCTTTTTGCAGGCCTGCTGCCAATATTGGTTTCGGTATAAAAACGAAGGGGGCTCACGTGCGTGAGATATTCAATGAAGTAAGGATGATCTTTTAAATCCACATATACAGCCAAACTCTCCTTGGCTAATTCATCAATAAGGTCTTCCTGCGCCGCATTCAGGGTGATATTTTTCTCCGAAAAAAGATCATTCGATATACCCGCGTGCAGCAGTTGCTCTATGTTGAATTGGGCCGCGTCTACATTGCCAAAATTCGAACTCACAGTTTGACCCTGTATCGTTAGTTGAATTTCCTTGTTAGCTATTTTCTGTCCGAGTGACGAATAAAACTTGTGCGTCTTACCACCCCCACGCGCAGGAGGGCCGCCACGGCCATCGAAGAATACCACATCCACGCCATATTGCCTGGAAATACTGGTCAGCTCAACCTTCGCTTTATAAATACTCCAGTTGGCCATCAGGTAGCCGCCATCTTTCGTACCATCGGAGAAGCCCAGCATGATGGTCTGCACATACCCACGCTTCCTGATATGGGAGATATAGACCTTGTCCTCATACAACCTCTTCATCACTTCCGAAGCCCGGGTGAGATCATCTATGGTTTCAAATAATGGAATGATATCAATATTGATCTCCGAACGTTTCCAGCCACCCATCACAAACAGGGCCATCACCTCTATCACGTTCAACGCGCTGTTGCACTGGCTGATGATATAACGATTCGATCCTTCTTCTCCATTGTACTGCTGAATGTATTTGATCACGTCAATGCTCGCCAGTGTTTCCTTCACCATGGGATCCGACGGAATGTTCACCACCGAGGCAGACAATGTACCCAGACATTTCATCTTTTCCAACTCACTCATAGTTGGATAGTCCGCGGGAAGTTCCCCCGACTCTACAAACTGCTCCATGATGCGGCCATGGACAGAACTGTCCTGCCGGATGTCCAGCGAAGCAAAATACAATCCGAACACTTCCACCCGATTGATCAGCCCATCCAGCAAATGCACGAAAAGACTGTTGTGCTGATAGATCACCACTTCACGGAGTTTCCGCAGCGTGCCGAGTATTTCAGCCGACGATATATCTACCGAATGCCCGGGAATAAAAAGATTATCGTACAGCTTCCTTTCAAGCTCCTGTAGCACATTCTCAACCCCTTCAAAGGTCAGCCTCCGCCGAAGGCGACGAACATCCATATAGTAACATTTAAGCGCCGCGCCACGAAGGGCATCAGCCACTTTTCTTGTGATGTCGGCCGTTACAAATGGATTACCATCACGGTCGCCCCCGGGCCAGAATCCCATCCTGATCACAGGCTTACCGCCTTCACCAGCGGCAAACTGATTTTTGAGAAATGAAATGATCCGCCCACAGGCATTGTAAAACACATTCTCCAGGTACCAAACCAGGCTGATGGCCTCGTCGTACGGCGTCGGCTTCTGCTTCTTGAAGAAAGCGGTTTTACCCAGCTGCTGCAGGTACATATTGATCTGGTTCACGTTATTCTTCCGGATGGACCTGGACAGATCATTGATGATGCCCAGTACCGTGCCCGGATAGAATTGCGTCGGATGCGCCGTAAGTACCAGCCGGATTCCAAAATTCGACAATTTGGCTGCAAGTTCCGCATCAATGCGCTGCTGCACTACCTCGCTCTCGAGGTGCTTCAGCGTTCCAGAGCCAGACATATCATTCACCTCGGTAAATGCCGCATCCTCCAATGCGTCAAATAACACCACCTGCCTTTCCACGTACTGTACAAACCTGAACAGCAGATCGATCTGCTCCTGCTCCTTCTGGTAGGCCGTGTGGCGCGAAAAAAAATCATCCAGGATCTCCACAGGACTCATTTTCTTCCTGTACCCCTCTTCGCAATTGGTCAGCAACAAAGACAACATGATCCCGGTTTTCTCGATCCGGTGGAAAGGTAAAGAGGTAAACAAACTGTTGTACAACTGGAATTTGATTCCAACCAGATTCTTGAATTGCGTTAGCGCGAGGGAAGATGAATGACTCATATATTACTGCGAAAGGAACTGTAATTTACTGAATATTATAAAAGAATTCCGTGTTCATTGTAAAATCTCTAACCTATCTGTTTGTTTATTAATCTTTATATATTATCTTCGGCACTCACTTGATAATGGTAAAATATCAGTCATATTATTCCTTCTCTGTCGATGCTACAAGCATTTCCACCATTATTGCCATTACCACAACAACCCGTCGGGGTTGAAACATTCATATATCATCCATTGGGCCACGGCTATAAATAACAGAAAGTTTTTCATGTAAATCATTCTTATGTTGGTTATGAAATTTGGCGGTACGTCAGTAGGAAGTGCCGCAACCATAAAACAAGTTAAAGAGATCGTTCATCAGGCATTGAAGTCAGACAAGGTGCTCCTTGTTGTTTCAGCCATGAGTGGAACCACCGATATGCTTATTGATTGCGGCAAAGCAGCCTCTTCCGGCAATGAAAGCTTCCGCGAGATGTTACAGGCTATTGAAACACGACATCTGGAGACCATTAAAGAACTTGTACCGGTTCAGAATCAAAGCCACGTGCTGAGTTTTACCAAAACCTATTGCAACGAGCTGGAAGAGATCATGAACGGCATTTTTATGCTGGGTGAATTTTCTCCCCGTACACTCGACAGGATCATGAGCTACGGCGAATTGATGTCGTCCCGCATCATTGCATCCTCTTTCGCGGCAGATAACGTGAACTGTGCCTGGAAAGATGCCCGGGAACTGGTCATCACAAATGACCAGTTCGGAAACGCTGCAGTAGATTTCAAGACCACTTATGCCAACATAGCCAGCCTTACCGCAGAAGGCCATGACCTCGTTGTTTTACCAGGTTTCATTGCTTCGGGCCCCGATCATATTACTACCACCCTCGGAAGGGGCGGGTCCGATTATACCGCGGCGATCATCGCAGGTGGTACCAACGCAGGTTCCCTTGAAATATGGACCGATGTGTCAGGCATGATGACGGCCGATCCAAGATGGGTGGCTAATGCCAGGCCTATCCCCATGATCTCTTACAAGGAAGCCATGGAGCTTTCCCATTTCGGTGCAAAAGTCATCTACCCGCCAACCATACAGCCCGTGATGAGCAGGAATATCCCTGTGTGGGTCAAGAATACATTTGCTCCTGCCGATGCAGGTACACAGATACATAACGAATCACCGCATGGATCCGAAGCAATCAGGGGTATTTCCAGCATCAACCATATCGCCCTGCTAAGCCTCGAAGGAAGCGGTATGGTGGGTATTCCCGGATTTTCAAAAAGACTCTTCGAAGCCCTCGCGATGGAAAAGATAAACGTGATCCTGATCACCCAAAGTTCTTCGGAGCATTCCATCTGTGTGGCTATCGATGCATCCATGGCAGATAAGGCCGTGAAATTGGTTGACCAGGCTTTTGAAAGGGAAATATCAGCGGGTATTGTGGATCCTGTCACGATTGAAAAAGATCTTTCCATCATTGCCCTCGTTGGCGAAAACATGAAAAGCCATCCTGGTATAAGTGGTAAGATGTTTGGCGCAATAGGGAAAAACGGCGTGAACGTAAGAGCCATCGCCCAGGGATCTTCCGAAAGAAATATTTCTGCAGTGATTTCCACCTCCGATGTCCGCAAGGCATTAAATGTTTTGCATGAAGAATTTTTCGAAACAACATACCGCCAGATCAACCTGTTTGTGGCTGGCACGGGTAATGTGGGAAAGCGCCTGCTTGCACAATTACAGAAACAACATAGCTTTCTGATGCAACACCTCAGGCTTCAAGTCAGGGTAGTTGGGCTGATCAACAGCCGTAAAATGGTGATCTGTGAAGAAGCATTGAACGGCGACTGGGGATCTGCCCTCGAAAATGGTTCCCCATCCGATCTCGCTACGTTCATTGAACAGATGATCAGCAAAAATCTCAGAAATAGCGTTTTTGTTGATGTGACTGCAAACGAAGACGTTTCAAAGGTCTATGCATCTGTTTTGCAAAAGAGTATCGCGGTAGTGGCATGCAACAAGATCGCCGCATCATCTGCTTATTCAAACTACTCAAGACTGAAGGACCTGGCTCGTGAATTCAATACCCGTTTCCTTTTTGAAACCAACGTTGGCGCAGGCCTTCCCGTGATCGGCACGCTGAACGACTTGCTCAGAAGCGGCGACAGCATCAATAAGATCGAAGCAGTGCTGAGTGGTACCTTGAATTTCGTATTCAATAACTACGATAGCACCAGGAAGTTTTCTGAAGTGGTGAAACAGGCGCAGGACGAAGGTTATACCGAGCCCGATCCGCGGCTTGACCTGAGTGGCACCGACGTGATGCGGAAAATCATGATCCTGGCGCGCGAATCCGGCGAAGTGATCGAAATGGATGCTATCACCAATGAAAGCTTTCTCCCCGCATCTTGTATGATCGGGACGGTAGCGGATTTTTATGTCGAACTGGGCAAGCATGAAGCCCATTTTAAAAAACTCTACGATCAGGCGGCGGCAAATGATTGCAAGTTGAAATTCGTAGCCAGTTTCGAAAATGGAAAAGCGTCGGTCGGACTTCAACATATCAGCGCACAACATGATTTCTTTCACCTGTATGGAAAAGATAATATTGTAAGATTCTATACACCAAGGTATCCGGATCAACCTTTAGTAGTCAAAGGAGCTGGCGCGGGTGCGGAAGTCACAGCTTCCGGGGTGTTTGCGGATATCATAAGGGCGGTGGGATGAACGATTGACTCATTGGCTGATTAGCTAATTAATGAGCCAATGAGTCAATAAGCCAATTAATTATTGACTATGAACTCAGTTAAAATTCTTTCTCCCGGTACCGTTGCAAACCTTGTTTGCGGGTTCGACGTGCTGGGGCTTGCACTCAATGACCCCTGCGATGTGATGACGCTTCGCAGAACATCCACACCCGGCCTGGTGATCAAGAATCTCGATGATTTCGGATTACCGGAAGATCCCGTTAAGAATGTTGCAGGCGTTTCACTCCTATCCCTGATGGCTGCCATTCCTGAACCGATCGGACTGGAAATGACCATCGATAAAAAAATCAAACCCGGTAGTGGCATTGGTTCAAGCGCGGCAAGCGCCGCAGGGTCAGTAGCAGCCGCTAATATTCTTCTCGGAAACGTTTTTACAAAAACAGAATTGGTCCAGTTCGCCATGAACGGTGAGAAACTGGCTTCCGGCGTGAAGCATGCCGATAATATTGCACCCTGCCTCCTGGGCGGTGTGACCCTGATCCGCAGCATTCATCCACTCGATATCGTACCCATCAAACCGCCCCCGCTTTTTGTCACCATCGTACACCCGCAGATCGAAGTGAAAACTTCTGACGCCAGACAAATCCTGAAAAAACAGATCCTCTTAAAAGACGCCATCAGGCAGTGGGGAAATATAGCCGGACTGGTCGCCGGACTCATGAATGGCGATTACGAACTGATCTCAAGGTCCCTGGAAGATGTGATCATCGAACCGGTGAGAAGTATTCTGATCCCGGCATTCGACCAGGTGAAGAAAAGATCTCTGGCAGCGGGAGCCCTAGGCGGTGGCATCTCAGGTTCAGGACCGTCGATCTTTATGCTGAGCATCAGCGAAAAAATTGCCAGGTCGGTCGAACACGAAATGGCGGATGTCTACGATCATGCCGGCATCCCTTACAGCACTTACGTAACAACCATCAATAACGAAGGAGTCAAGATAGTCGCAGATGAAATATTACAGCCTCAATAATCAGACGGGTCCAGTCGATTTTAAAGAAGCAACCATACTTGGGCAAGCGCCCGACAAGGGTTTGTATTTCCCCGGTATCATTCCACAACACCCCTATCAATCGGTTGACAGCCTGAAAGGGATCCCAGCTGAAGAAATTGGATTCCAGGTGATGAAACCATATGTTGACCCGGCGATACCTGACGAAGAACTCAGGAAGATCATCCGGGAGACCCTGTCGTTCGATATACCACTGGTACGCATAAACGAAAACACCTTTTCCCTCGAATTGTACCACGGTCCAACGCTTGCATTCAAAGATGTTGGCGCCAGGTTTATGAGCAGGTGCCTGGGATTTTTTTCCCGGCAGAAAAAAGAGAAGATCATCGTATTGGTCGCCACCTCAGGGGATACCGGAGGTGCGGTTGCCGATGGATTCTATGGTGTGGAGGGCGTTGACGTTGTTATCCTCTACCCTTCCGGAAAAGTCAGTCCGGTACAGGAACTGCAGCTCACTACGTTTGGCGGAAACATCCATGCCCTGGAAGTGCAAGGCGATTTCGACGCCTGTCAGAAGATCGTAAAGCAGGCATTTGCAGACACCCATTTAAAAGAACAATTATTTCTGACCTCTGCCAATTCCATCAACGTAGCCAGATGGTTGCCCCAGCAGATGTACTACTTTCTGGCGCTTCAACAGTGGCAGGAAAAAGAGCTGCCGGTGATCAGTGTGCCCAGCGGAAACTTTGGAAATATCTGCGCGGGGATGATGGCCTGGAAATCAGGACTTCCGGTGAAACATTTTATTGCGGCCTGCAATGCCAATGATGTAGTGACCAAATATCTGTTGAACGGAGATTATAAATCCGCTACTGCCATTGCCACCTTGTCGAATGCCATGGATGTAGGTGATCCCAGCAATTTTGTGAGGATCCTGAATATCTTCCAACAATCACATACGGAGTTGTCAAGTATGATGAGCAGCTACAGCATCTCCGACCTGGAAACAGAACTTACGATCCAGAAGGTGCACCAGGATCATCAGTATCTTCTTGATCCCCATGGAGCCGTAGGTTATGCAGCCTTTGAAAAATACCTTGGCCAACATCCAGGATCAAAAGGCATTGTACTGGAAACCGCTCACCCTGTAAAATTTCCGGCCAGTGTTGAGAAAATCCTGGGCCGAAGTTTGGACTATCCGCCACAGGTGGAAAAGATCCGGCACAAAGAAAAAAAGAGCACACGCATTCAGGCCGACTATCAGCAGGTGAAAGATTTTCTATTATCTACATATCTTCATGGATGACCATTGCCTTCATTCATGATGAGCTGAGCTTTCTTCCTGAGCTCGAAGCGTACCGCTCGTTTTTCTCTTCGAGGGGCTACGAGGTGATGATCATGAATAAAAAAGAATGGGAACACCATAGCACTCCTATTGATGTGGAATGGATGATGATGGGCTTTGACCATTCCAGAAGAACGGCCGCGATACGTATCCACGACCACGCATCTTCCTCTACTCCCCCATTCCGTACCCTCAAGAACAGGCTCAAGGCCGCATTGAATACCCAACCGGATTACAGGCTATTCCTGAATGAGTATGTGAAGAAATGTTTTCCGTATCATGACGGCATACCCTGTGGATTTAGGGATATGGGGATCGATAGCAGGATGATGGTAACCCTTCAAGTGGAGAAAGAATATGATTTTATATATACCGGATCGGTCAAAGCGAACCGGAGGATCACCAGCCTGTTGAATCGTTTTTTACAACCCGATATGGCCGGGAGAACGCTGTTGATCCTGAGCCGGGATTATGAATCCATGGCCAACAAATACAGGCTGAACAACAATATCATTTTCAAGGGTCCGGTGGGCCGTGAAGAACTGGCGCAATACCTGAATCGTTCAAGGTTCGCCATCAATTATATACCGGACCTTGAGCCGTATAATCAACAAACCTCAACGAAGTTTCTGGAGTACCAGCAGTTCAACCTGCCCGTGATCACCACGGATTATCCCTGGCTGCGTTGGTTTGAAAAAAAATATGGCGGCCATTTTTTCAGGGTCGATAATTCCCTTAAGAATCTGAACTGGGAAGAACTGGTGTCGTTCCCTTTCCGCTCAGGCGATCTCTCTACCTGGATCTGGGAAAAAAAGATCGCGGAGAGTGGTGTGGTGGATTGGTTGCAGGGGAAAATGGGTCGTTAACTTCTATGGCGAACTTGCGATTTTAGGACGCTGGACAACATGGCAACGCCTTGCTCTGTGAAAAATTTTGGCAGATATCTTGTGCCGCCCCAACTTGGGTCATATTTTGTGACCTCAAGTTGTCCCATGCTTTCTTGTCAGATTGAACAAAATATAACCATCAGGTCTGCGACCTCCTTCTTTGCCATGTTATCTGCTATTTTTGCGTATCATGCTTTGGTCCGATAAAATAATTGCATACAATAAGCAACTCGGTTACAGCGGTACATTACCAAAGGGGATCCGCATCATGAACCCTTATGGAGAAAGCGCAACTGCCCTGCAGGCCAGCGAGATCTTTTACAGAAAGTATTATTCAGACAACCTGCCTCGTAAACTGATCATGGGAATCAATCCAGGGCGCCATGGCGCCGGTGCCACTGGCATTCCATTCACGGACCCAAAGCGCCTTGTTGATGCCGCAAGCATCCCCTGGGACGGGCCATCATCTCATGAACCATCATCGGTGTTCATTTACGAGATGATCAATGCCTACGGAGGTCCGGAACTGTTCTATGCCAGATATTTCATCAACTCTGTGAGTCCGCTCGGATATACGATCGCAAAAAAGGACGGCAAGGAGGTGAATTATAATTACTACGATAGCGATGTTCTATTTAAAAACGTTATGCCATTTATAGCATCGAATCTTGAAACATTAAAAGCGATGGGATTTGACATGGAGACCTGCTATTGCCTGGGCATTCGAAATGCCAGATGCCTGGAGGGAATAAATGCACAAGGAAAATACTTCAGGAGCATTATTCCACTGGAACATCCCCGGTATATTATGCAGTACCGCCTTCGCCTGAAAGGAGGTTATATAGACAAATACATGGATGTTCTAAAATAAGATCCGGGAAATATCTTTCTATATCGGGAAGACTCACTTCTGGGCCACACACCATGCTCACATTCATTCATCACATTTACCACATTTATCACATTCATCACATTAAAAAAGCCCCTTTCGGGGCTTTTTTCTATGGTTAGTTATCAAACTTAAGTTCAAGTCCAAGGCCTCGTAATTCATGCACGAGTACATTAAACGACTCCGGCACACCAGCGCGGGGGATGTTGTCTCCCTTGACGATGGCTTCGTAGGTTTTAGCACGACCAATTATATCATCTGATTTAATGGTCAGCAATTCCTGCAGGATGTTGGCAGCACCATATGCTTCCAGTGCCCAAACCTCCATCTCACCGAAACGTTGTCCACCGAACTGGGCCTTACCACCAAGCGGCTGCTGGGTGATCAGACTGTATGGTCCGATTGAACGAGCGTGCATCTTATCATCCACCATGTGATGTAATTTCAACATATAGATGATACCTACCGTTGCTTTCTGGTGGAAGCGGTCCCCGGTTTCACCATCATAAAGATAGGTGTGACCAGAGCTCGGCAGTTCTGCCTTGGTGATCAGATCCCTGATCTCCTGGTGCGTGGCACCATCAAAGATCGGCGTGCTGAAACGGATTCCCAGTTTCTCTCCTGCCCATCCGATGATGGTTTCGTAGATCTGGCCCAGGTTCATCCTTGAAGGTACACCCAGTGGGTTCAGAACGATATCAACAGGAGTGCCATCTTCCAGGAACGGCATGTCTTCCGCCCTAACGATCTTGGCAACAATACCTTTGTTACCGTGGCGACCCGCCATCTTATCACCAACCTTCAGCTTACGCTTCACAGCCAGGTATACTTTGGCAAGTTTCAGAACGCCTGCTGGTAATTCATCACCAATAGAGATATTGAATTTCTCACGCTTGTAACGTCCGAGCTCCTCGTTGTACTTGATATTGAAATTGTGCAGAAGGATATTGATCTGCGCATCGATCTTGGCATCACCTGACCAACCCAGCGGATTTACATTCTGGTAATCGATGCCAGTCAGATTTTTCGCACTGAACTTAGCGCCCTTCCCGATCAGCATCTCACCAAAGTTATTGGTCACACCTGCTGATGGTTTCTCCTTCAGCAAAGTCTGCAACTTCAAGATCAGGATCTCCAGCAGTTCTTTTTCGTTCTGCTCGTGCACCTTCTCCAGTTTCTCAACCGCTGCTTTCTCACGAACCTTGGCATTCTTATCTTTCTTTGCACGCTGGAACAATTTCTTACCAATGACCACACCTTCCGTACCGCTTGGCGCTTTCAATGAAGCGTCTTTAGCATCGCCTGCTTTGTCACCGAAGATCGCACGCAACAGCTTCTCTTCAGGGGTAGGATCTGATTCACCTTTTGGCGTAATCTTACCGATGAGGATATCGCCTTCCTTAACCTGGGCACCAATACGGATGATACCATACTGATCGAGGTCTTTGGTGGCTTCTTCCGATACATTTGGAATATCCGGAGTCAGTTCCTCTTCACCCAATTTGGTATCGCGAACTTCCAGCTCAAATTCAGAGATGTGGATCGATGTGAACAGGTCATCCTTAACAACTTTCTCACTGATCACGATGGCATCCTCGAAGTTGTACCCTTTCCATGGCATGAATGCCACTTTCAGGTTACGACCAAGAGCAAGCTCCCCATTCTTTACCGCATATCCTTCCGTCAGGAAGTCGCCGTTCTTTACACGCTGGCCTTTCTTAACGGCTGGCTTCAGGGTAATGCAGGTTTCCTGGTTGGTCTTGATATATTTTGTAAGCCTGTAAATGATCAGATCATCTTCAAAGCTCACCAGTTTCTGTGCTTCATCACGCTCGTAACGAACGTGGATCTCATTGGCGTCAACAAACTCGATCACACCTTCACCATCAGCATGGATCTGGATACGCGCATCGCGGGCAGCCTTACCTTCCAGACCCGTACCAACGATAGGGGAATCAGGCAGGATCAGCGGAACAGCCTGACGTTGCATGTTCGATCCCATCAGCGCACGGTTGGCATCATCGTGCTCCAGGAAAGGAATCAGCGACGCTGACAAACCAACGATCTGATTCGGTGCTACGTCCATGAATTCAACTTCTCCCGGATCCAGGATCGGGAAGTCACCCGTTTGACGAGCCTTGATCTTGGGTTCGGCAAATTCATCCTTCTCTGTCAAAGGAATATTTGCCTGGGCAATCTTGGCTGTATCTTCTTCTTCAGCGCTGAGGTAGGTTAACTTCTTCATGTCCACCTTTCCACTGTCTACCTTACGATATGGGGTTTCAATGAAGCCCATCTCATTGATCTTGGCATGCACACAGAGTGTGGAGATCAGACCGATGTTTGGACCTTCCGGTGTTTCAATGGTACAAAGACGACCGTAGTGCGAGTAATGTACGTCACGCACCTCGAAGCCAGCTCGCTCACGACTCAGACCGCCAGGGCCGAGGGCAGAAATACGACGCTTGTGCGTGATCTCAGACAGCGGATTGGTTTGATCGAGGAATTGGCTGAGCTGTGATGTGCCAAAAAAGGAATTGATCACAGAAGACAAGGTTCTGGCGTTGATCAGGTCAACCGGCGTGAACACCTCATTGTCCCTCACGTTCATACGCTCACGGATGGTACGGGCCATACGGGCCAGACCAACACCGAACTGTGCGTACAATTGTTCGCCTACTGTACGGACACGACGGTTGCTGAGGTGATCGATATCATCGATCTCCGCTTTACCGTTGGTCAGGCGTACCAGGTACTTTACGATCTCAATAATGTCTTCCTTGTTCAGTGTTTTCTGATCAAGCGGGAATTCCAGGTTGAGTTTCCTGTTAATCTTGTAACGCCCTACCTCACCGAGGTCATAACGCTTGTCGCTGAAGAACAATTTGTCAATGATACCACGCGCGGTTTCATCGTCCGGTGCATCAGCGCCACGTAGTTGGCGATAGATATGCTGAACCGCTTCCAGTTCTGAGTTGGAAGTGTCCTTGTTCAATGTGTTATAGATGATCGCGTAATCACCACTCACCTCTTCTTTCTGGATGAACACGCTCTTCACTTCCATCTCTACAATGATGTCGATCTCTTTAGGGGTCAACACAGTGTCGCGCTCCATCACTACTTCATTCCTCTCAATGGATACTACCTCACCAGAATCCTCGTCTACAAAATCTTCCACCCATGTACGCAGCACGCGGGCCGCAAGGCGTTTGCCTTCATATTTCAGGAGGGATTTTTTATCAGTCTTTACTTCATCAGCCATACCGAACAGTTCAAGGATATCCCTGTCTGTTTCAAAGCCAATGGAACGAAGAAGGGTAGTTACCGGAAACTTTTTCTTTCTGTCGATATACGCATACATGACATTGTTGATGTCAGTTGCAAATTCCATCCACGCGCCCTTGAACGGAATCACCCTGGCAGAGTAAATCTTCGTTCCGTTGGGGTGTATGGACTGGCCGAAGAAAACACCGGGTGAACGGTGTAGCTGGGAAACCACGACCCTTTCGGCGCCATTGATCACAAAAGTACCGCGGGGGGTCATATATGGAATATTACCCAGGAAAACATCCTGCACAATAGTCTGGAAATCAACGTGTTCCTCGTCGTTACAGCTGAGCCTGAGCTTAGCCTTCAGGGGAACGGCATAGGTAAGACCGCGTTCCATACACTCTTCAATAGTGTAGCGTGGCGGATCAATGAAATAGTCTAAAAACTCGAGAACAAAGATGTTCCGGGTATCCGTGATCGGGAAGTTCTCTTTGAACACCCTGAATAGCCCCTCAATATTCCTTCTGTCGGGGGTCGTTTCAAGTTGGAAAAACTCCTTGAAAGACTGGATCTGGATTTCCAGAAGATCTGGGGCATCGGCCTGGTGTTTAACCTTTCCGAAATGCATTCTGCCGTTTTGAGCCAGTTTCGTTGAAGACATATTTTAAAAGCGCTTTTAAGTTATACAGACGACAAGACAATCCCTAACCGAAACAATTGTTCCAGAAAAGATTGATCTTCAATCACTTACGATTGTTTTGTAACGTCAATTTTTAGGCCTAAAATCAAAGGAACGCAAAGGTATGTAAATTTGGGGTTTTGCCAAAATTTGAATTAGGCGAAAAATAAGCCCTGATAAAGTAATTGTTCCAGGTTATTTCTCACATTGAACCTGTAAAACACCCATTAATTTGTAAAGCTGATTCCCAGGCTAAGCCAAAAGTTCTGAAAATTCTCCGTACGGAATACGTCACTCTTATTTGTAGAGTAGTTATAGCCTGCAGCAAGGATCAATTTGGCAGGATTTGTGACCCCAAGATTGACCAGGGTGCCTATTTGGGGACGTGCAATAAAGCCCCATCCTTTGTCGTCTGTGACATAGATATTATAGTATGCTTTGTGAGCGGCGTACTGCCCACCAAGGCCGATCCCCGCATACGGAACAAACTTGCCATGTGTCCCGAAATAGTAAAAGAAATCTCCGGTAATAGGAAGAGAGAACACAAAACGCTGATTGTCCGTAGTAATCGCAGACGTCTGATCCTGGTTTTCGTAAGTCTTACGCGGAACATATTCTTCAAAATTATTCCAACCAAGTGTTGCGCCAACAGATATATGTTCTTTTATAAAATGGCGGTATTCCACTTTCCCTCCCAATATAGAAGGCTTCGTTACAAAGTCCCCTGTTGGGAAACCTACTTCCCAGGATAACCCATAGAGGTTATGCAGACGCTGCGCCTGCAAAGCTGACGCGGTTATACACATAAAGGCAACAATAGAAATAACCTTCTTCATGTTCATCATTTTTTTACGTAAGGGGATTGTTGGAATGCTTGCTTGATGCCATCAACGGTTCTGGTGACATTGGTCGCTTCAGTGGAAGACAGTACGCCGGAGAGCTGAAACAACCATATCGCCTGCAGGTTGTTATTCGATTCCGCATTACGGAGATCAAAAGTTTCTGTGATGAAATCACCCACACTGTATTTGTACACTTGTGGAGGTAGGGGGTAGAAAGGTGGGTAGCAGCCCCAAAAATCACAGAAACCAGGATACCCCGGGTAACCCCACCACCAACCCGGAGGATAGATGACGGCGGCATTCACCTGTCTGATGGCAATGGTGCGCATCAGCAGATCCGGCCTGGCGGGGCGCGCCACAAAACGGTACCCTCTGGCATTCATCTGGTTCTTGATCTCTCCTACTATCGTAAGTGCTGCGGGCCCTGTAATGATGGTATCGTTGCTATTGTTGTTCGACACCCTGGCAATAGTATCAGAAACAAAATAGGTTGTGTAAGTTGAAAACTGGGCGTCTTTTGAACGTGTTGAGGAAACCACAAATGCATTCGAAAGCCTTGATGTATCCGGCTGCTTCTCGCAGGAGATCAGGGCTGACAGGACAAGCGTTCCAAAGAAAAAAATCTTCTTCATAATCATGTAATTACCGTGCAAAACTAAGGCAGTTTTAGGGCGCTGCTTGCACGCTGTTTGTTTCAAAACAACTTGATGTTTTAAGAGTGGGGGCCTTTATTATCAGAGGTGTTGAATAACAGATCAACCCATCATAGTGTCTGTATCAAATTCAAAAAAAGAAGGGGCCGTCTCAATAATGAGACGGCCCCTATGATAGGGTTTACTACTGACTTTACTTGATCTCTACGTCAGCACCAGCTTCTTTCAGCTTGGCAACCAGTTCGTCTGCTTCGCCCTTAGAAACGCCTTCTTTGATCGCCTTAGGAGCGCCATCAACGAGGTCTTTTGCTTCTTTCAGACCCAGTCCGGTAAGATCTTTAACGATCTTCACCACAGCGAGCTTGTTAGCACCACCGCTTTTAAGAACTACATCAAATGCAGTTTTCTCTTCAGCAGCGGCAGCAGCAGCAGGTGCAGCAGCTACAGCCACAGCAGCTGCAGCAGGCTCAATGCCATACTCATCTTTCAGGATCTTTGCCAGTTCGCTTACTTCTTTCACGCTAAGGCTTACCAGTTGCTCAGCGAATGTTTTTAAATCTGCCATGTTTACTTAATTTTTACCGTCTTCATTTCGTTTTGATCCGACGGCGGTTTAAAAAAATTATCCGGAAATGCCCCGCGGATTGGGCTTTATAATTAGCTAAATAACTTATGTGCTAATTAGCTCATTAACTTTCTAACAATGCGGCCATTACCAATTAGCTAATCAGCTAATCAGCCAATCGTCTACTGGGCGCGATCTTCCAGGGCCTTGATCAGTCCTGCCAATCTACCGCCGGCATTAAGGGCGCCGATAACATTCTTGGCCGGAGACTGGAGGGCACTGATGATCTCGCCAACCAGATCCTGTTTGCTCTTCAGGTCTTTCAGCGCAGCGAGCTGGTCGTTGCCAACAAATACATCACCGTCAATGAAAGCCGCCTTAAGAACGGGTTTCTCGGTTTTGGAATCAGTGCGGAAGCTGCTGATGATCATAGCCGGCTCTTTCGCATTCTCCGAAAACATCAGGGCGGTTACACCGTGAAGGGAATCAAATGCACCTTCAAAACGGGTGCTGTCGAGCTGCTCAAGGGCTTTACGGATGAGGGTGTTCTTTGCCACCTTCATTTCTACATTTTTTGCGAAGCAGATCCGGCGAAGCTTAGTGATCTGGGCAACGCTTAATGCTTCTGTATTGGTAAGGTAGAAGTTGTTATACTGAGAGAACTTGCCTTTCAGTATTTCGATCACTTCGTTTTTTTCCTGCTTGTTCATTGTTACGCTTTTAAATTGTTTACGTTAACCAAAGAATTAGTGAATAAGAACTTTGGTGTCGATGGAGATGCTTGGGCTCATTGTGCTTGCCATGAACACGCTCCGCAGATAGGTACCTTTGGCAGAGGATGGCTTCGCTTTAATGATCGCGTTCAGCAATTCCTGGCTGTTTTCAGACAGTTTATCAGGAGAAAAACTCACCCTTCCGATAGAAGCATGAATAATTCCTGCCTTGTCAACTTTGAAAGCAACCTTGCCAGCCTTAACGTCAGCAACCGCAGCGCTTACGTCATTTGTAACCGTTCCTGTCTTGGGGTTAGGCATAAGGTTACGAGGACCGAGGATCTTTCCCAATTTACCGATACGGGGCATAACAGACGGGGTAGCGATGATCACATCGATATCCGTCCACCCACCTTCGATCTTCTGGATGAACTCGTCGAGACCTACGAAATCAGCACCAGCCGTTTTAGCTTCCGCCTCTTTGTCGGGCGTGCAAAGAACCAGTACTTTCTTGGTTTTACCTGTTCCATGAGGAAGGGTAACGGTGCCCCTGATGGCCTGGTCAGCCTTCTTCGGGTCTACCCCGAGGCGGATATGCAGGTCCACTGAGCTATCGAATTTTGTGCAATTCACTTCTTTTACCAAAGCAGACGCGTCGTGCAGGGAGTAGTTCTTATTGCTATCCACTTTAGCGGTCACTGCTTTCCTTTTTTTAGTGATTCCCATTGTAATCTTTTTATAATCCTTGCTGGATAGTTAACAATCAATTGTCCCAGGGGGCCTTTCCGTCAACGGTGATACCCATACTGCGGGCTGTACCGGCTACCATTCTCATGGCGCTTTCCACAGTAAAACAGTTCAAATCGGACATCTTGTCTTTCGCGATGACCTCGAGCTGTTCCCAGTTCACTTTCGCAACTTTGACCCTATTGGGCTCTTTGGAACCACTTTGGATTTTAGCCGCCTCCAGCAGTTGTACAGCAGCAGGAGCCGTTTTGATAACAAAATCGAATGATTTGTCAGAATAGACGGTGATTAAAACAGGGCAAACTTTGCCCATCTTTTCCTGGGTTCTGGCATTAAACTGCTTACAGAACTCCATGATATTGACACCTTTAGAACCTAAGGCAGGTCCAACAGGAGGCGCAGGGTTAGCCTGGCCGCCTTTTACCTGCAGCTTTACGTAGCCGGTAATTTCTTTTGCCATTATAAATTTTTTTTGGTGATAACGCCATACTCAAGGCATGACTCCCAAAGCCATTCAATAAAGAACTTCTTAATTGGGGCAGCAAAGGTAAGGTAAATTCTCAAAAATGCCAAAGCAAAATGCCAAATAATGGCAACTACGGTGGAATTTCGACCATCAGAGACATCGGGGCAATCATACTGGCCAAAAGGCGCATGATCCATGAAACTTTTATTCGCCCCGCCGCCTGGCGACGGTTTTATCATCATCCCCACCTGGAACATTTTTTGCCGGCCCGTTCATCAACTTCACCCGGAACCTTGTTTGCCGGCCCGTTCATCAACTTCACCCGGAACCTTGTTTGCCGGCCCTATTCGCTTCAGGTAACCTCTTTTTTATGGGTACTGTTTCAAAAGCAGGTGAAACATCCGGCGCAAACCAAGCCATCTTTCATGCCACCTGAAGCTTCCATGAAAGGATGTTTTTCCACGGGTTTTCCAAGCCGCGGCTTTTCAATCACCCACTATGATTTACATCTCTTATCTTCACGCCCGGGACGTGAATTTGTTTTTTTTATTTATTGCATTAATCTTCATAATTTTCAATACATAACCCCAATCTCTAAATTCAATTTCAAAACGCTACAACTATGGCCAAAGCAAAGAAGTCTCCAGCAAAAAAAGCAGCAAAAAAAGCAGTAGCCAAGAAGGCGGTTGCTAAAAAAGTTGTGAAAAAAGCTGTTGTAAAAAAAGCAAAGAAAGCAGTCGCAAAAAAAGCAGTTAAAAAAGCTGTTGTAAAAAAAGCTAAGAAAGCGGTCGTTAAAAAAGCAGTTAGAAAAGCTGTCGTTAAAAAAGCAGTTAAAAAAGCCGTCGTTAAAAAGGCTAAAAAAGCTGTTGTGAAAAAAGCAGTTAAAAAAGCTGTTGTAAAAAAAGCTAAGAAAGCGGTCGTGAAAAAAGCAGTTAAAAAAGCTGTTGTAAAAGCAGTAGTTAAGAAAGCAGTTACAAGAAGGGCCAAGAGGGCCGTTTTAGCAGCACTTGCATCAACTGCACTTGTTGAAACACCAGCTCCGGCGCCAGCTCCTGAAACTGCTCCTTCAACAGAAGGACAGGCTTAGTGCCACGCACGCCAACAAACGAAAAAAGACCTTTCTTACGAAGGTCTTTTTTCGTTTAGCCTATATCGTTAGTATCATGTTTCCCTTATGATGAGCTGCGGCTCAAGTATTCTTTTTGATAAGGGAAGTCCAAGTCCTTTATTTTTCAGCTGGTGAAGCAAAGACGTAACAGCCTCCCTTCCGATTAGATCTATGGGTTGCGCAACCACTGTCACCGAAGGTGTGCCAAGCCTGAACAGATCATTATCGTCAAAGCAGATCATACCCATATCACCGGGCACTTTCTTCCCGGAAACACGCAGGCTCTCTAGGCCATATACTCCCAAATAATTGGTTGTAAAAAACAGGGCGTCGGGATTCTGCTCAGCTACAAAATTAGCAATCCGGGCAACAGAGCGATCCTTACCCTGGTCAAAATCAAGCTTCAGCACCTTATGTTCGTCGTCACCCTGGCCCTGGTCGATCAGCGCTCGTTGGTACCCTTCGTACCGCTGCTGCATCTGGACCTGGGCAGAATTGGTGGTCACCAGACCGATCTTTTTATACCCCTTCCTGACCAGATACATGGTGGCTTCATAGGCACCTTTATAGTTATCTACCGTTACAAAACTTGTATCCAGATCCGGAAAATAGCGATCAATCAATACAATAGCCTTCTTGTCATCCTTCAGTCTTTTCACCTCCTCTTCCATTCCCGGAGTGGGCGTGATCAGAAAACCATCCATCTGGCGATGCTTAAGCATGTTTATCAGGCTGCTGGCCTTGGTTTCACTGTTCTCCGTACAGCAGAACATCACGGTATATCCAAATTTATCAGCCTCATCTTCCACTACTTTCGCAAGATTGGCAAAAAACGGATTGGAGATGTCTTCCACGATCAATCCCAGCGTATGGGTTTGACCGGTGCGAAGCCCGCGCGCGATTTGATTTGGCCTGTAATTCAGCTTGCTGGCAATACCTATGATCTCATTCTTGAGATCCTCACTGATCCTCTTCTCCTTCGCTTTGCCATTCAATACAAAGGAAACCGTTGTAGTTGAAACTCCGGCCTCGTTGGCTATGTCCTTTATAGAGACAGATTTCATATTTAAATATACCATTAAAGCCCGTACAGGTAAAAATAAAAAACCCCCATCCGGGGGTTTGTATAGAAATAAGGTAAGTTCTGTCAGGAGATCTTCTCCACCTGCATGTAATTGAGCTCTACAGGGGTAGCGCGTCCGAAGATCTTTACGGTTACTTTTAGTTTCTTTTTCTCATCGTTCACTTCTTCTATCACACCATTGAAATCGTTAAAAGGACCATCGATGATCTTGATCGTTTCTCCCACTATGAAGGGTTCACTCATGGTCATGCCACCCGCATCGCTCATTTCATCCACCTTACCCAACATCTTATTCACTTCCGATTTACGGAGTGCCACTGGGTTATCCTTTCCAAGAAAGTGGATCACATTGGTCATATTCTTAATGCTGGAGATCATATCGTCATTCAGCTTACCACTTTCCACCTCGATCATAACATACCCTGGGTAGAAGTTACGCTCACGCATGACCTTCTTACCATTCTGCACCTTGTATACTTTCTCCACCGGTAGGAAGATCTGCTTGATGATCTTATCCCAACCGTTCCGGAGTATATCCTTGTCCAGGTATTCCTTGATCTTCCTCTCCTTACCGCTTACCACCCGCAGCACATACCATTTGGTAGTTTCCTTTGTCTCCTGTTGGATTTGAGTTTCTTCCATTATTATTTAAATAAGGAGTATACGAATTTTAAAACGCCATTGCTGGCCAGATCCATTACCCACACCAGAGCGGTGATCACCAGGGTAGCCACCAGAACGATCATGGTCGACTGCTGCAACTGCTCCCAAGTGGGCCAGGTTACCCGCTCCAGTAACTCTTTGTAAGAATCCTTGAAATATGCTTCTACCTTCTTCATAATAAAAGATTGCACGGGCACTAGGATTCGAACCTAGATCGAAGGTTTTGGAGACCTCTATTCTGCCGTTGAACTATGCCCGTATGACCATTCTCCGGTTATCCGAAAAGAACTTATTTTAAGATGACAAAGTACCCAGGCATAAGCCTGAGTACTTTGCAAATGTAACTTATATCCTGATAATTAACCCTTTATAAAGAGTTAACCCAGTTATTTAAGGATGTCTGTTACCTGACCGGCACCTACCGTACGGCCACCTTCGCGGATGGCGAACTTCAGACCCTTTTCCATCGCGATCGGGTTGATCAGGCGAACTGTCAAGTTGATATTATCACCAGGCATTACCATTTCAACACCTGCTGGCAGTTCAACCTCACCAGTAACGTCAGTTGTACGGAAATAGAACTGAGGACGGTATTTCTGGAAGAATGGAGTGTGACGTCCACCTTCTTCCTTGCTCAATACATATACCTCACCCTTGAACTCAGTGTGCGGAGTGATTGAACCCGGCTTACAGATAACCATACCACGACGGATATCTTTCTTCTCAATACCACGGAGCAGAAGACCAGCATTGTCGCCAGCTTCACCTTCGTCAAGGAGTTTACGGAACATCTCAACACCTGTACAGACCGAATTCAGCGGAGCGTCGATAAGACCAACGATCTCAACAGCTTCACCAACTTTGATACGTCCACGCTCGATACGACCTGTAGCAACGGTACCACGACCAGTAATAGTGAAAACGTCTTCTACTGACATCAGGAAGGGCTGATCAACCGGACGAGGAGGCAATGGGATGTAGCTATCTACAGCAGCCATCAGTTCTTCCACCTTGGCAACCCACTTCTCGTCACCAGCCAGAGCGCCTGTAGCAGAACCCTGGATGATCGGTGTGTTATCACCATCGAATCCATAAGCGCTTAACAACTCGCGAATCTCCATTTCAACCAGCTCCAACAGTTCAGGATCGTCAACCAGGTCAACTTTATTCATGAATACCACGATCTGGGGTACCCCTACCTGGCGGGCAAGCAGGATGTGCTCCTTAGTTTGTGGCATAGGACCGTCAGTCGCAGCTACAACCAGGATAGCACCGTCCATCTGGGCAGCACCGGTGATCATATTCTTCACATAGTCAGCGTGACCAGGACAGTCAACGTGAGCATAGTGGCGGTTCGCGGTCTGATACTCCACGTGCGCTGTATTGATGGTAATACCACGCTCTTTTTCTTCAGGAGCAGCATCGATTTCATCATACTTCTTTTCCTGGGCCCATCCTTTCTTCGCAAGGATGTTTGTAATAGCCGCAGTCAAAGTGGTCTTACCATGGTCAACGTGACCGATAGTACCAACGTTAACGTGGGGTTTGTCCCGCTTAAATTGCTCTTTAGACATTGTTATCCATTTTAGGTTGTGTGTACAATTGTTATATGCTTGGCAGCCAAGGCTGCTTGTTGCTGTGTTTTTGAGCCGTTAGTGAGAATCGAACTCACGACCTCTTCCCTACCAAGGAAGTGCTCTACCCCTGAGCTACAACGGCTAATTGACCCAAGTGGCTGGCCACCGGAGGTGCAGGCAGAATCCCTGGCTGCAACACCGGTAACCTACAAAGAGCGGGAGACGAGTCTCGAACTCGCGACCTATAGCTTGGAAGGCTATCGCTCTACCAATTGAGCTACTCCCGCATTAAAAATCCGCCCCCATTACCAGAACTGGTGCAGTTCCGACCGAACGGAACAAGTGGGCAGGAGAGGATTCGAACCTCTGAAGTCGAAAGACAGCGGATTTACAGTCCGCCCCATTTGGCCGCTCTGGAACCTGCCCAACCTATCAAAGAGCCACTTGTCGGAATCGAACCAACGACCTACTGATTACAAATCAGTTGCTCTACCGGCTGAGCTAAAGTGGCTTATTTCAGGTTCTGCTTAAAAGAACTTACCCCATTTTTTGGGAAGGCAAAGGTAATGGAAATTGTGAAATGCAAAAATTTTGAAAAAGAAATAATTATCCCAACGGAAGAAAAAAAAGGGCCTTACCGGCCCTTTGCTTATGCAGCTTGTTTCTGTTTCGTTTTTTTAATCTGGGAAATGATTGATTCCAGGGCATTATCAAATGAGGCTTCGAAGGATTTTGAGGTGTGTTTTACAAAAAATTCATGGCGGGGAACTTTGACCCTGATCTCGGCAACTTTGTCTTTTATCTGGTGAACAACATTATCCAGTTTCAGGTAAACTTCAATTTTAGTAATCCGATCATGAAAATTCTCAATTTTCATGATCTTCCTGTTAACGTGGTCAATCAGTTTTGAATCAGCGTCAAAACGCACTGTCTGAATGTTAACGTTCATAACAACGACTTTTTTTGGGTGAAACAATAAATAAAGATCTTTTGGGGGATGAACCCTCTTGCTCTACTAATGTAAGCAAATACAGGAACATTATCAAATCAAAAATGATGTAAATCCGTTCCTAAATGTGTAACGGTTATCACCTTGTTAATAGTATGGAAGTTATGCTTTGGGATGGGCTTTTTTATGTATATCCTTAAGCTTTTCAATGGTATTGTGGGTGTAAACCTGCGTGGCGGCCAGGCTGGCATGGCCCAGCAATTCCTTGATGGCATTGAGGTCCGCGCCGTTGTTGATCAACTGGGTGGCAAATGTATGGCGCATCACGTGGGGGCTTTTCTTGGTCACCTGTTTAAGGTCTTTCAACAACCCAGTCACCTCGCGGTAAACATATTTTACATTCAGTTTGCGGCCACGGGCGTTCACCAGCAGGCATTCCCGGTCGGGCGCCTCAAACTCTACCACTTTGGCCTGCCTGTAAGCGACCATTTGTTCCAGTAACTCCTTTTTCAAGGGGATGATCCTTTCCTTATTCCCCTTTCCCAGAACCTTGATCTGATGCTGTTGCTCATCTACATGCCGCTCTTTCAGGTCTACCAACTCACTTACCCGCAGCCCCGTGTTATAAAGGATCTCGAGGATCAACTGGGAGGTCATGCCTTTCCAAGATTCCGTTCCAGACCTGCCCGCAATCAACTCACCTGTTTGCTCCTCTTTCAGGAAAGAAGGAAGCCTTTTCCCGGTTTTCATCACTTTCAACGCCAAAGCAGGATTCCCAGCAATATTTCCTTTCTTCCGATGAAACCTGAAAAACGACTTAACTGCAGATATTTTCCGGTTAATACTCCTCGCGTCCATGCCATCGCCCTTTAGAACCGCGAGCCAAGACCTTAATATGGGCGCCGATAACTGCTCTACTTCGGGTGATCCATACTTGATCTGCAAAAAATCATCCAATTGATGAAGGTCCGTGGCGTAGGACTTGACGGTATGGGCCGAATACCGCTTTTCAAATTGCAGGTATTCCAGGAAGGTCGGGATAAGAAGATTGACAGTTCCGGGCATAAAAAAGCAGCCATAAGAGCTGGTTACCCTATGGCTGCTAAAATTATGTAAAAGCGATCAGGAATCGATGATTCCTGCTGCGATCTGTTGCTTATAGACTGCTTTTAACACTTCTGCCCTTCTTTTGATGGAAGGCTTGGTGAACGACTGACGCTCCCTGAGCTGAAGCAGGATCTTAGCTTTCTCAAACTTCTTTTTGTACTTTTTGAGCGCTTTGTCAATGTTTTCGCAATCTTTTGAATCTATGATCAACATATGGTATACCTCCTTTGAGTAATTAAGGGTGGCAAAGATAAAAAGATCCGGCCAAATAACAAAGAGTTGTTGTTTTTTAGTTTTCTCTCCCGATATTGTTGGCAAATTTCGGCATGTTTACCGGCATTATTGAGTCTCTCGGAAGAGTGGAAGGGGTTGTGGAAAACGGCCATAACAGGAGTTTTTGGATCAGCTCCCCCATCTCACATGAGCTTAAAATAGATCAAAGCCTTTCCCATAATGGCATTTGCCTGACCGTGGAAGCCAAAACAGACGTGTATCATCAAGTTACCGCTGTGGCTGAAACCCTCGAAAAAACCAACGCGTCAGTCTGGAAAATTGGCGACCTGCTCAACCTGGAAAGAGCCATGACCATGCAGGCCAGATTAGACGGTCATATGGTGCAGGGTCATGTAGACGCCACAGCAAAGTGCACAGGCATTGTTAACATGGAGGGCAGCTGGAAGATCAGCTTCAATTTTCCCCAGAAATTCCAGACCCTGATGATCGAAAAAGGCTCTGTTTGTGTAAACGGTATCAGCCTGACAGCATTTGACGTAACGGAGAACTGTTTTTCCGTTGCCATTATTCCGTACACGTGGGAACACACCAATCTGAAAACGATCCATACCGGCGACGATGCCAATATTGAATTTGATATGATCGGGAAATACGTCGAACGGTATTTACTGATCCACAAAATAATGAGCAACAAATGAGTATTCCCTCGATCTCGGTGGTAGTGCCTGTTTACGATGAAGAAGAGAATATCCTCCCCTTCTACCGGGAAATACTCATGTATGCTCCGTTGGATTTTGAACTGATCTGGGTGGATGATGGCAGCAGTGACGGTACATTATCCCGCATCAACGAGATTACGGAAAAAGATACACGTGTAAAAGCCATTTCCTTTTCCCGCAATTTTGGCCACCAGGCCGCCTTGCTTGCCGGATTACAAATTGCAACAGGTGAACTTACCCTGATCATGGATGGAGACCTGCAACATCCGCCTGCCATGATCCCCGGAATGATCAAAGAAATTTCAAATGGGTTTGACATGGTTTCAGGAAGGAGGGTAAATGAAAAAGGACTCTCTTTCAAATCAATCAGTAGCTCACTCTATTACCGATTCCTGAACTTTCTTTCGGATACAGAAATTGAAAAAAATGTGGCTGACTTCCGCCTTTTCAATTCGAAAGTCAAAGAGGCTATCCTTTCGTTCCCTGAAAGAGAAATTTTCTTGCGCGGTCTGTTTGCGTGGATCGGATTTAAGAAAACCTGCCTTGATTTCGATGTGCCAGCAAGACGAGCAGGACAAACGAAATACCGCTCCTCAACCATGCTCAGCTTCGGCCTCAAAGGCGTGCTGGCTTTCAGCTTTAAGCCCCTGAGGATCTCGCTGTTCATGGGCCTCGCCATCTCTGCCTTTGCTTTTGGATTCGCCATTTATGCCATGATCATGTTTGCCCAGGAAAAAACAGTTCCGGGCTGGGCTTCCATCATCATTGCCGTAATGTTTCTTGGAGGTATTCAGCTGATCATGATCGGACTGATTGGCGAATATATTGCCAGCCTCTTCAGTGAGACCAAGAAAAGACCGTCATTCATCATTAATCAAAAGATCAACTGCTGAATATGAAGCGATACCGGCCTTTGCTGTACATCGCGCTCATTATAGTCCTGGCCTATTTCCCGGTAATCAGTTTCACGTTCGCATTAAAAAACGACTTTTTCACCCAGTATTTCCCCCAACGGTTCTTTATTGGGGAGGCACTGCGGCATGGATATTTTCCTTTATGGAATCCTTATATCAACTACGGAATTCCGGTTTCTGCTGATATGAACGCCGGTTTCTGGTATCCACTCACCTGGCTGAACGCGCTGGTCTCAGGGTACAACGCCTACAGTTTTACATTAGAGGCTTTCTTTCACCTGCTCGTTTCCGCCTTTGGCATGTACTGGCTCACCGGGCTTTGGAAATTAAAAACTCCGGTCAGGATCATTGCGGCCGTGTCCTATGCCTGCAGCGGATTTCACGTTGGACAGCTTCAGCATTACAACTGGATCACAGCAGCCGCTTGGCTACCCTGGTGTACGAGGGCTATGCTCGATTATTATCTTACTCCTTCCATAAAAAAAATAGCCGCAGCCATTTTGGTCTTCACCCTTTTCATCACCGGCTCCCATCCCGGAATGATCATAGGTGGCATCTATTTTTTTGGCATGATCACGATCGCGCTCTTCCTGGAAATGAAGAAGGAAGATGCGAAGGCTTTGTGGTACACTCCCCTTGTTCTTGCCATCATGATCCTACTGGCGGTGTCAGGTATGGCGTGGTGCTATTGGGAGCTGATCCCCCTTTTCACAAGGGCCACTCCAATCGAGCCTGGAGAAATGTTGATAAATGCGGTAGACCGTCATTCCTTCCTGTCGCTCCTCCTTCCACTAACCTCAGCAACGTCCTCATTTGACATCGCCCTGCAAAATCTGTACGTCGGACTGGCCATTTTCATATCTGCCATCGCCGGTGTTTTTATGCTAAAGCGAATCCGCGCAACATACTTTCTGTTTATTGCGGTCTGCTTTCTGTTCCTTGCCTCAAACCTGCCTGGAGTGGGCTTGCTCGCTGAACACCTGCCACTGCTGGGATATGTAAGACTGAATAGCGAGTTTCGGATATTCGGCATGTTGGCGCTGATCGTTTTCGGCGCGCAAGCGCTCGATCAATTGTATCAGAGGTCCGCCGGGCTTCAAAGCATCTTCCTGATACCCGGATTGATCTCTCTGGTTGTGCTGCTTTTTCGGTTTGATGTTCTCCTCGCACTCTCAAACGAAATCATGGAGATCGATAACAAACCCGGGATCAGGGACTTTATCAGAGATTTTAGTTTCAGTAAGGCCTTCGCCATTCAATCCATCTTCCTCATTCTCTTTTGCACGGGACTCTACCTGGCACTACTGAAAAAGAAATCCTGGTTCATGTTTTTTGCAGTTCTGGATCTGGTGGTCGCCACTCTCTTACAACTTCCTTTTACCGGCACTGGAATAAGGTCAACCAAGGATGTCCAACATCTCATTGCGGCATCACCGGGAGGATTTCCTGCACCTTCACTGGCATCTGAGAACTCTTATATAGCATCATATCCGGAAACTGACAAGGTGATCGGCAATTGGAGTATGTATTCAAAAAAAATCGGAGTTAAAGACTGGTATCCCTACCCCATTTTATTGCGTGGCAGCGAGCATTATTTTGAAGGGGACCACCCAAAGCTGTATGAAAGCGGAACAGCTTTTATTTTTTCACCATCGGGCCCTGCGAATATCCGGATCATTGATTTCAACCCGGGTTTGATCAGGTTTGAAATCAACCTGAATCAAGATGCCACAGTCGTAATCAAGCAGAACCTCTATCCTGGCTGGGAAACACAGGTGGACGGGAAAAACATTCACCCGGACACTGCTTATACAGCATTCCCGGCTATTTCGCTAACGAAAGGCCCACACATGATAACACACGAGTTCAGGAAGCCCCTGGTAAAAATACTGATGCTGATTTATGCAGTTGTATTTCTCCTGATGCTGGTTTATACCATTATCGCATCAAATACATTTTCCCGTAACCGCTCTTAAAGTATTTATCAGTGGAGGAATCATTATAACGGTCTCCGTTGATTCCACTCAGGTTAAGCTTTTCAATGCTTTTGCCATTAAGGTTTGTGATCACCCGGTACAGATAAACCCCGTTTGCGAGTTTCTGTCCATACTGATCCGTTCCATCCCATTTAAATTCAGTGATGTTCCTTCCTATATGGATCGGCCCCAATTCTTCCTTGGTAATATCCCGCACAATTTTGCCTGTAATGGTCATGATCTGTATTCGCAAGTTTTGTGGGATCTCATTACCCGTCAGGGTGAACACAAATGCAGTTGAAGTGGTAAATGGATTAGGATAGTTAAGCAGGTTCGAGATCATGGATTTATTCACCACACTGAACACTACTTTGTATTCAATAAGCCCGGAGGAATTACCGCTCTTGTCGGACCCCGTAACGATCAACTCATAAAATCCATCCTCCTTAAACAAAGGATTGAAATCGATCGTTGCCGTATTGTCTTTCGCACCTCCGGTATTGATCGCTGGCGTAAATCTCAGCGTATCGTTATCAAACCTGTATTCCTTAATTTCATTCCCGGGAAATTTCACACGCACTTTCATCAGCGAAGTATCATCCAGCAACATGAACTTGTTATTGTCTGTCAGCTTGATCAAAATATGGGGCCTGGACGAAACAATATCCTGATTCAGGATATGCACGCCGTCGAATGTTACATCGAGGGTAGGGTCATACTGATCACCCTTGACCACAAATGAGCGGAACAGGAAATTATTGAACAGATACTGTTCCGGTTGCGCGTAATTGGGATTGAAGTTGACAAAAATGGTGTTGTTGCCTACCAGGCTCCTGGTATCCAATGGGTAGCGTAGCACCAGCGTATCCCCTTCTTTCAATGGCTTCTGTTTTGGCACAATAACCTGACGGGTTACATTGGAAGGATCGGTTACCGTCATCTGCACCGTAATGCTGTCGAACGCAGACTGACTTATGTTCTTGAATGGAAGCTCCAACATGTAAGGCTGCCCCACCTCCACACTGTCCGGAGCGCGGAAGAACAGATTTGGAGCAACGGCCCCTTCCGGAGGCAGGTCGCCCAACAACCGCCAGAAGCGAAGCTGGTTGGGCGTGCCATTGATCGAGTCTTTGTTGTTCATCTTTAGCCTCAGATAAGGGAATTGTTTCGCATTGATGAACGACAGGGAAGTATCCTGTGAGGGCTGTATAGTGCCTAGCAACACTTCTGTTCCCTGGAAGTTTTTCCCATAGACCTGCATCGATACCTTATCAGAAAACGGACTGACATCTGTACCATTCCAGCGCAGCCTGTTCCATGCCAGTGCGGGCCCAAACCATGGAGATTCTATCGTTCCTTCACTTTCAGTAACGGTAACGGGTATCTCCACTTCAAGGTAATCGTCAACTTTCTTGCCAAGCACCTGGTAAACAGGGAAGTCTGGCCTTCCTTTTCGGGTCAGGAACAGGAACGGGAAGTTTCGGGTAAAGCTGTCTATTTCAGCAAAGCCCAGATTCTTTAGCGCATGATACAGGGATCTTCCTGAGCCAAGTTGGGTGGTATCGCTCATCCACTCCTGGATGAAAGATGTGTTGGTAGTAGTACCCAGATTGGTGATCGAAATATAAAATCCAGCAGGGATCGACTCAAAGAATGCTATTGCTTTTTTACGGTATTCAGGATCAGTATAAGGGAATTCAAAAGCAAACTCATTGTGAATACAAGGAGGCCAGCTTCCAAAACGCCCGAAGCCGTCGGCCTGACGAGAATTCTCCCAGGGATCCAGCGTTACCTTGTCGTACACCACAATCTGAAGAGACCTATTGCGGCAACCAAAGGTGAGGACAGACCTTTCATCGAGGTTCACCTGCAGCCGGTCGTTGATATAGATAGGCAGCAAACCTGTTTTAAAGGAGAGCTGCCTGTTCCTCGTGGTGTATTTTAATGACCTGTCCGCAGCCAGTTCAATCCTGTTGTACTGGTTCTTCTTCATCTGGAAATAGTGCGACTGGTTATATCCGGGAGTACCGTTACTCAGGTAAACAAAGGATGAAGTGTTCCAGACGATGTCAGCGCCGGGATTTGGAACCGGGGCCGTTCTCCAGTAATACACCGTGCTGTCCGCAAAGGTCAGTGAAGGAACACTGAACTGAAGCAATCCGCCCGGCGACTGGATCGTAACCGTTTTCTTGAAACTTGAATTGAAGAGCTCGGTAGTATCCACTTCCATGGTATAGGACCTTGGAGACGCGAGCGGATTAGCGGCAGAGGCATAGAAGACGATGTTCTGCTTGTTTACAATGGAATAATTATATGGCGAGATCGGCCTGAGTTCATCCTCAATGATCACAAATGATTTGGTGATCGTGTTGTTCGACTCTGACCTTTCTACAACCCGGCCGTCAACATCCAGCGTTACGATGATCTTATTCTCTCCTTTATCAGTAAGCGGGTTTATCGGAACAGAGACCTTAAGAGAATCGGTATTCTTTAATCCTTTACGCCTTGCGTTGTAAATGTCAACCAGGGCACCTGACGGCAACTGCCTTTGTATCCTTACCCTAAAAGAGTCTTCTACGGCCTTACCGATATTCATAAACCTGACCGACAGGTCGAATTTATTATCCGCAACAGATACAGGAGTTGGACTGATACGAACAAGCGGATCCTCGATCACAAAATCAGGCAGGTCTGCAGCGTATAATTTCACTGCCGGATCACCGTGCAGGTTGATCTGCTCCACATGCATCCGCGTGTAGAAATCTGAAAGCGAGGTGTTCTGCACCATTCTTGTTAGTGCACCCCTTTGTACCTGGCCCAATGTTTTGCCGTACTGGTCGGTTGAATATGCCCTGTAAAAACCATTCGTATAGATGTTGAGGTAATTAACAATGCCGAAATGGGTACTGGCAAGGAATCCGATGCTGCCCTTATCCCTGGTGAGTACATAACGTTCGGACAGTGTGAACGCTTCCCCCTGGGTCCTTAAGGTATCATAAGAGAAGATATTGCCTGCATTACACCCATTCACAATGAATAAAGGATACTTGCCTTTATTGTTATACTTCTCCGGATCATCAATATTGAATTCAAGTGTATTGGTAGACGAATGACCGAAATAAGTGAGCACTCCCAGGCCTTCTTCAAATAATCCCGCCAATTGATCCGAAGTCAGCTGCTCAACGGCCAGTGCCGAATTCTTGCTGAACGAATACACTTTACCACCAACTGAGGTATCTTCCAGGATGCCCTTATTAATATTCATGTATCCATAAATAATAGACTGCAAATACGGATCACTGCCACCGATGGCATGTACCGCATTCTTCATCCAGGCCCTGTCTTTAATCGTGTTTGGCGCATTAAGCGGCACTGCTTCATATTCTTTGACCTTCTGCAGATAAGTATCCACTTCAGTGCCGGAGATGGCTGCGATCCTTCCAATAGGAATATCGGGAACGGGATCGTAATTAGGCGATGCCAGCAGATTATCGGACCCCGGCCAGCCGAATGTTGGAACCAGATCTATTTCATTGGTGACAGCAAAAGACTCATAGGTACGGAAATCATTGTATAAACTACCCCGACCCATCAGGAGGACATACTGCGGTTTTGCCGTGTAGGTATTCCTTGCGAAGCTGATGAAATTCTTGACGGAAATTGGATGATTCTTTATACCGAAGGCGAACTGATCGATGATCTGCTCGATGTCATAAATTTTAGCATTATACCCACCACCTTGCGCAGATGCCCGGTAATCCCGGTAATTCTGAACAGGATTACCGCCGGGTCCGACAAATAATTTCGGGTGGGCGATCATCAGGTAGTTGCCCTGGTTGGCAGGTAAAGCGTAGTTTATAAAATTCCTTATGGAAAGTTGGTTTACATTTCGGATCTCTGTTGTTTCTGCATTCAACAACACCATTCGGCGCGGTTGAAGAGATGGCTTCAGGGCGAACCTCACTAAACCGCCGGAAAGATTCCCTATATATCTCCTCCTGTTGGTAAGATCATAAAGCACAGGCGGCGTTGCTCCGGCGTTGAAATTGGTGATCTCCAGGTAATTTCCCGCAGGATTGGGATTGAGTTGGAATTCGAACCGCTTAGCGCCTCCAAAATTGAAGATCCTCGGATAGGCTATTTTATAATTCGATACCACCATCCGGTCGGTGCCAACTGCGGAGGTGTTATTGATGGCGATCTGTTCACCGCCGGCTCTTCCAAGCACTGATATCGGAAAACTGGCCTGGGTTGTTGCAGCGGCAAAAAAGTTCAATGCCTGGTTCATGACCTGGGTTCCGTTAATGGTCACCCTGAGGTTTCTCTGGTTAAATGCATTACCAGAAGCGCCAACACTGATGACGGCAGCCGGCCCTGTAGTGAAAGGGTATAAATTTTGCGTTTCGGTCAGTGGAGTGGTAGGGTAAACATCCCTGCTGCTCCAACCTTCGCCTGCATCATATGAAGAGGAATACAAATAGGCCTGAAGCAGCACAGCCGCAAAGCCCGGATTGATCTGCTCCCGGTAACTCTGCACAAAAGTGTATGTAAAAAAGGCGTCTGCGGGCAGGGCATTCCCGGCGACATTATTTGTTTCAACGGCTAACCGAAGGTTGGAAGCCGCGTTGTTTATGGTAAGAAAATAAGCTGCGGTATCAGTGAGCAGACTCCAGGTGTTATCAAGATGAAGGCTGGCCTGGCTGTACAGTTTTGTGTCCGCCTTTCCATCGTTCACTTCTCCATAAAATTCTACAAAGTCTGCAGCTCCTGGTGCTCCCGTTGTTTTGGTAGTATAAACGGGGATCTCAACACCGTTCCTGATCAGCTGCAGGTTCTCGAGAGGCGTACTTCCAAGGCCTGCCTGTTGAAGGGCGGTCGAACTGATACGGTAGAGCCCCGATGAGCCTACTTTCAGTTTGAAATAGGTTTTATTATAATCGATCCACTCGTTGTTGTATTGCGCTTTAACGCCCATACCCAGGATCACCAGCAATACCAGTAATAGGTTCTTCTTCATGCCTTCAGTTTTCTTTTTTCTTCTTGACGAGGTTCAGCCGTAAAGAGAAAATATGGGTATACAAAGGATTTGACTGATTAGCCAGATTTGTGAAGGCGTAGTCAACCCCAACATGTTTTAATTTGAAACCAACACCGATACTGGGCTGGTAGATCCAAACCTTCTTCTGATTAATGGTATCCCCGTCGGCCAGTGCGCGTTGAAAGTTGTAGATCCCTGTTCTCAGGAATACAACATTCTTATACCCGAGTTCAAGCCCCACCCTCGGATCGATGCTGACGGGATCTGCACTGACGATCACGTTTCTCTTGCCATCGAAGGTAAAGTCGAGGTTCGCTTCTGCCAGCAGGTTGAAGTCTTTTGAAAGCCGGAAATCATATGCGGCTCCTGCCACCAGTCGCGGAGCTGTCATCTCTGTAGACTTCACGGGGATATCGTTGTTGGTCAGGTATAATACCTCTTTTTCTTTTTCTGTAAAATTGAAGGTCCATGCATTGAATGTGGTGGTGATATCCCTGGCAGCCAGGCCAAGCTTCCATCTGCCTGTCTGGTACTGGATACCGGCGTCGAGCCCGAAACCCCATGCATTGGCAAACGTTCCCACATTCCGGTGGATCACTTTGGCGTTCACGCCAATGCTGAGATGCTTCTTCTCCGTTTTCTTCAGGGTTTGGGCATAGCTGAAGAGGAAGGCATAATCGGCAGAAGAGAAAGAGCGGATATTGTTGTAGTTGATCGACCCATCGGGCTCCACCAGAAAAAGCGTGTTAGGGATATCATCGACCCCAAACCTGAGTATCGAAACCCCTATCGTTCTTTTTTTATCTGTCAGGGGGATGGCTACGCTGAGATAATCATATTTTCCGATGCCTGCAAAATACTCTGCGTGCATCATGGAGAGAACGGGATAATCTTTGACATGCGTAAGACCTGCAGGATTCCAGTACCCCGACGTGCCATCATTCACGGAGGCTACCTGTGCGCCGCCCATGGCAAGTCCCCGGGCTCCGGCGCCTATATTGAGAAATTCATTGGAATACTTCCTGAACTGGGCCTTTGCATCTGCAACACAACACAGCAACAATAAATAGCAGATCAGCTTTTTGATTGGATTCATCAGGTATACTTTCCGATAAGCAATGGCACCGGAACTGGTTGAACACCGGCACATTACACAAAAATAACGATTTAACGGGGCATCAGGCCTAATTTGATTGTTACAAATACAAACATTTATAACGCCTTTCGGCCCCCTATATTGCCTGTTTTCATATCAGCCGATCTGTCATACATTTGCGCAAATTCGAATGTACGATGAATCTCATTGAAGAGCTGTTCTGGCGCGGAATGTTGCAGGATATCATGCCTGGAACGGAGGAACAATTAAAAAAAGAAAAAACCACCGGTTACATTGGCTTCGATCCAACGGCAGACAGTCTTCACATAGGTTCCCTGGTACCTATTCTCCTGCTGGTTCACCTTCAGCACGCGGGGCACCAACCAGTGGCTTTGGTGGGCGGTGCAACCGGAATGGTCGGCGATCCGAGCGGAAAAAGCGAGGAAAGGAACTTGCTGGACGAGGAAAGCCTGAGGAAAAACGTAGACGGCATTCGTGCCCAGTTAGAGAAATACCTCGATTTTGACCCTGCCAATCCTAACCGGGCGATGCTGGTGAACAACTACGACTGGTTCAAAGAAATTTCTTTCATTCATTTCCTCAGGGACATCGGTAAACACATTACGGTTAATTACATGATGTCGAAAGATTCTGTAAGAAAGCGGATCGAAAGTGAATCAGGTATCAGCTACACAGAGTTTGCTTACCAGCTGATGCAGGGATACGATTATTACTGGCTGTTTGAACATAAGGGCTGTAAGCTCCAGATGGGGGGTAGCGACCAATGGGGAAACATCCTTACCGGAACCGAGCTGATCCGTAGAAAAGCGGGGGGCGAAGCATTCGCTTTTACCTGCCCGTTGATCACCAAAGCAGATGGCGGGAAGTTTGGTAAGACGGAAAAAGGAAACGTTTGGCTGGATCCCGAGAAAACATCGCCCTACCATTTTTATCAATTTTGGCTGAATGCTTCAGATGCGGATGCTGAGAAATGGATCAAGATATTCACGCTGCTGCCAAAAGCTGAAATAGTAAACGCAATTGCTGAACATCAGGCGGACGCTGCAAAAAGGGTACTCCAGAAAAAACTCGCAGCTGAAGTAACACGCTTTATTCATGGACAGGAAGAGTTGGAAAAAGCCATGCAGACCACCGAGAAATTGTTTTCAGGTAATGCGGCGGAAAACATCAAAGAGCTAAATGAAGCCGACCTGTTGCTTTCTTTGGAAGGTGTTCCCGTATTCGAGGTGCCTACAACCCGATTTTCGGAAGGAATAGATTTGGTGTCCCTGTTGGCGGACACGGGTGTATTCCCGAGTAAGGGTGAGGCCAGAAAAATGATCCAGGGTGGTGGCTTAAGCCTGAATAAAGAGAAACTGACCGACCCGGCCAGCCTGATCAATGAAGGCTACCTGCTGCACGGCAAGTATCTTCTTGTACAAAAAGGGAAGAAGAATTTCTACCTGATCAAAGCCGGGTAATTATTTGATCTCTTTCAGCACCTGCCACATATTTTCGGCGACTAATTTATTACCCGCAGCATTGAGGTGAACCCGGTCAGATGTGAGGATACCTGACTCTTTGTTTTCTTTATTATTCTTGAGGTTATAATCCAGAAAGCTTTTACGCAGGTCAACCAGGGGCAGTCCATGCTTTGTGGCCAGTCCCCTGATCATAGAGCTGTATTTATTAAGATCACCGTCGAGCTGATTGGAAAAATCTGTACGTTCTCCGATGGCTGCCGGAGTGCACAAGGCCACTTTGATATTTGCTGCTTTTAATTTGGCGATGATGGCAGCATAGAATTTTTCGAACTTGTCGGCATCGGTACCTGTTCCGTGCGACTGCTTATGCCAGACATCATTTACGCCTACAAAAATGAACACCACCTCAGGCTTCTTTGCAAGCACATCCTCCTCCATTCTCAGATACAGGTCATACACTTTATTACCCCCGATGCCGGCGCCTATCAATTCATAAGCATTATCCAGTTTCTGGTCTCTGAGCATCGTATTCATCACATCCACGTACCCGCCAGGTGCGACTCCCTGCTGCGTGATGGAGTCGCCGAAGAATATGACCTTCTTAATCCGTTGATTTTTGGTATCACTTGCTGACATTAGCAACAGCAATAAAATGGTATAAAACCAGAAAGAATGACTAGTTCGACGCATGCAGAGCTTTTTTGGATCAAATGATAATGCGTCAATATATAAAAACTTTTAAGCTTTTAATTCTTTTTCATCATCCAATGCCATTAAAAATTTCCGCTCCCTTACCCTGTATGCATTGCCATGTTCACAGAAATGAACGATAAGGTGTTCAATACTAATGGGATTCCCCTGGGGTATGTCTGCAATATTGGTATGCCTGATACCATGACCGTCAATGATGATGACGAGACCTGACCCTACTGCCTCCATCTGGTTTCCTTGGGTAACGAGCATCCCTGTGTCTTCCCCAAGCCCAATACCAATACAGGAGGGATTACCCGAAACGGCCTGGGCAAGCCTGGCAAAACGACCACGCTTCTCAAAATGGGAGTCGAAGATCACATTGTCCATAAACCCCAGGCCTGTGGTAATTTTCACCTCGCCTTTCAGGTGTGCCCGGGTGGCATTCCCCTCATAGATCATGGTCTTGCTCATAGCCATGGCCCCGGCGCTGGTTCCGGCAATAAGGAAATCGCTATGCAGGTAACGCTCCCGGATGAGATCAAGCAGTGCGGTACCGCCGAAAATGGTACTGAGGCGCATTTGGTTACCGCCGCTGAAAAGCACGCAGTTGGCCGCTTTGATCCTTTGTTGGTATTGTTCTTCAAGCGCGTCTTCCCTGTTCCGAATATGCATCAGGCCCACATTGGTACTGCCCGATTTACCAAATGCATCGAGATAATTGTTGCCCACTTCATAAGGGATCATCGACGCAGTGGTCACCACTTCGATACGAGCTTCACGACCACCTGCTTCCTCAACGATCTTCTTCAGAATTCCGAGCTCGAAGAAGTTTAAGTTGTTGCGGTGCACTTCGCCCCGCTCCGGATCCGCTCCTTTGTCTTCCGCGCCACCGATGGCCAACAGTTTACCTTTTGGGCTCATATGTTTCAAAATGGATAAGTGCCGAATTTATAGAAAAAACTGATTGATAAAATTTTGATATATTGTCACTTCCACCATAATTAACGCCATGCGCATAGACGAAATCAAAATACTGAAAGGTCCCAACTATTGGAGCATTCGCCGCCCCAAACTCATCCAGATGAAACTGGACCTCGAGGAAATGGAAGAAAAGCCCACCAATCATATTCATGGATTTCTGGACAGGCTGAAAGCCATGTTCCCTTCGATGTATAGCCACAGGTGCAGCGTTGGAGAACCGGGTGGATTTTTTTCACGCGTGGAGGAAGGCACCTGGATGGGGCATGTCATCGAGCATGTGGCGCTTGAGTTGCAGTCGCTTGCCGGTATGGAATGTGGTTTTGGAAGAACCAGAAGTACGGGTAATAAAGAAGGCGAATACTATGTAGTATTCAATTATATGGAAGAAGATGCCGGTGTATTTGCAGCCAGGGCATCGGTAAGTATTTGCAGGGCACTCGCCGAAGGGACGCCCTATGCGCTGGAAGATGACATCCAGAAACTGCGTGAGATCAGGGAAAACACCAGGCTTGGTCCGTCTACCGGGTGCATCGTGGAAGAAGCTGCCAAAAGAGGCATTCCATATATCAGGCTGAACAAGCAATCGCTTGTCCAACTGGGCTATGGCATCCACCAGAAAAGGATCAGGGCTACCATCGCCTCCACTACCTCCAATATAGCTGTGGATATTGCCTGCGACAAGGAAGAAACAAAATTGCTATTGGAAGCAGCTGAAATTCCGGTTCCGAGGGGCACGGTGGTGAGAACGCCTGAAGGCCTTCGGGAGGCGATCAAGAAATTCGGGTACCCGCTCGTGATCAAGCCGATTGATGGAAATCACGGCAAAGGCAACACCACCAATATCAACGATGATGAACAGGCGCTCAAAGCCTTTGAGGCTGCGAAATTATACAGCAGGAGTGTGATTGTTGAAAAATACATCACCGGATTTGATTTCAGGGCGTTGGTAGTCAACTATAAATTTATCTGCGCCGCGCTGAGAACACCCGCTTCAGTGATTGGGGATGGTGTTCACACCATTCAATGGTTGATCGATGAAACGAATAAAGATACCCGCCGGGGATTTGGTCATGAAAAGGTGTTGACGCAGATCACAGTGGATGATTTTACCTGGAAGATGTTGAACGATCTGGGCTACACGCTGGAAACGGTTCCTGCTGCAGAAGAATTGGTGTTGCTCAAGCCGACAGCCAATCTTTCAACTGGCGGAACGTCGGAGGATGTCACGGACGAGGTTCATCCTGCCAATGTGTTTATGTTCGAGCGGATCGCCAGGATCATCGGCCTGGATATATGTGGCATAGACATCATGGTGCAAGACTTACGGTCACCTGTAAACGAAATCGGCGGAGCGATCCTGGAAGTGAATGCGGCGCCGGGTTTCAGGATGCACATAGAGCCGGCAAAGGGGCTGCCCCGTAATGCGGCAGAGCCCGTCATAGACATGCTTTTCCCGAAAGGCTCCAGCGGTCGTATTCCTATTATTGCGATTACCGGTACCAACGGAAAGACCACAACCACAAGGCTCACGGCACATATTGCCAAGAGTGCAGGTAAAAAAGTTGGCTATACCACGTCGGACGGGGTATACATCCAGAATCAGCTGATGATGAAAGGCGATTGCACCGGACCCGTCTCTGCGCAATTCGTATTAAAAGATCCAACAGTGGATTTTGCCGTGCTGGAATGTGCCCGCGGGGGTATTCTGAAAGCAGGACTTGCCTTCCAAAACTGTGATGTTGCCGTGGTGACCAATGTGGCAGCGGATCATATCGGATTAGGTGGCATTAATTCTGTGGAGCAGATGGCCAAAGTAAAAGCCGTGGTTCCTGAAACGGTGTTTCCCCATGGCTATGCGATACTGAATGCGGACGATGACCTGGTTTATGCCATGAAAGGAAACCTGAAGTGCAATGTGGCGCTGTTCAGCATGAATGAGGACAATCCAAGAATAAAAGATCATTGTAAAAACGGAGGCCTGGCTACCGTTTTTGAAAACGGATTTATCAGTTTGTTAAAAGGTACCTGGAAAGTAAGGGTAATGGCAGTGAAAGATATTCCACTCACCTTCGAGGGTAAGGCCGTACATAATATCGCCAACTGCCTGCCCGCGGTAATGGCCACTTATCTTTACCGCGATATCACTATTGAAGATATACGCGCAGCATTGCTGAGTTTTGTACCCTCATCCCTCCAAACACCCGGGCGTCTGAACTTTTTTCACTTTAAGGACTTCACCTTCCTCGCAGATTTTGCGCACAATCCCCATGGATTGAATTTGCTCTGCGATTTTGTTTCAAAGCTGGACTATCCCAAAAAAGTGGGGGTGATCAGCGGAACCGGCGACAGAAGGGACGAAGACATCATGGAATTGGGTGCCATATCAGCCAAACACTTTGACGAGATCATTATACGGTGTGATAAGAATCTGCGCGGACGAACAGCGGATGAGATCATTGCATTGTTGCAGCGAGGGATCAAATCAGTGAATTCGGATGTTCCCACTATGGTTATTCCCAATGAAGACCAGGCCCTCGAGTTCATATATGAAAATCATACTAAAGGGGCACTATATACAGTCATGTGTGATGTGGTTGCAGGTGCACTTGATAAGATCAAACAGTTGAAGGAGCGGGAAAGCCAAAGTTGAATGGATGGTGAGATTGAAACAATTTCTAAACTAATTCGACGTTCGCCTTACTCATCCTCACCAGCAGCAACTTTCACTCATCCACATGAATCAAAATAGCGCCGTCGATCACTTTATTCATGCCAGTATTTTCCATGCAGACCTAGTGCGCCCGTGATCATGAATTGGATGATGAAAGACCTGCCCCTCGGCTGAATCTGCAAGAATAAAATTTGGATATCAACACTTTCGCCGATCTCTAGCACAGCAAACACTTTCTCCACCGTTCATGTGGACCTAGCCATCATCAACCCTTTGCAAACCTACCGCCGGCGCCAATTTCTTCATTTCTACAGCGAATTTGGAGCAAATTGGTAATTCACCTATTTTTGCATCCCGCAAGGGATTAGGCTGCCCGATAGTATAATGGTAGTACGACAGATTTTGGTTCTGTTTGTCTTGGTTCGAATCCAGGTCGGGCAACAAAAAACCTCGCTTTGCGGGGTTTTTTCTTTTCAGGCAGTCAAACTTTTATACCCACCCCTTAAATCCTTCCCCTGAACATGATATTCAGTGACACTTGTATCAACTTTCTAAGTTGTTTCAGAAAAATGAAGAATGAAAATTGGTGAGTCTGAAGCCGTCAAATCGCCGCTTTCTCCAGGGCCTGTAAAATATCCGCATGAATATCATCCGGGTGTTCCAAACCAATGGAAATACGAACCAACCCGGGCGTGATGCCCACCGCGCTTCTCTCCTCTTCTGTTAGTTTCGAATGCGTTGTACTCGCTGGATGCGATGCGATCGTTCTGCTATCACCCAGATTATTGGTCATGGACAGCATGTTGAGCGAATTGAGGAACTTCCTTCCGCTGTCTATTCCACCCTTCAGATCAAAGGTGACAATGCCACCTCCGTTGCTCATCATCTTCTTTGCAATATCATATTGGGGATGAGACGGCAGGAAAGGATATTTGACCATGCTGAGTGCCGGATGGCCCTCCAGTTTCTGCGCGATCTCCATCGCTGAAGCGGCATGCCTGTCCATCCTGATATACAAGGTTTCCAAACTCTTTGAGAGCACCCAGGCATTGAAGGGACTCATCGACGGTCCAGTGTTCCTGATGAACAGGTATAGTGGCTTGATGAGCTCTTCACGGCCCACCACAACACCACCCAGCACACGGCCTTGTCCGTCAATGAATTTAGTTGCCGAATGGATGACCAGATCGGCGCCAAATTTTATAGGTTGTTGCACAGCTGGGGTAGCAAAGCAATTATCAACCACCAGTAACACATTATGCTTTTTACATATTGCGGAAAGAAACCCGATGTCAATGATATCAAGACCAGGATTGCTTGGGGTTTCTACATACAGCAATTTTGTCTCCGGCCTGATCAGTGCTTCCACGTTTGAAGGATCATTCATATTGAAATATGAATGATCGATACCCCATTTAGGAAGATATTTAGTGATGATCGTATGGGTGGAACCAAATACAGCTGAGGCAGAAACCATATGATCACCTTGAGAAAGGAAGGTCATGAAGGTTCCAAACACAGCAGCCATGCCGGTAGCCGTGGCTATCCCATCTTCCGCGCCTTCCAAGGCCGCGATCTTGGCAATAAACTCGTCGGTGGTAGGATTCGAAAACCTTGAATAAATATTTACATCAAGAGAATCATCGGCAAAAGCAGCAGCCATGTCTTCAGCAGAATCATAGGTGAAACTACTGGTGAGAAATAATGGCGTTGAATGTTCTTTCTCCCCCGTCTTCTTAGTCTGCAGTCTTACTGCCCGTGTTTCGTTATGTTCCATATCAGGATACGATCGTTTCATTAACCATGACTTCCCAGGAAATGACAGCGCCAGCCCTGCGAAGTGTTTCTGCCACAGAGCAATACTTTTCAATAGACAGTTGAACAGCGCGTGAAGCTTTTGCGGGGTCCACTTCACCGGTGATCTGGAACAGCAGATGAATTTTCTCCCAAAGCGATGGCTCCACTCCTTTCTGCCGTTCCCCATCCACTTTGATCACAAGATCCACGAGAGGCTGCCTTTGCTTTTTCAAAATGCTGACCACGTCCACTGCACTGCAACCACATAAAGCCGCAAGCATCGTTTGCATGGGCCTCAGCCCGTCACCATGGCCTCCCTGATCTGCAGGAATGTCTATTTTCATGGTTTGACCATTAACGTC
The DNA here is from genome assembly GCA_040404005.1 of Chitinophagaceae bacterium. GTDB lineage: Bacteria > Bacteroidota > Bacteroidia > Chitinophagales > Chitinophagaceae > Pollutibacter. Next base: position 69,660 of record JBBAJO010000001.1, read on the forward strand.
AGTTATGGTCAAACCATAATCAGGATTCGTAAGTTTTGCCTGTAATAATGCCATGGGGCAAAGATAATGTGATAATGCGATACTCCGGCGGGCTGAAAACTAGTCCTTATTCCTCAGGTCCAAATTGTGGAAATAGAATATCCTCGCGGTATGTATCGTCTTGTATTTATTCCCTGCTGACAATTGCTGAAAAAGATTCATGTATCCGAACTGCAGGTTATCATGTTTGTTCAAGAAAAAATTAAACCCAGTGAAGAACCTGTTTTGATCGAAGTAATTATAGACGATGTTTTTCCCAAAATTGACATGCACCTCGTCGTTCAGCACCCATGACCAGGCTCCTTTTTCATATTTTTTTGCGCCGAGTGGTACTTGCATGAAGAAGTTATACCGCATCCTGAAATTAAAATTATATCCATCAGCCAGTTCGCCATTCGAAATCTTACGCCGGTAACGCTCTTCTAACCTAAACCACTGCATGGTCCTTATACGGGAATAATTGGTATGCCACTGTATCTGCTGCCAGATGCGGTGTTCGGGGGCTGAAATATCCGGATGGTTTTCAGCTGGAAAATGGTTGACAAAAGCATATCCCAGAGTCAGCTTGGTTTTATCGTCGATATAATAAGTCAACCCCGGTCGAATAATGAACTGTGACAGGCTGTCTGTGAAATGATCCTTTGTACGGAGATGCACATCCAACCAAAATCCCCATTTACTGCTCAGCCGGGTTTGATTAAAGTAACCCATCCAAATCTGCTGTACGGTTTCCTTTGTTTTAATCGGTTGCGCAACGGTAGACAGGCCTATACACAGGCAAAAAATGGCGATCCATATTTTTCTCATGGCTACTTATTCAAAAGACCATTAAAGGTAAAGGATACATCATTCAATGTACCGATTGTTGGGCCTGCGGCAGACCAAATATACCTGTTATTGAAAATATTTATTCCGCCCAATTTGACGGTGGCTTTTGCTTCAGTGACTCGATAGTTCACCTGGGCGTTTACCGTATGGTAAGCTGGAATGACTCCATTCGCCAACGGGCTCTCCCGCTGGAATGAATGCTTCCATTTCCACGCAATATTGAATCCGAGGTTCCTGATCAGTTCCCTGTTACCAAAAAAGACATTGGTGATCCAGTTCGGCGTATTAAATACTGTGATAAAAACATCCGGAGATCTGTTTGTGCTGACGTTATTGTAGCTCATATTACCCATGAGCGTAATTTTTTTTAAATTATTTTAATCAAAATCCTGAGGCTCCAAATCATCACCAGCACGCCCAGTAGAATAAACGATGTCTTCTTTGGTAGTCGGCCCGCGAGTTTCGCCGCAAATGGCGCCGCAATAAATCCGCCCAGTATCAAGGCAACAATGGTCTGCCAGTGACTCACCCCGAGTAACGTAAAGAAGGTAAAGGCACTCGCCAGGGTGACAAAAAATTCAGTCAGGCTCACGGAACCAATGACATACTTAGGGGTACGTCCCTTGGTGATCAGTGTTGTGGTTACAATGGGACCCCAGCCGCCGCCGCCAAACGAATCCAAAAATCCACCAGCGCCGGCAAGCCATCCGTAATGCCTGAATTTCTGCTGCGGCCTTGCCTTTCGAAATGCATTGACAAAGATCCTGATACCCAAAAACATGGTATACACCGCCATGATCGGCCTTAGATAATCAGCATGGGTGTTTCCCAATTTCACCAACAGTACCGCACCCGCAATGGCTCCTATTACGCCGGGCACCAGCAGTGCTTTAAACAACTTTTTATTTACGTTGCCGAATTTATAATGACTGTAACCCGACGCGCCACTGGCAAACATCTCTGCCGTATGGATACTTCCACTGATCGCGGCAGGATTGACCCCGGCAGACAATAGGATGGTTGCACTGGTTACACCGTACCCCATACCCAGCGCGCCATCTACCATCTGCGCCAGGAAACCGGCCAATACCATCCAGTGAATGGAAGGATCAAGGCCTTTATAAATATCTATTGTACCGCTGGCCAGGTCTTTAAGTGGTATGTATGAAAAAATAAAATGCCCAAGTAGCATCACCCCAAATACCGCTAATGACCAAGTCGCGAGTTTTCTCCATTTTTCTTCACGCGGTGGCTTCCCTTTGTCCACCAACACCTTGGTGATCTCGTTCATCCGCTTTACCTTCTCTGAAAAATCCCCATTCAACTGCTTCCTGATGGAGTGCAGGTTCTCCAGCGTATCATCGATCTCCAGGGGCAGCGACTGGTTCAACATTTCCTTGATCCGCTTAGCAGCCGTTGGTGATTTTCCGTTGGTAGAAATCGCTATTTTTAAATTTCCCTTCTGAACAATGCTTCCCAGATAGAAATCACAGAGATCAGGGGTGTCTGCCACGTTGATCAGAATTCTACGCTCTTTGCAAAGCTCCCGCACCACTTCACTGAACTCGCGGTCACCCGTAGCCGAAATAACGATATCCTTGCCATCAAGGTCAGCTTCTTCAAATGCTTTTTGAAATATTTCAACATGCTCATACCCCGATACGAATTCCCTTACCTGCTCCAGCACCGTAATGGAAACAATGGTTATTCGGGTAGCAGGGCTGTTCACTAATAACGACTGTAGTTTCTCCATACCAATGTTACCCGCTCCTACCAATAACAGGTGCATATTCTCCAGTTTCAGGAAAACCGGATACAGGGGGTTTTTGTGTATGGTTACTGTTGAATTCACCGTTATACAATATTCTTTCTGATAATAAAATCGCCGAAGGATTCACCGGACTCTTGTTCCCTGCTGTAAGAACCCACTAATCCGTCCAGTTCAGCCAGGATCTCGGGCTCTTCCAGGTTATCCTTGTATTTCCTGTTGAGCCGCAACCCATTTCTATCTCCCCCCAAATGCATGTTGTATTTCCCATAGCCCGTTCCAATCAATCCAATTTCTGCCAACGTTGGCCTGCCGCAACCGTTGGGGCAACCCGTCATCCTGATACTGATGGCATCATCTAAAACTCCATGTTTAGCGAGGATAGGTTCTATCTTAGTGACTAACGAAGGAAGATAGCGTTGAGCTTCTGCTAAGGCCAGAGGGCATGTATTGAACGCTACGCAGGCGATCGCATTTTTTCGCATCTCGCTGCTTTGCTCCGTTACGCCCACAACACCATAGCGTTCGAGTATTTCATGGATCAGCGATCTATCCGCTTCTTCCACATCGGAAACAATGATATTCTGATTGGCCGTGAACCTAAAGTTTGCTTTTCCAGTGGCAGCAATTTCAAAAAATGCTGTTTTGAACGAAGCTCTTTTATCATCTGTTACCCGGCCTGTTTCCACAAATGCGGTATAATGCCATTTACCATTGGCCCCCATATTCCACCCGAAATGATCAATACGTTCCGTAAATTCAAATGGAAGGGCCGCCTCCAATTGGAATCCACAGCGCAACTCCAATTCTTTTCTAAAATTTTCAACCCCCATCCTGTCGATCGTATATTTCAACCTTGCCTGTTTGCGGTCCGTCCTGTCCCCATGATCCCGTTGGATAGTAATGATCTCATATACCGCTTTCAACACCTTTTCTTCTGTATCACAGAAACCAAGAACGGTGGCAAGCCTGGGATAAGTAGTTGCACTGCCATGGGTGGTACCCAAACCTCCGCCAGCAGCAATATTAAACCCCTTCAATTCATTGTTCTCAATAATGGCGATCAGGGCAACATCATTAGAGAACACGTCTACATCATTATTCGGTGGAATAGCGATGGATATCTTAAACTTCCGCGGCAGGTATCTGTCCTGGTACAGCGGATCAATTTCCTCTTCCTTATTCAACAGTGGCTCTTTGTCGAGCCAGATCTCATAATACGAGCGTGTTTTGGGCAGTGCCATCTGGCTGATCTTATCTGCGTACTCAAATACCTGCTGGTGGATGGGCGATTCCATTGGGTGTGCACTGCAGGTTACGTTCCGGTTGACGTCTCCACATGCCGCAATCGAATCAAGCTTCAGCGTGTCGAATGACCGAAGGGTAGGTTTAATATGCGACTTCAATATGCCATGCAATTGAATAGTCTGCCGCGTAGTGATCTTGATCACTTCCGTCGCGTGCTCACCTGCAACATGATGCATGCCCAACCATTGTTCACCGGTCATGAATCCGCCGGGCAAACGAAGCCTGATCATGAACGAGTAAAGCCATTCCAGCTTTTTCTCTGAACGTTCTTCACGACGGTCCCGGTCGTCCTGCTGGTACATACCGTGAAACTTGATCAAGGCCTGATCATCTTCCCGAATGGCCCCGGTCAGTTCATCCTTTAAGCTTGCCGCAAGGCTTCCCCGAAGACCATCACTGGCCAGTTTGATCCGCTCTACTGCTGTATATTGTTTATCTGCCATGATCTTTAATACACGTCTTTTTGATAACGACCTTCTTTCTTCATTTGCTCCAGGAATTCTTTTGCACCTGTTTCTGATTTGCCCCCGTGTTCTGCGATGATTCCCAGCAATGTTTCTTCCACTTCCTGGCTCATGGGCACTTTTGACCCCGCCACATATAACACAGCGCCCTTCTCCAGCCAGTTGAAAAGGTCCTTTCCATGTTCTTTCATTCTGTGCTGTACATAAACTTTTTTTTCTGTATCGCGGGAAAAGGCCACGTTCACTTTTTGCAACACACCTGTCTCGTGGTACTGTTGAATTTCAGTTTGATAAAAGAAATCCGAGGTAAAATTCCGCTCCCCAAAAAATAACCAGTTCCGGCCCGGGGCGGCTTCCACATCCCGTTCCTGCAGGAATCCGCGGAATGGCGCGATGCCGGTACCCGGTCCAACCATAATGATGTCCTTGTCCGGATCAGGAAGTTTGAATGACCGATTTCTATGCACATAAAAGGTGATAACAGTATCTACCGCCAGATCCCCGAGGAAACTGCTGCACAATCCATAATGTTGTTCATCCTGCTTTAAAAAGCCATTCAGGCTCACGGTGATGTGCACCTCTCTGGGCTCCATTTTAGGGGACGAGGATACGGAATACAATCGCGGGGCGATGGGATGAAGGATGTTCAGCACTTCGGAAAACGGCGTCCCATCTTTCAATGGGTAGATCCTAAGCAGATCAACCAGATCCATTCGAATGTCGGGGATATCATGGCCCGCAAGCACCGCGTATTTTTTAACGGCCGATCCCAGTAAATAACAAATATTCAGTTTATCCGTGAGCAGCTCACGTATCGTGCCTGCTGATTTGGCCAGGGTAACCTGTTCTCCGGCATCGGCTTTTCCAAGTTCAATGATGCGTTCAACAACTTCGTGCCTGTTGGTTGGGACGATGGCAATGGAATCACCTACTTCATAATCCAGCTCTTCGTCAGCACGGATCTCAATATGCCAGGTTCTGCGTGTGGAGTCTTTATCGTTCAGGTTAACTGACCGGGTGATCACCCCTTCAATATTTTTCTTTGTGTGTTTTCTAGCGGCACCGTTACTCAAGGCTGGCACATCAGCAACAGGCTGTAACGCTTGCTGGCCGGCACCCAACAAATTGATCACGGACTTAAACCAGTCTTCTGCGGGTTGCTCGTAATCCACATCACATTTCTGCATGGGCAATACCCTGGTGGCACCCAACCGTTGCAGTTGAGCATCAACATCTTCACCCGTTTTGCAGAAAAGAGGATATGAAGAATCGCCCAATGCAAGGATGCTATATTTCAAGTTCTCTAACCGGGTTTCGGTTGTGTGAAGAAAATCGTGGAATTTTTTTGCAGCCTCCGGTGGTTCACCTTCACCCTGGGTGCTGATCACAATGAATAAATAGCCCTCTTTCACCAGATCTTCATGTCGGTATTGTTCCACCGCAGTGCAACGTGCATTCAAGGCATGCTGCTTTGATACTGTAGTGAATTGAAGGGCCAGTTTTTTTGAGTTACCGGTTTCCGTACCGTAAAGAATACTGATCTTCTTAACTGGCTGCGAAGATTTTGCAGTTGCCGGGGTACCATGTCCTGACACCAGGCCATTCAGGTAGCCGTTAATCCAGATGATCTCTTCCTTACTGGAGGTATTGATCAGCTCTTGCAATATGTTCAACTTGGTTTCAGGAATCATGATCCGCGCGTTGTACGGTTGAGGAAAAAACTTTTTCTGGAAGTGACTCGAAATATTCAGCTCCGGCTTCAGTGGCATGATACCAGGCAAACTTTGCGTGCAGTTTCACTACATCGCCAATGATGATGAGTGTGGGTGAAACATACTGTATCGCATCCTCTTTACTGCATTGCTGAATATCCTTGATAAAAACACGTTGGCTGGGGGTAGTGGCTTGTTCTATAACGGCTACGGGCCTGTCTGCTTTCATTCCGGATTCCAGCAACCTGGCTGCCAGGGCTGATAAGGAGTGTGACGACATATAAAACACCAGGGTATCACCCGTATTGGCGAGATCATACCATTCTTTCTCTGAGATCACATGATCCTGGTAAAAGGTAAGTAACCTTACACCCGTTGAATAACCCCGGCCTGTAAGTGGAATGCCTGCATAGGCTGATGCGCCTAATGCAGCTGTTACTCCAGGAATGATCTCAAAAGGGATCTGGTAGGCATAGAGGGTTTCCAGTTCATCAAGGATATTGGAATAAATGGAGACATCTCCGCCTTTCAGCCTCACCACCAGGTTATCCTTCACGGCATACTCCAGCAATAGAGTTGAGATAACGGATTGTGGGGTGGAGCTTTCCCGGCGCGATTGTTTTCCGACCTCCACGATCTTTGCCAGCGGGTTCGCATACCGGGTCAGAATATCTTTAGATACCAAACGATCAGTAAGAATGATATCTGCCTTGCCGAGAAATTGAGCCGTTTTCATGGTGACCAGATCCGGATCGCCCGGGCCCGCAGCCGCCAATATCACTTTCCCCTTCAGTTTGTTTTCCGTCATATCAGGCATTGATGGTTTGAATTAAAACAGCTGCTACGGTGCTGTTGCTGGTTTCATCGATCAAAATGGCACCAGCATTTGAAGGAAGCTGATCGAAGGGATCTACAACGAGGGGGCTTGCTGTTTTCAGTGACACACGGACCACTTCGTTTAACCTGACCGTGTCTGTTGCATCCTGCTGCTGCAGGGTATTAACGTCGAGCTTATAATAGATCTCTTTCACTACCGCCCGTACTGTTCTGGACCGGTGTTGCAAATAATATTTATTTCCCTTCACCAGCGGTTTATCATCCAGCCAGCATAGCAAGGCCTCGAATGAGTTGCTGACGGCAGGAATATTGTCTTTCTTCACAATGGTATCGCCCCTGCTGATATCGATATCATCCGCGAGGTGAATGACCACGCTTTGCGGAGCAAACGCTTCTTCTACTTCCAGGCCACCGGTTTCAATGTTAGAAATATGGGTTGAGAACCCTGCAGGAAGCACAACCACCTCATCGCCTTTCTTGTAAATACCACTCTGCACACGGCCGGCATAGCCCCTGTAATCGTGCAGTTCCGGAGATTGGGGCCTGATGACATATTGCACCTGAAACCTTGGATTGACAAGATCTTCATTGGTATCTAAAGCCACATCTTCCAAAAACTCCAGTAAGGCAGGGCCCTCATACCAGGGCGTTTGTAACGACCTGTCTACGATGTTATCCCCATCCAGTGCGCTGATCGGAAAAAAGTCAACCGACCCCAGGCCGAGTTGTTTGGCCACGTCCAGGTAGTCGATCACGATGTTGTTAAACACATCCTGCGAATAACCCACGAGGTCCATTTTATTTACGGCCACCACTACGTGCGGTATCTTTAAAAGCGATGCGATGATGGAATGGCGGCGTGTTTGTTCTACAACACCCTGCCGGGCATCGATCAGTATAATGATGAGCTCAGCATTACTTGCGCCGGTGATCATGTTGCGCGTATACTGCACATGGCCGGGAGCGTCGGCAATGATGAACTTTCTTTTGGGCGTGGAAAAATAACGATATGCAACGTCAATGGTAATGCCTTGTTCACGCTCTGCGCGCAGTCCGTCTGTCAGCAATGCCAGGTCAATTTCACCAGCATTCTTATTCACGGATTGTTTGGCCAGCTGCTCGAGTTGATCAGAGAGGATATTCTTACTGTCGTACAACAATCTTCCGATCAGGGTACTTTTTCCGTCGTCCACACTGCCTGCTGTTATAAATCTCAATAGATCCATGGATGCTTTTTTTAGAAATAACCATTTTTTTTCCTGTCTTCCATCGCGGCTTCCGTCACCCTGTCATCGATCCTGGTTTCACCGCGTTCGCTGATCCTGGTTAAGATGATCTCATTGATCACTTCTTCCAGTGTAGCGGCAACGGATTCGACTGCAGCGGTGCAGGTCATATCGCCCACCGTACGGTACCTGACTTGCCTTGTGTTTATCTTATCGCCTTCATCTATCCTGATGAATGGAGATACTGCCACGAGCTGCCCGTCGTGTTCGATCACCTCGCGATGATGGGAGAAATAGATGGATGGGAGAGAAATATCTTCTTTTTGTATATAGCGCCAAACGTCGAGTTCTGTCCAGTTGCTGATGGGGAACACCCTTACATTCTCACCCTTGGCGATCCGGCCATTAAAAATGCTCCATAGTTCAGGGCGCTGAAGCTTTGGATTCCATTGTCCGAATTCATCCCGCACGGAAAAAATTCTTTCCTTGGCCCTGGCTTTTTCTTCATCCCTTCTGGCCCCGCCAATGCATGCATCAAATCCAAACTCATCGATAGTATCGAGTAATGTATACGTCTGCAGCCAATTTCTGCTGGCGAATTTTCCTTTGGGCTCGGTCAATTGTTTTTGACGGATGGTATCCTCTACTTTCCTTATGATCAGCGTGGCGCCAACTTCCTTAGCCAGCGCATCGCGATATTCCAGTGCCTCCGGAAAATTATGACCAGTATCTATATGTACAAGCGGAAAGGGAATGGGGCCCGGGGCAAAGGCTTTTTGTGCCAGCCTGACCATTGTGATCGAATCTTTGCCTCCGCTGAACAGCAATGCAGGGCGCTCAAATTGAGCGGCCACCTCGCGGAAAATAAAAATACTTTCCGCTTCAAGCTGGTCGAGGTAATTCAATCTATGTTTTTTATTCTCCATTAGTCTACTAAAATGATGGGTTTATACTCAAAAAAAATTATGATCCTTTTATGTGCAGTCCGCATTCCTTTTTACGGTCATCTTCCCACCACCATCTGCCAGACCTGAAGTCTTCCCCAGATTTGATGGCACGGGTGCAGGGAGCGCAACCGATGCTCACAAAACCCCGGTCGTGCAGCGGGTTATAGGGCACATGGTGAAGGGCGATGAAATCCTTCACGTCCTGATCCGACCAATGCAAAAGCGGATGATATTTAACCAGCTCATTAGTCTCATCCAACTCCAGGATCGGCATCCCCTTCCGATCGGGGCTCTGAGCGGCACGTATACCCGTAATCCAGATCTTTTTCCCTTTTAACGCCCTCTTCAACGGTTCCACCTTACGGATCTGACAGCAGGCTTTCCGGGCTTCGGGAGACTCATAAAAAGCGTTGGGGCCATTTTCGGTTACCCAATGCCGGATCTGTTGTTCATTCGGATAAAACGCTTCAATAGGTAACTTGTACCTTTCGAGCGTGGCGCTCCAGGTACTATAGGTTTCAGGGAATAAACGACCGGTGTCCAGGGTGAAAATGGATACCGGCACGGCGGACTCAGACAACAGGTGTGTTATGGCCTGATCTTCCAAGCCAAAAGAGGTGGAAAACACGATACTGCCTGAGTATAACTCCACCAGTTCCAGCAAATTATGCTGGATACTCCGGCTCTCAAACCGCTGCAGTATATCTGAGGATATTTCCATTAGTCTACAAATATAGTAGACTTATTCAAAAAACCTGATTTTGGTCATGTCATTTCCTTATGACAATCCGGGGAGAACGGAGTGTAAAAACCATAGAATACAGCGGGGACAGTCACTGGGGGCTACTCGTGTGTGGAAATTTTTTTCATGCAGTTGGCCAAGCTATTCAGCCAGGGCCTGATCTGGATGCCAAAGGTTTCGGTAAGGCGGCTGGTGTCCAGCACACTGTAAGCGGGCCTTTTGGCCGGTGTGGGATAGGCATTGCTTGGAATGGGATGCACCATGCAGTCGGCTTTAGCCTGCTCCGCAATAGCTAGCGCAAACTGGTACCAGCTGATGATGCCTTTATTGGTATAATGATAGATGCCCCCGGGCGCTTCCTTTGAAATGGCGATGGTATACAATGCTTCGGCAAGATCGGCAGCATAGGTGGGGGAACCCACCTGGTCGTCAACTACGCTGATCTCTTTTTTCTCATTCATTAACCTGATCATCGTTTTTACAAAATTCTTGCCATAGGAAGAATACACCCACGAAGTGCGAACAACAATGGTATTGGGGTTCACCCTGAATGCCTGCTCCTCGCCTTCCAGTTTTGAGGCGCCGTAAGCATTCACCGGGCTGGTGAAATCAGACTCACGGTAAGGTCTAGTGGCGGTTCCGGCAAACACGTAGTCGGTTGAAATATGAATGAATCTGCACGGCAATTCATTGCAAACTGCGGCAAGAACACCCACTGCTTCGCCGTTGATCAAAAAAGCCAGATCTTTTGCCTGTTCAGCGGTATCAACAGCAGTGTAGGCTGCGCAATTGATTACCACATCCGGTTTCCGGATGCTGAAAAAAGTTCTCACCAGTTCAAAATTCTCGATCGGCAGATCTTCTTTTGAAAGAAAAGTAAAATCAACATCCTTCACAACACACGAAAGATCCCGCAGCTCCTTGCCTACCTGCCCGTTTGCCCCCGTTACAATTATGTGCATGTTGCTCACAGAAACTCGAAATGATGTGTAGCCTCCCGGAATGTAGGATGATTCATATCTCTCTCTGACACGATGGCCTTATCAGCAGGGATTTTCCAGTCGATCGCCAATTCAGGATCGTTCCATATGATACTCCCTTCGCTATCTTTCTGATAATAGTTATCGCATTTATACAGCACCTCAACGGTGTCTGACAACACAGAGAATCCATGGGCAAATCCCTTGGGTATAAGTACCTGTAGTTTATTGTCGGACGACAGTTCCGCACTGAACACCTTACCGTAAGTGGGGGAACCCTTCCTGATATCTACGGCTACATCCCATATCCTTCCACTCAATACCCGTATCAGCTTCGCCTGCGCAAAGGGATCGTTCTGAAAATGAAGGCCGCGGACGACTCCGTAAGTTGATTTCGACTGATTGTCCTGCACCCAGTCGTGCGACAAATTCGCATAGCTAAAATCTTTCTCATTATAGCTTTCAAAAAAATAGCCTCGGTTATCTTCAAATACCTTAGGTTCAAATAAGAAAAGACCGGGAAAATCTGTGGCGTGAAAAGGCATACGTATAGCTTATCTTTTATTGTACTGTTGCTGATAATACTGCTGGTAGGAACCTGAAACCACGTGGTCGATCCACTCCTGATTTGCAAGATACCATTCTACTGTTTTTTCAAGCCCCTCTTCAAATTGCAAAGATGGCTTCCAACCCAACTCCCGATTTAATTTTGTGGCGTCAATCGCATAACGAAGGTCATGGCCCTGCCTGTCTTTCACGTAGGTGATCAGCTTAGCCGATTCCCCTGGCTCACGACCCAGTTTCTTATCCATAATTCCGCAAAGCAGGTGGATGAGGTCGATGTTCTTCCACTCGTTAAATCCACCTACATTATATGTTTCGCCGAGTTTGCCTTTATGAAAAATGACGTCGATCGCTGTGGCGTGGTCATTCACCCATAGCCAGTCGCGCACGTTCTCGCCCTTGCCATAAACCGGCAATGGTTTCCCTTGCTTGATATGATTGATCATCAGGGGAATGAGTTTTTCCGGAAACTGGTGTGACCCGTAATTATTGGAGCAATTTGAGATCACCACCGGGAGACCATAGGTATGGTAATACGCCATCACCAGGTGATCTGAACCCGCTTTTGATGCCGAATAGGGTGATCGGGGATCATAGGGAGTTTCCTCAGTAAAGAACCCTGTATCACCGAGAGATCCATAGACCTCGTCCGTTGACACATGATAAAACAATTTCCCTTCCTTATCGGTCCAGCATTTCTTTGCTGCATTTAATAATACTGCAGTGCCCAACATATTTGTTTTCACAAAGGCGAGGGGGTCCATAATGGATCTGTCAACGTGGCTTTCAGCGGCGAGGTGGATCACTGCATCAAATCCTTCCCGGTCAAAAAGATCATCGATGAACGTTTCATCGGTAATATCTCCTTTAACGAAACTGTAGTTTGGTAAAGTGTCTATATCGTTCAGGTTCTCGGGGTTGCCTGCATAGGTAAGCAGGTCTAAGTTGACGATAGCATAATCAGGATAGCCATTAACCAATAATCTCACCAGATGGGAACCAATGAACCCAGATCCGCCGGTAACTAGAATTCTCCTTTTCATATTTATAAGCTCCAGTATGCTCTTTTTGTTATCCCCCTGTACATGCCCTTCAGATCAAGTACTATACCTGTGGGCTTTGTGATGGAACAGAAATAGTCTTCATCAAGATGCTTGTACGCATCATGAGGAATAGCAACGATGACGGCATCATAATCATCCCTCTCCTGCCTGGTGATGTGCACACCATATTCATGTTCCACTTCAGCCAATTCAGCATATGGATCTTCAACGTCAACATGTATATTGAAGGCCTGGATCTCCCTCACCGTATCGACGATCTTTGAGTTTCGGATATCACTGACATTCTCCTTGAACGTCACTCCTTTCACCAATACCCTCGCATTATTCACATCGGGGGCATTGCGGAACACATGCATGATCACTTTGCGGGCCACATTCTTGGCCATGTTATCATTAATGAACCTGGATGCGGAGATCACCTTTGCCTCATAACCCAATGCCGCTGCTTTATGGGTAAGGTAGTATGGATCCACGCCAATGCAATGCCCGCCAACCAGGCCGGGTGAAAACTTCAGGAAGTTCCACTTGGTACCTGCAGCAGCCAACACATCGTATGTGTTGATATTCATCCGGTCGAAGATCATCGACAGTTCATTCATCAGGGCGATGTTCAAATCGCGCTGCGTGTTCTCCACGATCTTGGCGGCTTCCGCCACCTTAATGGAAGTAGCGCGATGCACCCCGGCATCAACCACCAATTCATATACCTTAGCGATCTCGTCCAGCGATTCTGGATCGCAACCCGAGACGATCTTCACTACCGATCGTAGCGTATTTTTCTTATCCCCCGGGTTGATCCGCTCGGGCGAGTAGCCGATCTTGAAATCTTCTCCAACTTTCAAACCTGACAGCCGCTCAATCACGGGGAGGCAATCCTCTTCTGTGCATCCGGGATAAACCGTAGATTCAAAAACCACATAGTCCCCTTTTTTGATCACGTGTCCGATCGTTTCCGAGGCGCCGATAACAGGTTTTAGATCAGGGGCGTTAAATTTATCAACGGGTGTAGGGACGGCAACAATGAAAAATTTTGCTTTCTTCAGTTCATTGATATCACTGGTAAACTGAATATCCTTTCCTGCAAAATCTTCCTGAGGCACTTCCTTGCTGGGATCGATATGCTTTTTCATCATCTCCACCCGTTTCTCATTGATATCAAAGCCGATCACTGAAACGCGCTTGGCAAGTTCCAGCGCAATCGGAAGGCCTACGTATCCAAGCCCAATGACGGCAAGCTTTTCTTTCTTATCCAGCAGATCCTGATAAATTAACATTACTTCTGACTTTTAAATTCTTTGGGTTGCTTATATAACTCGTCCTGCGGCAGGGATTTAAAGTATTCGTATGTAATGGCAAGGCCTTCAGCCCTGTTCACTTTAGGTGACCATCCCAGGATCTCCTGGGCCTTGGTGATGTCCGGTCTTCTTTGCTTGGGGTCATCCACCGGTAAAGGCTTGTATACGATCTTCTGTGAGGTGCCAGTCAACTTTATGATCTCTTCTGCAAAATCTTTAAGTGAAATTTCAACGGGATTACCAATGTTTACGGGGTAGGGATAATCGCTCATCAAAAGCCTGTAAATGCCTTCAACAAGGTCATCTACATAACAGAATGAGCGCGTCTGGGAGCCATCTCCAAAAACCGTCAGGTCCTCGCCCCTTAAAGCCTGTCCGATAAACGCAGGCAGCGCACGGCCATCATTCAATCTCATTCTTGGACCATAGGTATTAAAGATCCTGATGATCCTGGTTTCCACGCCATGGAATGTATGATAAGCCATGGTGATCGATTCCATGAAACGCTTCGCTTCGTCGTACACCCCCCTCGGACCCACAGGGTTTACATTGCCCCAATATTCTTCTGTCTGGGGATGCACCATGGGATCTCCGTATACTTCCGAGGTGGAAGCAACGAGCATTCTTGCCCCCTTGGCTTTTGCGAGACCGAGGCAATTATGTGTGCCCAGTGCGCCCACTTTGAGGGTTTGTATGGGTATTTTGAGATAGTCAATCGGGCTTGCCGGCGAAGCAAAATGAAGGATGTAATCCAGTTCCCCTGGCACATGAATGAACTTGGACACATCGTGGTGGTAAAATTCAAAATCCTCCAATTTGAAAAGGTGTTCAATGTTCCTTAGATCCCCTGTCACCAGGTTATCCATGCCAATCACTTTATATCCTTCCCTGATGAACCTGTCGCACAAATGAGACCCCAGGAAGCCAGCTGCTCCAGTGATCAATACCCGTTTTTTTTTCATCAAATTATTATTTAGTTGTATTACCCCTTCCAATGCTCTCATAATGAAATCCAAGTTCCTTGACAGCAGCAACATCAAAAAGATTCCGACCATCAAAAATCACCTTATGGTTTAAGCTTTTCACCATCTTGATAAAATCCGGGGTGCGGAACTCGTTCCATTCCGTGGCAATGATCAGGCCGTCAGCTCCTTTAATCGCATCATACTGGCTTTCTGCGTAACTGATCTTATCACCGATCACGTCACGTACGTTATTCATTGCTTCCGGGTCAAAAGCTGTAACGGTAGCTCCTGCGTTAAGCAATTCTTCGATAATGTATAATGCGGGTGCTTCTCGGATATCGTCCGTATTGGGTTTAAAGGCCAGTCCCCAGAGCGCAAAATGTTTGCCCTTCAGGTCGTTATTGAAAAACTGGCGGATCTTGGGTATCAGGTGCTTTTTCTGACGTTCGTTCACATCCATCACGGCGTTCAGGATCTGGAAATCATACGCTACTTCGCGGGCGCTTTTCACTAAAGCCTGCACATCTTTTGGAAAACAACTGCCGCCATAGCCAATACCGGGAAACAGAAAACGCTTGCCAATACGGTCATCAGAGCCAATGCCCTTGCGAACCATATCAACGTCTGCACCTAACCGTTCGCAGAGTTGCGCAATTTCATTCATGAATGATATCTTGGTAGCCAGGAATGAGTTCGCTGCATACTTCGTCAGTTCAGCAGAACGCTCGTCCATAAAGATCACCGGATTGCCCGAACGCACAAAGGGAGCGTAAAGTTCATTCATTACTTTTTTCGCCCTCTCAGAACTGGTCCCGATCACTACCCTGTCGGGCTTCATGAAATCCTCAACGGCCACCCCTTCCCGCAGGAATTCTGGATTGGAAACCACATCAAATTCTCCTTTGAAATTTTTCGCAATTGCGGACCTCACTTTTTCCGCCGTACCTACGGGTACCGTGCTTTTATCTACAATGACCTTGTAGTCTTTCAGGATCTTGCCAAGATGATCGGATACACCAAGAATATACTTAAGATCCGCAGAACCATCTTCTCCCGGCGGGGTAGGAAGTGCCAGAAAAATAATCTCGGCGTCCTCAATTCCTTTTTCGAGATCTGTGGTAAAATGAAGGCGATCTTCCTTAAGGTTGCGAATAAAAAGTTTTTCAAGCCCAGGCTCGTAGATGGTGATCTCACCATTGCTTAACTTCTCGACTTTGCGTTTGTCAATGTCAACACAAACCACGTTATTGCCCGTTTCGGCAAAACAGGTGCCTGTCACCAGGCCAACATATCCAGTACCAACTACTGCAATTTTCATTTTTCTAAAGGGGTTTTATAGATAAGTGACTTATTAAGCATGATCTCCAATAAAATTTAGTACATGGGCAGAAATATATTCCAGCTGCTGCTCATCCAGTTCCGTATGCATCGGCAGGGATATCACACGCTCTGTAAGCCAATCAGTTACGGGCAGGTTTTCAGTGCCGTCTGAAAAACCCAGGAACATTTTTTGCCTGTGGGCGGGCACAGGATAATAGATCATGGAAGGAATATGCTGCTCGGCGAGGTATTTATTCAACGCATTCCGGTCCACTCCTTCCAGCACCAGCGTGTATTGATGGAACACGTGGGTGCTATACGATGCCGTACCCGGTGTAGTGATCTTCGCATTTCCTGAAAACGCCCGGTGATAATAGGCCGCGGCATTTTGACGGGCCAAAATATACTGGTCGAGCAACGGAAGCTTGATATTCAGTATGGCGGCCTGAAGGGTATCCAGCCTTGAATTGCAACCCACCATATCATGGTAGTACCTGACCGACTGGCCATGGTTTGCGACTTTCCGCATTACATCCGCCAGGGTATCGTCGTTCGTACAAATGGCCCCGCCATCTCCATAGCAACCCAGATTTTTTGAGGGGAAAAAAGACGTTGCACCAATATGCCCGATGGAGCCCGTTTTCTTTCTGCTGCCATCAGAGAAGATATATTCCGCCCCTATGGCCTGGGCATTGTCCTCAATCACAAACAGATTAAACTCATTGGCGATTTTCATGATCTCCTCCATATCTGCCGCCTGGCCATAAAGATGCACGGGCACAATAGCCTTTGTCTTTGGCGTGATCAGCTTACGAATGGAGGCGGGGTCTATACAAAAGGTCACCGGGTCTACTTCGGCAAAAACAGGCTTGAGATTGAGCAGGGCGACCACTTCCGTGGTAGCGATATAAGTGAAAGATGGTGTAATCACTTCATCACCGGGCTTAAGACCCAGGGCCATCATAGCGATTTGAAGGGCGTCTGTCCCATTCGCGCAGGGAATCACGTGTTTGACCCCGAGGTAGGCCGACAAAGACATCGCAAAGTCCTGCACCGGCTTCCCATTTATAAATGCGGAACTCTCCAGCACATCAATTACAGCTTTATCCACCTGATCCTTGATTCGGTGGTACTGCAACTTAAGATCAACCATTTGTATGGGCCCCATCAACGTTTTTTTTAACGCGCACAAAGGTAATAAAATAAAACCGCGCCGGGATATTAGATTTGTGCTGAAATCAATCGCAAAGCACTGTTGTACAACCTATCCATATTGTTTTACGCCGCAGCCATTAAACTCGCATCGCTTTGGAATCCTAAAGCGAGGTTATGGGTAAGCGGTCGAAAGAACTGGCGGTTGCGCTACCAACAGGCCATCGCCCCTGCGGAAGGTAAAAAAAGGGTTTGGATACACTGTGCTTCCCTCGGCGAATTTGAGCAGGGAAGGCCGGTATTGGAAGAAATCAGGCAATGTCATCCCGACGTTTATATAGTACTCAGTTTCTTTTCCCCGTCGGGCTACGAGGTCAGGAAGGACTATGAGCAGGCCGATGCCGTCATTTACCTGCCTTCCGACACGCCGCGAAATGCCAGTGATTATCTCAATATCATTAAGCCGGACCTCGCTGTATTTATCAAGTATGAATATTGGCTGAATTATTTGGAAGAGATGGGCCGTAGAAAAATTCCAGTACTCATGGTGTCTGCCATTTTCAGACCGGACCAGGTGTTCTTCCGGTGGTATGGACAAAGATGGAGGAATGTATTGCACAGCATCTCCATGTTCTTTGTGCAAAATGAAGCAAGCGGAACACTGCTGAAGGAAGCGGGCATTGATCATTTCACCGTAAGCGGGGATACCCGTTTCGACCGGGTAATCACGGTTCGTGAAACCTTTTCGGCTATTGAGCCGGTGGCAAAGTTCTGCGGAAGTTCCCATGTAGTGGTAGCCGGCAGTACCTGGGCAGAAGATGAGGAAATATGGGACCATTATGCCAATGTAAATCCCGAAACCAAATTCATCATAGCGCCCCACGAGGTTTATGAAGGACATTTGAAGAGCATCGAAAAACTTTTTAAAAAGAGCACCCGGTATTCAGAACTGATGAAGACGTGGACGAGCAGGGATGCGCACGGAACTAACAAGGATGGCCAAGGTACTGGTAGGAGTGCCCACGGGGCTGACAAGGATGCCCGCGGGCCCAACGGAGACGCGCATGTGCTGATCATTGACAATATCGGTTTACTATCCCGCCTCTATCATTATGCCGACATTTGCTATGTGGGTGGCGGTTTTGGTGGCGGCATCCACAATATCCTCGAAGCGGCTGTCCATGGAAAGCCGGTGATCTTTGGACCGGAGCATGTGAAGTTCAGGGAAGCCGTTGATCTGATCGAAGCAGGGGCGGCCTTCACCGTTTCCTCCGCGATCGAACTCGAACAAACGGTGACGATGCTGATCCATGATGACGCGCTCAGGAAGCAGGCTGCGGAAAGATCATTGGCTTATGTGCTGGGAAAATCCGGGGCTACAAAAAACGTCCTTGATTTTATTCAGGAGAAACGCCTTCTTACGAGCTGAACAAACTGGTGAACGAGGGTATTGTCTTCTTTCCAGGCCAGTTTGATCCTCAACTCCCGCTGCATCCAAAATTCAGCTTCCGGCAAAATGGAAAATTGGTTCAGTGTTTTAACGGACCGTTCAAACATGGCTTCATCCCCGTTAAATAATTCATTGATGTAAAGGTACCTGTCATTGATACCAATGGCCTTGCGGAGGTCCTTTATCGGAGAGTCCTGCAGTTTATGAGCTACTTCCCTGGTCGTTTCCTTCAGTTTTTCATTCAGCTCCTTAGACACTGTTTCTGCTGCGGGTGCAGCTGATGCAGGTTGAAACGGGGCATGGTGGAGCGGTGGTGCCTGATAGGGCTCTCTGGCAACCGGGGGCGATGGCGGTGGGGGCGATGAAGGCGAAGGTGGCGGTGGCGGTGGCGGTGGCTGGAAATGTACAGGTGCCGGAATATGGGAAGCCAGCGTGGGTACATCTTCCATCGGATCATATGGCTCCTGAAACAAAGGCCTGATCTTCATACTGATCTCATTCTTCATCCCGGCAGCCTGCTTCATTTGCTCCAATTCCCGTTCCACTTCCTCTTCATCGATATGCAAAACTTCTATGATCTTTTCTTCACTCACTGGTTGCTGCTCCTCAGGAAGTTGTGGGAGACGGAATGGAAGAACAACGGAGACCTTTGAACGCTCCTTTCCCTGTTGCGGCTGCGGATCATTCATTTGCATCAGCTCCTGCTGCAACAGTTGAATGGTCAGCAACATCTGCGCAGCAGTTTCCTTTTTCCGATACTGCTCCTGTAATTTCAACATTAAAACCTCAGCTCTTTCCATAGACTATGGTACTTTTGTAGATCTGAACCTTAGTAAAGGTACAAACAAGTTATGTATACATCATCCTAACAAAATGTTTATAGAACCCCAGCATGGGAATACTGCTCGCGGATGGATCGAAGTCATTTGCGGATCAATGTTTTCAGGAAAAACAGAAGAGCTGATCCGGAGGCTGAAAAGGGCCAGGATCGCGAATTTAAGTGTAAAAATATTCAAGCCGGCTATAGATACCCGCTATCACCCGGAACACATCGTTTCCCATGATGAGAACAGCATTCCATCCACACCTGTGGATAACTCTTCGGTTATCCTCGAACTGGCGAAGGGGGTCAATGTAGTGGGAATCGACGAAGCCCAGTTTTTCGACGAAGGCATCATGGACGTGTGTAACAGGCTTGCGCTGGGAGGCACCCGGGTCATCGTTGCAGGTCTGGATATGGATTACACCGGCAAGCCCTTTGGACGTATACCGGATTTACTTGCCATTGCCGATTACATCACCAAACTGCACGCCATATGCATGGTCTGCGGCCATATCGCCAATTATTCGTACCGCAAAACAGATGACCAGGGTCAGGTCATGCTGGGAGAAAAAAACGTTTACGAACCCCGCTGCAGGGCCTGCTACCATAAACATCATTAATTGAATTCCATTCACCGTATACTAACCCTGTTCAGGAAGGACTGGATGCTTGAAATGCGCCAGCAGTATGCATTCTATGGCGTTCTGTTATACGTTGCATCCACCATTTTTGTATTGTATCTCGCCCTGGGAGAAACCAATTACGAAACGTGGAACGCCCTGTTCTGGGTGACCCAGTTGTTTGTGTGTATAAATGCGGTAGCCAAGAGTTTTTTGCAGGAAGGCCGGGGCCGGATGCTGTATTTCTACACCATCGCACACCCTGTGGAGTATGTGGCAGCCAAGATCCTGTACAACATGCTCCTCATGACCATCATGAACACGGTAAACCTTTTCCTCTATATCGCCTTCATGGGCGACCCAACTGCTGACCTGTTGACCTTCATTGGTATCAGCTATCTCGGCGGGATCGGGCTCAGCCTTGTATTCACCATGCTTGCTGCCATTGCGTCAAAAGCCATGCAACAAGCCTCCCTCATGGCTATACTGGGCTTCCCCATCATCATCCCCCAACTCCTGCTGCTCATCAGGCTGTCCAAGGCCGCTTTTGCAGAAACATTCCGGGAAGGAGTGGTTGGTCAGGTGGTATTACTACTGATTGCTCTGGATCTGGGAATCGTAGTGCTATCTGTCATTTTATTCCCCTTTTTATGGAAAGATTGAGGGTAACGCCTAAATTTGCATCGCTTTCATAGGGGCAGGCAACATCGGTTTCCAGCCCACAAAATCAACGCATGAACAGATCGTGGTGGAAAATACTTTGTGTCGTATTGCTTGTCTACACGGTTGTCGCCGGGTTGCTGTTACCGGTTCCCGCTTTAAGGCAGCTACAGGAAACCATCCGTAATCTTTACTTCCACGTTTGCATGTGGTTCGCAATGATGATCCTCTTCACCGTGTCGCTGGTTCACAGTATAAAATACCTCCGTTCGCTTGATCTCAGACAGGATATCAAGGCCCAGCACAATGCGTCGACCGGCGTGCTGCTCGGACTCCTGGGATATGCCACCGGTGCCATCTGGGCCTCTTACACCTGGGCGGACCCAAATAACCCGGCCTATGCCTCGTTCGGCTCTATTGTCAGGGAACCAAAACTGATCGGGGCAGCCATGGCGCTGCTGATCTATTTTGCTTATTTCGTACTCCGGAGTTCGATCACAGACATCGATAAAAAAGCACGCGTGAGTGCCGTGTATAATATCTTCGCCTATGCGATGCTCTTCCCCTCGATCTGGATCATACCCAGGCTGTTGCCAAGCCTGCATCCTGGTCAGGAAGGGAATCCGGCGCTGAATTTTAATGACATTGACGCAAGGATGCGGCTGGTCTTTTATCCAGGGGTGATCGCCTGGACCCTGTTGGGGGTTTGGATCACTTCTATCAAGATCAGGCTTCATTTACTTACCGAAAAAAAATGGCTGAATGCGTAATACCAGTTCTTTCATGTTGTTCCTTTTTTTCATGGTCATGGTTTCAATCCCTGGCTTCAGTCAGTCGTCTGAACCCGCCGAGATGGCAGACACCATGAGAAGTAATGGAAAGATCTACGTGGTGATCGCAGTGATCCTGACGATCCTCGGCGGACTGATCCTTTACCTGGTCAGGCTCGACAGAAAAATCAGCCGTTTAGAAAAATCGGACCGTTAATACTCATTTTCATTGCCTGCTATATAAAACTTAAAAACCATTAATGCATGTCTGCAGAATACAGTTTTTTTGACGCCGTCTGCAATAGTTTCGACAAAGCAGCCGGCTATACCAATTTCGACAAAGGTATCCTTGAGCAAATCAAACAGTGCAACTCCGTTCTTCGTATGCACTTCCCCGTGAAGGTGGGCGACAAGATAGAGGTTGTCAAAGCCTACCGGGTTCAGCATTCTCACCACAAACTGCCCTGCAAGGGCGGAATCCGCTTCAGCGATATGGTGAACCTGGATGAAGTGATGGCCCTTGCTGCACTGATGACCTACAAATGCGCTATCGTGAATGTACCTTTCGGCGGAGCAAAAGGCGGTATCGCCATCAATCCGCGGAACTATGATGCATACACGCTCGAGAAGATCACACGCCGTTATACCGCGGAACTTGACAAGAAAAAATTCATTGGTCCTGGTGAAGATGTACCCGCCCCAGATTATGGAACAGGTGAAAGGGAAATGTCTTGGATCCTCGATACATACATGGCACTACATCCCGGTGAAGTGGACGCCATGGCCTGTGTCACCGGAAAACCGGTTACCCAGGGCGGCGTCCGGGGCAGGCGCGAGGCCACAGGCCTCGGCGTTTTCTACGGTGTTCGCGAAGTGTGTAATATGCAAGATCTGATGAAGAAACTCGAACTCACCATCGGAGTGGAAGGAAAGCGCGTGGTGGTGCAGGGCCTCGGCAACGTAGGCTACCATTCTGCGAAATTCTTCCAGGAAGCGGGAGCCCTCATTACAGGCCTTTCAGAATTTGAAGGCGCCATCCAATGCGATACAGGATTGGATGTTGATGCAGTAGTGGCCCACCGGAAAGCAACGGGTTCACTGCTTAACTTTCCCGGCGCTACCAATCTGGCAAAAAATACAGATGCACTTGAACTGGATTGCGATATCCTGATCCCTGCCGCTCTTGAAAATGTAATCAACGGCGAAAACGCTCCCCGGGTAAAAGCAAAGATCATTGGTGAAGCAGCAAACGGACCACTCACGCCGGATGCGGATGAAATACTGGCCGCGAAAGGCGCATTGGTCATCCCGGATATGTACCTCAATGCCGGAGGTGTTACCGTTTCATACTTTGAATGGCTCAAGAACCTCAGCCACGTTCGTTACGGAAGGTTGGAAAAAAGATTCTCAGAAAACCAGAACATGAACATCGTTGAGCAATTGGAAAAACTCACCGGCCAAAAGGTATCAAGCGATATCAGGCATAAACTGATCGCCGGAGCCGACGAGGTGGATCTGGTCAGAAGCGGCCTCGAAGAAACCATGATCGGCGCCACCCACGAGATCATCGAAACCTGGAAAAAACATCCGGGAATAAAAGATATGAGAACTGCTTCTTTTGTAGTTGCTATCAACAAAGTGGGCACCAGCTACACGGAATTGGGAATCTTCCCGTAGTGAAAGTCGAACATTATGCACCAGTGGATGAAATCCTTCATGCACTGGTGCATTTTTCTTTTTAGCTGTACGCCGGTAATGCATCCAGTTCCTTAATCGTGTCCCCATTTCTCAGTATGGCCCGGCAATAAGAACCGTTGGTCATTACGATATAAGGCACAGGCACGGCCAAATTGTAACGAAGGACCTGCATCAGCGTCTTTTCGGTGAGCGGCACGGATTGAGCCTTGCATTCCACGATCATCCAGGGTTTGTGTTCCCGGTCATATACCAGCAGATCAAACCTTTTGGTCAGCTCAAACAGGCAGATCTGCTTCTCCACAGCGATCATGGACGCCGGGTACTTCAATTCAGTAATGAGGTATTGGAAAAAATTCTGACGCACCCATTCTTCCGGCGTTAGTTTAACCCATATTCTCCGGGCCTCATCAAAGATCCTCGACAGATCACCTTCCTTCCTGATCCGGAATTCATGAGGAGGATAAATCGGGTTGATCATGCCTGCAAAGTAATTACTAATTTTATCAGAAGGAAAAAGAACCCATGAACAGCAAAAAAGAGATCGTAGAAAATTGGCTGCCGAGATATACAGGACAAAAACTGGAAAACTTCGGGAAGTATATTTTACTGACCAATTTTTCCAACTATGTGCATTTATTCTCTTCCTGGCACAACACAGAGATCACCGGGAAAGATAAACCTATGCAAACGGCTACGGCAGGCGGGATTACCATTATCAACTTCGGCATGGGGAGCCCAACTGCTGCAACAGTTATGGATCTTCTGACCGCCATTGAACCCGAAGCGGTGCTGTTCCTCGGGAAATGCGGGGGCCTTAAAAAAAGGCATAGCATCGGAGACCTGTTACTGCCCATTGCAGCCATTCGAGGCGAGGGTACCTCCAATGATTATTTTCCGCCGGAAGTGCCCGCTTTGCCGGCATTCGCACTGCAGAAGGCGATCTCCACCACCATCCGGGATTATGAGCAGGATTACTGGACAGGCCCGGTTTACACCACCAACCGGAGGGTGTGGGAGCATGATGAAGAATTCAAAATCTACCTGCAGCGCATACGCGCTTATGCCATCGATATGGAAACCGCTACTATTTTTTCCGTCGGTTTTTTTAACAGGATCCCAACGGGAGCCCTACTGTTGATCAGCGACTCTCCTATGGTTCCGGAAGGCGTAAAAACTGAGGAGAGTGATAAAAAAGTAACTACTGATTTTGTAGAACGCCACCTCAAGATCGGGATCGATTCCTTGAAACAACTTATCAATAACGGCCTCACAGTTAAACATCTCCGGTTTTGAATGAAGCTCCCTTGTTATCTGTCCGCAACCTGACGGTTCGGTTCAAGACAGAAGAGGGCATTTTTGATGCCCTGCGTGATATCAGTTTTGACGTCAGGAAAGGCGAGATCACCGCCATCGTTGGTGAATCCGGTTCCGGGAAATCGGTTACTGCATTATCCGTGCTGAAACTGCTTCCTGCTGCTGCACAATATCTTTCAGGAGCAATTTTATTCAATGATTCCGGCGATGCCTCCGTTGATATCTTATCGGCCGGCGATGGAGTTGTTCGTAAACTGAGGGGTAGCCGCATCTCCATGATATTCCAGGAGCCCATGACCTCCCTCAATCCCCTCGTTCAATGCGGGGAGCAGGTGATGGAAGCCATCCGGCTGCACGAGGGCAAATCAAACCGCGATGCCCGCGAAAAAACCCTGGAATTGTTTCGAAGGGTTGAATTACCTGATCCGGCCAATATGCTTGAACGATACCCGCACCAATTAAGCGGCGGACAAAAACAAAGAGTGATGATCGCCATGGCGATCAGCTGCGGACCATCGCTGCTGATCGCAGACGAACCAACTACCGCCCTTGATGTCACCGTACAAAAGCATATCCTTTCACTCATCAAAGAGTTGCAACTGCAGCTGCAAATGGGCGTCATTTTTATTACGCACGACCTTGGACTGGTTTCAGAAGTAGCGGATCAGGTGGTGGTCATGTATAAAGGGAAAATCGTGGAGCAGGGGGCTACAAAAAAAATCATTGCCAACCCTACGCACCCTTACACCAAAGCGCTTTTGGATTGCAGGCCTATCCTTCATACGCCCGGCACAAGACTTCCTATGGTCAGTGATTTTATGGAAGATGAAGGAACCGGGAACAGTAGCGTGGTTTTAAATCCGATTGTAAAAAAAGACCCGGCTATCACATCAGAAAAAAGAACCGTGCTGGAAGTCAGGAACCTCAGGGTCTGGTTCCCGTCCAAAAAAAACATGCTGGGCAAACCAATCAGTTTCAATAAAGCCGTGGACGGGGTAAGTTTCGAGATGTACCATGGCGAAACACTTGGACTTGTTGGTGAGTCTGGTTGTGGAAAAACCACCCTGGGCAGGGCAATACTCCGGCTGGCGGATATCCATGAGGGCCAGATCCTGTATCAAGGACGGGATCTCGCCAGGTTAGGCCGACAGGAAATGAAACCGCTTCGTAAGGAGATCCAGATCATCTTTCAAGACCCCTACTCATCACTCAATCCACGGATGCCGATAGGAATTGCCATCAAAGAGACCCTGGAGGTATACGGTATTGGAAAAAATAGCAAGGAACAGGAAGAAAGGACCGTTCATCTGCTGGAAAAAGTTGGCCTGAAAGCCGAGCATTTTAACAGGTATCCACATGAATTCTCAGGAGGACAGCGGCAACGGATCGGCATTGCCCGCGCGCTAGCGCTGGATCCGGCTTTCATGGTATGCGACGAGTCCGTCTCGGCACTTGACGTAAGCGTGCAGGCCCAGGTGCTGAACCTGCTGGATGATCTGAAAAAAGAGTACGGGTTTACCACCCTATTCATTTCCCACGATCTTTCTGTGGTACACCATGTCAGCGACCGGATCATGGTGATGAACAAAGGAAAGATCGAGGAAATTGGGCTCGCCCCGGAGATCTACCATAACCCTTCCAGCCCTTATACCCAGAGGCTGATCAGTGCCATACCCGGCGCTTCCAGCATAGTATATCCAGGGCGTGAACGGGAATGAAGCAAAATTCCTTAACTTTGCACGCATTTAGCCATACAACATGGACAAATCTGGTGCCGTAAGATCAGGTTTGACTTGGATAATCTGTTCTATCGATCCCCTCGATTTGTTTCATGATGGCTGTTCTGACAAAAAGCTATAATTCATGAAATTATCTCAATTCCGTTTTGACCTCCCCCTAAACCTTATTGCCCAGTACCCGGCGAAAAAAAGAGAAGATGCCAGAATGATGGTGGTTCACAAAAAGACCGGCCAGATCGAGAACAGGCATTTCCGTGATATTCTCGAGTACTTTGATGATAAAGATGTTTTTGTTGTAAACAATACAAAGGTATTTCCCGCGAGAATGTATGGACGCAAGGAAAAGACCGGCGCTAAAATTGAAGTATTCCTGCTTCGCGAATTAAACAAACAAAATCGGCTGTGGGATGTGATCGTTGATCCCGCAAGGAAGATCAGGGTGGGTAACAAACTCTATTTTGGAGACGCCGACGAACTGGTTGCTGAAGTCATTGACAATACTACCTCCAGGGGTAGAACGATCAGGTTCCTGTTCGATGGTCCGGAAGAGGACTTTAAGAGAGTGCTCAATTCACTGGGGGAAACTCCACTGCCAAAATATATTAAGCGCAAGCCGGATGAAGAAGACAGGGAAAGATACCAAACGGTATATGCGAAGCATGAAGGGGCAGTTGCTGCTCCAACGGCAGGCCTGCACTTCAGCATTGAATTGATTAAAAAACTGGAGATCCAGGGCATCAGGTTTGCAGAAGTAACACTACACACCGGCTTGGGAACATTCAGGCCCATCGAAGTGGAAGATCTAAGTAAACATAAAATGGATGCTGAGTTTTACAGCATCGAAGACCAGGCTTGTAAAATCGTTAACAAAGCAAAGACGGAAGGCCACCGGATCTGCTCAGTAGGCACTACTACCATGAGGGCACTGGAAACCTCCTTCACCGCTGATAAACTCCTTAAACCCTCTGAAGGCTGGACAAATATTTTTATCCATCCTCCTTATAATTTTTCAATTTCAGATGCACTGATCACCAACTTTCATCTGCCTAAGACCAGCCTCCTGATCATGGTCTGCGCATTTGCAGGATATGATCTAGCCATGGAAGCATATAAAAAAGCAATTAAAGACAAATATCGTTTCTTTAGTTACGGGGATTCCATGATTGTGATCTAACATCACAACGTTCTTCAATGAATTAGAGCATTTGTATGTGAGTTCCACAAAGATCCTTCTCACATACAAATGCTCTAACTCGTTTATGCATTGGCCAAACCAGGACCACTCCTTCTTATGTAAGTGTCAGGATCAAGGGTGACCACTATTCTTATATAGTGGCCCGATGATGGTTCATATCTGGTTGTAAGGCAAGGTCTACCTCTATTACAGCCCGAACAAGCCGCTGTTCAACAATTGAAGTGTATTGATTTTCTGTCCGGAAGGCACCAGGATAGACACATTGTGGGGAGTTGCCCCAAAACTCACCATACCAACGGGAACATCATTTAGTGCAGCAAACAGGTTCGCCAATACATGGGGTGTAGTGGTCAGCTGGTTTCCAACAATGGCAATGATGGTCTGGTCCTTTACTACCTCAACTTCACCAAAGGGATAGAGCTCCCTCAATATCTCTTCCAAATGCGTTCCACTGTCGATGGTAAGTGAAACAGCCACTTCAGAAGTAGTGATCATATCTATCGGAGTTCGGTACTTTTCAAACACTTCGAAAATCTTCCTGAGGAAACCATAAGCCAACAGCATCCGGCTGCTCTTGATCTTCACCACAATGATTCCATCTTTGGCCGCAACTGCTTTTATACCCTGCGATCCGGCTTCTTCAGTGATGAGTGTCCCCCGGGTAGAGGGCTGCATGGTATTCAACAGTTTGACGGGGATCTTATACTGCTGCGCAGGCCATATGGATGCCGGGTGCAGGATCTTGGCGCCGAAGTAGGCAAGCTCAGCAGCCTCATCAAAACTTAACTGCTCTATGGCAACTGTTTTACTCACCACCCTTGGATCGTTATTGTGCATGCCGTCGATATCGGTCCAGATCTCACAAACAGATGCATTCATCGCCGCGGCGATCAGCGATGCCGAATAGTCACTGCCTCCTCGTTTCAAATTATCAACTTCACCCCTCGCATTACGACAAATATACCCCTGTGTCACAAAAAGCTTTTTGCCTTTATACTGCTCAAGCAATTGCTTCAACTTCACTTTTATTGTGCCGATCTGCGGTTCCTCATTGCTGTCGATACTCATGAATTCAAGCGCAGGAAGCAGGGCATGATCAATGTTCTGCTCTTCCAGGTACAAACTGAATAACTTTGTACTCATCAGCTCGCCCTGGGCAAGTATGTCCTTATTCAGCGCTTCATTAAAAGAGATCTTTAGTATGATGTTGAGGAATTCGAAATGTTCGCTGATCACCGCATTAGCCTTGGTGACCATCTCCTCATTTTTCAAAAGCACTGCAATGAACTGTTTATAATGATCCTCCAGCTTACCGATCAACTGGCTGGCCTGCTTCTTATCACCTTTCGACAGGGCATCACCTATCGATACCAAACTGTTAGTGGTTCCACTCAAGGCGCTCAACACCACCAGGGCTGGCTCATCGCTTGCCGTTACCAACCTCGACACTTCGTGCATCCTTTCAGGCTTGCCAACAGAAGTGCCACCGAACTTCATTATTTTCATACGTTTCCCTTTTTTGGGGATGCCAAAAATATGGAGAAAAAATGGCAGATGAACAATCACGTCAACGTTCAGGGAACGGAACCGAAAATTTATCCGCAAGGTTTTTAAGGTCGTCCACCACCGATTGTAAAAGGGGTATGCCTGCTGCCCTTCTGTCTATTTCCATCATCCGTTCAGGATCGCCGGGAACCAGCACTTTACAGTTTTCATCTATGGGATTGGCATTCCGGAAGCGGTGCAGCCATTTATCCATGTTTTGTTTAAAATCCGCCGCAGGGCGAAATGCATCAATGCGCATCGCCCCGAAGAAATGTCCGATACCCTTGCCCGGCTGACCTTCCGGCATCGGGACATAGGCCGGGAACGGCGGCACCCAGGGGCCGTAGTTGGCTCCACTCAAAACAGCAGAGAAAATATCCACCACCGAACCCAACGCATACCCTTTATGACTCCCGTGTTCCCTGTCGCCCCCCAATGGCAACAAAGCACCGCCCTGTTTCAAAGCATGGGCATCGTTCGTTCCAATTCCATCCTTGTCCTGGATCCACCCATCAGGCGCAGGCATTTGCTTACGCTGGAGAATTTCGAGCTTACCATTTGCCGCGGTAGTTGTTGCCAGATCAGCAACAAACGGTGGTTCAACACCTGAAGGTATAGCTACACAAATAGGATTAGTGCCCAACATACGCTCGTTCGAAAATGTGGGTGCTACAAGCGCACTCGCGTTTGTCATCGCAATACCGATCATGTCGTGATCCAATGCCTTCATCGCATGGTAGGCCGCTATGCCAAAATGATTACTGTTCTGGACCGCCACCCAACCCGTTCCACATGTTTTTGCTTTTTCAATGGCCAGGTCCATCGCATAAGGCGCTACAATAAGCCCCAGACCCCGGTCACCATCTACTGAAGCGGTGCTGGGCGATTCATGAACGATATGGATATTTGGCTTTGCATTCACCCTTTCAGCTTCCCACAACCTCATATACCCGCTCAACCTTGCGATACCATGCGAATCAATGCCCCTTAAGTCGGCCGACAATAACGCCTCTGTCGCCTGGGCAGCATGTTGAACAGAACATCCCATCGACATAAAAATCCTGTTGGTGAATTGCTGCAGCTCATCGATAAAGAAGATCTTATCCATCCTCCAAAAATAAGGCCAAAGCAAACATTTGA
Source organism: Chitinophagaceae bacterium (assembly GCA_040404005.1). GTDB lineage: Bacteria > Bacteroidota > Bacteroidia > Chitinophagales > Chitinophagaceae > Pollutibacter. Next base: position 99,825 of record JBBAJO010000001.1, read on the forward strand.
CAGCAAAACATATCCCTGAGACGACGGAATTGCTTAACACCATTTATTTTTGAAGTTCAAATACTGCCAATACCTTAAGTTTAATTCATGATACGTTTTATATGCGCCGCATTGATACTCCTCAGCTTTGTGGAAACACGCGCCCAGTATTCAACAGAAAGCATAAAAACAGGTTATGTATTGCAGGCACAACGTGATAACCTGAAAAATAATCTATACAACTACACCATTCAACAGTCTTTTGCACTGCCCCTGAACAAAGAAACAGAATATCGCTACCAATCAGCATGCTGGGCCATCACCCAATTCATGGTCTACAATGATATTGTACGCAGCGGTTTCTTCAAATTGATCAAAGCCTACCATGATTCTCTGGAGACCGAAACGAGAAGGGCTTTTCTCGAAGCCATGTATGCCGTAAAACCTACCGGTTTTTTGCCCATGATGAACAAGATCGCAGGAGAAGAAAAACACCCCAAACTGATGGCTATGGCCATGGCCTGGGTGATCAGGGAAGACCCCGCCACATTGCCCCGGATGAAAGCGCTGGTCACTGAAAAGATCAGGCAAGACACTGCCAATAGGATACTCGCTGCCCTGGAAAATTATCTGGACCAATACGGCAAACTGTGCATGGTTCCCTCCATCCACGATCTTTTCGCTCACCAAACCATCCATGGCAGCAAGATCATATACTCTTTTCAGAATCGGAACCGAGACTATCCCGGCATCGCCATCATCCAAAAAAATGACGGCAGTTTTGAAAGGGAAGACAATGGCAGCGTTTCAGCCTTTGGACAACTGGCGCGCTCTGCGTCAGGACTTCCCTACTTCATCACCAACGGTAACACGCCGCAGGGTATATATGCCATTACTGGGACCGGAAGTTCCGGAAACAATTTTATTGGCCCTACGCCCAACCTGCAAATGGCCATGCCTTTCGAATATTACTGGAAAGATTTCTTTTCGCCGGAAACTGACACAATTCAGCCCGAGATCGCTTACAATGATCTTCTCCCCGATTCATGGAAAAACTTTTCGGCCGTTCACGAATCATTTCGGGCTGGACAGATTGGAAGAACAGAGATCATCGCTCACGGAACCACGATCGATCCCGAATTTTTCGTATCAAAAAGCTTCTACCCATTCACCCCAACCCTGGGTTGCCTTTGCGCTAAAGAGATTTGGGACCCCTCATCGGGCAGGCTGAAAGAAAGTGAACAGTTGAAAATGGTCAACGCATATATCAGAACGCCAGAGAGAAAAGGCTACCTCATCGTAATCGATTATTTTAACCAGAAACGCGCGCTTACCCGCGCAGATATTGAACCTTTAGTAAATAGCTTTGAACAGAAATACAAGAGGTGATCCGTAGACCACCTCTTGCAGGTTCTGACTAACTAACACCACATTTTTTCTTCTTAGAACGGAAGATCGCTTTCCCCTTCATCCCCTCCTGCAGCTACAGGCACACCAGCACCGCTGCCTGATGATTGCTCATACCCGCCTGATTGCTCAGCACGACTTCCAAGCAGCTGCACATTGGAAACCCGGAGTGTTAAGGATGTTCCGAAAGTTCCGTCATTCTTGGTATATGACCTGACCTCCGGTGTTCCCTCCACATAAACCTGGGTACCTTTTTTCAGGTAAGGCGCCACCGCCGTTCTGTCCGTCCAATATGCACATTCCACCCAAACAGTTTTGTCTTTCTGCTGACCTGTTGCATCCTTGTACTTTTCAGTATGGGCCACATTGAAATTGATCACTGATTTGCCATTCACACTGTTGGTAATGCAATCCTTACCAAGATTTCCGATCACCTGTAATTTTATCATACACTAGAATTTAGAGTAGCAATTTCGTCAAATCCGCAGTGCTTCCCTATGGTATTTTGATCATGATATTCCGATTTTTTCCACAAAAAAGTCGGGGGTGGGCGGAATTGACGAATTAACGGATTAGCCGATCAATGGATTGGCAGTTTGAATGATCGGCCGTCCTCCAATTCGCCAATCCGCTAATCCGTTAATCCGCCAATCCCCTGCTTCCGCCGATTTTCACTAATTTTGCGAATTAATCTGCAGCAGGAATGAGTACAAAAGGTAAGGTAATGGTGGCGATGAGCGGCGGTATTGACAGTACCGTGGCAGCCCTGATGTTGCATCAACAGGGTTACGAAGTGGTGGGTATAACCATGAAAACCTGGGATTATGCTACTGCCGGCGGTGGCAAAAAAGAAACCGGCTGCTGCAACCTGGACTCCTTCAACGACGCGCGGGCGGCAGCGGTACATCACGGCTTCCCCCATTTCATCCTCGACATCCGGGAAGAATTCGGTGATTTTGTGATCGAGAACTTTGTAGAGGAGTACCTGGCAGGCAGAACACCCAATCCCTGCGTCATGTGCAATACCCACATCAAATGGCGCGCACTACTCAAAAGGGCGAATGCGATGGACTGCGACTTCATAGCCACCGGCCATTACGCAAAAGTCCGTGAAGAAAACGGCAGACACGTGATCAGCAAAGGCCTCGACGAGTTGAAAGATCAAAGCTATGTGCTATGGGGACTGCAGCAAGATTTGCTCAGCAGAACCCTGCTCCCGCTCGGCGGTTTCCGTAAAACCGAGATCCGCCAAATGGCGCATGATTTCGGATACCCGGAGTTGGCTAAAAAAAGCGAAAGCTACGAGATCTGCTTTGTGCCGGACAATGACTATCGCGGATTTTTGAAAAGGAAAGTAGAAGGCCTCCAGGAGAAACTGGAGGATGGGCATTTTGTTGATCGTTCCGGAAAAGTACTCGGCAAACACAAAGGCTACCCTTTTTATACCGTTGGCCAGCGAAAAGGATTAGACATTGCCCTTGGTAAACCAGCTTTTGTTACCGAGATCATCCCGGAAACAAATACGGTTGTGTTGGGGGAAGAAGAAGACCTGAACAGAACCGAAATGAATGTTGGAAAGATTAATATGATTAAATATGATCATATCCCGAATGAAATGGAGGCTACCGTAAAGATCAGATACAAAGACAGGGGCAGTCTCGCTACACTTCATCCTGCTGATAACCAGGTGAAGGTTCGGTTCTACACGGATGCAAAAGGGGTGGCACCCGGGCAAAGTGCTGTTTTTTATGAAGGAGACGATGTTATTGGCGGCGGCACGATCAACCGCTATACCTCATCGCTGCTGCAATAAATCAAGGCTAAAATCGTTACCTTCAAGCATGCTGAAACCATTGAACATACTGCTTTATCTGACGATCTTCTTCGTTATGCCCTCGGGCTGCAGTAAAACCGAAGTTGGCGCCCCGGCAGCAAACATGTCTGAATACTATCCCCTCCAGATTGGAAAGTATATTACCTACAGACTTGATTCTACGGTTTACATTAACCTGAATACCACAAAGGTGGTACGCACTTATGTGGTGCAAGACAAGATAGACGCTATTGTGAAAGACAATCTGGGCAACGACGCGTACCGGATCAGAAGAACAATGCGCAGTAACACTGATACTACTGTGTGGGCCGACAATGCAACTTTTCTTGTTATACCCTCTCTTCAGAAAACCGAATTCATAGAAAACAATCTTCGATTTATCAAGCTGATCAACCCGGTACGCGATTTTACTACATGGCAGGGAAATAGTCAGATCAATGTCCTGAGTGGATTCCTCCGGTTCTATGAAAATTGGGAATATTTCTACGAAAAAACAGGTGACCCTTTTACAGTGAACAACCGAAATTTTCCTGAGACAGTCACCGTGAATCATGTCGACGAGGTGGAAGGCACGCCCGGCGACAAGAGATTCTTCTACGAGATCACCCGCTCATCGGAGGTTTATGCCAAAGGTGTAGGCCTTATTTACAAGGACTTTTTTCACGAGTCCTGGCAGCCCGTGACCGCAAATTTTGAGCCTAACAGCTATGGAGTAAAATTAACCATCCTGAACCATAATTTCTAACCGTTGTTAAACAGGTAAACCGTCCATGAAAAAAAGCTTTCTTGTTTCAGGACTTTTGATCTTATCCTTATTCGCCGAAGCACAGTTTTCCCGGCATATCATACGTTTGTCTGATAAAAAGGGAACGCTTTCCATTGCCGAACCAGGTCGGTTCCTATCCCCAAAAGCACTGAACAGAAGAACCAGATACAACATCAATATTGACAGTACGGACCTGCCGGTTTCAGCCGCATACATCGACAGCATCAAAAAAGCCGGCACCGTAATGATACTCAGTACTTCCAGGTGGCTCAACCAGGTCTTAATTCAGACCACGGACGCTGGGGCTCTTGCCAGGATCTCCGGATTTCCTTTTGTAAAGCAGGCTCAACCTATAGCGGAACGCGCGCAGGCCCCGCAGGTGCAGGTTGACAAATTCGCAAATGAAAAGATCAACAACATCATACAAACGGCACAAACAAATCAACCGTCAGCGGATGTGCTGAAATATGGAAAATCCTATGGGCAGATCCATATTCATGATGGTGAGTTTCTTCATAACAACGGCTTCATGGGCCAGGGCATTACCATTGCTGTTTTAGACGCCGGCTTTATGAATTACGCAAACATAAAGGCATTTGACAGCCTCAAAAACAACAACCGCATCCTCGGGACCTGGGATTTTGTAAAAAACGAATCCAGTGTGAATGAAGACAATGCCCATGGCCTTTATTGTTTCTCTATTATGGGAGCCAATCTTCCGGGCACCTTTGTCGGCACTGCGCCGAGAGCATCCTACTACCTGTTCAGAACCGAAGACTATGCTTCCGAATATCCTGTTGAAGAACACAACTGGGTGGTTGCAGCAGAGCAGTCGGATAGTCTTGGCGCTGACATGATCAGTTCTTCACTGGGTTATTCCGAGTTCGATCAATCCGTCTTTAATCATACCTACCCCGATATGGATGGCAACACCACCATGGTGACCAGGGGCGCAGATCTAGCAGCTAAAAAAGGTATGATCGTTTGTAACAGCGCGGGTAATTCAGGTGGCGATCGGTGGAGATTCATCATCGCGCCGGCTGACGGTGACAGTGTGTTGGCAGTAGGTGCTGTAGATGTTAATGGCACGCCTGCAGGTTTCTCCAGTTATGGCCCTGCTTTCGACGGCCGGATCAAGCCAGATGTGGCATCTGTTGGACGTAATACATTTGTTGTTATCACCAATGGAGCCATCGCGCAAGGTGATGGAACTTCTTTTTCCAACCCGAATTTAGCAGGACTGATCGCTTGCTTATGGCAGGCTTTTCCTGAATTCAATAACATGGACATTCTGGACGCAGTTAAAAAAAGTTCTTCAAAATATTCTATTCCTGACAACCGTGTTGGATACGGTATCCCCAACATGAAGATCGCCTATCAATTGCTCCTTGAAAGAAAATATTCAGGGCTGTTAAAAGATGACTGGATAAAAGTATTCCCCAATCCATTCGCCTCATTTATGAACGTAGTGGTAAAGGCAAAGGAAACCGGCAATGTAGAATACCAACTCTCAGACATGGGTGGAAGGATGCTGCGAAATGGTGTACAGACTGGAGAAAAAGACAGGGTGATCAGCATTTTATTAAAGGGTCTTGAACAACTGCCAAGGGGTGCCTATAACCTGAGAATTAAAAACGGCGGTAGTGATAAAACCGTCAGACTGGTGCACTGAACCAGGCCATGAACATATTGTCTGCCCCACTCTCCCATCCTGATTGTATGTCCATATTGTTCAATACAAGATCAGTATTTGATGTAATGAACGATGCCATCCCTTCATTTTCTTCCCGGTATACCGAGCAGGTAAAATACAGCAGGTGACCGCCCGGCCTGATCGCTCTCCTGATGTTTCCAATGATCTTCTCCTGAAGTAACCTATAACGTTTAAGGCTATCCGAAGAAAAATGGGATAGCTCTTCAGGTGTTCTTCCCCATGTGCCGGAACCACTGCAGGGTACGTCAGCAATAATGAGATCATAGGCGCCTGATCCGGGAGGGGAAACGGAAAGATCAGATACAAAGGACTTGTAATCCCTGATGCCTGCTCTTTCAAACCGGTGCTTGAGGTTTTGGATAATAGTGGGTCTAACATCAGATACGGTGAGGTCAATGTCGTTCCGGATGTCGTACGCCAATATGGATTTCCCGCCGCTGGCGGCACAACAATCCCAGACCCCGGGCTTTCCCTTGATCAGGTCAAGTACGCCGCGGATATAACTTCCTGTTCGCTGTGAACTGAGATCCTGTACAAGGACATCTTTATCAATGGCGAGCACATGGCTTATATCTGTTGCATTTGCGAGTTCCACAGTGTCATCAAAAATGTTATGGGGTACCCCGGAAGAACGCAGCGCACTCGCTACTTGTTCGTGTTTGCCGGGGCGTATCCGTAGAAACAAACGGGGTTGAACCAGATGGGAAAAGACGAACCCATCCTGATCATCCAGCTGATCGGACAAGTGATCATACAAGGGAAAAATCTTATCGGGCGAAAGAGGCAGCCCGTGATTGCGAAGCAATTCCAACTTATCATCCACGCCATGCTGGAGATGATCTTTCCAGGCTGGTTTCAGCAGATCGATCATGCCGTCTTGGTCTTCGTGGCACAGAAAGTAGGAACCCAGTATCTTTTCCTTCACGGGTTTGTCGAGCCACGCAGCTCCGGTCCGGAAATAGGCATAGCATAATTTAGAGATCTGCTTTCTGTCACGGGAGCCATATTTTGAATTTTCCCTGAAAAAATTTCTCAGGTAATGATGGAAAGGGAGGTCTCCATCATAATGGCCGATCAGAACCTCTGCCGTATTTATATGTGAGTATAATCTTCCGTTCAAATCAAAGCTCAAGGAGTGTTTTAACCGGATCCTTACCGAAAAGCAGCAGCTCTGGGTTTTCCAGCAATTCTTTCACCCTGACCAGGAAACTCACACTCTCCCTTCCGTCGATGATCCGGTGATCGTAACTCAATGCCAGATACATCATCGGCCTGGCAACGATCTGCCCATTTATTACGACGGCCCGCTCCTCTATTTTGTGCATGCCAAGGATCGCAGATTGTGGGATATTGATAATGGGGGTGCTCATCAGGGAGCCAAACACGCCACCGTTAGTAATGGTGAACGTTCCGCCCTGCATTTCTTCGAGGGCAAGTTTGTTATCGCGTGCTTTACCGGCCAGTTCCACTACCTTCTTTTCGATCTCGGCCATGCTCAGGCTTTCAGCATTCCTGATCACCGGAACAACCAATCCTTTCGGTGCAGATACTGCGATAGAGATGTCGCAGTAGTCGTGGTACACCAATTCTTCCCCATCAAGGTATGCATTCACTGCCGGCCATTCCTGCAGTGCATAGCAGCAGGCCTTGGTGAAGAAGCTCATGAAGCCCAGGCCCACGCCATGAGCTTCCTTGAATTTGTCTTTGTATTTTGTTCTTAGCTCCATCACTTTGCTCATATCCACTTCATTGAACGTGGTGAGCATGGCTGTGGAGTTTTTTGCTTCCACGAGGCGGCGTGAAATTGTTTTCCTGAGATTACTCATTTTCTCCTTGCGGTCGTTCCTGCTGAATGCGTCAAGGCCTGGTTTACGACCGGGGTTGCTTAATGCGTCAAGAACATCGTTCTTCATGATTCTTCCACCTGAGCCTGAAGGCGTGATAGATGTAACATCCACTTTCCTGTCGGCCAGGATAGCTGCAGCAACTGGAGTGGCCTTTACATCTGTGGCTGGAATCGCAGTTTGAGGTGCGGGTTGTGCTGGTGCAGGCGCGGTCTGTGGAGTTGCCGGCGCGGTGGTTTCTGTTTTAGGAACATCCTTCTGTGCAGGTTCTGGTTCTGCCGGCCGGGCAGGTGCAGTTGCCGTTTCATCGATTTGCCCAGCTACGTCCCCGATCTTCAGTGTATCACCTTCCCGGGCTATGATTGTAAGCAGGCCCGCTTTCTCCGCGTTGATCTCAAAGGTTGCTTTTTCACTTTCGAGTTCTGCAATCACTTCATCGCGCTCAACCCATTCGCCGTCTTTCTTCAGCCATTTAACAAGCGATACTTCGGTGATCGATTCACCAACTGTAGGGACTTTGATATCTATCATACATTCTTTAAATTAAGATTCTGAGCGCGATTATATTTCAAAAGCAGTTTCAATAACTTCCGCCTGTTCCTCGGCATGCACTTTCGAATGACCGGTTGCTGTTGCCGCGCTTGGCTGACGGCCGATCATGCCAAAACTGATCGTTTTCAGATTCATCTGAAGATAAGAAGCAGCGCCCATATTCAAAGGTTCTTCCTGAACCCAGAACCAGGTAGACTTGCTGTATTTCTTGTACAGGTCTTCCAACTGATTCACCGGCAATGGATACAGTTGCTCAAGCCTTACGATGGCCACGTCGCTGACATTATTCTTCTGCCTGTACTCCAGCAAGTCGTAATAAACTTTTCCTGAGCAAAACAACACCTTATTGATCTCTCCGGGTTGCAGGGCCGACGCATCGTCTATGACTTCCTGGAAGGCCCCGCTAACGAAGGCCGACTTTTCAGAATAAGTTCCGGGATGCCTGAGGATGGCTTTAGGAGAAAAATTGATCAATGGTTTACGGAATGGCCATTTGAGCTGTCTGCGCAGCAGGTGAAACAAATTCGCTGCTGTGGTAACGTTGGCTACAATCATATTGAGTTCAGCGCAAAGCTGCAAAAACCTTTCCATCCTGGCGCTGCTATGCTCGGGGCCTTGCCCTTCGTAGCCATGGGGAAGCATCATCACTACACCGTTCATCCGGTTCCACTTCTGCTCTGCGCTGGCTATGAACTGATCGATGATGGTCTGGGCACCGTTGCAGAAATCACCGAACTGCGCCTCCCAAAGTACCAGGGTATTGGGATTGGCTAGCGAGTACCCGTACTCGAAGCCGAGTACACCATACTCGCTCAGCAGGGAGTTATAAATCCTGAATTTTCCTTTAGCGCCAGGGATATTACTCAGCCTGTTATAGGCCATATCCGTATCCTCGTCCATGAGCACTGCGTGTCTGTGCGAGAAAGTCCCTCTTTTTACATCCTGCCCACTCATCCTCACATCGTTGCCCTCTGCCAGCAGTGTAGCATAGGCCATCAGTTCCCCTGTTGCCCAGTCGATCTTCTGTTCGTCGTTATACAATTTCAACTTGTCCTGCAACAGCTTTTCCACTTTTCTAAGCGGTTTAAAATCTGCTGGCCACCACATCAGGTGGTCAAATACGCTATTGAACACCGATTCCGGGACTGCCGTGTTGAAACTGCTCTCAAAATCTGTTTTCGTGGCCGTGCGCAGGCTTTTCCATGCAAGCTCGGGGGCCTGGTAATGATAAGGCAGAGGATTTTGTTTCACTTCATCAAGGCGCTCCTGCAAATCAGCCCAGAACTTTTTCTCCATGTCCTTAGCCAGTTCCTTTGCATCCGGCTCACCGTTCTCAAGTAAATAGTTGGTATACACTTCACGCGGATTCGGATGCTTCTCAATGAGTTGGTATAAATGGGGTTGTGTGAATTTCGGATCGTCGCCTTCGTTGTGTCCGTGTTTGCGATAGCAGACCATATCGATGAAAACATCTGAATTGAACTGCTGACGATAGCGGGTAGCGATCTCTGCGCACTTAATGACAGCCTCAGGATCATCGCCGTTCACGTGCATTACAGGAGCCTGCACCATGGCAGCCAAAGAGGTGCAATAGTCTGACGAGCGGGCATCGTCAAAGTCTGTAGTGAAGCCGATCTGGTTATTGATCACAAAATGGATGGTACCCCCGGTAAAAAAACCTTCCAGTTTACTCATCTGCAAAACTTCGTATACAACTCCCTGCCCCGCAACAGATGCGTCTCCATGAATGAGAATCGGAAGAATAGCATCATAATTGCTTTCATACATGACATCAGCCTTCGCCCTGGCGAAGCCTACCACTACCGGATCTACTGCTTCAAGATGGGAAGGATTGGGCATCAGCTTAAGGTGAATCGTGTTATCATCAGGGGTCTGTACTTCCGAACCGTAACCCATATGATATTTCACGTCACCGCTACCCATGGTTTGATCCGGGATGGCCGTGCCTTCAAATTCGCTGAAGATCTGCTGATAGGTTTTGCCCATAATATTGGCAAGCACGTTAAGCCGGCCCCTGTGCGCCATCCCGATCACCACCTCTTTTACACCCATGGAGGCAGAGGCATTGATTATAGCGTCTATAGCGGGGATAGTGGTTTCACCACCTTCCAGGGAAAACCTTTTCTGACCCACATATTTAGTATGCAGGAATTTTTCAAACATCACCCCCTGGTTCAGTTTCTCCAGTATCCTTTTCTTTTTTTCCAGTGCGATCGGCTCAAGGAATTTCTTCTCCATCTCGTCTGTCAGGAAATCCACTTTCTGCTGATCAGAAATATATTTGAATTCAATGCCTACATGCGAAGCATAACAGCGTTTCAGGTGAGCCAGGATTTTCTCGAGTGTAGTTTTGCCCAAACCGATCAGGTTTCCGGCGTAGAACTCGGTGTTGAGGTCATCTTCATGCAGACCAAAGAAACTCAGATTTAAATTAGCGCCCCTGTCCTTTCTCGCCCGGATCGGATTGGTATTGGCAACCAGGTGCCCTTTGTTCCGGTAACCCAGGATCATACGATACGCACCCAATTCTTTGGCCAGGTCTGTGGGCGCCTCAGCGGCCTTGGCAGCCCCCGTTTTCGGAGTTCCATTGGTAGCTGGCTCAACGCCATGGGTCACCGCAAAATCAAACCCCTCAAAGAATTTCCTGAATTCAGGGTCAACGGCCTCCGGATTACGCACAAAATCCTGGTAGAGGGTTTCAATAAAAGACGGATGAGAATGAGTTATAAACGAGAAATCTTTCATGGCCTGCAAATATCGTTAGAAACCCCTCCGAAAGTTCAAAAATTGAGTTGTTTTATGGAGATTTTAGGGGGAAACCGGCCATTGCCGTATAAAAGGCAACCGAAGGAGAATAAACCCGGATTTTGCTGATTCAAAGGCCAAAGCAGCCGCAGGTCTTTTTTTTTATTTTTTCCTTTCCAAATACCAAATTTTACCCTACCTTCGCCGTCCTAATTTCAAGTCAGTACTATTATGGCAAATCATAAGGCAACCAAGAAAGACGTACGTCAGGCCAGCAAACGCAGGGACAGAAACCGTTACTACGGTAAAACCACTCGGAATGCTGTAAGGAATCTTAAAGTCCTGAAAGGGAAAGAAGCTGCTGATGCATTGCCGGATGTGGTAAGCCAGATCGATAAACTCGTTAAAAGGGGTGTTATCCATAAGAACAAAGCCAGCAACCTGAAAAGCAAGTTGAGCAAGGTAGTGAAATCAGCCGTTGCAATGTAAGAGCACCGGTAATCATAAGGCATCCCGATTCTATTATGGAATCGGGATGTTTTTTTATATTACAACATGCTGAAAAAAATCTTTCTGGCATTTCTCCTCCTTCCCCTGATGGGTACTGCCCAGAAGCCTGGTAAAGATACGCTAGTACGGTATTTCAACACCCTGCTGGAGCCCGTTAAGAAGAAAGAAGCCATCTTCATCGGGGTGGCGGTCAAAGATGCCAGTGGCTGGAACGCATTGGTCTACAACGATTCTATAAAGATCATCATGCGGGGCAGGTACCTCGATGAAGACTGCAAGATCAAGGATGGTTTTTTTGCATACAACAACGATCTGGGCCTCCGATACATGTCCGGGCAATTTGTGCGGAATATGAAAACCGGGTGGTGGTTCACCTGGTTTCCGGGTGGCGGCATCAAGGATTCGATTTTCTTTAAGAATGACCTTCCAGATGGCCGGAGTTACCGATATTTCGAGTCGGGCATCGTTGAATCCGAAGGAACCTATAAAGGTGGCAAGGCAGATGGCGAATGGACCTGGTACCACGAAAACGGCCAGATCGCTACCAAAGAAAAATATACCAATGGCCAGCTGGAATCACTTGAATGTTTTGACAGCACCGGCATGGCAACGGGGTCAAACTGCGCCATTAACAGGCCTCCGGCGATCAAAGGCAGATATGGAGGCGTAGAAAAATTTGTAAAAGACAGCCTCAGATACCCCCTTGAAGCCTACAAGAAAGAAATCGAAGGATATGTAGCTGTGAAATTTATTGTTAGAAAGTCCGGCGAGATCACGGAACCTGTCATTCTCAACTCACCTGACCCTACCATGTCACAGGAAGTGATTCGCGTCATCAAAGCCATACCTGCCTTGTACCCGGCCATCTGGCACAACAGGCTGGTGGAGTATACCTTCACCCTGAACATTCCATTCTATATCGCTGAAAACATGTTGCCCGTAACGGAATGGAAACTTCCCGGGTTAGATTGACGGGCGACCATCCATCGTACCAAAAAGATACCTGGCAAGCATCATGCAAAGGAACAAGATCAGGATACTGATATATCCGAGCGAACTGAATCCATTGAGTTTCCCTGAAACATCAGCAGTTACGATCACCCCGGTTACAAACGAGGCTAAACTGGTACCCAGGGACTGCACGCTACTGTTGAAACTCATGAAACTTCCCCGCTGCTGGGGTGGAACAATATTGCTGATCATGGCTTGCGCCGCCACCCCCCTGCCCGTACTTAAGATGAACCATCCAGCAAAGAAAGACAACACAATTGGGAATGGTAGTTCAGGAAGATGGGTGATCAAATAGATAAACACGAAGGATAGCGTCATGCAGATCATGAACAATTTCAGCTTGCCGTATTTATCCGAGGTGCGGCCAAGTATATTGGCAGCAAAAAAAGACGAGAAACCACCCACCAGATAGATCATCGGCGTTTGGAGTTTTGAATACCCCATGTTGAATTCCATGAAAGGATTGATAAAAGGAATGATGATGAAATGGCCCATAAACATCAGCATAGAAAAAAGCAAGGCCAATGCCTGTCGGCCATCCCGCGCCACCAGTTGCAGGGCATGAAAGGGCCCCTGACCATCCCGATGCGTAAGATGGCCTTCCATGGCGGGAATATGTTTCATCAGGAAAGGATAAATACCGGCGCCGGCAATGGCAATGAATAAAAAGGGTGCATGCCAACTGATGGCATTGGCAAGGTAAAGCGCAAAAGGAATCCCAAGGGTCGATGCCACGGCAAACGACGACATCACCGAGCCCATTGCTTTACCCCGCTCCTCGTAGCTGAATATATCCGAGATGATCGAAAGCACCTGCGCTCCGATCAATCCGCCAAATAAACCCGCAACGATCCTGGCCAGTAATAACGTCATATAACTGGGCGCCAGTCCACAAAAAAGAGTACCTATCAGAAACCCCGCATATCCCAGCAAAAGCACCTTTTTCCTGTCGTACCGATCTACAAAAAAGGCAGCCAGGAATCCACTGACCGCCGCACTGAGGGTATAGGCGCCCACCAGGTATGAGAACTGCCTGGGGCTGATATTAAAATGTGGCATGAGATAATTACCCAGCGGCATCATGATCATGAAGTCGAGGATGTGGGTAAAGTTCAGGCCTGCAAGCAGTAAAAGAATGGCTTTCTTATTGGTATGCTTCATCAATGTTCCATGCTGTGCTAATCAGCTTTTTTTACAGACCCTGCTCCGCTTACATGTTGATTCACAGTAGCAGCATTCCCTTTGTAATTGATCGAACCCGCGCCGCTTACCGCTGCATCCAACAATACACTCGCGAATACCTGGGCAGAACCTGCCCCCGAGATATCTACTTTGGTAGTCTCTGAAAGAAGCTCATAGCATCTGGCATCGCCGGCTCCGGAGATTTTCAGATCGAAATTCCTGGTCTCCCCTTTCATATCCACATTACCGCTTCCGGATACTTTGGCAGAAACGGCAGGGCTGCTCACGTCCACCTTGATGTCCCCTGCGCCACTGACTTTAAGCGAAAGCGGGTTTTGGAGGACCAGCCGGTTGCCGCTATAAATGTTGCATGCACCCGATACGTCGAGTTTCCGGTAGTTGGGTGATGTGATATAAATTTTTGTCTTCTTGCTGGGCTTCAGGTTATAGCCGGACTTTGACTTCACCACCAGCTTATCGCCCTTGGTTTCCACCTCGATATATGACTGTAAATTTTCATCCACCTCCACCCTTACCGGCCTCAGGCTGCCCTGTTCTACATAAACATCTATGGCGCCTTCCACATCCACCTCCTCGAACATCGAAACAGTCCTTTCGTCTACCGTGATATTGCCGTTGCCCTTTACTCTTTTACCGCCGAAATTGAGCACGCAGGAAGAAACTGATGAAACGATCAGAAATGCGAGTAATAATGATCTGGCCATGTTGAAGATTTGAACAAATTTACCTTTTGATTATGAACTTTTGTTACCGACTATCCATCTGAGTTACAGTTCACAGAATTTGATATAGAATGAGCCGGTCAGCTATTGAGCCAATTAGCCATTTGGCTTAACTTCGCAGCACTTATGACAGAAAAGATCATCATCCTCGATTTCGGTTCCCAATACACCCAGTTGATCGCGAGGGCTGTCAGGGAAGCCAATGTTTATTGCGAGATCATTCCCTATCACAAGGAAGTGGTGGTGACACCCGACCTCAAAGGCATCATTCTCTCCGGCTCACCTTCCTCCGTCAACGAGGAAATGGCGCCGGTCACTGACATCAGGGCACTCGCAGGTCAAAGGCCTGTGCTCGGCATTTGTTATGGTGCCCAGCTCATGGCCAAACAGTTTGGTGGGCGGGTGGAAAAATCAGAGAAAAGAGAGTACGGCAGGGCCATTCTTTCTATCAATGCCGGCTTAGATGGACTTTTTGAAGGCATCCCCGATTCTTCCCAGGTTTGGATGAGCCATGGTGATTCTATCCTTGAAATACCAAAAGGTTTTGAAATCCTTGCCACTACAGGATCCATTCCAATAGCTGCTTTTCAGGTACATGAACTCTCCAACCCGGTCTATGGGTTACAGTTCCATCCGGAAGTATATCATTCAGAAAAAGGAAAGCAAATTTTGAGGAATTTCCTGGTTGAGATCTGTGGTTGCCTGCAAGACTGGACTCCGGCTCATTTCATCACGGACACCGTTGAGGCACTGAAACAAAAGATCGGTAATAAGAAAGTGATCATGGCACTGAGTGGCGGGGTAGATTCGACCGTAGCTGCAACCCTGATCAGCAGGGCCATTGGCGACAACCTGTTTGGAATCTTCGTAGACAATGGCGTACTCCGAAAGAATGAATACGAGCAGGTATTGGAGACCTATAAGCTTCTCAACCTGAATGTGAAAGGCGTAGATGCCAAAGAACATTTCTACACCAAGTTGGCCGGGAAAGTAGCTCCTGAAGAAAAGAGAAAGGCCATCGGCTCCACTTTTATAGAAATTTTTGATAAAGAGGCACACCTGTTGCAGGGTATAGAGATGCTCGGACAAGGTACCATATACCCGGACGTGATCGAAAGCGTGTCAGTACATGGTCCTTCTGTTACCATTAAATCACACCACAACGTAGGCGGTCTGCCCGACACCATGAAAATGGAACTGGTTGAACCGTTACGGAGCCTTTTTAAGGACGAAGTACGCCGGGTGGGCGTTGAACTGGGAATACCGGGTGAACTGTTGTTCAGGCACCCTTTCCCGGGACCGGGGCTGGCTATCCGGATCCTCGGTGAGATCACCGAAGAAAAAGTGAAACTGCTGCAGGATGCAGACGATATCTATATCAGTGCTTTGAAAAGCCATGGATTGTATGATAGTGTGTGGCAGGCAGGGGCCATCCTTCTGCCGGTAAAAAGTGTTGGTGTGATGGGTGATGAAAGGACCTATGAATTCACTCTTGCCCTCAGGGCCGTTACATCGGTTGATGGGATGACCGCTGACTGGGCCCATCTTCCTTATGACTTCCTTGCCCATGTATCCAATGAGATCATCAACAGGGTCAGGGGGATCAACAGGGTTGTGTACGATATAAGCAGCAAACCACCGGCTACGATTGAGTGGGAATAAAAAAAGAAAACTATGAAGCTGATCAGGATCTGTATCGCCCTACTGATGCTTGCCGCCGGACATAACGGCGTTGCGCAGGCGAAACAACAACAAATCGGGTTGTTTCTGCCTCTTTACCTTGACTCAGCCTTTGATGCATCCGGTGGCTACCGGTTTGGCAAAACATTTCCAAAACAGTCGATTACCGGACTCGAATTTTACCTGGGCGCAACCTATGCCCTCGATTCGATCGCTAAAGAGGGCAGAAACCTTCGTCTGCATGTTTTTGATACCCGCAGCCAATCGGGCAGCATTTCACTCATCGCCACAAGTCCGGTTATGGATTCCCTTGACCTCATTATCGGATCAGTATCCGGCACAGAATTTCTTCAACTGGCCTCCCTGGCAGAACAAAAGAAAATTCCATTTCTCAGTGCCACTTATCCAAACGACGGCGGCATCAAGAATAATCCTTATCTGATGATCGCGAGTTCAAAACTCAACACCCATTTACAAACCATTTACAATTATGTATTAAGGAACCTGGGTACCAGCCGCATTATCTATGCGAGAAGAAAGAATGCTACAGACGACAGGATCTCCGATGTGTTTAAGGCACTTAACCAGGGAAGTGCGGGTCAGGTGGTAAAAATGGATACTGTTTATCTAAATGACGCCGTTGTGCCGGGCGATCTTGTGAAAAGTCTCGACAGTGTCCGGCAGAATGTGATCATAGCCGGCAGCGTGGATGAAAACTTCGGCCGCAACCTGGCAATTGCTGCACTGGCCAATGCAAAGACCTTCCCCATCACCCTTGTGGGCATGCCCACCTGGGAAGGGATCAAAGATCTTCAAAAATCGGATTTCAAAACCCTGCCCATCATTTATTCAAACAGCTTTTTTAAAAGCGATGATCAATTGTACACCTCATTTGAGGAGGCCTATAAAAAGAAATCTTTCAGCAAGCCCTCGGACGTCGCTTTCAAAGGATTTGAATTGACCTGGTACTTCTCCTGCCTGTTGAATAAATACCCGGACAGTTTATTGCAGCACCTGGAAGAAAACAACTGCAATTTACTCACGGATTATGACTTCAAACCTGTGCAGTCCAACAAAACTGCCAATGGGCCCGATTATTTTGAGAACAAAAGGGTGTTCATGATCAAAAGGCTCAATGGAGTGGCAACGCGGGTGAATTAACCGCAAACAAAGCTCCTTCATCAACAAACAGAAATCCTGTTTGTTATTCGCTTTTAATGTCAGCATCAAGATATCATGCTTTTAGAATTCACGGATAAAGGGATCTTCTGCCCGCAGGGAAAATTCTATATCGACCCATGGAAACCCGTCGACCGGGCCGTGATTACGCATGCCCATAGCGACCATGCACGTTGGGGCAGCCAACATTACTTATGCCATACCCACAGTTTGCCCCTGCTAAAACTTCGTTTAGGGGAAAATAGTTACCAATCTGCGGAGTGGGATGAGCCGATAACGATGAATGGCGTCTCGGTATCCCTCCATCCGGCCGGGCATATCATCGGCTCCTCGCAAGTCAGGGTGGAATACAACGGAGAGGTTTGGGTCTTCAGCGGTGATTACAAGTTAGCCAATGACGGGATCAGCGGGGAGTTTGAGCCGGTGAACTGCCATACGTTCATCACAGAGTCCACATTCGGACTGCCCATTTACCACTGGAAGCCACAGGAAGAAGTATATGAAGAGATCCGGAACTGGATAACCCACAATAAAGAAAATGGCCAATCGTCCGTATTGCTGGCATATAGTCTTGGTAAGGCGCAACGGGTTCTGCAAGCCATCAGGGAAACGGCAGACCGCGTGTTTGTGCATGGAGCCATTTGGAATACCCACCAGGTACTAACCCAGGCCGGATTCGACCTGGGAGAGGTGATCAGGGTGCAGCCGGATACCCCGAAAGACCTTTTGAAAGGCGCAGTGGTTATTGCTCCACCCTCGGCAGACGGCTCTCCATGGCTCAGGCGTTTCTCTCCTTACGCTATAGCCATATGCAGTGGCTGGATGCAGGTACGGGGAAATGCAAGGCGAAGAAATGCCGATGCAGGGTTTGTTTTGAGTGACCACGCAGACTGGAATGGATTGCTCACTGCAGTTAAAGAGACAGGAGCTGAAAATTTTTTTGTGACCCATGGTTTTCAATCCGTGTTGAGTCGTTACCTGTCCGAAACAGGTTTGCGCGCGGCCGAAGTCAACACAGCATACGGCGAGACAGAAGAAGAAACACAAGAACCACAGCAATTACTGTCTGGCCATGAATGAAGCCCCAACAACATACGGCTTTTCTAAATTCGCGGAGTTGGTTCAACTGATTGGCAGCAGCACTAAAACCAATGATAAACTGAACGCGCTGGTTACTTATTTCACCCTGGCCGATCAGCGTGACAAAGTTTGGGTCATTGCCATTTTCAGCGGGAGGCGACCCCGAAGGACCATTAAAACAGGCCAACTGATAAAATGGTGCTTAGATATCACCGGCATTCCGGAATGGCTGTTTGCAGAAAGCTACCATACTGTGGGCGACCTGGGTGAAACACTGGCCCTCCTTATTCCTGATCAGCTGCAAAAAGACCGGGGAGATTTCTCGCTGCACAATTGCCTCGAACAACTGCAGGCGGTGGCAAAAGACGAACCAGCGCAGGAGGCATTTGTAAAAACATGCTGGTTGCACATGAACAGGGGTGAAAGATTTGTGTTCAACAAGATCATTACGGGAAACTTTAGAATAGGCGTTTCGCAACAGATGATGGTGAATGCCCTTGCAGACTGTTTGGAAGAATCACCTTCCCTGATCGCTCATCGCATCAGCGGAAACTGGGACCCTTTCATGACCCATTTCGCAGAACTTCTCGGTGGTGATGGCAGCAAGACAGACCTCTCCAAACCCTACCCTTTTTATCTCGCCTATGCCCTCGAAGGAGCGCCCTCAGACATTGGATCATTAGAAGAATGGCAGGCTGAATGGAAATGGGATGGCATCAGGGGGCAGATCATACAGCGGGAAGGAAAACTTTTCGTGTGGAGCAGAGGGGAAGAACTGATCACTGAAAAATTTCCGGAGTACTCGGTATTGAAAGACGTGCTGCCCTCCGGCACCGTACTGGACGGTGAGATCCTATGTATAGCCAATCAAACAGACGGCAGTTGGAATGCGCTACCTTTTGCATCCCTGCAGACAAGAATAGGACGAAAAAATGTTACGGGGAAACACCTGAGAGAATCGCCGGTGGGCTTTATCGCCTACGATCTGCTCGAATATGGCGGCGGGGATATCAGAAATCGTCCGCTTAACGAAAGGCGAGAAATACTGGAACAGGTTGTGCTGCAGGCCGGACATCCGGTTCTGCATGCTTCGCCGGTGCTCAGGCTGGAAGACTGGGACCGGCTGGCTGATGTAAGGGTCATGGCGAGGGAAAACGGCAGCGAGGGACTTATGCTGAAACGAAAAAATTCAGCTTATCAGGCGGGCAGGAAAAGGGGCGACTGGTATAAATGGAAGATCGATCCGTTGACCATTGACGGCGTAATGATCTATGCCCAGAAGGGTCATGGACGAAGAAGTAATTTATTTACAGATTATACTTTTGCTGTACGGGATGGAGAAAAATTAGTGAGTTTTGCAAAAGCCTATTCGGGACTGACCGATAAGGAATTTATGGAAGTAGATGCATTTGTAAAAAAAAATGCTTTGGAGAAATTCGGTCCTGTGCGAACAGTAAAACCGGAACTGGTGTTTGAAATTGCATTTGAGGGAATTGCGGCAAGCAGCAGGCACAAATCCGGTGTGGCCTTGCGGTTTCCGAGGATCGGCCGATGGCGAAAAGACAAGCCCGCTTCGGAGATCAACACCCTGGAAGATCTGAAAAAAATGCTGGAACGATACGGCAACAAGCCATGAAGAAATTGTATTTGATATTGATGTTCTGCGCAACGGCAACGGGTTTCAGCATGATGCTGATCCCGGACCCCGACGAACCGGTATTCATCCCTCCCAGTCCGCAGCGGATCGGGAACGCAGACAGTGGCTATCGGTTCATTGTGGAGGGTGATTACGTGAACAGTGGACTGCCTCTTCTTTTCTACCGCATGGGATTCGCGGGCGCAAAAGATCACCTGAAGCGTGAGGGAAGAAACACGGGTATCCGTCATGACTTCAACGTGGTACAGGCTCCGAATGGTGAAGAAGTTATAGTACCCAACTGCCTGCAATGCCATGCACAGGAGTTCAATGGCGAACTCATCATAGGCCTCGGCAATGCCAATGCTGATTTTACAGGCCCCAAAGGCTTCGATTCAAATATCCTGGAAGGCGTACTGAACAAGTACATGAAACTGAATAAGAAAAAAGGGGAAGCTGCAAAGGAATTTCTTACCGTCAGTAAAGCCATCTCCACCCAGATCCTGACTCCGGTGCGGGGTGTTAATTCAGCTGATAAACTCGCTGCCGTACTGATTACCCATCGGGATAAAAACACACTCAAATGGAACAACACTGCATCGGTTGAACTTCCGGCCACGGTGATCCCTTCCGATGTCCCCGCCTGGTGGCTGCTGAAGAAAAAGAATGCTATGTTCTATAGTGGATTTGGACGGGGCGATTTCGGAACTTTTCTGATGGGTGCGATCCTGCTGACTGTTAATGATACCGCCCACGCAAACAGGGTCAATGAACATATGGATGATGTGCTCGCCTATCTGAAAAAAATTGAACCGCCAAAATATCCATTTCCATTAGACAGCATCAAAGCTTCCGCAGGAAAATTGATCTTTGAAAAACGATGCAGCAATTGCCATGGCACCTATGGCGATCAACCTGCTTACCCCAACTACCTGATCCCCCAAGCGGTGATCGGCACTGACTCTTTGTTGAATAAAAGTAATTACCAGTATTCAGACATGATCGAATGGTTCAATACCAGCTGGTTCTCCAAGGGCGAGAATCCCGCTAAACTGGTTCCATTCAATGGCTATATAGCACCTCCCCTTGATGGCGTATGGATTACGGCCCCCTATCTCCATAACGGCTCCGTTCCTACGATTGAAGCATTACTCGATAGCAGGAAAAGGCCCGTCTACTGGAGTAGAAATTTTTCTAAAACCGAGTATGACTACGAAAAACTGGGATGGAAATATAAAGAAGAAGAAAAAGCACTGAACCGGAATACCTACAATACTACCCTTTCAGGGTACGGAAACTACGGACACAGATTTGGCGATAAGTTCACCGATCAGGAAAGAAGCGCAGTGATCGAATACTTGAAAACGCTATAAATCATAGTGGTGAAAAAGACTCCCCTTACCAACAGTCCAGGGTACCTGAAGGTGACCGAATGGATGACCTCCCGCGGAATCAGTCCGTTTCCATTCCAGGAGCAGACGTGGCAATCAATGCTTGACAACCAGAGCGGCCTGGTGAACGCACCTACGGGTTGCGGGAAAACATTTTCCATTTTTTTGGGTACCCTGATCCGCTTTATCAATGATCATCCCAACAATTATGCAAGCCTTAAAAACAACGGCCTCAGGTTGATTTGGATCACCCCTTTAAGGGCATTGGGCAAAGATATTGGCCGGGCGATGAACCAGGTAATCAGTGAAATGGGATTATCACTAAGTGTAGGCATCAGAAACGGAGATACCGGGGTCAGTGATAGGCAGAAACAAAAAAGACAGATGCCGGAAATTCTTATCATCACGCCTGAGAGCCTGCATTTGTTACTTGCCCAAAAAAAATACCCGGAATTATTTGCCCGTCTTGAGACAATCGCAGTGGACGAGTGGCACGAACTGTTGGGAAGCAAACGGGGCGTACAGGTAGAACTGGCCATTGCCCGGATCATCCATCTCCAGAATAAGAACGTTAACGTTTGGGGCATCTCCGCAACCATAGGAAATATTGAACAGGCTAAAGAAGTATTGCTATGCCCGGTAAAAAAGAGAGGCGTTATCATCCATGCTAATGTTAAAAAACAGATCAGTGTGGAATCGATCTACCCTGATGAGATTGAAAAATTTCCCTGGGCCGGACATTTAGGGATCAAACTAGCCCATAAGCTGGTCCCTATCATCGAAAACAGCCGCACTACCCTGATCTTCATTAATACCCGTGGCATGAGTGAAACCTGGTACCAGACCCTCCTGAATATAGCCCCTCAGCTTTCAGGATCCATAGCCCTCCACCACGGTAGTATTGAACAGGAATTAAGGCTTTGGGTCGAAGACGCACTGCATGAGGGGAAGTTGAAGGCAGTTGTATGTACGTCCAGCCTCGACCTTGGTGTTGACTTCAGACCGGTTGAAACAGTTGTACAAGTGGGCTCACCCAAAGGGGTCGCAAGGTTCCTGCAACGCGCAGGGCGAAGCGGACATGGCCCGGGAGAGGTCAGTCGTATTTATTTTCTTCCCACGCATTCTTTGGAACTGGTGGAAGCCGCTGCATTAAAACAAGCCATAGCCGATCAAAACATTGAAAGCAGGGAGCCAATGATGCTTTGCTTTGACGTGCTGATCCAGTTCCTGGGAACTTTATCTATTTCGGAAGGATTTCATGAGGACGAACTGTTTAATGTAATACGATCTGCTTATTCTTTTGCCGATATGACACGCGAAGAATGGGAACAAGTGTTGGTGTTTATTACCACTGGTGGAAATGCCCTATACCAATATGATGAGTACAAAAAAGTTGAAAAAGACGATAATGGCCGGTACAGCATGCTTTCCAGAAGATTTGCCATGCGTCACCGTATGCATATTGGCACGATTGTTTCAGACTCCATGTTGAAAGTGAAATTCCTGAGTGGCGGATTTATCGGAGTCATAGAAGAATACTTTATCTCGAGGCTTGTGCCGGGGGAAGTATTTACGCTGGCGGGCAGGAACCTGGATTTTATTATGATCAAAGACATGACGGTCATTGTAAAAAAATCCAGTTCAAAGAAATCCATTGTGCCCAGTTGGATGGGTGGAAGAATGCCGCTATCGGCCAAGCTCGGCACCGTTCTAAGAATGAAACTCGACGAGGCCCATCTGGCAATGCCGACAGATGAGGAAATTCGTACCCTGGAACCTCTCTTCAGCAAACAAATGGAACTGTCTCATGTGCCCCACGCAAATGAATTGCTGATAGAACAAATCGAAACCAAAGATGGATTTCATCTCTTTGTGCACACTTTTGAAGGCCGACTTGTCAATGAGGCCATGGCGGCGATACTGGCCTACAGGATCAGCCAGATAAGATCCATAACGTTCTCGTTTGCGATGAACGACTATAGCTTTGAACTACTGAGCGACCAGCCCATTCCGCTCGACGATTCGAATGTGTATGACCTGTTTTCGCCTGATAACCTGTTTGCCGACATCCAAAGAAGTGTCAATTCAACAGAAATGGCCAAAAGGAAGTTCAGGGATATATCGGTTATAGGAGGACTTATCTTCCAGGGGTTTCCCAGTGAACAAAAAAAGGCCCGGCATCTGCAGGCCTCCGCTTCACTCTTATTCCAGGTTTTTTCGTCGTACGAGAAAGACAACCTGCTGCTAAGACAAGCCTACCAGGAGGTATTCGACCAGCAAATGGAGGAGGTCAGACTGAGAAACATGTTGGAAAGGATCCAGGAATCGCAGATCGTTATAACC
This sequence comes from Chitinophagaceae bacterium, assembly GCA_040404005.1. Classification (GTDB taxonomy): domain Bacteria; phylum Bacteroidota; class Bacteroidia; order Chitinophagales; family Chitinophagaceae; genus Pollutibacter. Next base: position 123,442 of record JBBAJO010000001.1, read on the forward strand.
TTCCCAAAGCAGCTGACCCCGTTTAGTTTTCCGGTGAAAGTAGACAGCATGCGGGAGAACCTGTCCTCGGAAAAGCTTGAGGACCGCGTGAAAAAGATGATTTTAAGTCAATAAGTACCCAAAATACTATCCAAGACTTGCTTAATGATACATTATCCCTTTACTATTTCCTTTCCTTTGTATAAATTTGCCCATAATTTAACGTACTCATAACTTTTATAACCCGTTCATTAACCAAAAAACCAAATATGAAACGCATTTTCCTAGTCTTATCCCTGATGATCAGCCAGTTCGCTATTGGCCAGAACATCGTCAAAGATCATTACACAGTAAGCGGCGGTCTGCTCGGTGCTATTAACTTCAATAAGTTCCGGGTGGTTGACAATAACTTGATCGACTACGTTACCCAAACCGGCTGGGGTGCCGGGGGCTGGGTTAATATTCCGCTGGGCAAAAGATTTTCTTTCGAGCCACAGTTGATGTATAACAAATATGTTTACAAAACCTCGTCTACCTCGTCCCTGCTGACCAATGGCAACATCGGTTATATCTCTGTGCCATTGATCCTGAAGTGGCATCTTGGTGAGGATTTCGCCATCACCGCAGGTCCTCAGTTCGACTTCACGGGTTCGGTAAAAGACAAAGGCAATACCATTGTTAAGGACGATGTTGCCGGCACAAGCATTTCTTTGAATGGCGGTATTGAATTCTTCCCCCACGCTCGCGTAGTTCCTTTTGTCCGTTACATTTATGGATTTACCAACATGGACGCCAGGGATGTACCAGCATCGACCACAGAATGGAAAAATCAGAATATCCAGGCCGGTATAAAGTTCCGTCTGTTTGGAAAGCATGTTTTGGCTGATTCCGACGGCGATGGCATCCTAGATAAAGACGACAAGTGCCCTGCTGAGATCGGTCTTGCCCGTTACAACGGTTGCCCTATCCCTGATTCAGATAAAGACGGGATCAACGACGAAGAAGACAAATGTGCCCAGGTTGCTGGTTTAGCTAAATATCAAGGCTGTCCGATTCCTGATACGGATAAGGACGGTGTTAACGATGAGCAGGATAAGTGTCCTCAGGTTGCTGGTTTGGCTAAATACCAGGGTTGTCCCATTCCTGACTCTGACAATGACGGCATCAATGATGAAGAAGACAAATGTCCTTCAGTTGCCGGTCTTGCTAAATACCAGGGTTGCCCCATTCCTGATGGCGATGGCGACGGTGTGAACGATGAGGATGATAAATGTCCAACTATCGCTGGCGAACCTGCTAACGGCGGTTGCCCTACCATCAATTTCAAAGCTGAAAACGTTCAGTTTGTATCTGGTAAATCAGTACTGACTACCGGAGCGAAGAACGAGTTGAATAAACTGGTTAAGATCGTGAATCAGGATTATCCGGATGTGAAAGTGACGATCACCGGACATACTGATAACACGGGTAAGCCAGAGGCCAATCAAAAACTATCGGTTAGTCGTGCTGAGTCAGTTAAGACCTACCTGGTCAGCAAAAAAGTCAGTGCAGACAGACTGATCGCTGAAGGATTTGGTGCTGATCAGCCAATTGCTGATAATGCAACACCCGCAGGCAAAGCGAAGAACAGGCGTGTAGAATTCAAGGTTAGTCAATAATCTTACAAGCTTTTTTTTAAAAGGTTGTTCCCAAGGGAACAACCTTTTTTATTGCCCCGGCGGCGTTGGCAGCAATTTCGCTATACTGCCCCATCATGCATTGTTTACAGGTTGAACTATATTTACATCCAATACCCAAGCTTACATGGCTGAAATACTAAAAGAGATCAGTGAATTTTACAAAAACTGGAAACAACAGGAACCAGATGAGGTCATCACCCTGAAACAAGCCGGCAGCAACAGGATGTACTTCCGATTGAAAGCAGGACGGCAGTCTCACGTTGTTACTTATAATCCCGGCAACATTCCGGAAAACAATGCCTTTGTTCAATTCAGCCGGCATTTCCACGGCAAGCAATTGCCAGTTCCTGAGATCCTGTATGCAGACAAGGAACTGAAACAATACATTCAGTCTGACCTCGGGGACATTTCCTTGTATGACATTATGATGAAGGAAGGCTTCAGCGAGCATGTGTACGAACTGTACAAAAAAACTTGTCGTCAATTGGCAAAGCTTCAGATAGATGGCGGAAAGGGATTGGACTATAGTAATTGCATAGCCACAAAATCGTTCGACAAACAAGCGATATACTCCGACCTGCTTTATTTCCTTTATTATTTCGTAAGGGGACTCGACCTGCCGTACGATAAAAATGCGTTGCTGAACGACTTCGATATCCTGAGCAGTTACCTGATGCAGGAAGAACAGAAATACTTCATGCACCGCGATTGCCAGAGCAGGAACGTGATGGTACAGGACGATCGTGTATATTTTATAGACTACCAGGGGGGCATGCAAGGGGCTTTGCAGTACGATGTGGCCTCACTGCTTTGGCAGGCCCGGGCATCGTTACCCTATGAATGGCGTGACCAGCTGTTGGATTATTATTTTGAACAGGCCAATCAAATGCTTGGGAACACAATGAATAAACAGCACTTCATGGATAGCTACGATGGATTTGTCCTGATCCGGATGCTGCAAACTTTAGGGGCTTATGGATACAGGGGACTTTTTGAAAGAAAGCATTATTTCATATCCAGTATTCCTTTTGGGCTGAAAAACCTGAAATGGTTTCTCGAAAACAAAAAAATACCCATCCGGCTTCCCGAGCTTCAAAAAGTATTACTCGCCCTGACTGATGATAAGATCATCAATAGATTTGAGCCCGTTAAAGCCGGGCCCGATTGCCCATTAGAAGTACAGATTCGCAGCTTCTCCTATAAATGTGGAATTCCGGGCGACGAGTCTGGCAATGGAGGAGGTTTCGTATTCGACTGCAGGGGAATCCTTAACCCAGGCAGAATAGATGAATTCAAAACTAAAACGGGGCGCGACAAACCGGTGCAGGAATACCTGCTCCATAAAACAAAAATGCCTTCATTCCTGCAGCACGTTTATTCACTGGTAGACATCTCCGTGGAAGATTATATTCAAAGGGGGTTCAGCAGCCTTTCGGTCAATTTTGGATGCACCGGCGGGCAACATCGCTCCGTCTATGCAGCTGATAAGCTGGCAGAACACCTGAAAGAGAAATTCAATGTAAAAACGGTTGTACACCACCGTGAGCAGGAGCTTAAGCAATGGAACAATATACCCGCTATCACATGAACCGGATTCCAGAAGGTACTAAAGCCATGATCTTCGCTGCGGGTTTGGGCACCAGGCTGAAGCCATTTACTGAAAGGCATCCCAAAGCCCTTGCCCCCGTGAATGGAAAGCCGTTGTTGCAAAGGAATATAGAGTATATGGCCAGTTATGGGATCAAAGACCTGATCGTGAATGTGCACCATTTCGCGGACCAGATCATTGATTTCCTGCATTCGAACAAATCTTTCGGACTCAACATAAATATCTCCCACGAGATCGAAGGACCACTGGAAACAGGCGGAGGTCTCCAGCATGCGAAGTGGTACTTTGAAAATTCAGACAAGCCTTTCTTTGTGATGAACGCGGACATTCTTACAAACCTCGATTTGCAGGCGATGTACGATTATCATCTTGCCAAAAAAGGGGTCGCTACCCTGGCAGTGACCAAAAGAAACTCGTCGCGCAACTTTCTTTTTGATGATGATCAGCTACTGACGGGCTGGGAGAACAGCCTTACCGGGGAGCAAAAGATGGCAAGACAAGCTACTCGCATGCACAGAGCGGCTTTCACGTGTGTTCATGTTATTGAACCCCGAATGATTGATATCATCCGGCAGGAAGGCAAGTTTTCCATAATTGATGCTTACCTTGATCTCGCAAAAACGGAATCCATTTACGTTTACGACCATACCGGGGATGTTGTAGTGGACGTTGGAAAACCTGAGTCCATTGCAAAGGCCGAAGCACATTTTAAATAACCCTTTTATGATACGAAAGATCCTGTTAATTTTACTGGTTGCCTTATTGCTGATCCAGTTCATCAGACCCACAAGAAATATCTCTGAAGGTAAATCTGCCAATCACATCTCCAACAAATACAACATACCTGCAAGCGTTTCCGGTGTTCTTGAAAAATCCTGTTATGATTGCCATTCCAACAACACGGTGTATCCATGGTATTCCAATATCCAACCTGTTGGACTTTGGCTTCAGAACCATGTCGATGAAGGTAAAGGCGAGCTTAATTTTTCTGAATTCCTTGCCTATTCCCCTAAAAAAGCAAGGCATAAATTGGACGAGGTAATGGAGATGGTGAAAGAAGGTGAAATGCCTTTGGAGAGCTATACCCTGATCCATAAAAATGCCAAACTCAGCAGCGAAGAAAGAACAGCGTTAACGGACTGGGCTTCACTGACCATGAAGCAAATTGAAAAAGACAATAACCTGCCTCCTGAAGAGACGAAATAATTAGCCGTACATATTTTTTGCTGTCCTGTAGGTATTACAGTGTGCGTCTACAATATGCCTGATATCAGGAGAATAGCCTCCGCCCATGGCCACCGCGCAAGGAACCGATATGTCTGACAGCATCCGAAAAACGATCTCATCCCGTTCGCGGCATCCTTCAGTGGTGACCTTCAGCTTTCCAAACTTATCGGTAGACAGTATGTCGACCCCCGACAGGTAAAAAGCAAAGTCCGGCTTGAAGTGCTGCAGGATCTTTTTCAGATTTACGCTCAACAAGTCCAGGTACTCCTTGTCCATGATACCATCGGGCAGGGGAATATCCAGATCCGATTTTTCTTTATGAAAAGGATAGTTGTGTGCGCCATGCATGCTGAAGGTAAATACCTCTCCCACTCCCTCAAATATGTTGGCCGTTCCATTCCCCTGGTGAACATCAAGATCAACGATCAGGATCCGTTCTTTCAAATTTTGGGACAACAGATAATTCGACGCTGTGGCCATATCGTTTAACAGACAAAATCCCTCGCCGCGGTCGCGATATGCATGATGGGTGCCGCCGGCAATATTCAGTGAAACACCATGGCGCATGGCGTGATGGCAGCAGTCGATGGTGCCCTGGGTAATGATGAGCTCCCTTAACGTCAACTCCGGCGATTGAGGAAATCCGATCTTTCTTTGTTCGCGATCCGACAATCGCTGCTCCTTCAGCCTGGCCAGGTAGTCTTGATCATGAGTAAGTAAAACAATTTCATCTGTACAGGCCTGCGGTGAGAAAAAATCGCTGGAGGAAACCGTCCCTTCATGCAAGAGCTGCTCAGGGATCAGCTCATACTTCAGCATGGGAAATCTGTGTCCTTCCGGCAGGGGATGCGCATAAATGGGATCGTAAGCGATCTTCATCAATTGACTAAGATGAGTTTGTCCTCTACGATCGCAAAAACATTTTCCCCTTGTTTTGGTTCAATCAGCGCAATGCCCGTAAACCTGCTGAATGCTGGAAGTATGGCAAAATGGGAGGAGAAATAAAAACAGGGAAACCTCAGGCTCTGCCTGCCCGGACCGGCCAGCCTTATACCGGGATGAATATGGCCTGAAATACAGTAATGGGCACCATCGAGGTCTTCAGGAAGCAGGTCATGGACGAAACAGAACTCGCCCAGAATAAAACGTTGCTTATGGATGATCAAATCCATATCCTCATAATCCTTCTGCCCGAGGATATCGTGATTACCAATCACCAGGTGCATCTTCAGCCAGGGCTGGTCGTGCCGCCATTTGCGAAACCATCCATGCTCAAGATTCGCGCGGCTGTGAAAAAGATCGCCTACAAAAATCACTTCCTGAGGCTGGAAATACTGGATCTGTTGCCATAAACGATGAAGATCCTCCTTATACACTTCCGGTGGTACTGCAATGCCAGCGCGACGAAAATGCCCGGTTTTTCCAAAATGCAGATCCGATAGGATCAGACATTTCGGCCCCTCCCAATAGAGGCAGCGCTCCGCAGTCAGCCAGAACTGCTGATCTCGTAAAACATATGAGATGGGCGGATACAAAATATTAATTCATCCTCTTCTTCATGGTGCTAACCTGTTCCTGCAGGTTATTCACCAGGCTGGTCAACTGGGTCATATCCCAGGCTGGCTGGGCGGTCACTTTGGATATCACCATTTGCGCCTGCCATACTTCAAGCACATCCTCCGCATTGATCTGGTAGGGCTGGTAACTGGGGTTGTCACTGACCATGGTTAGCTTATTCTTCGCCCTGTTATTCTTGACAATGCGCTTGTATACGATCCCTTCACTCCTGCTTACGACAATATAAGCCTGGTTGTTTTTCAAACTGTCCGCATTATTGTCAACCTTCTCGCCCACGATAATGGAACCCGAAGGTGTGGGCATCATGGAATCACCAATGATCTCAAAGGCCCGATACTGACCGGCACCCAGCATCGGTAGCGTGAACGTATTCAGTTCATCAATGAATTCCTGATCCGCATATCCGGCGAGGTAACCTGCCGCCGCTTTTACCGGCACAAACTGGATCAGGTTATTTTCTGACATCAATTTCTGTTGCCGCCTTTTAACCAGGTAACTGCCTTTCACCTCACTCAGATCTTTGCGTAACAATTCATCCAGACTGATCTTGAACGTATCACTGACCAGCTCAAGAACATCGATCCGGGGCTCGGCCCGCTCTTCTTCATAGGCACCCAGCAATGAGCGTTTAATATTCAGTTTCGTGGCAAACTCTTCCTGAGTGAGCCCCCTGAGTTTCCTGAGATACTTAAGGTTTTTACCCGCGTTTGACTGCGACATGCTAATAAATTTGGTGGCAATATACTAAAATTTTTGGGAATTCAAAATGAAAACTAAAAAGCTAAAAACTTTTTTAGTTCCTATTTTTGATAACCAGATACATCATATGGCTAAAAAGAAAGGCAAAGCAGAAAAGGAAGAGTTCACCATACTGGTCACCAACGATGACGGCATCAATGCACCTGGGATCAGGCATCTGATCGAAGCGGTCAAGGATCTTGGCCGGGTGGTTGTGGTAGCTCCTGATAAACCGCAATCGGGTATGGGCCATGCCATCACGATCGGTTTCCCGTTAAGGATGAGTCCGGTTAAACTGATTGATGGAGTGGAAGCCTGGAGTTGCAGCGGAACACCGGTCGACTGTGTCAAACTTGCAGTGGATAAGGTACTTCACCGCAAGCCGGACCTCTGCCTGAGCGGAATCAATCACGGTGCCAACCACTCTATCAACGTGATCTACTCCGGTACCATGTCGGCCGCCATCGAAGCATCCATCGAAAGCATCCCGTCCGTGGGCTTCTCCCTGCTGGATTACAGCGTAGAGGCCGACTTTACCGGCGCGAAAAAATATGCCAGGCTGATCGTGGAAAGTTTGATGAAGCAAAAGCAGCTCGACAAGCACCTTTGCCTCAATGTCAATTTTCCCGCCATTCCTGAATCACTGATCAAGGGTGTGAAAATATGCCGGCAGGCTTACGCCAAATACGAAGAAGATTTCCATGAACGAAAAGATCCGCATGGTAAAAAATATTACTGGCTCACAGGTGCCTTCGTGAATTTTGATGAAGGAAAAGACACTGACGTATGGGCTCTGGAAAATAATTTTGTCAGCGTAGTTCCCGTTCAGTTCGACCTGACCAACTATACACTTAAATCCAAACTGGAAAAATCGCTTACATGGTAATATTCAGAAGAGATGACCTTAAGATAGGGATCATCTTAGGACTTATCGGCCCGATGCTTGGCTTCTTCGGCTACTATTACTGGAAGTTCAGCATGTATAGTTTCAACGACTTCCTTACTGCCCTGAGGATGAATAAACCGCTGATCACCGCCATCACCATACCCTGCCTTCTCGTTAATATCATCTTCTTCACCTATTTTATCAATACGAGGAAAGATGAAACAGCTAAAGGTATTTTTGCTGTTACCATCATGTATGCTGCGGCCGCACTGCTATTCAAATTCTTTGGATGAAATATTACCTGATATCCGGTGAAGCATCCGGTGACCTGCATGGCAGTAAACTGATCAGGGAAATCAGGAAAATGGATCAGCAGGCACACATCAGATGCTGGGGAGGGGATATGATGCAAGAGGCAGGCGCAGAACTGGTCAGCCACTATAAGGAAAGGGCCTTCATGGGATTCCTCGAAGTATTCATGAACCTCAGGAAGATCCTAGGATTCATGAAGCATTGCAAAAATGATTTGTTGGATTTTAACCCGGACGTTGTAGTGTTCATCGACTATCCAGGCTTCAATATCCCCATAGCCAAATTTGCCAAAGAAAAAGGCTTCAAAACCGTTTACTATATTTCGCCGCAGGTCTGGGCATGGAAAGAAAACCGGGTGCATACCATCCGCAAAGTAGTGGACAGGATGTTGGTCATACTTCCTTTTGAACAGGGATTTTATCAAAAATGGAACTATCCTGTTGAATACGTAGGCCATCCCCTGGTGCAGATCATAGAAGAATTCAAATCATCCAATACAACCTTGCGCCCTCCCGCTGTCACAACGGTTGCACTCTTGCCGGGTAGCCGCATGCAGGAGATCAGAAAAAAACTGCCCATTATGCTGGCAGCTACCCGTTTTTTTCCCTCCTGGAGATTTGTGGTTGCTCAAGCCCCTTCTATTGACAAGGAATTTTATGAAGACCTGATTGGCAGGCTGGCCAACGTTGAACTCGTGCAGGGAAAAACATATGCGATACTCATGCAATCACACGCAGCACTGGTTACTTCCGGCACCGCTACCCTGGAGGCAGCACTGTTCAGGATTCCAGAAGTAGTGTGCTATAAAGGGAGCACCATCTCCTATGAAATCGCCAAACGTTTGATCAAAGTGCCCTATATATCGTTGGTGAACCTGATCCTGGATAAACCCGCCGTAAAAGAGCTTATACAAAATGAACTCACCCCGGAGAACCTGCGGGTGGAACTTGAAAAACTGATCAATGACCCTGTCTGCCGGTCACGCCTGATGGACGATTACCAAAGACTTTGGGAAATACTTGGTGAAGGCGGATCTGCCTCTGCAAAAGCAGCTGGTGCAGTGGTAGAAGTCGCAGGGCAAAAATGAGCGGGTAGAATGATGGAAGTCTTACCCCGCCAACCTACTTAATAACCAGTTTATAAAATAATACGATCAGCGCAAAAAGAAACATCAGGATCGAGATCCGGTTGATCCCATGCATATACTTCACAAACTGTGAGTCGGGCCTGTTTGGATCTTTCTTCCGCAGGTATAGATATTCAGCCAGTTGTTTTAATACACCCATGATTATTTAACAAAATTCTTAGCCTAAAGTTCGACATCTCTGCGTTTAAAGTATAAAAACAGGGCCTGTTTTTGGCTTTTTCCTTTTACCTTCTCCCCCTCAAATGGATACGCTTACGCATATTGCCCTGGGTGCCTGCATTGGTGAAATGTTTACGGACCGGCAGTTTGGTAAAAAAGCCATGCTCTGGGGAGCATTGGCCCAAAGTATTCCGGATATTGATTTCATCAGCGTGGCCTGGCTGGATCCCACTGAAGAGCTCATTGCCCACAGGGGTTTTACCCACTCTATCCTGTTTGGCGTATTGATCACATTCTTCCTTGCCGTAACGGCAGAACGCTTTCACAGACCACATAATATTTCCCTTAAAAAGTGGATATTCTTCCTCGGTACCGAAATCTTTGTTCACTTGCTCATCGATGCATTCAACAATTATGGGGTCGGCTGGTTTGAGCCTTTTTCGGATCAAAGGATTTCCTTTCATACGATTTTTGTGGTGGATCCATTCTTCTCGATCCCGTCCGGTATCGCATGCCTTGCTTTGCTCTTTCTGCGATCCAACCATGTCAGGCGGATAGGCTGGGCCAAGGCAGGCATCAGCATCACCATCATCTACCTCTTATACGCCTTAGTCAATAAATCGCAGGTGAATAACGACATCAAAGAGCTGGCCGATAAACAACAGGTATCATATTCCCGAAGTTTCACCACACCCACGCCGTTCAATACCTGGCTTTGGTTTGTGGTGCTGGAGCAGAAAGACGGCTATCAGATAGGCTACCGTTCATTTTTTGACAAGAGCGACAGCCTTTACCTGACCTGGTTCCCCCGTAACGAACATCTCCTGCAAAGCGTCATTCACCATGAAGAAGTGAATGACCTTAAAAAATTCTCACAGGGCTTCTATACTGTGGAAAAAAGAGCAGACACCCTGATTTTCAATGACCTTCGGTTCGGTCAGGAAGTGGGTTGGTATGATCCCAGCCAACCGTTCGCTTTTCATTATTACCTGGATCATCCGGACGACAACGAACTGGTGGTGCAACGCGGACGTTTCGCTAAATGGAACGAAAAAACGTTCAAGAGTTTCCTGGGACGGATAAAGGGCTTCTAATCTTCTTTTTGCTTGAAGTAAAAAGTGAACACAAAGAATATCGCCCTAAAGACCTCGTAACTCAACCACTGGAGGAATCGGGTGAGCAAATGGTATTTTTTGATGTAGTCATCGGTGATCCTGATACAGTCTTTCTCAATGGTTCTGTTCATCCACTCCGTGATCACTTCAGCGAATTCCACGTCCATGATATCCAGGTTTAGTTCAACTGATGCATAGGCGCTGATGTCATTGACGTTATACGACCCTACAGTCACCCATTTACGATCATAAGTAGAGAGTTTGGCATGAAGAACGCTTTTGGGATATTCATATACCCTGACCTTGTTTCTCAACATCCACTGGTAGATAAACCGTTCTGCATATTTTGCAATGGGGACGTCTGAAGTGCCTGCAAGGATCAGGGAAATATTCACCCCGCGCTTTGCAGCTTGCACCATGTTTTTTCGCATCACCCTTCCGGGCAGGAAATAGCTCGACATGATCATGATATCTTCCTCAGCCCTGTTAAACATCTCAATGTAACTCCGGGAGATCTGGTTCCTTCGCCTGACCCAGTCGTTCCGCCTGACTTTCACTGCGCAATCCCATTCGCGGGGAAATGAAACGGGAGGAGTGGCCATTATCGCATTACGTATCGGCTTGGGGAATCTATACCAAAACTCGACACATACTTTGAATAACTCATAAGACACCTCCCCTTCTGCATGAACGGCCCAGTCCAGCCAGGCAGGCTCCTCTGGCATATCATTATAACGGTTTGAAATATTTATTCCCCCAACCAGTGAAAATCGGTTATCTGTTACCAGGATTTTATGGTGCAACCTTCGTCCAAAATAAAAACTATTGCTTTTCAGGATGGGCTCGAAAAAGCGAAAATGTATGCCCGAAGACCTGAGTTGTTCAATGAAACTCAATGGTAAATGCCGGGAGGCATACCCATCCAGCAATACAAATACCTGCACACCCCTGCGGCTTGCTGACATCAGTTCCTCCCCGATCGATATGCCTGTTTCATCATGATCGAATATATACGTCTGCAGATGTATCGCATCCTTCGCCTGCCGGATCATATCTTTCATTACCAAAAAATAGCCAGCACCGCCCTGAATCAGTTTCACGCGGTTACGGAAGGAATACAAGGTAGGCGCAGCTGGGGTTGTTTGAGACATGAGTATGGATAACGATTGGCCGGGATCAAATGATCCCTTTTGTAAAAAATGACTGATTCAGGTTATGCGGATCTATGACGAATATTATCAACTATCCATTTATTTTAGGGTACATTTAAATATAACAAATAACCTGTTGTTTTTTCCTGAAAAGACACTGCAATTCATAAAAGAAACCGGTGAATTCACCCGGTTTGCAGGTCGCTTATTCAAAGAAGGCCTAAGTCCAAGGTATGAAATAGCTGAAATGCTTCGCCAATGTTACCTGATCGGGAACAAGTCACTCCCCCTCGTTGGCATAACCGCATTCATCATGGGCCTGGTACTAACTATCCAGCTTAGACCTTCCCTTCTTGAATACGGCGCTGAATCGCAGATCCCTTATATCGTCAGCTATGCCATCATCAGGGAGATAGGACCCGTGATCACGGCATTGATATTTGCCGGCAAGATAGGTTCCAGTATCGGTGCTGAACTGGGTTCCATGAAAGTTACCGAACAGATCGATGCCATGGAAGTTTCAGGAACCAACCCATTCAAATACCTGGTTGTCACCCGGGTGTTGGCAACCACCCTGATGCTTCCGATACTCGTTATCATTTCCGATGGCATATCCATCATGGGGTCGTTCGTTGGTGTCAATATCAGGGGGGTAATGAGTTTTCAGCTGTTCTTTGATCAGGTTTTCCGATGGATTAATTTTTCCGATATTTTTCCTGCCGTGATCAAAACGTTTTTCTTTGGATTTTCTGTTGGCATGGTCGGATGTTTTAAGGGCTACCAGACTAGCAGAGGAACAGAAGGTGTAGGCCTCTCTGCGAACTCTTCGGTAGTGATATCTTCGATGCTTATCTTCCTCATAGATCTCATTGCCGTTCAGATCACTGATATTCTCGGATTCAATTGATGGAAACAACGAATACCATATTAAAGGAATCATCATTACAAGTATCCACAGAACCTATCATTAGCATCAGGGATCTAAAAATCGCTTTTGGCTCAAATATGGTGCTTGACGGTTTCAACCTTGACCTGAACAAAGGCGAAAGCATTGTTGTGCTTGGAAAATCAGGTTCCGGAAAATCTGTGCTGATCAAATGCATCATCGGTCTCCTGACACCGGATGCAGGGGAAGTGCTGATCTTTGGTGAAGATGTGCTCAAGATGGACCATCACCAGCTTGATCAGGTGAGGGCCAGATTGGGATTCTTATTTCAAAGTAACGCGCTATATGACTCTATGACCGTCAAAGAAAATCTTGAATTTCCGTTAAGACGTCACTGGATAAAAATTGACCAGAAAAAAGTCGACCAGATGGTCATTGAAGCACTTACCAATGTTGGGCTGGCCCACACCGTGAATATGATGCCTTCCGAACTCTCCGGCGGGATGCGCAAGCGGATAGCACTGGCAAGAACGCTGATCCTGAGGCCCGAGGTCATATTGTATGACGAACCCACTACCGGTCTCGATCCCATTACAGGAAAAGAGATCAGCGAACTGATGGTAGAAATCGCAGACCATTACCAGACCAGCGCTATCATCATTTCTCATGATATGAAATGTGTAAAAAGAACAGCAGAACGTATAGCTGTGCTGATCAATGGAAAATGTTATGCGCAGGGAACCTATGATGAACTTAAAATGTCAACAGATATGTTGATCAAACAATTTTTTGATACCTGAGGTATGGCTAAACAACTCAAAAATCTGGTAAAACTTGGCATCTTCGTCATATCAGGGTTTCTGATACTGATCATGGCATTGTTCCTGATCGGTAAGAATCAACACCTGATCGGTTCGCATTTTTCACTCAAAACCCATTTCTCAAATGTGGGCGGACTGAGAACGGGGAATAACGTCCGCTATGCCGGCATTGAGGTTGGTACTGTAAAATCCATTGAGATCATCAACGATACCATTGTTGAAGTGACCATGATGATCAGCAGGAAAATGAAAACAGTGATCCGTAAAAATGCCATGGCAAGCCTGGGTGCTGATGGCCTGATGGGAAACAAGGTGGTGAATATTGTACCGGTCGAAGCAATGGCAGAACTTGCTCAGGAAGGTGACCTCCTGACTTCACAACGGTCAGTTGAATTTGACGAAATACTTCGGACACTTTCCGGTACCGGGGAAAACATATATGTTATCTCAGAGAATCTGAAAGAGACAGTGTTTAAGATCAATAATAGCAAGGGCATGTGGAAACTGCTATCAGACAGCAATCTCGCTGTTAACCTGACCAGAGCATCTCATCATCTCGAGAAGGCAACGATGAACGCCCAAATCTTGACCCGGGATGTCAGGGAGGTCGTTGCCGATGTAAAATCAGGAAAGGGACCCGCCGGCACTATTCTTCGAGATACGGCCATGGCTTCTACACTGAAATCATCAGTTGACCAACTCCAGGAAATTGCAAAAAGTGCAAGCATCTTAGCAAAAGATCTCGATAGCGTTGTTACCAGGATCGACAGGAAAGTGGAGGACGGACCGGGACCTGTAAACCTCGCGTTGAAAGACACGGCAGTTTCCGGAAACATCCGCAGAACACTGGCCAATGTTGAAAAAGGATCTGTCTCATTTAATGAAAATTTGGAAGCCATGAAACACAACTTCCTTTTCAGGGGGTATTTCAGGAAACAGGAAAAAGCAAAAGCAAAAAAAGAACAGAACAAGTAGGCCTATGCCTTATTGAACAGCTTTAATACCGGCTCCCTCAGGCCATCAGCTGCCGGCGAACTATAAAACTCAACCACTTCGGCGATGCGGTCCGGGTTCATCCAGGTTGAAAAATCCGCACCCGGCATGGAGGCCCGGTTTTGTGGGGTATCAATGATGCTGGGAACAATCACTGAGCTCACCACATTGGCAGCCCCGGCAGATTCGTTCAAAATTTCCGCCAGCCGAAAAATCAGTGATTTGGTTAACCCGTAGGCCACGGTATCCTTACTGGCACGCATATCTGATCCAGGCTTCGATCCAACCATAAAGATACGTCCATAGCCCTTCTCCATCATATGAATGAAAACAGGCCTCGCGGTATGATAAGCCGTTTCAACATTCAGTCGGTATTGCTTTAAGATCTCGGCCGACCGGGTCATTTGGATGTTTCCCATGGCAAAACCGCCAGTTGTCAGAACGGCAACATCGATATCCCCGTGTTTGAGTGCAATATCTCCAACCAGGCGCTCTACAAGTAGCTCATCATTCAGGTCTGCCTCATATTTCGTAAATAAAGGTGAAGAATGGTCCAGGGGAACCGGGTCATTAGGAATCACTATGGCTGTCACCCGGTTTCCAATAGCTAAAAATCTGTTAACCAATGACTTACCCAGATTCCCGCTGGCACCTGTTATTAAAACATGTCGCATATCCCAAAAATACGGAAGCTGAACGGGTTGTGAAAAAGAAGGCTTTCAGAGAAGCGTTTACGAAATCGGAAAAAACTCGTGCCCTGTTTAACCATTTAACCCTTCTGATGTTGATATATCCGACACATTAAGAGAAATTTGCAGCTTAACCTGAATGAAGGATATGTACGAAGAAAATGACGATATTTTAGAGCAGGTAACATCATCGGAATACAAATACGGCTTTGTTACGGACATCGAGGCGGATTCTGCTCCCAAAGGCCTGAGCGAGGACATTGTGCGGTTCATTTCTGCAAAAAAGAAGGAACCTGAATGGTTGCTGGCATGGAGGCTGAAAGCCTATCGCCAGTGGTTGGACATGGTGGAACCGAAATGGCCCAACGTGGAGTATCCCCCGATCAACTATCAGGATATCATCTACTACTCGGCACCAAAGCAAAAAATTGCCCCAAACAGTTTGGACGAAGTGGACCCGGAGCTGAGAAAAACTTTTGAAAAATTGGGCATATCACTGACAGAACAAAAAAGACTGAGCGGCATCGCCGTAGATGCCGTAATGGACTCGGTTTCGGTGGCTACCACGTTCAAGGAAGAACTTTCTGAACTGGGCATCATCTTCTGCTCCATGTCTGAGGCCGTTCAGGAGCATCCTGATCTGATCAAAAAATATTTGGGGTCCGTGGTTCCTGCCACTGACAATTACTTCTCGGCGTTAAATTCAGCGGTCTTCACGGATGGATCTTTCTGCTTCATTCCAAAAGGAGTCAGGTGCCCCATGGAACTGTCCACCTATTTCCGCATCAACGCGGCAAACACGGGCCAGTTTGAACGCACATTGATCGTAGCAGAAGAAAGTTCTTACGTTAGTTACCTTGAGGGATGTACAGCGCCGATGCGCGACGAAAATCAGCTTCATGCTGCTGTGGTTGAGATTGTGGCCGAGGCCCATGCAGAGGTCAAATATTCCACGGTGCAGAACTGGTATCCCGGTGATAAGGAAGGCAAAGGCGGTATCTATAATTTTGTAACCAAGCGGGGGATCTGTCAGGGTGATCATTCCAAAATTTCCTGGACGCAGGTAGAGACTGGTTCTTCTATTACCTGGAAATACCCCAGTGTGATCCTGAAAGGGGATTACTCGGTAGGCGAATTCTACTCGGTTGCTGTAACCAATAATTATCAGCAGGCTGATACCGGAACCAAAATGCTGCATATCGGCAAGAACACCAGGAGCAGGATCGTTTCAAAAGGGATCTCGGCCGGTTTCAGCAACAATAGCTATCGTGGTCTGGTACAAGTTGGACGTAAAGCCACCAACTCAAGAAATTTTTCTCAATGCGATTCACTGCTGCTTGGCGATAAATGTGGCGCACATACTTTCCCGTATATCGAAGTGAAGAATAGCCATTCCATGGTGGAACATGAGGCTACCACTTCCAAGATCGGCGAAGACCAGATCTTCTACTGCAACCAGCGTGGAATCGATACTGAAACCGCTGTTGCGCTGATCATCAACGGGTTTGCCAAAGAGGTCATGAACCAACTGCCCATGGAATTTGCTGTAGAAGCACAAAAACTCCTCGCGATCTCCCTCGAGGGCAGCGTGGGATAGACAATTAGCTGATTGGCTAATTGACTCATTTTTTTACTTGAATTGAAAGATATTATGTTAAAGATCACAGACTTACAGGCATCGATTGAAGAAAAACAAATTTTAAGGGGGATCAACCTTGAGATCAAACCCGGAGAAGTGCATGCGATCATGGGACCCAATGGTTCGGGAAAAAGCACGCTGGCTTCCGTATTGGCCGGAAGGTCGCAATATGAAGTAACTGGCGGTACAGTTCATTTCATGGGAAAGGACCTGTTGGATCTGTCGCCAGAAGACAGGGCGCGCGAAGGTGTTTTTCTGGCCTTCCAATATCCGGTGGAGATCCCCGGTGTAAGCACTACTAATTTCATCAAGACGGCCGTGAATGAGACCAGGAAATATCGTGGCCTCGAACCACTTGATGCTGTATCGTTCTTGAAAACAATGAAAGAAAAAATGAAGCTGGTGAACATTGACCAGTCGCTACTCAGCAGGTCGCTCAACGAAGGTTTTTCCGGCGGCGAGAAAAAGCGTAACGAGATCTTTCAAATGGCCATGCTCGAACCCAAATTGGCGATCCTTGACGAGACCGATTCTGGGCTCGACATTGACGCTTTGCGCATTGTAGCCAATGGCGTGAATCAGTACCGAAATAAAGACAACGCCTTCCTGTTGGTGACACACTACCAGCGGCTCCTAGATTACATCGTCCCGGACTTTGTGCACGTACTATACAACGGCCGAATTGTAAAATCCGGAACCAAAGAGCTTGCCATGGAATTGGAAGAAAGAGGATATGATTTCATTAAAAACGAATTGGCAGTATCTGAAGGAGTATCATTATGAGTGACGTTATTCAAAATATTAATAAAGCTTTCCAGCCAACAGGATCACTTGAAAAAATCAAGTCGCAGGCCCTGGCCGACTTCAATAAATATGGCATTCCAACGGTAAAGCACGAGGAGTGGAAATATACCCGCGTAAGCGGTTTGTTACAGGCTCCGTTTGCCATACAGGCAAAAAACGAGATTGAACCCGAGTTGCTGCTACAACATGTGTTGCCCTGCAGCAAGGACGGATACCTGATCAACTTTGAGAATGGAAAGTTCTCGTCATCTGCATTGTCCATCGAAGGCGTAACGATACTCCCCCTAGCTGAAGCCAAACAATCTGATTTTTCTGCATTGGTAGACATGCATCTTGGTCGTTCAGGGAAATATCATCCGGATGGGATCAACGCCATGAACACCGCTTTTGCAGAGTTTGGCGCATTCCTGTTTGTGAAGAAAGGACAGCAGGTTGATAAACCGGTATACATCAATTATATCAGTGACAACAGATCTGTTCCCACCTTATCCATGCCGAGAATGTTGGTCTATGTATCGCAGGGTGCTGAAATAGAAATTGTTGAGCATTTTATTTCGTTGGGTACACAGGATTGCTTTACCAACCAGATCACCGAATTGGTTGTGGAGCAGGATGCTTTGGTGAATCATTATAAGATCCAGAATGAAGGTCCATTTGCCAGCCAGGTAAGCACCACCCATTTCACGCAGATCGGAAAATCATTGACCAACGCCACTACCATCTCCCTGAGTGGCAATGTTCTCCGGAATAACCTGAATATGGTCATGGAAGCGGAACACGGCGAGTCTCACATGTATGGCCTCTATTTACTGGATGGGAAGACACATTGCGATAATCATACGATCGTAGACAATGTAATGCCCCATTGCTTCAGCAATGAGCTTTACAAAGGCATTATGGACGGCGAATCTACAGGGGTGTTCAACGGGAAGATCTTTGTGCGTAAAGACGCGCAAAAAACAAACGCGTACCAGTCTAACAAAAACGTATTGTTAACGGATATGGCCAGTGCCAACACCAAGCCGCAGCTGGAGATTTACGCAGACGATGTGAAGTGCTCCCATGGCTGTACCATAGGTAAGCTAGACGAGGAGGCACTTTTCTACCTTCGCGCCAGGGGCATTAGCGAAAGGAATGCGAAATCATTGCTCTTGCATGCTTTTGCAGTCGATATTCTTGAGAATATAAAATCAGAACCGCTCCGGGCGTATGTGGACCAGTTGATCTCAGAGCGGTTGGAGTTTAATTTTTAATATGGAGTGTACTTTTTAATATGGAAGTGATCAAGGCGGGATATGATGTTTATGAACTGAGGAAGCAGTTCCCTGTATTGCAAAGGGAATTGAAAGGGAAACCGCTGGTGTACTTTGACAATGCCGCCACCTCCCAGAAGCCTCAAATAGTGATCGATGCCCTGGTTGATTACTACAGAAATTACAATGCGAACATTCATCGTGGCATTCATACCCTGGCAGAGGAAGCCACTGCGGCCTATGAAGCATCAAGGGAAGCCTGCCGTGCCTTCATAGGCGCATCCTCTACGGAAGAGATCATCTTCACCAGGGGTACAACTGAGGGCATCAACCTGGTCTCCCATACCTGGGGGCGTGAGAACATCAGCAAAGGTGATGAGATCATTATTTCCACCCTTGAACATCATTCCAACATCGTTCCCTGGCAAATGCTCGCTGAAGAGAAAGGAGCGATCATACGGGTGATCCCAATCAACGACCAGGGTGAAATTCTCCTGGAGGAATATTACAAACTGCTGAACAGTAGAACAAAGCTGGTCTCTATTGTACATGCTTCCAATTCACTGGGTATCATCAATCCTGTTCGGGAGATCATCGAAGCGGCCCACCATGTTGGTGCGGTAGTGATGCTGGATGGAGCGCAGTCTACCGTTCACCTGGACATCAACGTGGTGGAGCTCGACTGTGATTTCTTCGCTTTCTCGTCGCACAAATTGTATGGTCCAACAGGTGTAGGTGTTTTGTATGGCAAGAAGGAATTACTGGAGGCCATGCCTCCATTTCATGGTGGTGGTGAGATGATCAAGGAAGTGAGTTTTGAAAAAACGACCTACAACGACCTGCCTTATAAGTTTGAAGCCGGAACGCCCAATATCGCGGATACCATTGCCATGAAAACGGCGATCGACTTCATACATGCACTGGGCAAAGACAATATCAGGCGCCATGAGAATGCGCTGCTGCAGTATGGCACAGAGCAACTTAGCCTTATCAATGGTGTACGCATCATAGGCGATGTGGCAGATAAAGTAAGCGTTATTTCATTTGTAGTGGACGGCATTCATCCGCAGGACCTCGGCATTCTGCTCGATAACCAGGGTATTGCGGTCCGTACAGGATCCCACTGCACCATGCCCCTCATGCAATGCCTGAATATTTCCGGTACCACCAGGGCTTCATTTGCCGCATATAATACGCACGAAGAAATTGACAGGCTTGTGAAAGGGCTGGATAAAGCCATAAACATGTTATTGTGATGCCGGGCTCCATTGAACAGATAGAACAGGAGATCGTTGAAGAATTTTCCCTTTTCGACAGCTGGGAAGACAAATACGAATACATTATCGATATGGGGAAGAAACTCCCGCCGTTGAGCGATGTGCATAAAACAGAAGAGAATAAGATCAAGGGTTGCCAGTCGCAGGTTTGGATGCACTCCAACCAGGAAGACGGCAAAGTATATTATCAGGCTGACTCGGACGCGATGATCGTTAAGGGTCTGATCAGCATGCTGGTAAGGGTATTCTCCGGGCAAAAGCCGGAAGACATCATCAATGCGCCTCTCACATTCATCGATGAGATCGGAATGACCAGTCATCTTGCCCAGACCAGATCGAACGGATTGAGGGCCATGCTGAAACAAATGAAACTGGACGCCCTGGTTTGGAAGTCAAAAAACTGAACGGCGGATCGGAAGGCCTTCATCGACCTGAAAAAAAAGGAAAAAACATGTTGAACGAACAGGAGTTGAAAGATAAAGTGATTGCCATGATCCAGGAGATACATGACCCTGAGATTCCTGTAAACATTTGGGATTTGGGGTTGATATACGAAGTCAACATCCTTCCCATAAACAATGTAGAGGTAGTGATGACACTCACCGCTCCGAGCTGCCCAGCTGCCCAAAGTCTTCCCCATGAAGTAGACCAGAAGATCAGAACCATCGAAGGGGTCAATGATGTACACGTAGAAGTCACCTGGACGCCATCATGGAATAAAGACATGATGAGTGAAGTGGCAAAGCTGGAACTTGGTTTTATGTAACTCCCAAAAAACTATTGCACCCTGGTCAGGTCCAGGTCGTGAAAATCAAAACTAAAGTCTGTCAGCGGCGAAATAGCCTTCATTTTCATACCCGAAGGCTTACCGTCCATATCCAGCGTAAACATCACATAAGCATCCGCATCAAAAGACCTGTCATCCCATTTTACAATGAATGTGTTGCCCTTGTAGTAACTCACATCACCCCTTAGGCGGGGAGACCTGATGCTATTCATCCTCATCTTCCCATTCACCATAGAGATAACCATATCCCCGAACCATGGATCCCGGTAGGTGCCGGTAAACAATGAAGGAGAAGGTTTGGCCGTTGCTGATTTACGCTGACCGTCAATTTCTTGCTGAATTTGTTCCCGGATCTCACGGGCTTCTGCCTCTCCCCTGAGCACGATATCGTGCATTTGTTTAACCCGGTTTGTTGCAGGAATATTCAGGTAGCTGTCTTTGATCGTATTCGTTATTACAGTAAACGCAGCACCTGACTGCTGGTTGGTTAGCACAATAATGCCAAGATTCAATTCGGGCAAAAGGGTGATCTGCGTAACCACACCTGCCAGTCCGCCTGTATGAGTTACCTGCTTGTAGCCCTTAACGTCCGACAGGAACCAACCCAGGCCGTAAGCCGAAAAATGCGTGTTGTAAGGTGGAATAGTACGGGCGGACAAAATCATTTGCGGACTCCACATCTCCTCATGCACGTCCTCACTGAACAATTGTTGACCGTTTCCTAATTGGCCATGGTTCATCTGGGTAATGATCCATTTACTGAGGTCTGTGACGTTGCTTACCATACCGCCGGCAGCATTCGCTGTTTCACTCCAGTCGATCGTCAGGGCTTTAACCTTGCCATCCACAGGGGCATGGGGATCTATCAAATTAGATCTGTTTTTAACCCTTGCCATCGACGCGGCAGTGGCTGTCATACCCAAAGGCTGTAAAAACCGGCTCTCAATAAACTCTTCCCAACTCTTGCCTGATGCTTTAGCGATCACTTCACCGGCAACGATGTACAGCAGGTTGTCATAATCGTATTTTGTCCGAAACCCTGACACCGGCTTCAGATACCTGAGGTTATGTATGATCTCTTCTTTTGAAAAACTGCTTGAATCAGGAAACATCATCAAGTCCCCTGCCCCCAATCCCAGGCCGCTTCTGTGGGTTACAAGATCCCTGATGGTAAACTCAGCAGTGACATAGGGATCATACATTTTGAAGCCCGGTATATAATCAGTCACCTTGTCGTCCCATGTTAGTTTTTTCTCATCCACCAATATTCCGAGTGCTGCAGTGGTAAAAGCCTTGCTGTTGGATGCAATTCCAAAAAGCGTATTCTCATCTACTTTTTGCATGGTCTTTAAAGACCTAACACCATATCCTTTGGCATGAACAAGCTTTCCGTCTTTCACAACGCCAACGGCAATACCGGGCACGTCAAAAGTCTTCAAAACGAGTTCGGTCAAACTGTCGATCTGCCTCGAGCTGATGGGCTGTGCGTACAGTGAAGAGTTCACTGACAGGACGATAAATGCTAAAACTGCAGCAACTTTTTCCATTGGAGTTTCTAATATTCCATGATCCTCTTGATCTCCGATTCGATGGATGCATAATCCCTTTTAGAGATCCTGTCTTTGGTAAAAACCGAACTTCCTACTCCAAGGGCGAAAGCACCTGCATCAAACCATTTCTTTACAGTAACCTCATCGAACTGCACCCCACCTGTAATTACGATTCTCATGTGCGGAAGTGGGGCGAGTATATG
The DNA here is from genome assembly GCA_040404005.1 of Chitinophagaceae bacterium. Classification (GTDB taxonomy): domain Bacteria; phylum Bacteroidota; class Bacteroidia; order Chitinophagales; family Chitinophagaceae; genus Pollutibacter. The sequence continues at coordinate 145,924 of JBBAJO010000001.1, forward strand.
TTTCACATAGTCGGGGCCCACCGTTCCTCCGGGGAACAGTTTGATCACGGGCGAACCCGCGTTATAGGCCTTATACATTTCAGTAGGTGTTAAACAACCCGGAATATATGGGATGTTGCTTTTCCTGCAGAACTTGGCAGTGGACTTATCAAAAATGGGGGCTATGATGAAATCAGCTCCGGCTTCAATGAAATGCCCTGCAGTTTCTTCATTGAGGATCGTCCCTGCCCCAAGGCTCATATCCGGGCATTCTTTCTCTACCCAGGGCACGATCTGCCGGAAAACTTCCAGCGCCATCGTATCGCGGTTGGTCAGTTCAAAAGCCCTCAATCCTGCTTTGTAGCAAGATTTGATCACCATCTTGCAAACCTCTGCGTCAGCATAATTGAACAGTGGGAGAAACCGGGTGTCACTCAATTTTTTGTTAACCGCTTCAGCAGTAAATCTTGCCATAGTTATTTTTTTACTCTTGATCTTATCTTTTTACCCGGCCACCCGTGTTCCCTTCCATCAGTCCCCATACCTCATCTTCCGAAACCAAGTTGTAGTCACCCTCAACGGAGTGCTTTAAAACGGCTGAAGAGGCAGCGAAATTGATCTTATCCTGGTCGCTATACCCTGAAAGAGATGCGAAAATAAATCCTGAGATAAAGGCATCGCCACTTCCTATCCGATCGATAATATTGTCAATATCGTGAGTTATTGTCTCAAACACAACATTTCCATTCCAAAAAACGCCACTGAGGCTGTTGTGAGAGGCACTTGGAGCAGTCCTCCGCGAAGCAAGCATACATTCCATACCGCTAAACCTGTTCTTCATGGCCACGGCCACGGACGCATAGCCGGACCCGTCACCGCGTATCCCAAAAATACTGTCGGTATCAGATTCTGCAGCCACCACAACCTGGCTGAGGTCAACCAGGGGCGCGAGGATCTCACCCGGGGTTTTACCGTACTTCCATAAACCCGACCTGTAATTGATATCCGCTGACACCATCACCCCTTTTTCGCGGGCCACCTTCAGGGCTATCAGCAGGCAATCTGCCGCCCCCTGTGAAATGGCGGGAGTAATGCCCGTCCAGTGAAACCATTTGGCCCCTTCGAGGATGGAATTCCAGTCAAAGCTGGTGGCATTAATGCCGGCAAATGAAGACGGAAGCCTGTCGTACGTGATCGCTGTGGCCCGGTTAATGGCGCCGGGTTCTACAAAATACAACCCTAAGCGTCCATCTGTGAATGTGATGTGTTCAACATTTACATTCATTTTCCTGAGATTCGCCAGCGCAGCCTGCCCGAGGGCATTGTCCGGAAAGCTGGTAATATGGGCAGCAGATCTGCCCCAATAGGCTAAGGCACAACTGACGTTTGCCTCAGCGCCACTGTAAAGAATATCTAACTGATCGGTTTGAAGGAGTTTTTTACGGCCAGGAGGGGTTAACCTCATCATAACCTCTCCGAAAGTTACAACATCAGACATGCCCTAAAGTTACGGGATTATGAATTACGTGTACGCTTGATGCAGGCAGGTGCTTTCCATATCGTCCACTACCCTATCAACAAATGATTCCACAACTACATGACATACAGCAATGGGGCATGTAATGGTGTTCGGTTCGGTCGCCATTGTAGTTAGCCCCCCGGGCTGAGAATAGCCATTCAGGTTGCAGCGCAAAATGGTGGCTCAAATCAATGTGGGTAAACAGGCCAAGGTGAAAGCTGGTTCTGATTTTAGCGTTATCATCCAAATCCCTGTTCAGTGTAGAAAAATTTACCGCCTACATGGACCTCTACTTTTTTATTGGCAGGGTCGTTCTTGAATTCCACTTTGGCCGTTGGCTGTCCGTATGAAACTATGGGCAGACATATGAAGGGGAGCCAAACGATTAGTGATGATCTCATCTTAAAATTTTATCTACACTCAGATCAGAATAGAACGAAAAATTAATGGATTTTGACAATATTTGATACAACCACTTTACTATCCACAGTGATTTTGGCGGTGGCGGTGCCGGGTGAGATGAGATAACCTGCAAATGCATAGAGACCCGACAGGTTGGAGGCTGTGTTGGGGAATAACGATCCCGCCATCTTTTAACCCATGAATAAGAACTTGTTTCGTTTGCTGCATGACGATATCTTCGCCGGTAAGGTGTTCATCGGCACTGACAGCATCTAATTCATTTTCTTTCATTTCATTTTATGAAGCTGAACGCAACGCTTTTTATCCTGTTTATTTTATTCTCTGCGGGACATCTTTATTCCCAATCAACGGGTATCATACCGCAGCCCACTGAAACAGTCATCGGCAAAGGAACCTTCACTTTCAACGCAAATACGTCAATCTACTATACTCATCAGGATCCCGCACTACGGGTTTCTGTTCAACCGCTGATCGATAAAATGTTGGTAGTGGCTGGATATTCCCTGAAAACAACGGCCGTAAATCCTGGTCGGAACATCATCTCGGTAAGTCTGAGATCGGACATGGTGGATGACGGAGGATATGAACTCGAAGTATTACCCGCGTCAATTGAGATCAGGGCGAAAGATGCTGTAGGTGTCTTTTATGCGGTTCAGTCGCTCCTCCAATTGCTCCCGGCCGAAGTAGAAAGCGGAATAAAGGTACCCGCCCGATCCTGGCAAATTCCGTCGGTCACCATCCGGGATGCCCCTGCCTTCAGGTATCGTGGACTCATGATAGACGTGTCCCGTCATTTCATGCCGATCTCTTTTTTAAGGCGTCTGGTTGATTTCATGTCGATGCAGAAGATGAACAACCTCCATCTTCACCTGACCGACGATCAGGGCTGGAGAATTGAAATCAAAAAATATCCAAAGCTTACTTCTGCAGGAAGTGTAAGAAGCGGAACCATACAGGATAAATATGCCGGAAAGGGCAACGACAATACCGAATACAGGGGCTTTTATTCCCAGGACGAAATGAAAGAACTGGTTGCCTATGCCGCAAAGAAATACATCAATATTGTTCCGGAGATAGAATTGCCTGGCCATAGCAGTGCAGCGATAGCGGCTTACCCCGCCCTGGGTTGTTTCCCGGATGAATCTTCTTATACGGCAGATGCCCTGCACTCTAAAGCCGCACTGGAGAAAGTGAAAGTTCCCGGGACCAAAATCGTGCAAGAAAGCTGGGGAGTGTTTAACGATGTACTTTGTCCCACTGAATTCACCTTCAACTTCATGCAGGATGTCCTCGATGAGGTGATAAGCATATTTCCTTCAAAATATATTCATATCGGCGGTGACGAGTGTCCAAAAGAATTCTGGAAACGTTCTTCATTTTGCCAGGAGTTAATACTGAAAGAAAATCTGAAAGACGAACATGGATTGCAAAGCTATTTTATCCAGCGAATAGAAAAACATGTCAATAGCCGCGGCAGAAACATCATTGGTTGGGATGAGATACTCGAAGGTGGATTGGCACCCAATGCGGCGGTGATGAGCTGGCGCGGCACTGCGGGCGGGATCGAATCCGCAAAGCAGGGGCATAACGTGATCATGTCGCCCGATGGATATACCTATCTCAATTTTTATCAATCGGAGGATCCTGCTGATTCCATTGCCTGGGGCGGATTTCTTCCCTTAAAAAAAGTGTATGGATATGACCCTATTCCTGCCGAATTGGATCCTGCACAGCGAAAGTATATCATGGGTGTGCAGGGAAATCTCTGGAGCGAGTACGTGAAGTCGCCTGCCTTGGCAGAATACATGCTATTTCCGAGAGCCATTGCACTGGCCGAAGTGGGTTGGACAAAATTCAAGCCGGGCTTCGAGGATTTTACAGGGCGGTTGATCCCATACTTAAAGCGGCTTGACCAACATGGCGTCAATTATTCCAGGCATTTGTTTGAACTGTCGCTGCAAAGTAAATATATCCCTGGCGAAAATGCCATACGAGTCAGTATAGAGGGTGTGCCTGCAACGCGTAAGATTAACTACAGCTATACCACCAGCAAAGGAGTGGTTGAAAAAAAGACATATACGCAACCTTTTGTAGTATCATCCTCAACATTAGTGACTGCCTCCGTAGAAGTAGAAGGACGGGTTGTTGATCGGGCCACTACCCTTTTTAATCTCAACAAAGCAACCGGACAGGAAATCAGTTATGTTGATCAGCCTGCGGCTGCATACGGCAAGGGAGGATCCGCTGCATTGATTAACGGAATTATGGGCAGCAGCAATCGATATAGCGATAACGAATGGCTTGGCTGGGAAGGAAAGGATTTTGATGCGGTCATTCGTTTTAAGAAACCCACTGAAGTAAGCAAAGTTTCGCTTAGGTTTTTCAATGCCACTTCGAGTTGGGTTTATCCTCCTTCCGAGATCAAGATCTTTGGCTCTGCAGACGGGAAAAGCTTTTTTGAAATGGAAAACAAGGGCGGAATTACTTCAGCTGATGGCTCTGTTCTGGTGAAACATCTCCAATTCAGTACATCCCAACTCACCCACTTGAGAGTAGTGGCAAAGAATCATGGAATCATTGCAAAAAGCAATCCCGGCGAGGGCTATCGAGCCTGGCTTTTTGTGGATGAACTTGTTGTTGAGTAAAGTAAAAGGCTATGCTGGTATATCTGCCGATATCATTAAGATTATAAAAATGCAGGCTTCTATCAGCTGTTGATAAATTTATTAGAATCTGCTTTTGCCAATTAATTTTCAATTGGTACGCCATGTCCTCCACAACTATAAACCCGCTACTGGAGCGGGTTTATAGTTGTGGAGAATACCGGAGTCGAACCGGTGGCTCTTGCATACTCTACCTTACCTGATCTCAACAATATCTTCGAGTGACCATGTTTTGTCAAAATATTTCTCGCCGGGTCCGTAGAACCTGAAATAGGGGAACCATCCGCGACCGGAGATCGTCTTGATATAATTTCTGTTTGAACCATTCGGTTTTGAAGGTCCAAAATATACATCTACCGAACCGTCAGCGTTCTTATCGATGTCCTTACGTGATGAGATGTCTGCCGAGCCTTGGTCTGTCACCACGGGATAACGGGTTACGTTGTCATACAAGGTGATGGACCAGAACTGTCGTGCTGGCACATCGGCAGGTATATGGATCTTGTAGTTCTTTGCACCCTCCAGCCAATGGTTATCCTTGTCCTTCGATGTTTCCAGATAAGCCTGACCGAAACCGAGTATCCGGCCCTGCATACCGGTGCTGTTTCCAATGGCCTCATAGAACCACGATGCACGCTGGTCGATCTGTGTATAATTACTGTCCTCCTGATTCAATTCGACCATGTTGGCATATTCCCAATTCCTTCCTTCCCATACTTTGGCTCCTTTGAATCGCTTGTCGTAAGCATTCACCCGGGCGGTAAGTTCCCCTACCATCGCGGCTTCATTAAAGATCTTTGTCATGCGTGCATCAGGATTGAATGACTTGCCCTTTTCAATACCCAGGGATACGAGCATGCCGTAGATCACACGGTCACGGGGCTGCACCGGTTCCGCGTCCAGTGCTTCTGCAACCAGCTTAAAATAGGACATGTCGGTAGGATGGGCGGAGGTCCATGGTTTTCCGGCAACGGGCACATAGTTGGTCGGAGCCGGCTTGGCCCGGTCGGCCCATGCATAGATTTTGTGCTGGCGCAAGGTCTCCTCTGCCTTCCTGGGATCTGGGTCCAAGCCACGCATACCGAACCATACCTGGACAGTTGGCGATTTGAACACACGGTAGCCCGGTGCTTTTACGTCTGGCGAACCGGGTGGAAGGATCAGGTATTTTCCACCAGCGCCTTTATCCGGCCCCGTCTGTCCGATATCGGTGATGGGCTGCTGCCAGAGATCGAGTACCCCGCCAGCGATCAGGCCGGCCGGAGCATCCACTACGAGGGCACCTCCCTTGGAAAGATCCCAGAAACTGAAGGCATACAGGGTGGTAATGTTGGGCGTAAGCATGCCCTTTTTATCCTCGAGATTGAAGAACAGGGATATATCCCCGTCTTTTACGCCGATCTGGTCCCGCTGGGCCAAATGGAGGGCATGGAAGCCTACCATGGGCAGCGCCCAGGTATGCACCTGGCAGGCGCGCTGAAAATCCCGCTCATCGTACAGCCTGTTGGTCGCTTCCTCGGAAGGATAGCCACTTTCCAGTGTAAGGTCGCCCAGTCGGGTGGCCTGTTTGCCGGCTGAGCCAGGCGTATTGGATGTGGATGCAGCCGTGGAATCCTTGCTGGAGGCATTGCCGCCACCAGTGCATGCAGTGAAGATGATTGTGACCACCAAAGAGAAAGAAAGAAAGCATAAACGCATGATGATTATTTTAAATTTATTAAATCCATGATGTTCTACTCAACTCCCGGTTGCCATGAATCGATCGGAATTGCCCGATCAACTTTAGGGAATGAAGTGAAAACGACAAAGCCTTGAGTTTAGCAAACTATCTGCTGTGCAATGTTATGGGGATGGGGTGCAGGGAACGTCAATTCTGTCCGGGAGATTGACCTGAATTCTTTGATTTTAAAAAAAACAAAACAAGCTCAACCCTTCACACCCGTACGAAGATGCTGAAAATGCTCAACGGGTGGTTTACCAGTCTTCTTCTTGACTGCCTGAATGAAAGCACTCCTTGAGTTGAAGCCTACCATATTGCCTAATGCTTCCATGGTATACTGAAAGTAATCAGGCTTGGACTGAAGTAATTCCTCAAGATAGTCCAGCCGGTATTCATTGATCAGCTCGTTGAAATTTTTGCCGTATTCCTGGTTGATGAAGGCGGAAAGCTGGTAGCCGGGGATATTGAGCTCCATGGACAGATCACTGATCTTGTAGCCAACTCTAAGAAAAGGCTGATTTCCCTGAAAATGATTTTGCAGGGCGGCTTTATACAATCGCTTCTGCTCCAATGACAGGCTAGTCTGTTTTGCGAGGGGGCTTGTAGCAGCTGTCTTTGCCTGAGTCCCTTCCTGTTTAACCTTCTCCTGCAACCAACCGGTCATCCCGTACAGGATATTTGGCCGGACCAAAAGATAGGTACAAACAAAAAAGACATTGGCGGAGATCGTTAAAATGATCAGCTGATTCAGGTCGATAAAGCTCGAAACATGCAACACGGTTTCCACGAACAAGATGAGGTAGGACAAAGACATTACCAAGGTGAAATAGAACAGCCAATTGAAGGTGTCCCGGTTCTGCTTGACCGGAACCTTGTCTGCCAATATCCTTTTCCTCGTTTTAGCCAGCAAGGTATATTGGGCAGCAGCCATGACCAAGCCATAGCCTGTCCTGGCCAAAAAGCCCCAACCTTGAGGCAAGCTTCCTTCCGGCTCCTTCGGGATCAGGGCATGATTTGACATGAGTCTTCCGATGACCTCCAACTTGTGTGGGGTATCGAGTATGAGAAAAGGGAGCATCGTCAGCATATAGATCACTCCTGGAAGGAAAAAGATAAAATCAGTGTTCCGGGATCGGAACTCCTGTTCGAGTACAGTGCGAACATACAGATATGCAAGCGGTGGGGCAAAGAAAGAGGCCCAGGCCACGGTGCGCCACAAATGCGGGAAATTCAGAAAGAAATCTGTGTTGGTGAGATCATAATTAAGCAGAATGATGGAAGCACAAAAAAGGTAAGCCGCCAGTATGCGGGCGGAAAATGATTCATTCTTGTTTATGATAAAAAGAATAGCTGCTACCAGCAACCCGATGGTTCCGAACACGAATACCAAAATGAAAACCCAGTCAATGGCTTGTTGCATGTTTTTTACCTATGTTGATGCGATATTCCGCATATACCTGCCTTTGTTGTATTGCTTCAAACGAAGCAATATAACAAAGGCAGGATGCATTACCTAAAAGTAGACAACATATATCGATGAAGGCTCCTTCATCCACGTTCGACTTCTGATAGGGAACTATATATCGGGGTCTTAAGAAAAAGGTTGCCCAAAAATATAGATCGGAAAAGCAATGCAGCAACTACCGAAAAAAAACCCGCCATTTAGCGGGTTCTGTTAGTGGAGAATACCGGAGTCGAACCGGTGACCTCTTGCATGCCATGCAAGCGCTCTAGCCAACTGAGCTAATTCCCCATTGGGGTGGCAAATATAGGGAAAAATCAGTTTTTACATCTTCATATAGAAATTTCAAAATTGTTTCACTCGATCATGCTTGATAAACCTACTCATGAGGCCATGAACCGTGGACGTATCCCCTAAAGAATCTCCTTCATGGTCAAGAAAGACTACCTTATCAGCTCACCAAACATTTAGAAAAATCGGAAGCATTAAGAAACTGGCGATCCTCGCCGCCATGACAATTTTTTTACGGGCTGCTCCCCTGCAGGAGAACAAAAACCTGCCGTTGACATGGAAAAAAAGCAAAACGGAAATACAGGCCCTTGAAAAAGCATACGCAGCCGCTGAACTGGCAAAGGATGCAGCTGGTGTTGCAGCTTACTATGCTGAAGATGCCGTCTCAATTTGTATTAAGACGGCATTTTTTATGTACATATTTTTTTACTAACTAATCTTCCTTGATCCTCAATTTCCTCCAGCGCACTTTGATATCCCCGCCGTCGTGAATTTGCAAAGCAATGAATCCTGTGCCTTTCCCGATCTTTTCATCTTTCAGATGGATCATCTGATGGCCATTCAGGAAAGTAGTCACTTCGTCGCCCTTTACCACGATCTTCATGGCATTCCACTCCCCTGTCTTCAACCACTGCTGATCTTCCTTACTTGGTTGTATCAACCAACCCCGGCCGTAAGACTCATATATCCCTCCGGTGTTGTTATTCAGGGGAGCTACTTCAACCTGCCAGCCACTGATCTTGGTTCCCTCGATGGATGAGCGAAAAAAGACCCCGCTATTCCCGTTGAATTCCTGCAAAAACTCAAGCTCCAAAGTAAAGTCCTTATAATTCTTGTTGGTTGACAAATACCCGTACTGTTTGTCGGGTCCGTTCTCACAAACCAGTTCTCCATCTTTCACATACCATTTTTCAGTACCATGCGCAGTCCAGCCTTTCAGGTTCCGGCCATTAAAAATACTTTTCTGCGCTTGCACGTGCAAAGTCGACATGATGATGACAACGAATAAGGACAAAGAAGATAATTTCATTTCACTTTTTGTTTGACTTGAAATTTAATGAATAAAATGCAAAGGTTCGCGAAAACCGTCACTTAGGTTTTGTATTACTCAATAGAAAGCGCCGGTGTTGATTCACCGGCGCTCTTCCTGCTGCTTTGGCTTGGCAGAAATGATCTGACTCAAAAATCAAAAAATCAACTATCTGACATTCCTTTTTACGATACAACAGGATTTCCTTGTTTGATCCAATCATTTATACTGGCGGAATAATTCACCACATTCTTATATCCGTTTGCAGCGAGTAGCGAATACCCGATCGCTGCGCGGTCGCCGCCCTGACAGTGGATCACCACTTTCCTTTCTTTGCTCACCTTATCCAAGTTATTGAGCAACGTGCCTACGAATACATGGTCAGCACCCTTGATATGGCCCTGCTTGTATTCAGTAGCGCCACGAAGGTCAACCACCTGAACATGGTTAATAGCCAGTATCTGCTTGAGTTCATCGGTATCAACTTGCTTAACCGTATCCAGTTTGCCTCCGGCCTTCACATAGGCTTCAGTTGACGGCACATAGCCCATCATAATATCGAGGCCGATGCGCATTAACTTACGGGTAAGGTCATCCAGCTGACTCTCATCCGCAAGAAGCATAAACGGCTCTTCGTAGTTCAGGTACCAGCCTGCCCATGTAGCAAATGAGTTATTGCCCTGGATATTGATGCTGCCGGGGATATACCCCTTGGCAAAATCAATTTTGTTTCTGGCATCGATCAATCTGACACCCTTACCCATGGCTTCCATCATCTGGTCATTGTTCAGCATTTTAAGCTTCGGACCATTGGACCCGAAGCTTTTTGGCTGGCAATCGATACGGGAAAGATGGTGAGAGGATCACACACAATCAGTCTTCCAGGTGGGCGGAATCAATCGGCATCTGATGATAGTCGCCTTTGAATGCGAAATAGCCAAAGATGACCAGGCCGATGGCAATGGGGATAAACACCACCACAAATACGCCCCATTGGATGAACGTATCAATGACCGGCTTTTTCTCGATCTCGGAAATAGCCGTCCGAATTAAAAACAGGATCGCCAGGGGACCCATGGCCATCCACACTAAACCCATCAAACGTTTAAGTTTTTCCATAATCAGTCGTTTACATCCGGATCAATGGTGTTGGTCAGGTACAATAACCCGATCACCAGGCACACAGAGGCTATGATGATGGGATACCACAATCCAACCAGTTTATCGTCGGTATATATTGTGGTCAGCAAGGTTGCAATAAACGGTGTAAGTCCTCCGAACACGCCGTTGCCCACGTGGTATGGGAGCGACATCGAGGTATACCTTATACGCGTAGGAAACAGCTCAACAAGGAAAGCTGCTATCGGTCCGTATACCATGGTGACAAAAATGATCTGCACAAAAACCAGCAATACCATTTCCCAGTACTCCTGGGTAGGCAACGTCACACTACCATCTGTTAAAAAAGCAGAACTTATTTCATAGCATTCCTGGTAAATGGGTCGATAAAACAACACGGCCAACAACATCCCGGTCATCATGATCCATTTTCGCCCGATCTTATCGCTGAGATTGCCAAACACTACAAAAAACGGAGTTCCAAATAATATGGCCCATATCAGGATGGTTCTGCTCTGGTCAAAATTGATCTTGCAAACATTCTCTAAAAATGATTGGGCGTAGAACTGACCTGTATACCAGACTACCCCCTGACCCATGGTAGCTCCGAACAAAGCCAGCAGCACCATCTTCAGGTTGGAACGATGGGTAAAACTTTCTTTCAACGGATTGGTGGCCACTTTGCCCTCCGATTTCAGCTTCGCAAAAACCGGCGACTCTTTCATTTTCATCCGGATATAGATAGACAGCACTACCAGAAGTATGGATACCAGAAACGGTATCCGCCAACCCCAGTCATTGAACTTTTCAATAGACCTCGCTGCATCGGCATCCAGTGAATGCCTGGTGATCAGGATCACCCCAAGCGAAACAAAAAGGCCCAGCGTAGCGGTAGTCTGTATCCAGGAAGTATAAAAACCCCTTCGCCCAGGTGGCGCATGCTCTGCCACATAGGTAGCAGCACCTCCATATTCGCCACCAAGAGCAAGACCCTGCAGCAAGCGGAGAATTAAAACGATTACGGGTGCAGCAAACCCAATGGTTTCATAGGAAGGTACCAGCCCAATGGCGAACGTGGAACCTCCCATCAGGATCAGGGTAAGCAGGAAAGTATATTTTCTTCCAACGATATCTCCCAAACGCCCGAAAAACAGGGCGCCGAAAGGACGAACTATGAATCCCGCAGCAAAAGTAGCCAGGGTACTCAGCAACGCCGCTGTTGGATTTGTCTTTGGAAAAAACTGGCCGGCGATCACCGTAGCGAGGCTGCCGAAAATGTAAAAATCATACCATTCTATCAGCGTACCCATAGATGATGCACCGATCACCTTCCAGATACCCTTAGCATCGTTATCTTTATTATTCATTCTTCGGCCAAAAATTAAAGAATATTACTGAAAACGAATTTTTTAAATTTAACTTTTGACCCACATTTTTGAAACATGTCATACCCCTACCAGATCAAATCGTACGACGAGTATAAAACGGCCTATAAGAAAAGCGTTGATGACCCTGAGGGATTTTGGGCGGATATCGCCTCACACTTCTATTGGAGGAAACGCTGGAATAACGTGCTGAGCTGGGATTTTTCCGATTATCACGCTAATTGGTTCCAGGGCGGGAAACTGAATATCACGGAGAATTGTCTTGACCGGCACCTGGGCATGTTGGGCAATAAGCCCGCCATCATCTGGGAACCCAATGACCCCGAAGAGCACCACCGCATCCTGACCTACCGCGAATTGTATAACAAGGTGATCCAGTTTTCCAACGTGCTGAAGAATAATGGCGTGAAGAAAGGTGACCGGGTCTGTATCTATATGGGCATGGTACCAGAGTTGGCTGTGGCGGTACTGGCCTGCGCCAGAATGGGAGCCATTCACTCAGTGATCTTCGGAGGATTCAGCGCGCAGAGCATTGCAGACAGACTGATGGATGCCAATGCAGAATTTGTGATCACTTGCGACGGTGCTTTCAGGGGCAACAAAGAGATCGCCCTGAAGAATGTGATAGACGATGCACTGATCCAGTGCCGGTTTGTAAAAAAAGTGATCGTACTAACGCGCACGCGCACCCCAGTCTCTATGATCAAGGGGCGTGATGTTTGGTGGGAAGATGAGATCAAGAAAGTGGAAACCATGGGTAACCCTGATTTCCCCGCCGAGGAGCTGGATGCCGAGGACCCCTTGTTTATTCTTTATACTTCAGGCTCCACTGGAAAACCCAAAGGTGTGGTGCATAGCTGCGGCGGCTATATGGTATACACCAATTATACTTTTGTCAACACGTTCCAATATGTTCCGGGAGATATCCATTTCTGTACAGCAGATATAGGATGGATCACGGGTCACAGTTATATCGTTTACGGACCCCTAAGTGCGGGAGCTACCACATTGTTGTTTGAAGGCATCCCCACCTGGCCGGACGCTGGCAGGTTCTGGGAGATCGTTGATAAATACAAAGTGAATATCATTTACACGGCACCTACCGCCATCCGCTCCCTAATGGGCTTTGGACTTGGACCGGTTCACGGAAAACACATGGACTCGCTGAAGGTGCTGGGCACCGTTGGAGAGCCGATCAATGAAGAAGCCTGGAACTGGTACAATGAAAATATTGGCAAGGCCCGATGCCCTATCGTGGACACCTGGTGGCAAACAGAAACCGGCGGTGTGATGATCTCCAATATGGCCGGCGTTACTCCGTCTAAGCCAACATACGCTACCCTCCCCATGCCGGGTGTTCAGCCCGTGCTGCTGGATGAGAATGGAAAAGAACTTGTAGGGAATGATGTGACCGGGAACCTGTGCATCAAATTCCCATGGCCCTCTATTCTGACTACCACCTATGGTGATCATGAACGGTGTAAGAAGAACTATTTCAGCGCCTATCCCGGATACTATTTTACCGGCGATGGGTGCCATCGCGACGAACATGGATTCTACCGCATCACAGGGCGGGTAGATGATGTACTCAACGTAAGTGGTCACCGGATCGGAACGGCCGAAGTGGAGAACGCGATCAATATGCACGCCGGAGTGGTGGAAAGCGCAGTAGTAGGATATCCACACGATATCAAAGGCCAGGGCATCTATGCCTTTGTGATCTATCAAAGCTCACATGGCGATGAGACCCTCTCCCGGAAAGATATAACGTTGACCGTTAGCCGAATCATTGGCCCGATCGCGAAGCCCGATAAGATCCAGTTTGTAACAGGTTTGCCTAAAACACGAAGCGGAAAGATCATGCGGCGAATACTTAGAAAAATCGCCGAAGGGGAAACGGAAAACCTGGGCGACACATCTACCCTGCTTGACCCGGCCGTAGTGGAAGACATCAAGAACGGGAAAATCTGACCTGAAAAGAGGAAGTGCTGCTTCCTCTTTTTTTGTACATAATTTTACCACAACCACCCTGATTCCTGCATTCCGCATACGGTACCGCTGGCGTAATTTTGCCACGTAAATGGAAGATATGAAACTCATTAACGGACTTCACCACGTGACCGCCCTGTCGTCTGATCCCCAGCAAAACATTGATTTTTACGCAGGTGTCCTCGGACTAAGGCTGGTAAAAAAAACGATCAATTTTGACGCTCCGGACGTCTACCATTTTTATTATGGGAACGAAGACGGGTCGCCCGGTACCATACTCACATTCTTCCCCTATAGCGGCATGGTCAGGGGCCGGCATGGAAAAGGACAACTGACCACCACTGCTTTCTCCATTCCTGAAAACAGTTTGGGCTACTGGACGGAGCGCTTTAAGAAATTCAACATTCCATTTCAACAGCCTCAGGACAGACTGAACGAAGGATTTATTTATCTGGAAGATGGTGACGGACTCGGGATAGAACTCATTGCCAATGACAGAGATGAACGCCCGGGTTTCAGCTACGGAAATGTGGAGGAAAAGCACAGCATCAGAGGGTTCCACAGCGTTACGCTATCTGAAGATGGCTATGAGAAAACAGCAGGTCTTTTGAGCACCTGTATGGAGCACCAAAAGATAGCCGAACAGGGCAACAGGTTCCGGTACTCCGCCAGTGGGAAGATCGGTGACCTGGTGGATGTTGTCTGTGAGCCCAACAGGCTTCGAGGTCTGCAAGGTGCAGGTACCGTTCACCACCTGGCATTCTCCACCGATAGTGATGACACCATTGTACAGATGCAACAAAAACTTACCCGCGCAGGGGTACATGCTACCCATGTGTTGGACAGGCAGTATTTCCATAGTATTTATTTCCGGGAGCCCGGCGGGATCCTGTTTGAAGTGGCCACCAATCCCCCGGGATTTGCCATCGACGAAGAACCTGCACATCTGGGGGAAGCGCTGAAGTTGCCCGAATGGGAAGAAAAAAACAGGCCTGTGATCGAAAAAGGATTGAAGCCGATCAGCTTTGACTGGAAAAAATTTATCTGATGCACAAAAGAAATATACTGGCGGCGGGCACCTCGCTCGAAAATGCAAAGAAAGCCATGATCTTTATCCACGGTCGCGGTGCCGATGCAAAAAGCATCCTTGAACTGGCAGGCGCACTGGATGTTGAAGGATTCGCCTTATTGGCTCCCGAGGCCACAGGCAACACCTGGTACCCATATGGTTTTTTATCTCCCCAAATCATGAATGAACCCTGGCTCAGTTCTGCCATTGCCACGATACATGAATTGATCGATGAAGTGATCGCCGCAGGGATCTTGCCCGAAAATATTTACCTGCTCGGCTTCTCCCAGGGCGCCTGCCTGACATTGGAATCAGCAGCCAGGAAAGCCCAACGTTATGGCGGTCTCATTGCGTTTACAGGCGGCCTTATCGGTGATGTCATAGACAGAAAAAACTACCCGGGAGACTTCGCCGGCACACCCGTGTTCATTGCTTCCGGCGATCCTGACCCTCACATTCCCGTTTCCAGGGTCAGGGAATCAACGGCTATTCTTACCGAAATGGGGGCGAATGTCACTGAAAAGATCTACCCGGGTATACCCCATACCGTTATTCAGGAGGAAGTGGACTGGGTAAATAGGAATCTGCTGTTGTGAGTTTTAATTGATGGCACAACATTAAAGTTTGACAAAACGAACAAATTGGCTGAAACTTCGTTACATTTCTCAAAATATAGGTCATGGCTAAATTGTATTTCCTGGTTCCCACCCTCATATCACTGCTCGTATTAACCAGCTGTGACAAAAACGAATCCGGCAGTGCCTTAACGCCCACTGAGGAACCCTCAGCCTGGCCGACTCAAGAAATCAGAACCGTGAAATCCGACCTCTCCCATCCCTGGGAGATGCTCTGGGGAAAAGACGACCACCTTTGGATCTCAGAAAGAGCTGGTAAGATCATCAAGGTCAATCCAAAAACCGGATACACCGTTTTCAAATTCGTGATCCCCGATGCCTTGCAAAGAGGAGAAGGTGGCGTTCTGGGATTGGTGCAGCACCCCGACTTTTTACAAAACGGATTCATATATGTTGCTTATAACTACCTCAAGTCAGGCTCCTACACCCAAAAACTCGTAAGATTTCGGGTTAAAAATGAAGAATTCATAGAACCCCTGATCCTGATCGACAATATTCCCGCATCAAATGACAACAATGGGTCAAGGTTGGCGATCACGACGGATAATAAATTATTAATGACCACCGGTGATGCCACCAACGGCGAGTCTGCCCAGCAGATGAATTCCCTTTCAGGTAAGATATTACGCATCAATCTGGATGGCACTATCCCGTCAGACAATCCTTTTCCCAATAGCGCGGTCTGGACAATGGGGCACGCAAATCCACAAGGCCTCGTAATCGCAAATGGCAGGATCTTCGCATCGGAAAACAACATCGGAGCCATGGACGAACTGAACCTGATTGAAAAGGGTCGTAACTATGGATGGCCCAGTGTGAGCGGTCCGGAGAAGAATGCTGCAGCTCCGTTATGGAATTCCGGATCAAATAGTTTTACGGTTTCCGGGATAGATTACTATAACGGCGACCTGATCAGCAGATGGAAGAACTCCATCCTGATGACTACACTGAAAGATGGCGCTTTATACCAGATGAAACTTAATGCAACAGGAACAGGTATTGAATCAATCACTTCCTTCTACCAGGGCCAATGGGGAAGATTGAGGGATGTATGCGTATCACCTGCAGGCAGGGTCTACATTTGCACCGGCAACGGCGAAGGCACCGACATAGTCATCGAGATACAGAAATAAAACGATCATTCCCCGCCCACAGTTTGCAAACGCCCATATTTTGTTGGAGCAGTTCATTCTGGGGTTATGAGTGCACTCCGGGCATACTAGAGTTTCCCATGCAAACCGTTCGGCTTAGCGCGACAAAAGCGTTATCATATGTGTTCATTTCACTACCAACGTTCCCCTCATTACAGAAGCATGTCCGGGATACGTGCACAGGAAAGGATATTCTCCGGGTTTATCCGGCGCCAGAAAATAAATCGACTCAGATGAATTGGGCTGAAGCAAACCGGTATGGTATAATACTTTGGCAGACGAAGGAACATAATTCATTTCCGGGCCTTTCAGTCCCAGGTTAAGAGCAAGATTTCCTATTTCATCAGCTGACCCAGGGGCCGCTATGACTACGTTATGCGTCATGTCATCGTTATTATTAAAGATCAGCCTCAGTTTCGATCCCGCTTTTACTTCCAACCTGCTGATATCAAATTTCAATCCTGGTTTCGTACCTAACTTCAATACCTTGTCTGCCTGCCCCCAATCGGCAGGCATTTTTGTCTGACGTTTTTTTGTAGCCGCAGCGGGCTTCCCAGGCGTGGTGACCGGCATGTGATGACCCGTATGCATACTGACCTTCTGATCCTGTCCCAATACAGTAGCAGCCCCATCGGGAATATTATTCATAGTGTAATAGGCAACACTATGCAGCAGTGGCCGCTTTTCCTTTGACAGCATGTTCCCCAGCTTGATCTCATGAATATAGCCGGCCAGCACACTATCCATCACCAGCTTTACTTTCATGCCATCCGCAGAGGGAATGATACCCTTGATCCTGCGCGCGCGGTTGTTGATGATCGGGCTGCCATAGTCTGGATGGTATTTGTACGTGAAACTGCTGATGCTGTAGTTCATCGGATTTTTTAACCCGGCTGCATCAGCAGGCAGGGTGAACTCGATTTCCAAACCATCGGGCAAAGCCGTAACGTTCTTCATCTCAAATGGCGTTTCTCCATTCCATACCAGTCTTTGCAACGCGTATTCTTCCTTCCCCGTACTTGCCCAGCCCCTGCTGGTCATACCCCCAAAGATGGAACCATCCAGCCCCCACCTCAGGCGGATCAATCCTGATGCAAATCCTTCGTAAAAAGGATAACAGGCTCCCTGGTATTTTCCCTGCACTTTCTCGAGCGTCATGCGCATGATCTTGGAATGACCCTGGTCTGCTACAAAATACTGACCGGCAAAGGGGCCGAATGCGCCGCTCGTATTATCTTCCAGGATATCAGCCGTGGATATGCCCATCAGCGTATGTGGGAACCAGACCGCTGGAAGTTTCAGTTCCTTTATTTTTTTAGCTGCCTCATGCATGGGCGCACCATTGACCACTTTCCTGACATCTTCTTCCTTTAACTTCAATGGCGACGATGGCTCTACCGTCCATCTCAATCCACCGGGATTCCCGGAAAAATCTCCTTTCTCAAGATGGGTCACACGGCCACTGCCTACCCAGTCACCCTGGTTATCCGCATAGAAAACTTCATCCTTGCCGTTCACATTAAAGCCTGCGGGCGAACGCATACCCGCGGCGATCGGTTCAATGGTACCATCCGGTTTCACTTTGATCAACCAGCCATGCCATTTGCCATGTATATCCGCTAACGACAAATTCAACGTCACCAACATATCCCCATTCTTATCGAACACAGGACCATAAGCGTATTCATGATAGGTGCCGCTAAGGTCAAACAGTGTTACCGGCGTGAAACTGTCGGCATTACCATCACCATCACGGTCTTCGATCCTGGTCAGTTCCCCGCGTTGTACGCAGTAAAAAGCACCGTCCCTGTAAGCGAGGCCCAGCGACTCATGCAAACCCGAAGCGAACCGCTTGAAATGCGGTTGCCCGTTCCCGTAAGCGTTCTGAATGATCCAGATCTCGCCCCTCCTGGTACACACTGCTATCCGGCCATCGGGCATTACTGCGATGCCCCCTACTTCCAGTCTGATATCTGTTGGTATAGAAATCGTCTTGAGGGTATAGAAATCTTTCTCAGACTGCACACCCTGCTTCTGTGCATTAACACCCAATCCTATGATCAAACTAATGATGATGATATATATTCTTCTCATTGAAATGCCTTTAGACTACCAGATAAGTTGGTAGGTAATTGAATTCGTTCCACGCATCAGCAGTACCTGCCGATCCTGATAAAGCCCTACATCCGGAGTACCGCTCTTCACTTCAACAAAATAGGACCCATCATCTATGCTGTATAATCCGCTTTTGATCTTACTGATCTTAGTTGCCTGTACGATGCGCAGTTGCAGTTTATCATACCCTCCACCTTCAACCGTAAGCGTACGCGTCAGGCCCCGCCCCTGCTCATCCGGCTTGATCTCATCAACTATGCTCAGCCCATGGTATGTATATTTGAATCGGGGAGTACCTGCTGCAGAAAGGGTATAGCCGCGATATGTATAATCGGCAACAGAATCTTTAACAAGGGTTTCATCAAACACCGGGCAACTGCCCGCGAGCACCCTCGGCGCTCCCAGCGGTGTTGCCACCTGGGGCTCGCCTCTCTCGTGCCACATGTCGGTCGTGTTCAGAAAATCTCCCCGCCAGACCTGCAACAACCCACCCTGGAGCAAATCGTACGAATAATGCAAGCCCGAAGGATCGCCTACTGATAAAACATGCGTCAGCTTCTTCCCCTTATGCATCATAAAAGAGCGGACGATCTCCGTTCGTTTGTCCGCTTTCACCGCATACAAAGGCGCAGGTGTGTACTCGGGGATCGATGGCAAGGCATGCAGCGGAACCGCTTTATAACCCGGCCGCTCTGCAAAAACCGCCAGGCCGGCAGCTTCCCAGGGATTGTCTTTGTGCATCCACACGGATATGCTATGTGTTCCGGCATCCAGTTCCATGGTACCCCTAAGTGGTTGGCTGTTCAGCCAGGCCCTGGCAGGTGGAATCAGCTTCTTTCCATCGATCTCCAGTGAAGCCGTTCCACTGGGAAAGATGGAAAAAAGGTACTCGTCCTTGGCAGCAATGCTCATCTTACCGTCAAACCGGATGAAGAACTCTTCCTTCGAGGGGGCAACCCGAACATCTATGGCATTTGCTTTGCCCTCACTGGAAGGCTTAACCCTGGATGCTTCTTCGGGCGTTTTGGCGGTCTTCTCAAAATACTTGTAACCGAGGTCCGACACTTTAATATCCATCTCATTTTGCAATGCCCACTTCAAGTTGCGCAAAGCTACCTGACCATGATCTCCCTGTATCAGTAAAGGCCCAAAGGGCTTCTCACCTTCAAATGCCGCGCTTCGCGTTGGGCCACTTACAAAAATGTTTTCATGTATGGTAATCCCATTGAGTTTGACATAGTTGAATCTTGCTGGGGTGATCTTACTGCCATTGGCATCAAACCTGGGCGCCTGAAAAGACACTTCCAGGTGCTGCCATAAACCGGGCGCAAATGCAGCATTCACGAGGGGCGCTTTACCTTCATAGCCTTTACCATCTTTCCATCTTTCATAAATGCCTCCGAGATCGGAAGGATAAGGTATTGGCCTGCGCCAGCTGTCGTAGATCTGGACTTCGTAGCGCGACTGGAAATAAATACCGGAGTTGGACCCCCGGGGTACCATGATATCTGCCTCCAAAACCATATCCCCATGTTCCATTTTTGTTTTCAATTCATACCCCGGTTTATATTGCGCGCTCCGGTTATAATTATTGAATAACAGGCCCGTTCCTGATGTGGGTGTTAATACCGTATCATCATACGCAGCGGACACGTTACCGGCAACCTGCCAAAGCCCGTGTGGCAACTGGAACGCGTCGAGATTTTGAAGCGGAACATCTTTCAATGAGGGCTTCATGCGTTGGGCATGAGCGAAGATCACACCACAAGAAAAAAGGCTGCTGAGTACCACTAGCTTGATTGTCACTGTCATACCCGTTGAAATTAACGAAAAAGCAGCTATCAGAACTGACCCGCTACGCCCCTGAATAAATTTCTCAGAGAGACACGCCTCTTTTCCAGGGAATAAAATCGTCTTGATTAAGTTGTACCGATTTGGGGATCACTTCACCGCTGGCGGCTTTAATACAATACTCCAAAATCTCCTCGCCCATTTCTTCAATGGTTTTTTCTCCATCAATGATCGGTCCGCAATCGATATCGATAATGTCCAGCATCTTGGCAGCAAGTTTAGAATTGGTAGCCAACTTAATCGTAGGGCATACGGGATTCCCTGTAGGAGTACCTAAGCCAGTAGTAAACAGGATCAGTGTTGCACCCGACGCAGCTTTACCCGTAGTCGCCTCCACATCGTTACCCGGTGTACATACAAGGCTCAATCCAGGTTTAGTGGCAGGTTCCGTATAGTCAAGCACATCAACAACCGGTGAAGTACCGCCTTTTTTTGCTGCGCCGGCGCTTTTGATCGCATCTGTGATCAAACCATCTTTAATATTTCCCGGTGAAGGGTTCATATGAAATCCTGATCCTACTTTAATGGCCTGGTCACTATATGCATCCATCAGGTGAATGAATTTTTCGGCCGTTTGCTTCGACAAAGACCTGTCGATCAATTCCTGCTCCGCACCACAAAGTTCCGGGAACTCCGCGAGCAAGATCTTTCCATGTAATGCTACCAGCAGATCTGAAAAATATCCCACAGCAGGATTGGCAGAAATTCCGCTAAAACCATCGCTCCCGCCGCACTTTACACCAACACATAGTTTATCCAGTCCTGCAGGCTTTCTCTCCTGCCTATTCATTTCCACCAGCCCTTTGAACGTGGATGCGATCGCCTGTTTCACCAGGTCTTCTTCACTGATGGAACCCTGCTGTTCAAATACGTTGATCGGTTTGTCAAACCCCGGATTTCTTTTTTTGATCGTGCTGAGAAAAGCATCCAACTGAAGGTGTTGGCAACCAAGGCTGAGCACGGTGATACCGCCTACGTTGGGGTGATCTGCATAAGCAGCTAACAGGTTTTCCAACACTTCAGAATCCTGCCTGGTACCACCACATCCGCCCTGGTGATTCAAGAACTTAATGCCATCTACATTCTTGAAGATCCTATTGTTGCCGACCGCTGACACAGAAAGGCCAACATCCCCGGATAACTCCCCGCCATTTAGGTACGCTTCTCTCAGCATCCTTGTATATTGCTTATACTTATCAGTCACGGCATACCCAAGTTCATTGTGCATGGCTTCCCTGATCACATCCAGATTCCTGTTCTCGCAAAATACAGTTGGGATAAAGAGCCAGTAATTGGCCGTCCCAACCCTACCGTCTGATCTGTGATAGCCATTGAAGGTCCTGCCGGCAAATTTTGAAACATCAGGGGCTGCCCAGTTATACTGTGCGCCGGTATACTTGTAAGGATCAGCAGCATGATGCAAATTTCCCGTTGTCATCAATGACCCCTTTTTCACATCACTGACTACCTTGCCAACCAGCACGCCGTACATTTTTACCTCACTGCCCTTTTGCAGATCGGCAGTATAGAATTTATGCTTGGCAGGTATTCTTTCCCGCATTTCGAATGACTCATTGTCAAATGCGATGATCTCTCCTTTTTCAAGATCTCTAAGGGCCACAATGACGTTATCCAGAGGATCGATTTTCAGTATCTTTTTCATGAAGGAATTCTTTCAATTGTAAAATTAATTGTTGACGGGCAAAAAAAAAGCCCGGCAAATGCCGGGCTTCGGATTTATTCGCCCCAAATCTCGTCTTTGCCTTCCAGCCAGAGTTTAACCTGTTCCGTAGTCACTGATTTAGGCCTTTCCAACGGATGACCCAGCACCCTGTCCCAACAAAGGGAAGCCAGTACACCTAACGCCCTGCTGACGCCGAATAATACGGTATAGAATTCATATTCCACCATGCCATAGTGCACCAGCAAAGCACCTGAATGCGCATCCACGTTTGGCCATGGGTTCTTCACCTTGCCAAGGGATTGCAAAATCGGCGGAACCACTTCATATATATTCCAAACGATATTCACCAGCGGAGAATCGGGCATATGCTTTTTCCCGAATTCCATTTGGGCGGTGAACCTGGGATCGGTTTTTCTCAACACAGCATGACCATAACCAGGAACCACTTTTCCTGAACTGAGTGTGGCCCGTACATAATCGGCAATCTGTTCTTTAGACGGATCCTCCACCTGGAGTTGCTTCTGCATCTCGAAGATCCATTTGATCACCTCCTGATTTGCCAACCCGTGTAATGGGCCAGCGAGGCCATTCATGCCCGCCGCAAAACTGAGGAAGGGATCACTGAGTGCGGAGCCCACCAGGTGTGTGGCATGGGCAGAAACATTACCACCTTCGTGGTCTGCGTGAATGGTCATGTAGAGGCGCATCAATTCCCAGAAACTCTCATCTTCGAAGCCCATCATGTGGGCGAAATTACCCGCCCAGTCCAATAAACCATTCGGCTGGATATGTTCCCCGTTCTTGTATTTCCTCCTGTAGATATAGGCTGCGATCCTGGGAAGCCTGGCTAGCAGATCCATTGCATCGTCGAAAGTGGCATCCCAATAATCCTTCTTATTCATCCCCGCGGCATACTTCTTCTGGAACTGGCTCTCTGTCTGCAGGGCCATTATACCCACCACAAACTGCGTCATGGGATGTGAGCTGACTGGCAAAGATTCTATGGTATCAAAAACGTAGTTAGGAACGTGTGATCTCCTTTGAAGAATAGAAGTTACCCTGGCCACATCCTCCTGACTGGGCAGTTCTCCAAGAAGCATCAGGTAAAATAATCCTTCGGGCAGTGGCTCACCGCCATCTTTGGCTTTAGGAAGTTTAGCCTGCAAATCCGGGATGGAATACCCGCGGAAACGGATACCCTCACTGGAGTCGAGCAACGAAGTTTCGGTGACCAGGCCAGTCATCCCCCGCATACCCTGGTAGATCTGGGACAATGTTACCTCTCCGATCTTCTTGTGACCATGCTCTTTGATGATACCCTTGATCTCTGCAGATACCTCTTCTGATTTCGCTTTAAAACGCTCTTTTAATACTTCCATATGGCTTCTGAAATTAAAAAATTCGTTGATAGACGGGAAAAACTAAAGGTAGACAATGCTGCGTATGACAACAAAACTTAAAGCGGGAAAGTTAGCAGCAAAATGTTATTTAGGTGCCCTTTTGTACAACCATATCGTGAGCATACTAAAAGCAACATTGGGTATCCATGCTGCCACATAAGGATTTAGATCACCCTTAACCGAAAATATCGTGGAGAACCTGTCGGTCAGGATAAACACCGCACAGATCAAAATACCTGACGCCAGATGAACACCGCTGCCACCCCTGATCTTACGGCAAGCCAGAATCGCTCCGATCATGGTGAGTATCAGCACGGCAACAGGCGTGGCAAGCCGATGTGCCTTTTCCATCATCAGTTCCTTTACCGTCTCGGAACCCCTCAATTTCTCCATTTCGATAAGCCGGTTAAGTTCCGGCGTAGTAAGCCGGGATTTGACATACTCATCCCGTCGCAAGTCGTTTGGCTTAAAACTGTACGACTTATGGATCTCCGGATAATATTCCACATCCTCCTTCAAATCATAGATATACCGCTCCACCACCCCGGCAAGACGCCATTTCATTTTAGCCGTATCCCAAGTGATATTGTCAGCCCGGAGATTATAGATCACTTTGTGGTTGCGGATCCTTTCAAGGAAGAAGTTGCTCCCCGAACGGGTAGTTGTATCATAATACCTGATCCCGCAATAAGAAAAAGAATCCACACGCATGTAGATCGTGGACGTTACCACATCCAGGACCGGACTTTTAATGTACTTCGCCTCAAACTTGGTCCGGATCTCGTTGGCCCGTGGTACCACATAATAATTTCCAAGGAACAACATCAGACCAAACAAAATGCCGCCAACCCAGTAAGGCCTTAAAATCCTCTTCAAACTGACCCCGCTGGCCAGAATGGCTACAAACTCCGTATGGTTAGCCATTTTAGAAGTAAAGAAGATCACGGATATGAACACGAACAGGGGAAACAACATCGAAACGATAAAAGGCACAAACCCCACATAGTACTGTAAAGCGATGGCCTTGGCGTCCAGCTTAGATTTGGTAAAATCATCCGTGTGCTCGCTCATATCTATCACGGTCGATAAAATCGTGAACAGGATCACAGAGAAAAAAAAGGTAGTGATGAACTTCTTGAATATGTACCAGTCTAACTTCTTCAGCTGTAGATGATTTGAAGGTCAAAAATACTCGATTTATGCTGTAGGGTACGTTAAAATCTTCTGCCTATCATGTAATTTGGAGGGATGAAACAGTTTGTTCTCCTAACCTTTTTTATTACATCTGCCTTAGCTGTTGCTGCGCAACATCACGAGTTGTTCGAAAAGCAACTATTCACCATAGATGAAGACACCCTGCGCTGCCGGATACTTACACCCGTCAATTTCAAACCCGGGACAAAGTATCCGCTTGTTGTTTTTCTTCATGGCGGTGGTGAAAGGGGTGACGACAATGAAAAGCAATTGACATGGGGAAGCAGTTTTTTCGCAGACTCCCTGAACAGGGTCAAATTTTCCGCCATTGTTGTTTTTCCGCAAGCGGCAGAAAACGAGAAATGGGCCCCGTACAGCCACGACAATACAAAAGACAGCACCCGGATCAGATATTACCCAGACTCCCCTTTGGCCCGACCGACGAAAATATTGCTCAGCTTCATAGACACATTGATATCCGCCGGAACAGCTGATCCCAAAAGGATCTATGTCGGAGGCCTCTCCATGGGCGGCATCGGCACATTTGATATCCTCCGCCGGCGTCCCGATCTCTTTGCAGCTGCTTTTGCCATTTGCGGCGGCGGGGATGAGGATATCGTGAAACAATACAGAAAGAACCTGCCTGTCTGGGTGTTCCATGGAACAGACGACCAAAGAATACCCGTCAGCAATTCAAGGCTGATGGTTAATGCAATGAAAAAAAATAATGCGCTTGTTAAGTACACCGAGTACCCGGGCGTTGGACACGATAGCTGGAAAAACGCGTTTGCGGAAAAAGATCTCCTGCCGTGGTTATTCGCCCAACGTAAATAGTTAGAGCCTTTGCCGGATCCGGTCAATCATCCCATTCTTCCAAGAACTGAATGTGCCTTCAAGTATTTTCTGGCGCGCCTCACCTACCAACCAGAGGTAAAAAGCAAGATTCTGAATAGAGGCAATGGTGAGCCCGAGTATTTCCTTAGACTTGATCAGATGTCTCAGGTACGACTTCGAGTAGTGCCGGCTGAAAGGTGAAGGGAGATTTTCGTCGAGCAGAGAGAAATCATACTCCCATTTTTTGTTATCGATATTGATCACACCATTGGTGGTAAACAACATGGCATTTCGGCCATTGCGGGTAGGCATCACGCAGTCAAACATATCCACGCCCATTGATATACATTCAAGAAGGTCCCAGGGCGTGCCCACGCCCATCAAATATCGTGGCTTTTGCGCAGGAAGATGTTCACAGCACAGTCCGCAATATTCATAGATCATCTCAACCGGTTCACCAACGCTGAGACCGCCGATCGCATTGCCCGCAGCATTTTTCTCACTGATATACTCGCAGGAAGCTTTTCTGAGATCGGCAAAAGTGCCACCCTGCACAATGGGAAAAAGATTCTGGGTATAACCGTATTTATCTTCTGTTGACCCCAGCCTGCTGATGCACCTGTCCAGCCAGCGATGCGTTAGATCCATGGAGTCTTTCACATACTTATACTCACTCGGGTAGGGAGGACATTCATCAAAGGCCATGACGATATCGGCACCTATACTTCGCTGGATATCCATCACCGATTCCGGGGTAAATAAATGCCTGGAGCCATCGATATGGCTTTGGAACACAACACCCTCTTCCGAGATCTTACGACTGGATGCCAATGAAAAAACCTGATAGCCCCCACTATCGGTCAGTATCGGCCTCTCCCAACCCATAAATCGATGAAGTCCACCTGCTTTCTCAAGTACATCTGTCCCGGGCCTGAGAAAGAGGTGATACGTATTGCCCAAAATGATCCGGGCGCTCACTTCTTCCTGCAGTTGCTGTTGGGACACTGCTTTCACACTTCCCACGGTACCTACAGGCATAAAAATGGGCGTTGGAATGTCACCATGATCCGTGGTGATGGTTCCGGCCCTTGCCCTGGAGCCACTATCGATGCCATTTATGGAGAATGAAAGTTCCAGGTTTCAGTGTTAACGGGCAAAAATATGCGAATTGACGATAAGTTTTCCACAGTTGTGCAAGAGATTAATGCCTGAAACACAGACTCTCACTATTTTCGTGCACATGTTGATACCCTGGCCATGGATCCTGCTTGGAAGTTTTGCGCTGGTGGCGCTGATCCAGCTCTTCTACTATTTATGGTTTTTCCGCAGACTTGCGTTTTTCAAACCTGAGATTGCAGACAATTATCAGGAAAAACCTGTGAGTGTAGTGATTTGCGCCCGGGATGAAGCTGCCAATCTTGCCGACAATCTACCAGGAGTTCTTTTGCAAACTTACCATTCCACCCATGAGGTGGTGCTGGTAAATGATAATTCGCATGACGAATCCAGGTATTTACTGGAAGGCCTGCACAAACAATTCCGCAAACTCAATGTAGTAGAATTATTGCAGGAAGCCCAGTTGATCCCCGGGAAAAAGTTTCCCCTCTCGATGGGCATAAAATCGGCAAAATATGAAGTTGTTTTGCTGACCGATGCCGATTGTGTACCCGCATCAGAATTCTGGATTCAGAAAATGCAGGAGCCTTTTGGCAACGGGATCGAAGTGGTACTGGGATATGGAGCTTACCACAAACGAAAAGGATTATTAAATAAACTGATCAGGTTCGAAACATTTCATGCCGCCCTTCAATACCTTTCGTTTGCGCTTGCAGGAATGCCGTATATGGGTGTAGGACGAAACCTTGCTTACAAAAAAGAATTGTTTTACCGCCATAAAGGCTTTTCTTCCCACAATCATATTCCGGGGGGAGACGATGACCTGTTCGTTAATAAGGCTGCTAATTCCAAAAACACCAAAGTAGTGGTGGATCCCCAGGCACATACGCTATCCGTTCCACATACCAGATTTACAAGCTGGTATAAACAGAAAACGAGGCACTATTCGGTAGCGAAATTTTACAAACCCGTGCACCGGTTCCTGCTTACGATATACGCCATCTCCCAATTTCTGTTCTATCCCCTTTTTATCGGGGCAATGCTGCTGTCTGATTGGAGAATCGCGCTGGGTATTTTTTTCGTAAGGATGATCATTCAGTCGGTCGTGTATTATAATAGTATGAAAAAACTGAACGAAAAGGATTTGTTTGCCTGGTACCTGTTCTTCGACATTGCCCAGTTCCTGTTTTATATTATCTTTTCCACAGCTATACTAAAAAGGCCAAAGGCCGTATGGAAATAACAAGGATCAGATGAACGAACAAGGTCTGCAACTACTCAAAAAATACTTTGACGATTTTACTGAAGAACAGGAACGGCAGTTCTCGCTGCTGGGCGACCTGTATGGTGAGTGGAATGAAAAGATCAATGTGATCTCGAGGAAAGACATTGAAAGCCTCTACGAAAAACACATCCTCCATTCACTTGCCATAGCGGCCATATTCGATTTTTCCGCAGGCCAGAACCTGAGGATCCTGGACATCGGAACAGGTGGAGGTTTCCCAGGTGTACCTCTGGCGATCATGTTTCCCCATGTGCAATTCACATTGGTCGATTCTATTGGCAAAAAGCTTAAAGTCGTTAACGCCGTTAGTGAAGCCCTGGGGTTGAAAAATCTGGTCACCCGCCACTCCCGTGTGGAAGTCCTGAAAGACCCGCCGTTTGACTTCATTGTATCAAGAGCCGTGGCTCCTCTGAAAGAGTTATGGAAATGGGGCAAGCCCTATGTCAACAATGACCGAAAACTTACCGAATTCAAAAATGGCATGATCTTCCTGAAAGGCGGGGACCTGGCGGGAGAGATCTCAGAGAGCCGCCTGCGCCCCCACCTATGGGATATCAGTGCTATCTTCGAAGAACCCTGGTTTAAGGAGAAGTATATTCTCTATGTTCCAATATAACAGCAATACCACTAAAGTAGTATTGAGTACCGTCTAGGTTTTCATAATTTTAAAACATGTCACCGATCTCTGTCTGTATCGTAGAAGATAATCATGATATTCTCCATGCATTGGAGCAGATCATCACCATGAGCGATGGTTATAAACTGCTCGGCTCCTTCACGTCAGCAGAGGATGCGTTGATTGGTCTTCCCGCTCTTCATCCCAATGTTGTGATGATGGACATCAACCTTGGGAAAATGAACGGAATCGAATGTGTTAAAAGGATAAAACCCCAACATCCCGAGATACTGTTTATGATGTGCACGGTTTATGAGGAAGACGAAAAGATTTTCGAAGCATTGGCCGCCGGTGCGAATGGTTATATCCTGAAAAAAACAACGCCCTCAAAAATGCTGGAAGCCATTCGGGAATTGTATGAAGGCGGTGCGCCGATGAGTAGCCAGATCGCCAGAAAAGTGGTCAATGTTTTCCAAAAGGCGCCTTCTGCCAGGATAGATTCATTATCCAACCGTGAAGCAGAAATTTTAGAGCACCTCGCCAGGGGACTACTGTATAAGGAGATTGCAGCACAGTTGAATATCGCCCAGGAAACCGTGCGCAAACATGTATACCATATTTACGAAAAACTGCACGTGAACAACCGTGTAGAGGCCGTAAACAAATTTTTTGGACGATAACCCTTCCCTAAACCCGTTCAAAAATGATGGCTCCTCTGGAGCCATTCTTTTTATGACAGGGTATCGTTCCGGTTCACATCGGCGATTTTCACCATTTGATCTCCAGTCGATTGTCGTTCCGGTTCACATCGGCCATCCTTTGCGATGGATCAATTTCAGCCAACTGGACATTGATGAGCGCACCATCGAGTTCCACAGTGTAGGTGGGGTGCGTCCCTTTCCATGGTTCATGAACGGTTCGTTTTACTGTACTATCTTCTATGGGCTTGGTTCCGAAACTTAGATACTGAGGTATATGAGCCAGGTGTTTGGAACCATCTTTAAACGTGATCATCAGATCAATCGGCATGGGCATCTGGCCGGTATTCTTCATCCTGACTTTGATCTTGCTTCCTTCCTGCCATAAACTGTCGATACCGTAATTGATCGTGTTGGTGGTATTCACAAAATAGCTGCCATACCATCCCAACTGCATACCGCTGACATATTCTGCAACGCGGAGTATATCGTGCTGATCAACGTGTTTGAATTTGAACTTCCTGTAAAGTTCAAGGAACATAAGGTGTAGGTTCTGCCGGCCAATAATGTACCCGAGCTGCTCATAAAAAACCGCCCCTTTCGTATAAGAACTTCTGCTGTATCCATAATTGGTCTTATACTGGTCAGCATGTGTGGTCAGTGGTTCTGCATATTCTGAACGTGCGAGCTGGAGGTAGGCTGCATAGTTATCTTTATGCTCGGTACCAGACGTATCGCTTTTAAGGAATGCGATCACTTTGTCTTCGGCGTAACTGGCGAATCCTTCGTCGATCCATGGGGTCAGGGCTTCATTGTTAGACATGATCATAGGGAACCAGCTATGTAACAGTTCATGATAAACAACGGATTCTCCCGCGCCTTTCAGCAGCGTAGCCATGGGATACTCCATCCCACCGTCCCCACCCTGGATGAAAGAGAACTGTTTGTATGGATACTTACCAAACTGGCTTTCGATGTATGGAAATGCCTTAACCATATTATCTGCCACTTGTTGCCATTCATTTTCATAGTTCCGGATGAAAAGACCCGCGTTGTTGTTGTATAAGCCCTTCATTCTTGGCGAAAGGTTGGAAAAATACTTTTGCAAATGCAGCGGTGAAATTTTGTAAAACACGTGGATGGTCAGCCCCTCCCTGATCTTCTTCGTAATATGTTTATAATCAGGATCAGCCGCCCACACAAAATCATGCACATTTGGCGCGTTAAATTTCCAGGTTAGCAGGTTGCCCGCTGGCCTGTTGACTTTTGCACCTTGTGCCTCGTAGCCATATCCAATTTCATTTGCATTTGACAGGTAACCTGTACCAGCAACAACAAAGCTCTTATCCAGCGTGATGTTCACGTCAAAATCTCCCCATACACCATAAAATTCACGGCCGATGTAGGGATTCGGATGCCAGCCTTTAGCGTCATACTCGGCAAGTTTTGGATACCACTGGGCCATACTGAACTTAACGCCCTCTTCATTTTCACGCCCGCTCCGCCGGATCTGTATGGGCACCCTTGCTTCGAAATCTGCGTCGAGCATCACTTTTGCCTTTGGCGGGATGGGCTTATCGAGCTTCACTTTAAGGATCGTTTCCCGGAGTTCTGTCTCCTGTACACGACCATTCATTTTAAGGGTAATGATCTTTTGATAACCCGTTTCGTCGGGCTTTAGCTTACTGATCCTGTCTGCCACCCGATAATCCCAGTCTGTTCGGCCATCGATCGCAATTTTTCCGAGTTCCCTGCTCCTTACATCCATCATGGAATTGGGTTGAAAGGCATTCCAATACATGTGATAGAATAAGACATACAGGGTGTCAGGCGAATTATTGGTATACTCAATCGATTGTTTTCCTTTCAGCATGTTGGTGGTGGCATCAAGCAACACATCCATTTTATACTTGACTCTCTGCTGCCATTTGTCCTGCGCTTCCGTAACTGAAATCGACCCAATGAAAGTTGCGATCAAAAGAATAAAAGTCTTCAACATTCCTTGTATTTATGGAGTTTTGAAATTACGATGGGTAAATGTAAGGGGAAGTTAAATTGAACGGTCGTCTATCCCTGCAACAACGATAACGATCTCGCCTTTAACCGGCTTGGCTGAAAAATGTTCATGAACTTCTTTGAGGGTTCCGCGAAAGTTTTCCTCAAATTTCTTGGTAAGTTCACGACTAACCGAGCAGGATCGTCCCTCCCCGAACCAGGTGATACAATCCACGAGGGTCTTCACCAAACGCATGGGCGACTCGTAGAAGACCATCGTTCTTTCTTCTTCAGCCAGTTTCTTAAACATCGTCTGCCTGCCTTTTTTAAGGGGTAGAAAGCCTTCAAAACAAAAGCTGTTGATTGGCAGGCCGCTGTTGACGAGGGCCGGAACAAATGCTGTTGCACCGGGCAGGCATTCAACGCGCACTTCTCTTTTGATACAAGCCCTGACGAGTAGGAAAGCAGGGTCCGAGATGCCAGGCGTACCGGCATCCGTCAAAAGGGCAATGATCTTACCATCAACCAACTGGTCTACAAGATGATCCACCACTTTGTGTTCATTATGCTGGTGATAAGGAGAAAGGGGTTTGTGTATCTGGTAATGATTGAGCAAAACAGAAGACGTTCTGGTATCTTCTGCAAGGATCAGGTCTGCCTGTTTCAACACTTCCACTGCCCTAAAGGTCATGTCGCCCAGGTTACCGATCGGAGTGGGAACGATGTACAACATGATCAATCAATGCTGATCTCAAAAGATTCCATCACTGCATTGGCCAGCAGTTTCCTGGTAGCCTCTTCAGCTATCCTGGCGGCTTCGTCCTTAGATGCGGCTTCAACCTGAAGGGTGATGCGTTTACCAATGCGCACATCCTCAACAGTGGTGAGACCGAGGTTATTAAGGCCGCCCAGCACAGCTTTTCCCTGGGGATCCAATAATTCTTTCAGGGGCATTATGTTGATATGAACGTAATAGGTCATGCTGTATTATTTTGAGAAAGCAAAGATAAAAGAATATAAACTATGAAGATGACCGGAACAGCCATCCATTGTAATAATAAAATGCTGATCAGGCCCATACCCAGCAGCAGAAACTTAGGCCAGTTCTGCTTCACGTTATAATTCCGGAATTTAAGGCTCATCAACGGCAATGTGGAAACCATCATGTAACTGATGAAGATGATGATGATGTACAACACCCATTTATTCAGAAGCCATTGTTGCACTCCAAAATAATTATACAGCGCGATCAATGGAACCGCGGCGATGAACAAGCCGGCTGCAGGAGCAGGTAATCCTTTGAAACCATAGCCCTGTGTGGGATCGATATTAAAGCGTGCCAGGCGCCAGGCAGCCGCTGCCGGTAGTAGAACCGCCGGCAACAACAAATAGAACGCGGTGTCCAGTCCTTCGGGCTCATAGGCATATGACATGCGTAACATCTGGTACATGATCATACCGGGCGCTACGCCGAAACTGACCACATCTGCCAGGGAATCAAGTTGTTTTCCCATTTCTGAATCAACCCGCATCAGCCTTGCTACAAATCCGTCAAGAAAATCCACTACGGCGGCGAGGAATATAAATAGGGCGCCCCACTGCACTTTCTCCGGCAGGTACACTTTCCAGTCTTCGCCGTTGTAACTCATGATCGACTCTCCGGGCTGGAGAATGAAAATGATGGCGATGGACCCAAATACAAGGTTAAGCAGGGTGAACAGGTTTGGAATATTCTTCATAATACTGGATTCATTTGTTCTTCATGAAAGCTTCGATGTCATCAACGGTAATGGGGATATTTTTCATGAGATCCACATTACCATTTTTTGTGATCCAGAAGTTATTCTCGATCCTTACACCCATTTTCTCTTCTTCGATATAGATTCCCGGTTCAATGGTGAACACCATGCCAGGCTTGATCGGTTCTGTTTTGGTACCTAAGTCGTGCACATCAATACCCAGATGATGGGATATGCCATGATAAAGATATTTCCGATAGGCCCGGTTATCTTTATCCTCATTTTTCACATCTGCTTTTTTTATCAGGCCGATCTTAAGGAACTGGGCGGTGGCCGCATCGCCGGCTTTATCCGTATAATCCACGATCGAGATCCCCGGCTTGAGGATCGATGCGCAGTACTTGTGGATATTGAGGCATGCGTTATAAACTTGTTTTTGCCTGGGGCTGAACTTTCCATTGACCGGAACGGTGCGGGTAAGGTCGGCGCAATAACCCCCATATTCGGCGCCAAAATCCATCAGGATCATTTCTCCATCGAGGCATTGTTCGTTATTGGAAACATAATGCAGTGTGCGTGCACGGTCACCACTGGCTATGATGGATCCGTAGGCCGGGCCGGTTGCGCGATTACGCAGGAACTCGTGGAATATCTCTGCTTCAATTTCATATTCCCAAACTCCGGGTTTGATAAATCCAAGTAGCCTTCGGAATGTAAGGTCCGTAATCTCAATGGCCTTCCTGATCACATTAGTTTCCTTTGCCGATTTAACCGCTCTCAAATCTTTCATGATCGGGGCCGCCCGACGGTATTGATGGAGGGGATAACGCGCAGCCATCTCCCTGGCAAACCGGTAATCCCGGACTTCCACCTGGCTTGCCTTGCGATCGTTCTCATTCGTATTCAGGTAGATGAGGTGAGCTAAATGTACCCAGGTTTGCAAGAGAGCATCCAGGGAATCCAGCCAAACGATCGTTTCAATTCCCGAAATGGCCGTTGCCTCGTTTTTCCTCAGCCTCTTGCCGTCCCAT
Organism: Chitinophagaceae bacterium; assembly: GCA_040404005.1. Lineage (GTDB taxonomy): Bacteria > Bacteroidota > Bacteroidia > Chitinophagales > Chitinophagaceae > Pollutibacter. Next base: position 179,917 of record JBBAJO010000001.1, read on the forward strand.
TTTTCTTTCAGCTCGTTCGGGCGAACGAGCACCAGCACTTCACGGTATTTCTTATCGGGGTTCCCAGGAAACAAGATAAGCATCGAATCTTCTTGCTCAACACCAGTCAACCAGTAGAGGTCCGAGTTTTGCTTAAATGTATAGAGCGCATCGCCGTTCATGGGCAATTCGTCGTTGCTGTTGAATATCGCAATAGCATGTTTCTCCAACCTGCCTGCAAACTTTCTCCGGTTTTCTATGAAAATAGTAGGATCGAGCGGCTCATATTTCATAGCCCGCAAGATAATCAATTGACTCAATGGATTGGCGGATTGGCGGATTGACGGATTTTCCAATCCGCAAACGATACGCCAATTCGTTGATAAATCAATCCGCCAATCCGCTAATGCGTCAATCCGTCAATCCGCTAATGCGTTAGTTCGCCAATTCGTCTATTCCCAAAAAATAGATGTCG
>JBBAJO010000001.1:180470-242597 GCA_040404005.1 Chitinophagaceae bacterium
CAATCCGCTAATGCGTTAGTTCGCCAATTCGTCTATTCCCAAAAAATAGATGTCGTTCAATCAGTTCAGGCTTCTGTTCAGAACATACTAACGATTGTTAGTTATTTTAGAATTATGTAAAAAACTAAAACCAATTAGCACGAATTCCAAAAATTAATCAGCCTTTCGCCGATTCCTTTGAAAAACTTTTAAATTATTACCTTTGCCCCTCAATGGTGTTTTCTATGGCAATTCCCTTTTCCGCACAGATGATCCCAAGGCATAAACTGTTACAACTCGGCTTGAAAAATGCTGAGTCCATCCACTACCAGTGCAGCGTAGACGAACTGGTGGCTGCAGCACTGCAGAACAAAGAAGGCGAGCTGAACGATACGGGCGCTTTGGTGATCGGAACGGGTTTGTTTACCGGACGGTCTCCGAAAGACAAATTCATCGTACGGGACAATTTTTCTGAGAACCTGGTCCATTGGAACGAATTTAACATCCCCATCTCAGAGAATTACTTCGATACTATTTTCAAAAAAATAACTGGATACCTGGGGGGGCGCACCGAACTTTGGATCCGTGACTGTTACGCCTGTGCCGATCCGGCATTCCGACTTAACCTAAGGGTGATCAATGAAAAACCGGCCAACAGCCTTTTTGCCCATAATATGTTTCTTCGTCCGACCGAAGATGAACTGAGCAATTTCCTTCCACAGTGGCATGTGTTATGTGCCCCGGACCTCCACCTCGATCCGGAAGAATCAGGCACCCGGCAGCCCCATGCGGCCGTGATCAGTTTCCGTCACCGGATGATCCTCATTGCAGGAACGGGGTATACGGGCGAGATGAAGAAAGGGATTTTCACCATCCTGAACCTGGTTCTGCCTATCGAAAAGAATGTACTCAGCATGCACTGCTCTGCCAATATGGGCAACGATGGTGACACCGCTTTGTTTTTTGGATTGAGCGGTACGGGCAAAACCACTCTGAGCGCGGATCCCTTGAGAAAGTTGATCGGTGATGATGAACACGGATGGCACGATGAAGGCATCTTTAATTTCGAGGGTGGTTGTTATGCAAAATGCATAGACCTGACAGAAGAGAAAGAACCTGAAATTTTCGGCGCGATACGTCATGGCGCCCTGGTGGAAAATACGCGCTTCTTCCCCGGTACGAATACGATTGATTTCAAGGATGCAAGCATTACAGAAAATACAAGGGTTTCTTACCCTATTCACCATATTTCAAATGCCATTGAACCATCCGTAGGCGGTCATCCAAAAAATATATTCTTCCTGACTTGCGATGCCTACGGTGTTTTGCCACCCATCTCCAGACTCTCCCCAGAGCAGGCCATGTACCAATTCATTAGTGGATACACGGCAAAAGTAGCCGGTACCGAAACGGGTGTAACAGAACCTAAAGCAACGTTCAGCGTGTGTTTTGGGGCGCCGTTCCTGCCATTGCACCCTGGAAAGTATGCTCACATGCTCGGCGAAAAAGTGGAAAAATCACAAGCTAAAGTATGGTTGATCAATACAGGTTGGACGGGAGGCGCATACGGCAAGGGTACCCGCATGAAATTAAGCTATACCCGGGCTATGATCACCGCAGCACTTCAGGGCAAATTGAATGACGTGAAATACGAACATATGCCGGTATTCAACCTTTCCGTTCCTGCATCCTGTCCGGGCGTTCCATCAGCACTGCTTGATCCCAGGTCTACATGGGAAGACAAGGAGGACTATGACCGGCAGACAATTAACCTCGCGAAACTATTTGTGAAGAATTTTGAAAAATATGCTCAGGGTGTTTCAGGAAACATCCAGGCAGCAGCACCAACTATTTAGCGGTCTTATCGATTGTTTGCTTGCATCCTCGCCACTATGGCGGGGATTTTTTTATTCGCGCCTGCGGCGCGATATTTTTGCTACGCAAAAAATCAATACTCCTTGTAATAGATTTCCCACACTTCTCTCATTCTCACATTCATTCACCACATTTCCCACATTCATCACATGCATCACATGCTAAAACAGTCCGTATAACTGCGAATCGATCTTCCCTATAATCTCACCCAGGTGTTCATCACTTTCCGCAAATTTGTTCTTATCAACATTGATCACCAGCAAGGGCCCTTCCTTATACCCTTCGATCCACTTGTTGTAATACTCATTCAAACGCTTGAGATAATCCAGTCTGATGTTCTCTTCATACTCCCGACCCCTTTTCTGAATCTGGCCAACCAAAGTAGGTACCGAGGCCTGTAGATAAATCAGCAGATCAGGTGGCTGCACCATCTGCTTCAGCGTTTGGAAGAACTGGAAATAATTGTCGAAATCCCTCTTGCTCATCAGGCCCATTTCATGAAGGTTAGGCGCAAATATGTGCGCATCCTCATAGATCGTCCTGTCCTGTATCACGGTCTCAGTTCCCCTCGAAATATCCACCAGTTGGTTCAACCGGCTGTTCAGGAAAAAAATCTGCAGGTTGAAACTCCACCTCGGCATGTCTTCATAAAAATCAAACAGGTAGGGATTATGATCCACATCCTCAAACTGTGGTATCCAACGATAGTGCTTGCTAAGCATTTCGGTAAGGGTTGTTTTACCCGCACCGATATTGCCTGCAATGGCAATATGTTTTGGTTTCTTTGCTTTCGCCATAAAGAGAGTTCAAGATTGAAGGTTAAGGGCCAGAGGTTTTTAAAGATAAAGCTTTTAGTAATACTTGAGTCCAATAGCATCGCGCACAATTTCCATGGTGGCAGCCGCACTCTTCCGGGCTTTTTCGGCGCCTTTACCCATCACTTCCATGAGGTATTTCTCATCGTTTCGGATAGACTCAGACTTCTCCCTTACGGGTGCTACAAATCTTACCATATCCTCGGCAAGTTGCTTTTTCATATCGCCATACCGAATAGTGCATTGATTATAGTCAGCTTCGAATTTCGCGACTACCCCGGGCTCCGATACCAACTTCATCAGCAGGAATACGTTTTCGATATAATCAGGCTTTAGGGTATTCGGCGCTGTTGGGCCCGAATCGGTTTTGGCCTTCATCACCTTCTTCCTGATGAGATCATCATCATCCGCTAAGTATATCGTTGCATACTGATTCTCACTCTTGCTCATTTTTCCCGCCCCATCCAGGCTCGGAACCTTCACCAGATCTTCACCGTAGTTAAAGGCATGCGGTTCAGGAAACACATCGCCATAACGGTGATTAAACCTGTTCACAAAATTACGCGCCATTTCAAGGTGCTGCTCCTGGTCTTTCCCAACAGGTACCAAACTTGCCCTGTGCAGGATAATATCGGCCGTTTGCAACACGGGGTAAGTCAGCAGCCCTGCGTTCACATTATCGGGCTGCAATCTCACCTTATCCTTGAAGGTGGTTGTTTTTTCCAGTTCGCCTTTATAGGCCATCATGTTCAAATAGAGATATAACTCTGCTGTTTCATGGATATGGCTCTGGCAATAAAGTGCCGCCTTATCAGGATCCAGTCCACAAGCGATATTTTCAGCTAACACCCGGGAAACATGATTTTTAAGCTCCTTCGTATCCGGATGAGTGGTCAGGGAATGAAGATCCGCCACCATGAAATAACAGGTGAAATCTTCCTGCATCCTCACGTAATTCCGGACGGCCCCGAAATAATTCCCCAGATGAAGGAAACCCGTGGGCCTTATCCCGCTCATGACAATTGCATTTTCCATGGCGGCAAAGATAATATAAGGATGGTTCGTTAAGCCAGTTGTAACAAGGTTGGACCATTTAGCACTATTCGTGCCCAATAAATGGCAATTCAGCTATTTTTGCAAGATGATGGTCAATGATGAACTTGTCTCCCACCTCGCTAACCTGAGCAGGCTTCATTTTAATGATGAAGAGAAAAAGGATATCCGCGAGGACCTGCAGCGGATGATCAGTTTTGTTGATAAGCTTAACGAATTGGATACGACTGGTCTGGAGCCTGTTTTGCACATGAGTACAGAAGTCAATCACCTGCGAAAAGACGAAATCAAAGGTTCCGTTACCGCGGAACAGGCTTTGTCCAATGCGGGATATCCCCATGGACCATTTTTCACCGTACCAAAAGTGATCAGAAAATAAAAGAAAGGAAATGAGTCAAGTTATCAAACTGGAAGAAATCAGGAAGAACTATATCATGGGCAGGCAGGAACTGCAGGTTTTGAAAGGGATCAGCCTTACCATTAACCGCAACGAATACATTGCCCTGATGGGCCCATCCGGATCCGGGAAAAGCACGCTGATGAACATTGTAGGCTGCCTGGACTCGCCTACCAGCGGCACCTATATCCTGAACGGGAATGATGTCAGCACCATGGCAGACAATGACCTGGCCGAGATCAGGAACAAGGAAATCGGCTTCGTTTTCCAGCAATTCAACCTGCTGCCCCGCCTTTCCGCGCTTGAAAACGTGGCCCTACCCCTGGTTTACGCCGGTATTTCAAAAAAGCAGAGAACTGAAATAGCCATGGAGGTGATAAAGAAAGTTGACCTTGAATCAAGGAGTCATCATAAACCCAACGAACTGTCCGGAGGCCAATGCCAAAGGGTCGCCATTGCCCGGGCCCTGGTGAACAACCCTTCCATTATATTGGCCGACGAGCCCACGGGAAATCTCGATACCAGAACGTCTTACGAGATCATGAACATTTTCAGCAAGATCCATGAGGACGGTAACACAGTGGTTCTGGTAACCCACGAGGAAGATATTTCCAACTATGCCCATAGGGTGATCCGGCTACGCGATGGCTTGGTTGAAACAGACAAAACAAGGCAGCCTGTTCTGGCAGGGTGATTTCTTTTTGGGAAATCTGAACAAAAGCGGGGATTCAGGCATTTACAATCCTGAATATCATTATGTCTATCAAAATTTATACAAAAACAGGCGATAAAGGCACCACCTCTCTTATAGGCGGAACGAAAGTGCCAAAGTCGCATCTCCGCATAGAAGCTTACGGTACAATTGATGAACTGAACTCCTATCTGGGGCTTTGCCGTGACCAGGTGGAAGATGTCAATACCCGAAATGCCATCCTGGAGATACAGGACAGGTTATTCACCATCGGGTCCGCACTCGCATGCGATCCCATCAAAGAGCCCAGCATTAGAATTCCGGACCTCAAACCTGCAGATATCGCTTTATTGGAAAATGAAATGGACCAAATGAACGAAATACTTCCGGAGATGAAGTCGTTTATCTTGCCAGGCGGCCATCTGGTGGTGTCACAACTTCATGTTGCACGGTGCGTATGCAGAAGGGCGGAAAGATGCTGTGTCCGCTTAGAACTGGAGAGCCTGGAAGTTGAACCGTTGATCCTCCAGTACCTGAACCGGCTAAGTGATTATCTTTTTGTCCTTGCCCGATACATCGGCCACCAGCTAAATGTGGCAGAACTGCCATGGAAACCCCGGATTTCGTAACCTTAACCACCGAGGATCAGTCCATCTTTCATATGTATTACCCTGTCGCTCATCCCGGCGAGCTCTTCATTATGCGTAACGATCAGGAATGTCTGCCCAAATTCTTTTTTTAGCCTGATAAACAGGTTATGAAGTTCCCGGGCATTGGTAGAGTCCAGGTTGCCTGTTGGTTCATCAGCAAAGACGATCTCCGGCTGGTTGATCAATGCCCGGGCAACAGCTACCCGCTGTTGTTCGCCCCCGGATAAAGCACCGGGCTTATGTTGTAAACGATCTTTCAGACCCAGCAACTCCAATAATTCCTCCGCCCTCTGTTCCACCTCTTTCTTTTTCCTGCCTGCTATCCACCCTGGGATGGAAACGTTCTCCAACGCACTAAATTCAGGCAGCAAGTGGTGAAACTGGAAAACAAAACCGAGGTGTTGGTTACGGAAACGAGCCATGGTCTTGCTTTTCAGGTTATCAACCCGCTGGCCTCCAATGAACATGGTTCCTGAGTCGGCCTGGTCCAATGTCCCCAAAATATGCAACAAAGTACTCTTACCCGCCCCGGAAGAGCCCACAATGCATACGATCTCACCGTCAGCCACCTGTAGGTCGACACCTTTAAGCACTTTTAGCTCACCATATGACTTTGTAATTTTCTCGGCAACAAGCATATAAAAGCGTTTATCAAGAATTATGATGGAAAATGGGTAAATAGGCAACAAAAGTGCAGCAAATCCGGTTAATAAAAGTTTTTACGGTGGAATAAACGGATTTGGTAATTCCGTAACAAAAATTACTTTTGCCGAAAGTTAAAGTGTAACGAGATGTTTTGGACCCTAGAATTAGCTTCGTATCTGGAAGATGCTCCGTGGCCTGCAACCAAAGATGAACTGATCGATTATTCGATCAGGAGTGGTGCGCCAATTGAGGTGGTAGAAAACCTTCAGGAACTGGAGGATGAGGGTGAGATCTATGAAGGCATCGAGGACATCTGGCCTGACTACCCGAGCCAGGAAGATTTCTTTTTCAACGAAGACGAGTATTGATCAGAACAGTTCAACTGGTAACTGGTTTTTTTCCAGTCCCCTGTAGAACCTTCTGATCTGTTTGCCGTTCGACTTAACCCCGAGGTTGGTCATCAGTCCGTTCAAAGAAATCCTGGACCAAAAATTGAATACTGATTTTTCCCTTAGCCTTTCCGTGTAAACAATCCCGGACTTGCTGTTCTGACCTCTTACGAACAGGTTAGCCAGCCATGAACTGATACCCCGTTTTTTTTCTTTCACACTCAGCACAGAAACTTTCAAGTTATTGTAATTCATGTCCATTGATCCAAATGCAAGAAAGTCGTTCCCCTTTACGCGCATACTCACGTTCCGGATGTATCCTTTATCCACCCGAACACTGTTTAGCGGTATCATTAACCGGTTAAGTTCCTTCATCTCCATACCGCCCATCCTCACATTCATCAGAAATCCCTGCAGGCTGTCTTTATAATCTTCCCTGAATAAAAACCGCATTGCGCCCTTCCCCATGAAATCCGCTTTGATATTCAGTCGCACGCTGTCTTTCTCCTCAAAATCGAAATTTTTGATATTGGTAACATACCCTTCCACCCCCGTAAAGAATATCGTTCCCTCTTTCTCTGTTTTCTCATCTATGATGTTATGCCATACCACAGAGTTCTTCAAGTGCACCGTATCCAGTTTCAACGGAAAATTAAACTTCTGAAACATCTGTGCAAGTAACGGCCTGTACTGAACAGTATCATCCTTCACCCGCTTGTCGCGCTCAACTTTGAAATCTACAGGATCCACTGTCAGCTTGCGTATGTATACTGTTGTATCTCGTCCATATATTACCGGCTTAAGATCATCCGCCCTTAACCTCCCTGTGCTAAGCGTGATGTAGTCTTTTTCAAAGGGCTGCCGCTGAAAAAAAACATCGCGGGGAACTCTGTTGACCAACGCGAAACTGTCCCACTCCAAAAACTCTCGGTCGGTATTCAACGACACATTGAAAATACTCACCTCCGTGACCGGACTTCTAAATTTGAAAGTTCCGGGCATCAAGATGGCTGGTGGAAGTTTCAATGCCGTTTGAATGAGGGAATCTTTTTGCAATATCATACCGTTGATCCGGCCAAGCATGATACCTCCTGTCCTGATCTCCATCGTATCATGATCATATGTTCTTCCCATGTTGATATCCGACACGTTCACATGGGAAATACTCATCATCGGAAGCAGTTCATTTTTCTTCAAAAAGGAACTGATGCCTGCAGAAATGTGGCCCGACCTGAATATCTCCTTTTCTCCATTCGTGATCATCACACCACCCAATTCAGACCGCAGGTCAGCAAAAGTGAAAGCAACACCTCCCTGATCTTTTTTCCACATCAACTTTTCACCTGAAATCAGCTCGCCGCTGGTTACGAGATCCACCTGTTCGTCTGGCTTCTTCAAACCAATTCGGACTTCAGGGTCATTCAAAAAGAATTTCGCCACGGATAAGTTTGCTGCTGCAGGCGGTGCTTCCCCTTCACCCTGCTTTTGACCGGATATGATGTCGATCTTTATTTGTGGCTTCTCCAGGGTCAATTCTTCGAGAGAAACATTCCGGGCGTCCAGGGTGGGAAACTGGCCAGTTAAACTGATCTCTCTGGCCACAAGATTGAGCAAAATACCTTGCTTCTCAATGGTGATCGCAGGATTTGAGATCAGGGACTTGCCCGTTGAATTCAATAATGCACCCTCAGTTTGCACCCTGATGCCATCTGCCTCCACAAAAAGATCGTCGGCATCGATCCGGGTCTGGTCCCAATGGTTTTTTCCCGTATACATATGATGACCCGCTACCCGGGCCGAGTTGATCAAGGCACCGCCCCTGATTTTCTTATTGTCGTACCTGACTACCAGGTTAAATAAATTCAGGGAATCTACCATGCCGATCAGTTTTCCAGTATCCGGCTCGTTTACCTTGACGTCCTTGTATCCGTCTGTATTGATATCAAGCGAACCCGACCCCACGGTGATATTTTTAAAATGCCACATGACATCTTTTTCGAAAGGCTTCACTTCTTCTCCACCCGTGATGCTCACATTGTTCAGGTCAGCCCTGATCTTACGATCATTCAGATATCCTTCCATCCGTTCAAAACGAATGATCTTGTTACTGTAATCCACTGCGGCATTGAACACCTGCAATTGCACGCGTGGAGTGAAGTAGAAGAAATTCTTCATGTTGACATTCGTGAAGCTCGAAAACAGCCCGTCCATGTCAATGGCCCTGATCGCCGACCGGGTCATGATCACGGCGGAAAACTCCCTGGTCCCCATGCTTGTTCCCGTATCTTTTCGGTTACTCACGGTTACCTTTGCATTATTCAGGACCAGCCGCTCCACATCGATATATGGCTTGAGGGCATCCAGGCTTTCAAAGGGGGTGCGCTGGCCATTTAGTTTTTCAGGCAGGGAATGCATGAAAAGTTCCGGCGACTCCATCCGGATCTCCTGAATGGATGCCTTTTGATCAAAAACGTCTTCCAGCGAAATGCCCACTATGTATAAACTGGGAATGAAGAGACTGGCTCCTTCCCCCATTCGGCTTTTTCGTGTTGACCTGATCATATAATTGTTCAGCATCATGGTATTCCCCTTGACCTGCAAGCGGGAGAATGACGACTGAAACTGGTTAGACAACCCTTTATCTTCAAACCCCCGGACACCCAATCCCAGCTCATCGATATACAATGGCGTACTTCTGGCCGGACGGATCGAAAGACCCTCTACAATAAGACTGTCGCCGATCAGGGAATTGTCGCGCTGCCGTTCGGGATTTTTATTGATAATGGATGCATGAATAAACCGCGCAGAGAAATGGCCGATCTCGAGATCGCCAATGGCATCCCAAAACTTCAGTTTTTTAATATCAACCGAATCCTTTTTCGCTTTTCTTTTCACCGGTGCATTACCGGTTTCAAAATACATGTTGCCATTCTTTGCCAATAGGGTATCCACACTTACGATCCCCGAATCAAGCCAAATACTCCAATCGATATTTCTGATCCGTATCGTATCCAGCATGATCAAAAAACTGTCACGCACAGGAAGCGCGTTCCGCTGACTGATCATGAATTTTCCCACGTCCACATAATGGGCCTGATTATCCCATTCAAAAAAATCTAACTGGATATTCAGAAGGCTGTCAGGTATGCGGAGGGCAGGGTTACGTATAGAAAGCCTGATGCGGGCTTCAATTCCCTTATCTGTAGTTCCACTATATTCTGGTATCACAAGGTCATTGATATCAAGGGAAACATGCTCTATGTTGAAATGCATGTCACTGCCCGGCATCGGATGATAACGGAAGGAGCCGTCAACGATACTGCATTTCTTCACACTTAGTGCATTGAAGAATTGCATAGCATTTTCCTGTAGTTTACTCACCTGGACATGCAGGAAACCACCATCGACCTTCTCCTTTTTATCCAATATCCTCCACGCCCTTACCACAGGGCGCACCAACCTGATCTCATTAACGCTTACCGCATTATTCAGCAAAACAGGGAGAATAGATTCCAGGCTTAAGAACAATGAATCCACCTTCACCTCATAGGCCTCATCCATGGAGTCACTCGTGGGCTTGAGATGAACACCTTTGAGTTTCATATAAGGGCTGAAATACTGAAACCGTACCTGGTCATAAGTCAATGCATATTTCCCGTCTGACAGTGTTTCAATAAGGGTAGGGAGAAGCTTCTTCAATTGGGATAAGACAAAAAAATGCACCCCCGATAAAAGAAGAACGGGTACTATGAGTGCCATTACCCATAAGCGATAAGTTTTCTTATTGTCGTTTGCTGGCTTATTCAAATGCCTTCTCCTTGTAAAGTGAAAAGCTCGCGATCGTGCGATCGCCCATTCAAATTACATCATTAATGCTGCCCGTGCAAGGACAGTATGTTAAAGCTATTTCTCCATCTGATCGATAACTGCTTCTGTAACACCAGTGTAGGAAAAACCGCCGTCGTGGAAAAGGTTTTGCATGGTGACCATTCTTGTCAGGTCGGAAAACATCACCGCACAATAATTTGCACAGTCTTCTCCACTTGCGTTACCCAATGGGCTCATTTTTTCTGCATAGGAAATAAACCCGTCGAATCCCTTGACGCCGCTTCCCGCCGTGGTACGCGTGGGAGACTGGGAAATGGTATTGACCCTTACCTTCTTCTTTACCCCATAATGGTATCCAAAACTACGGGTCACACTTTCCAGAAGTGCCTTGGCATCAGCCATTTCATTATAATCAGGAAATACCCGCTGTGCTGCTATGTAGGTAAGTGCAACAACACTTCCGTATTCATTGATGGCATCGAGGTCCCATGCTGTGCGGAGCACTTTGTGGAGCGACATAGACGAGATATCCAATGTTTTTTGGTTAAACCCATAATCCATTTCCGTATAGTGTTTCCCCTTTCTCACATTCAGACTCATCCCTATGGAATGCAGGATAAAGTCCACCCCGCCGCCAAAATGCTTGATGGATTCTTCAAACAACTTCCGGAGGTCGTCCATATTGGTGACATCCGCAGGGATCACAGGCGCATTCACCTGCTTCGCCAACTCATTGATCTGCCCCATCCGAAGGGCAATGGGCGCATTGGTCAGCACCAGTTCCGCCCCCTGGGCATGGCATTGAATCGCGGTTTTCCAGGCTATTGACTTCTCGTCAAGCGCACCGAATATGATGCCTTTTTTCCCCTTTAGCAGTTGGTTCATGGTTGATCTGTATAAGTATTACAATAATTGTCAAAAGTAACAAACTTTCTCAGTTGGCTGTCATAAGTTCCCTCGCATTCTGCAGAGCCGAGGCTGAAGGCTTTTCCCCGCTCATCATCCTCGCGATAGACTCTACACGTTCCTCATCGTTCAGCCTCCGCAACTGGGTCCTGATGGCGCCACTCACCTCTTTCTTATAAACAAAATAATGGGCATCTGCGCGCGCCGCGATCTGGGGCTGGTGGGTGATGGAAATGATCTGGTGTGAGTGACCCATTTCCTTCATGAGTATACCGACCTGTTTCGCAGCCTCGCCACTGATCCCCGTATCTATTTCATCGAAGATCATCAGTGGCATAGCCAGGGATCCTGCCACCAGGGTCTTGATACAAAGCAGAAGTCTTGAAAACTCCCCACCGCTCGCCACCTTCCGCAGCGGCTCGAACCTGCCCGTTTTATTAGCATCAAAAAGAAACTCCACCCGGTCGGATCCCATGTTGTTCAACTCGCCGGATTCAAGTTCGATCTTAAGCTTGGCATTTGGCATACCCACACGCTGCAGTAAAACCCTAACCTTTGCTTCGAAATCTTTCACCACCGAAGTTCTGCCACCTGAAATTCTCCCTGCCTGTTCGCGGGCGGTATGCAGCGCCTGGTCGTGTTCAGTTTTTGCTTTCGCGATCTCTTCATCTAAATTCATTACCCGCCGTATCTTCTCACCGATTTGTTGCTGCACCACGAGTAAAGCCTGGGTGTCTTTCACATGATGTTTCTTCAGCAGCTTATAGCCTATGGATAGCCTTTCGTTGACCTCATTAAGTCTTTTCGCATCCATGGAAATACCCGCGGAGATATGTTCGGCTTCATCAGCAATATCCTTCAATTCTACCTGCGCTGATCGTAATCTGTCTGCCAACGCCTGTAACGCAGGATGGAAACGGGCCACGCCCTCCATCTGCTGCGCCAGAGATTTTAATTGACGAGTGACAGGTTGGTCGTTGGCGTCCAATACCCCGGCTAAATTGAAAAGCGCATTACTCACTTGTTCTGCATTCGACAGCAAGCCCAGTTCCGCTTCCAATTTTTCCAGCTCACCTTCTTTAAACGCTGCGTCTTCCAGTTCACTATGCAAAAAATGGTAATAATCGTACTCCCTGAGCGACTCTTCCCTCGCCTTTTCAAGCTTTTTCCATGATTCCCTTGCCTCTGTATACTTCACGAAAACGTTGCCATATTTTTTCCGAACATCCATCTGCCCCGCAATAGCGTCAAGGATATCCAGTTGAAAACGATCCTGGCCGAGTTGCACTGTATCGAACTGCTGGTGAAGGTCTACCAGCAAAGCAGCAAGTTGCTGGAGCTGAGTCAGGTTAACCGGTGAATCGTTGATGAACGCACGCGACTTTCCATTCACGGAGATCTCCCGCCGCAAAATGATCTCACCCTCATGGTCAAGGTCGTTCTCAATAAAAAACTGCTGGATAGAATCCCGGCTATCGTGTGGGAACAATCCCTCCACCATGCATTTCTTCGACTTATCCAGCAAAACAGTACTGTCCGCACGTTCACCGAGGATCAAACCGAGTGCGCCGACCAAAATGCTTTTCCCTGCGCCTGTTTCGCCGGTGATGATATTCAGGCCTTTCATAAAGCTGATCTCCACTTCACTGATGATGGCATAATTACTGATGTATAACCTGGAAAGCATGGTATAAAGTTAAGGGGAGCTCTTAACAAAATCAGGCATGTGGACAAATGAAAAAGGCCGTTTTAAAACGGCCTTTTTGTGTTATTTAACGATGATCTTATTTCGCAGCAGATGCTTCCTGTAATTCCTCGTCTACCAGGATCCTTCCGCAGTTCTCGCAAACGATGATCTTTTTGCGCTGCCTGATCTCGCTCTGGCGCTGGGGCGGAATGGCATTGAAACAGCCACCACAAGCATCCCTTACTATGGCTACAACAGCAAGGCCATTGCGGTAGTTCTTTCTGATCCGCTCGTAAGACGCAAGGAGACGGGGGTCTACTTTCTCTTTTGCTGTATCTGCATCAATGCGATACTCCTGTTCCTCTTTTTCGGTCTCCCCGATGATCTTCTCCAGTTCACCTTTCTTATGCTTCAGGTTGGTTTCCTTTGTGGCAATGTTCTTTTTGGCAGCATCAAGGAGCCTCGCTTTATCAGAGATCTCTTCGTTCGCATCTTTTATATGCTTTTCTGCCAGTTTCATCTCCAGGGTTTGCATCTCGATCTCTTTATTGATCGCTTCAAACTCCCTGTTGTTCTTTACATTCTCAGTTTGCTTCTCGTACTTCTTCGTAAGATTACTGGCTTCAGTAATAGCTTCCTTCTTCTGGTTGATGAACTCGTTGATCCCGTTAATTTCTTCTTCTATGCGGGTTTCCCTGGCGTGAAGTCCCTGAATTTCATCTTCCAGGTCACTGACCTCCATGGGAAGTTCACCTTTGAGGATCTGAACTTCGTCCAACTTACTTTCAATTTTTTGAAGATTGAGGAGGGTGAGAAGCTTTTCTTCTACAGAATACTCTTTTACGTTTGCCATATTTGTTTATATGAGGTATTGAACCGGGTTTGTTTCGACACCTGATTTTAGGATGGCAAAATTAGGGAATTTTTCTTGCAACAGGTCAAAAAGCAGGTTTATCGTGAATTGTTCACTTTCATAATGTCCAATGTCCGCGATAATCATCTTGCCATTGGCCTCGAAAAATTCGTGATATTTCACGTCGGAGGTGATGAAAATGTCAACCCCTGATTGCAAAGCCTTGGAAATCAAGAAACTACCCGCGCCGCCACACACTGCAACCTTCTTTATCGGCCGGCCGAGCAGCGCAGTGTGCCGGACCAGCTTTAGTCCAAAAACCAAAGCCAGGCTCTTCAAAAATTCGGTCTCCCCAGCCGCCGAATCCAGTTCCCCGATCAACCCTGAACCAATACCGGGGTCTTCATTATGCAGCTGGACCAGGTCATAAGCCACTTCCTCGTAGGGATGCGCCTCCTGTAAAGCCTGCACCAATCTGGACTCCAGGTGAACTGGATATATCACCTCCAGCCGCGTCTCCGGCTCATAATGCCTTAGCCCCGGCTTGCCTATATATGGATTTGCGCCGTCCCTTGCTCTGAAACTGCCCTTCCCCTCGCTGTAAAATCCAGCCTCATCGTAATTTCCGATCTTACCGGCACCAGCCCAAAACAATGCGTTTCGCACGGTATCGAGGTGCTCATGCGGAACAAAACTAACCAGCTTCCTCAGCTGCCCACCCATCGGCTTAAGTGCTGCCAGGTTTTTTAACCCCAGCATGGAAGCAATTTTCCCATTGACCCCGTTTTTCACATGATCGAGGTTCGTGTGAATGGCATAAATAGCAACATCATTCTTCACCGCGGTTATGATCGCCCGACCCACATAATGGCCCGGATCTATCTTCTTTAACCCGGAAAATATGACGGGGTGATGGGCCACGATCAGGTTACATCCCACCCTGACCGCCTCAGCCACCACATCTTCAGTAACATCAAGCGTTACCAGGGCCCCCGTACAGGCAGTCTGCCCGGTGCCCGTAATCAGACCGGAGTTATCATAGGATTCCTGCAGAGACCGCGGAGCTAATGTTTCTAAAAAGTTAATAATGGCTGAGATATTCATGTAGCAGTCTGTTTTAAAGCCAAATGGGATTATTTTGGCGATACTAACATGAAGATAATTCAAACATTCCTGCTGATTTGCATCGTTTCCCAAAGTTCCGTATTGGCTCAGGAATACCCCCAGGACTGGGATAACTATATCATCAGCGTCAACGAGCGTCCGGTTTCAATAGTAGTGAACCTGGGGCTGAAGGAGAAAGCACCTATTAGCGAAAGGCCGTATCTGGTGATCCTGAGAACGAAGTATAGCGACCGCGACGACAAAGGATTTCCTGGGGAAGGGTCGAGGCCTGAGTTGGAAAACATGGAAAACGAACTTGAAGAGGCCCTTACCAGAACCAATGGCGCGATCTATGCCGGAAGATTCACCCAACGCGGCATCCGGGAGTTCTATTTCTATGCTCTCGACACCCTCGACTATATGCGCCCATGTAATGAAGTGATGAAAAAATATGCCGGTTTCCCGTGGCTGGCGAAAGCTTTGTATGATAAAAACTGGGCAAATTATTTTGAAGTGCTTTACCCCCCCGACCCAGAACTTGAAAAGATCGAAAACCGTCGTATGGTAAAATACCTCGAAGGGAAAGGTGATGATCAACGAAAAGCAAGAATAATAGAACACCTCATGCTGTTTAAAACCCAGGGTAATCGAAAAAAGTTTCTTGAATCCTTTACCATGCCCGGATTCGCAGTAACGGAAATGCCGGTAGAAAAAACAGAGTCTGAAGACTTTCCTTTCAGATTGGTGATGACAAGAGAAGATAAACCAGATGTAGCCCGGATGGATGCCGTTACCCTCCAGCTTCTGCAGCTATGTAAAAAGAACAATGGCCGATATCAGGGGTGGACAACCTATGTGGTCAAATAGCTCAAAAATTTTTCCACAATAGCTTAAAGCTTAATTAAGTATGTAAATTTGCAGACAGAAAAAAGTCAACAATAAAAACACCAAAACTGCGTTTTGAACACGTACAAACCTAAATCGTCATTTTCTGGCACCATGAAAAGGCTACTTTCTCCCGGTTTCTCATTCGCAATGATGGTGATCGCCATGTCTTTTGTACATTGCTCGAAAGAGGAGGTACAGCAGAATATCATCATCCAGGCCATGACCAATGGAAAGTGGCAGGTTCAGCAGTTCTCCGAGAATACCCTGGACGTAAGCCCGGAATTTGTGCCTTATTTGTTTCAATTCTACGATAATGGACAGGTTCAGGCAATGAGTGGTACCACCACAGTTACCGGTATTTGGACGGCCGATCCGAATGCCAGAACGATAACCTCTTCATTTCCAACCGGAAATAATACCCTTCAACGACTGAATGATACCTGGAAGATCTTCAATAACACCTTTACATTGGTAGAAGCGAATCCCACGAATACCGGGCGAACAGCCTACCTTAAACTGGTGAAAAAATAAGCCTGGATTTTTTGCAAATTCCATTGCTTATCAAGGAAATAAAGCTCTGATTGCAGCGTTTACATTTGGTGGAGAACCCTGATTGTAAGTGTTGTCTCTGTGAAAGAAGTTATTTTTAATCAAATATCACGACTTTAGTGCTTAAACGACTATATTTTGTCCTGCTATTGGTGCTGACCACGTTAAAACTGTACAGCCAGAGACCTGTTGCCGATTTTGATGCCACTGTCCTTTCCGGCTGCTCACCCCTGCTCGTTCAGTTTACCGATAAATCAACAAACGCCTCCCAACTGCTCTGGAATTTTGGTAATGGATCCCAGGTTCAATCGGGCCCCACTGCCGTATCTATTTACAATTCCGCAGGCACATATACGGTTACGCTTATAGCCATTAACGTCAGCGGGTCAGACACGGCCAGAAAAACCATTGTCGTTCTCCCAACGCCTGTCGTCCAGTTCAACGTGGACGATTCAGCCGGCTGTTTTCCCCTACCGGTCAGATTCACGGACCTATCCAATGCCTCTCCCGGCGTAATTACAGACTGGCTCTGGGACTTTGGCGATGGTGTCACTTCCACGCAGCAGAATCCATCCCACGTGTACCGGATAGAAAATGTGTTCAACGTTACGCTCAAAGTAACCAGCAACAGCGGCTGTATCGGGTCACTCAAAAAAACAAGGCATATCACGGTAACCAATGGTGTCAAGGCCTCGTTTTTCAACTCATTCGCCAGTTCGTGCAAACCTCCCTCCGTCATCGATTTCTTTAATGGCTCAACAGGGCCGGGCACCATGTCTTACTCATGGCGATTCGGAGATGGTTCACCGCTTTCCGCACAGGTAAATCCCAGCCATCTTTACACCGCTCAAGGTCTCTATAACGTAACCTTAATCACTTCCAGCTCTGATGGCTGCATCGACAGTACAGTGAATCAGGTGGATATCCCCAACGTCAACATCAGCTCTTCTATCAATGCTCCGGATACAGCATGTGTTAACCAACCCGTGGTCTTTACCAACTTTTCAACGCCTTCAGCCGACAGCAGTGGTTGGAAATTTGGCGACGGTACTGAAAATACCGGATCTTCTGTGTCAAAAACATACCGCGCACCAGGTACCTACAATGTTAAACTGACAAACCTTTTCACATCCTGCCTTGACTCTGTGATTAAGAAGATCGTTGTACTCGATGCCCCAAGAGCTGATTTCACCTCTGCAGATACGGTCAACTGCCGGAGCCCACACACGGTTCGATTTACCGATCAGTCATCCGGTGCAGTCAGCTGGCTCTGGGATTTTGGGGATGGTACCAGTTCCACTGAAAGAAATCCAAGCAAGGAGTACACCGCGCTTGGCCGTTTTGATGTGTCACTCACCATCACCAACCGCAACGGCTGCACAAATACCCTGGTGAAGAAAGAGTTTGTAAAACTGGTCACTCCTTCCATCAGATTTACTAACCTGCCGGATAGCGGCTGCGCGCCCATTACCATCCGACCGCAGGCTGATATCAGAGCTGTTGACGGCGTTGCGTCTTATTTCTGGACCTTCGGAGACGGCACTACAAGTACGCAGGAAAATACTACCAAAACGTACAGCACCGAAGGTATATATGACGTAACGCTGGCCATCACCACGCGTGGTGGCTGCGTTCAGACCATGTCAGTACCAGGCGCTGTAAAAACCGGTGTGAAGCCCGGTGCTAATTTTACCGGAGCCCCGCTCGACCTCTGTGCAGGAGACCCCGTAAATTTCCTCGACCTTTCCACCGGCATAATAACCGGTTGGCGATGGGACTATGGCGACACCGCAAATAAGGTGGGAGACAGTTCCACAAAGAGAAATCCAAGTTACCAGTATATGGACACCGGAAGATTTACCGTCAAATTGTTTGTTTTCAATAACGGTTGTGCGGACTCGATGGTTAAGCCCGCTTACGTAAGGGCTTATGGAGCCGTTGCGCGCTTCGGTTATGTAGTGTCCTGTGTCAACAAAAGGCAAGTATCATTCCTGGACAGTTCGCTGAACGCAGCATCCATTTCCTGGGACTTCGGGGACGGCTCACCCACATCAACCCAAGCGAATCCTAAACATACTTTTCCGGCTCTCGGCGTTTATAAGGTTACACTCACCGCTGTGCGAGGAACGTGTACCTATATACTTTCAAAAACCATTAAGCTGGTCGACGAACAAGCCAACTTCAATATCTCACCATTGACGTTATGCAAGGGTGCCAAAACTACACTGACCGCTTCCGCAATAGATTCCAATGTGTTAAAATATGAATGGGATTATGGGAACGGACTTTTTGTGCTGGGGGATAGCGTGTTTACCCATGTATACGACACCCCCAGGGTCTACATTGCACGGCTTGCAATTAAAGAAATCAACGGATGTACGGATACCGTGACCCGCAGTATTGGTGTTGGGGGACCCCAGGCAAAATTTTTGGCCCTAAATCCAACAGGCTGTGTTGGGTTCACCGTAAATTTCTCCGATACTTCATTGTCGGACGGCGTGAACGCTATTGTCAGCAGGGTTTGGGACTATGGCGATGGCGCTGTACAATCTGTAAATGCGCAAGCAGTCAGTCATCAGTATAATCAACCGGGATTTTTTAGTGTGAAACTGAAAGTGACAGACGCTGTGGGCTGTGTAGACAGCCTGGTGCAAAACAGCCTGGTGGTGGCTTCAAACCCAAAGGCTGCATTCAGTGTGCCGAATTCCATCTCCTGCCCTGGGAAGAACGTCCAGTTCCTGACCCAGTCAACAGGTGCGATCATATCGCACCAATGGTCTTTCGGCAATGGAAATACTTCTAGCTTCCGAAATCCTCAAAACGCGTATTCCGCGGTTGGAAAATATGATGTCAAGTTAACGGTGGCAGACCGGTTCGGATGTTTAGATTCGACGATCAGGACAGAACATATTCTGATCGACACACCATTTGCATCTTTCCGTGTGAGTGACTCCGTTGCAAATTGTCCGCCACTCATTGTAAAGTTTACCAATACGAGCACCTTCCAGCAGTCCTTCCGATGGGATTTTGGTGATGGTGACATATCTGTCATTGATACTCCAACTCACCTTTACGATATACCAGGATCCTATTTTCCCCGACTGATTATTACTTCTCCCGGGGGATGTACAGATACCAGTATTAAGAAAATTACAGTGTTTGGTCCAAAGGGAGTACTAACCGCAGATCTCCCCGGGGGCTGTCTTCCTGTGACTTTCAACTTCAGGGTCCGAACCACAAATACCGATAGTGTATTCTGGGATTTTGGAGATGGAAGCTCGATCCTTTCTGGAAGGGATACCATACAACAATATACTTACACCGATACTTCAGGAGATTTAAAACCCCGCGTGCTGCTGAAGGACAAGTCAGGCTGCAGTGTAGTGATCAACACCGCAGCCGCCATTAAGGTAATTGATATTATTCCTGGATTTAATGCGGATAAACGACTGTTGTGCGACAATGGATTTGTGAATTTTATTGATACCACAAGGACCAACGGCGCTGTCACAAGTTACGAGTGGGACTTCGGCGATGGAACCAAAGGCTCCGGACCTACCCCATCCCATTATTATTCAAGTACAGGCTTCTACGACGTGAGCCTAAAGATCACAACGGAATTGGGATGTACAGACTCAGTGGCGATACCGCGGTACATAAAATCAGTCAGCTCGCCGGTTGCAGAAGTATTGTCCGCAGACACAGCCTGTGTCAATCGCTTTATTACTTATCGCGGGAACATCAGGCCGGATACATCCGCAGTCACATGGGCATGGAATTTCGCCAATGGCAATACATCAACTTTACAAAATCCACCGACTCAGCAATATCTCGTACCGGGCACATTAGGCATGAGGTTATTGGTCACCAACAGCAGTGGCTGTATAGACACGGTACTGAAATCTATAACCATTCACCCCCTGCCCCCGTTGAACGCCGGCAACGATACAACGATATGTCTTGGCCAGTCTACCACCCTTCCGGGATCCGGAGCAAGCAGCTACTTATGGCTTCCGCCGAATGGCAGCTTGAGTTGCACGAACTGTCCCGCACCTGTTGCAACTCCTGCGCTCACCACCACTTATCGTGTAAGGGGTACATCCCTAGAAGGATGCCAGTTGGAAGACACAGTAAAAATTTCCGTGGTGCAACCGAGTACTGTGGTTGGGTCACCAAATGATAGCCTATGCCTAGGCCAGGGGATGCAACTGTTTGCAAGTGGCACCCAATTATACAGTTGGTCGCCGGCAACGGGCTTGAATGATCACAATAGCTCGTCTCCCATAGCGAGGCCAACAACTACAACCACTTATGTAGTAACTGGCTCCGACTCGAAGGGTTGTTTTATTACAAGGGACTCGATAACCATCTCAGTATTCCCTTTACCAGTCTTCGATCTGGGTCCCAATGTGAGCGTACAGGCTGGATTTGGGATTAAATTCACACCCGACACATCAAATGACCTGGTCAGTATTCAATGGTCGCCCCAGAATTCATTAAGCTGCACAGACTGCTTTGATCCGGTGGCTTCTCCCAAACAAAAGACCCAGTATACAGCAACGGTCACCAATAATGGTGGTTGCGTAACCATAGACCAGATCACAGTGTCCGTGATATGCACCAACGAAAACTTATTCATTCCGAATACGTTTTCTCCCAATAACGACGGCATGAATGAGGTGTTCTATCCCAGGGGCAGAGGGATCCTGACAGTGAAAAACATGCGGATCTTCAGCCGGTGGGGACAACAGGTATTCTGGAGGCAAAATTTCCTTGCGAACGATGCATCAGCAGGCTGGAATGGAACGTTTAATGGTGTGCCCCTGTCTGCAGACGTGTATGTATACATGATCGATGTGGTTTGCGAGAACAACACCATAGTGACCTTGAAAGGAGATGTGATGTTAACCCGATAATTGAAGACATTGAAAAAGAACGGTGCATATAAAAAATATTTACTAATTCCCCTGCTGATACTGGGAAACCTTTCGGGCTTGCTGGCGCAGGATCTGCATTTCTCACAGTTTTTTGAAGCCCCGCTATTGAGGAACCCCTCCCTTGCCGGGTTGTACGACGGCGATATAAGGGTTCAGGGAGTTTATAGAAACCAATGGAATTCGATTTCCTTCCCGTATCAAACCGGATCACTGAATGCGGAATACAAATTTCCTGTTGGCAAAGGGGACGACTTTTTCACCGCTGGCCTTCAATTCATGTTTGACAGGGCCGGAACAGTTGCGCTGACCACCACCCATTTTCTGCCCGCGCTGAACTTCCACAAATCCCTGAGTGAATCAAGGAATACTTATCTGTCGTTGGGTTTCATGGGAGGAATGGTAAGCCGCAGACTCGACAGGGCAAAAGTCACCACCAATAACCAGTACGACGGTTTTGGGTATAATGGATCATTGCCGGATGGTGAAACCTTCAATGCAAATTACTCTTACCTGGACATGACCGTAGGCCTGAGTCTTAGCACCACCTTAGGCAGCGAAGAGCAGCACCTCATCTTCGGTGGCATCGCCTATCATCACTTCAATAAACCCATTAACTCGTTTTACAGAAATATCAACCATCTCCCGAAATGGGTGCTCTCGGGTGGCTTTAAGACGAATATTGATTATATGAGTTATGTTACTTTCCATGGCGATTATAACAGACAGGGGCCCCATCAGACCGCCATTGCAGGCGCCATGTATTCCAGAAAAGTAGGTGATGAAGATGTTCCAACATACACCGTTCACCTTGGATCTTTTTACCGCTTTAAAGATGCCCTTATTCCAGTGGTAAAAATGGACTGGTATCCTTTTTCACTGGCCTTCAGCTACGATATCAACTTATCTGCCCTTACAACAGCCAGTGCGAGCCGTGGTGGCATCGAGACTTCCCTCTCCTACATCACCTACCTTGAAAACGACAACTCAAGTAAGGATAAATTAATGTGCCCTAAGTTTTAGCTTTCCCTGAACAATGCCGCTCCCTTTTTGTTTGACCGTTTATTACAAACGATAAGCAATATGATTGGCACTAAGGCCCCCGATTTCAGTTTATTTGACAACGCAAAGAAAAAAGTAACCCTCAGCGAATTCAAGGGTAAAAACATTGTCCTTCTTTTCTTCCCCCAGGCATTTACAAGCGTCTGCACCGAGGAGCTATGTTCGGTAAGTGATAACATGCACCACTACGAAGACCTGGATGCACAGGTCCTTGGAATTTCCGTTGATTCGGTATTTACCCTCGATAAATACCACAATGACCAGCAATATCATTTTCCCCTATTGTCTGATTTCAATAAGGAAGTGAGCAGGGCCTACAACAGCCTTTACGAGACCTGGATATTCGATATGAAAGGAGTTTCCAAAAGATCGGCTTTCGTGATCGATAAGGAGGGAGTGATCCGGTACGCCGAGGTTCTTGACAATCCCGGACTTCAGCCCGACTTCAACGCAATAAAAAACACGCTGGCCTCGTTACGGTAGGGGCAAATGATTGAAAATCAATTCTCCACCGTGTCCGGTGCCAGATATTGTTAATCCGGGGGAAATGAATTAATTTACATTAATTACCTTTGGACTGATGCGCATTTTTACGTGTTTAATCATAATGTTGGTCTTTTCTTCAGCGGGCATGTCGCAGGACAGGCCTGTGCAGAGTTCAGTGCCTTCATCCAACACCGCGCGGTTCGTCAGGTTCTATCCCAATCCGGCTACTACGTTCATTAATATCGAGTTCCAGCATTCCCTTTTAAAGAGTTCCAGATTCCAGGTGTATAATTTCCTTGGAAAGAAAGTGATCGAAATGCCGGACATCGCCAATAGAACGAGAATCGATCTTACCGGTTACAGCAGGGGAATTTATATCTACCAGTTGAGAGATAAGAACGGCAAAATCATTGAGTCTGGAAAGTTTCAGGTTGAAAAATGACCAGCAGTTTACGAATTTTATAATCATGCAGGGGTCCCCGTTAGGCGACCCTTTTTTATTGCCTTTGCTTCTTTATCCGGGCCCGGGCCCTAAAGAACCTGCACGATCAGGAATTTGAGATAATGGGTGTTTTCAAGCCCCCTGATGATTGGATGGTCTGCGGACTGGTGTTGAAAAACTACCTGCCGCAGCTTCCTGCGCGCATCCCAGGCTGCCATATGGATGGTTTCGAGAAACATATCCGCATTAACCAGGTTTGTACAGGATGAAGTCACCAGGAATCCTCCCGGCTTAACCAATTTCATTCCACGCAGGTTGATTTCCTTATACCCCGTGATGGCCTTTTGAATATTGTCACGCGTCTTTGTGAATGATGGCGGGTCAAGCATCACTACATCCCAGGTTTTGCTTTCGCGCGTCCATTGCTTCAGGATATCGAAAGCATTGACCTCCATGAATTTGCATACGTCATGCAAACCGTTCAACCTTGCATTTCGCTCACTCTGGGCAATAGCGCTGGCTGATATATCAAGGCCGAGCACAGACCTGGCGCCATAATAGCCGGCGTGCAATTCAAAGGTGCCGGTATAACAAAAAGCACCCAGTACGTCTGCTCCCTTCACAATATGCTGAATCGCCCTTCGATTATCCTGCTGATCGAGAAAATACCCTGTTTTTTGCCCATGTTGGATGTCTACATGGAATGTCAGGCCGTTTTCGTTGATCAGGATATCGGTGTTAAAGGGAGCCGATAAAAACCCTTTTTGCTGGGGTAACCCTTCCAATTCCCGCACAGGAACATCATTTCTTTCATAGATCCCTTTAGGGTTGAACACTGTTTCTATGGCTTTTACGATGGCTGGTTTCCATTTGTCCATACCCAGTGCCAGTGTTTGCAGCACGAAATAGTCGTTGAATTTATCGATGATCAATTGTGGCATGTCATCCGCTTCGCCAAAGATCAGCCGGCAGTTCTCTGCATACCCCAGTTTCTTGCGATATTCCCAGGCTGCGATGATCCGCGAAAGGAAAAAGTTCTCGTTGATCTCATCCGTTTTCTTGCGGGTAAGCAGCCTCACAATGATCTGAGACTGTGGATTAATGTAGCCTTTGCCGAGAAACTTTCCATCGGGAGTTTCCACGGTAACGGTATCGCCTGGCTCATAGGTTCCTTTTATATCCTGTACCTCATTCCCGAAAATCCACGGATGCCCGTTCAAAACGCGGTGGCCGATCCTCTTTTTCAATGTAACTGTTGCCATGGTGCGAAATTAGTATTATCGGTACAATAAGCCCTTAGAGTTCCATCTCCCAAAAATCATCTTAACTTTATTTCAAAATTGGAAAATGAGAATTGGATCAATGCACCTTTTTGTGCTGTTTATGTTACTAACCGCGGTTTCCTGTTCAACTTCTAAGTATCAGAATGGATTTGTTTATAAGCCCGCTCATCAGGGGCCCGGCTTTTCTGGCAATATGACCGGTGAAACTGCCACTCCGATACCAAACGAATCAGCTACAGACTTGCAGCCTGCTGCATTAGCATCTTCAGAAATTTCACCCCCCCAGGATAATGCCCCAACCGCTTCTCTTGCCCCGGGTGAAAAATCTCCACCTATGGCGGTTAGCGCAGACGGTGGACCCGAACTGGCCATGCTTTCAAGGCTTGCCAATGAACAGGCTGGCACAGCAAAGGTCTCCGAAACGGCGAACGCCGGCCATTTTGTAAGGGAACTTGCTACAGCCTACGCAAAGGAAAAACAGCTGACGCTTTCAGGTAAACAACTTAGAAAGTTGGACCGTTATGCTGCTAAACTGGAGAAAAAACAACAGAAAAATGCAGATGTAGACTGGGGCCCCCAAAATAATCTGGAAATTTTTATCCTCGCAGCAGCCGGGGTGGGCCTCATTGTAGGCCTGTTTTCAGGAATTGGCTGGCTCGTTTTCATCGTTGCCGCGCTCGCCTATCTTTATGTAAAACTGCTCGCCTAAGCCATCGAATTGACAATTTGGCTTATCAGCTTGCCTTGGCAAGCCTTTTGACAGTTGTTGGGAACGGAAAATCAATAATAATGGGAGAAAAAGAAGTCAACGCCGACAATTATCAGGCGGAAAATGCTGAAGATCTGTCTATGGGCATCAATACGGATGATTCCATACCGGGTTCTGAAAGGCTTAATGAGTCTCTTTCGGAAGGCAATACCGACAAAAGGGATGTCGAACTACAGGAGCAAAAAGACAAATACCTTAGGCTTTATGCAGACTTCGACAATTATAAGCGCCGCACCGCCAAAGAGAAGGTTGAGCTGATCCAGACTGCCGGTAAAGAGGTCATCCAAAGCATGCTGGAGGTGATGGACGATATGGAACGGGCCCAAAAGCAAATGGCTGTCACTGACGAAGTCAAAATTGTCAAAGAAGGTGTACTATTGGTATTCCATAAACTAAAGAACACCCTTCAGGCAAAAGGATTGAAAGAAATGGAAAGTATAGGGAGAGAGTTCAATCCAGACATGCATGAAGCAATCACGGAAATTGTGTCCCCGGGCAACGAAGGTATAGTGATTGACCAGGTGGAGAAAGGATATTACCTGAATGACAAGATCATTCGATTTGCAAAAGTGGTAGTAGGTAAATAAGTA
Source organism: Chitinophagaceae bacterium (assembly GCA_040404005.1). GTDB lineage: Bacteria > Bacteroidota > Bacteroidia > Chitinophagales > Chitinophagaceae > Pollutibacter. Next base: position 206,346 of record JBBAJO010000001.1, read on the forward strand.
TTCAGAAGGTATCATGACTAAAAGAGATTATTACGAAATATTGGGTGTAGCGAAGTCTGCCACGGCCGATGAGATCAAGAAAGCGTATCGCAAAGTAGCTATGCAGTTCCACCCCGATAGAAACCCGGGTGATAAATCAGCAGAGGAAAAATTTAAGGAAGCCGCTGAGGCTTACGAGATCCTGAGCGATCAGGACAAGCGTGCGCAGTACGACCGGTTTGGACATGCTGGTGTTGCTGGCAACGCGAGGGGTGGTTATGGTGGCGGAGGTATGAACATGGATGATATCTTCAGCCAGTTCGGCGATATCTTCGGAGAAGACATCTTTGAAAACTTCTTCGGCGGAAATGGAAGGGGCAGGGCGCAGGGCGGAAGGCCCAGGGGTTCAAGGGGCTCCAACCTGCGTATTAAGCTCAAACTCAATTATGAAGAGATCGCCAAAGGCGCTTCCAAGACCGTTAAGGTTAAAAAATATATTGTCTGCACCACATGCGCTGGTAACGGCGCCAAAGACAAAAACTCAATTCAATCTTGCGGTACTTGCGGCGGGAGTGGACAGGTGAGGCGGGTCACAAATACTTTTCTGGGTCAGATGCAAACGGTGACTACCTGCCCTTCTTGTAATGGAGAAGGTACAACGGTGACCCATAAATGCGGTTCTTGCAAAGGGGAAGGGCGTGTATACGGAGAGGAAACCGTGACCATGGATATTCCTGCGGGGGTTCAGGAAGGCATGCAGCTAAACCTGGGCGGAAAGGGAAATGCAGGGGAAAGAGGCGGCTCACCCGGCGACCTGATCATTTTGATAGAAGAAGAGCAACATGAACACCTGCAAAGAGATGGGCTGAATGTGGTGTTCGACCTCCATATTTCTATTCCTGATGTAGTATTCGGAACCAATCTTGAGGTTCCCACTATAGACGGCAAGGCAAAGATCAAGATACCTGCGGGAACCCAAAGCGGAAAAATATTTCGCTTGAAAGGAAAAGGCTTTCCTTCGATCAACAATAATTATGAAAAGGGTGATCAACTGATTCATGTGAATGTATGGACGCCGCAACACTTGAATGCCGAAGAGAGATCTCAGATGGAAAAGTTCCAGGCTTCAGACAATTTTACCCCGAAACCAGAGAAGAACGAGAAGAGCTTTTTCGAAAAGGTGAAGGAGATGTTCGGCTAGAAGATTTCTTTTTCTTTACGGGGGAATAGATCTTCTGGGCTTTTACAACCAGATCAAGGAATTCTTTCTGCATTTTATCGGAGGTATCTACTGCGTTCTGGGTAATAGCAACCAGATCAGTCCAGCTGGAATTTTTTACATACTCGGATTTTCGCAATAAAGCGCCAAACAACGTAACAGCTGTGGTAAACCGTACAAAACTTTTTGCATCATTGAACTCACTGTAATCGAGTGGACATTGATAGTTTGCAAAACGGGACAGCCCGGTTCCGGGAAATTTGTAGTGGACTCCAACCGAGGCGATGGTGTACTTCAAATCGGGAGAATGGAGTGATGCGAGATTTTTATTGGTTGGCTCCAATTCAAACACTGCAATTACAGTATGTCCGGACCCGATCTCTCCGCCTTCCAACACACTTCCCGAATCAGCCAAAGCAGCTCGTTTATTGTCAAAACCAATGAGTCTGTAAGACTTTACCAGGTCAGGATTAAAATCAACATTCATATATACATCATCCGCTGCCGCATACAAGGTTTGTGTAAACTCTTTTACCAATACCTTTTCCCCTTCCTGTTCATTGTCCAGGTAAGCAAAGTTGCCGTTACCTTTTTTTGCAAGCACTTCGATTTTCGAGTCTTTGTAATTCCCCATTCCAACGCCCAAACAGGTAAGATAAATTCCGGTCTGTTTCATTCGGGTGATCAATTCCTCCAATTGTTTTTCACTGTTCTGCCCTACATTGAAATCGCCATCTGTGGCAAGGATCACGCGATTGTTGCCACCCTTTATAAATTTATTCTGGGCCAGTCGGTATGCCTGCAGTATACCCGCTTCACCAGGGGTGGAACCAGCGGGAGAAAGGTCTTCAATTGCCTGATATATCTTCTTCTTGTCTTCCCCGCTCGTTGGTTGCAGCATTACCCCCACCACACCACCATAAACTACGATGGAAACCGTATCTATTGGGCGGAGATTCTCAACCAATTTTCTGAAAGATGACTTCAGCAGTGGAAGCCTGTTAGGCATATCCATAGATCCTGAAACATCAATCAAAAACACGAGATTACTTGGCGGCACCGTATCGATATCCAATTTCCTGGTGTTTACCTGCAAATGCAATAACTGGTTACCCGGCGTCCAGGGAGCAGAAGTGACAGATGCCGTTACTGAAAAAATACTGTCATGCTGAGGCTCGCTATAATTGAAATTGAAATAATTCAGCATCTCTTCAATTCTCACTCCGTCTGGAGGTACTTCACTGCTCATATTGATGAACCGCCGCGCGTTGCTATAGGATGCTCGGTCAACATTCAATACGAGTCGGGTGCTGGGGTATTTAGCAGCTTCAATAAAACGATTCTCAATTAACGCATTGTAGGTTTCATCGCCTGCAGCCCATTTCTTCTCTTCCGAGGCCTGCATATTGCCGGTGACCGAAAGCAGGGAATGCTTCTGCAGGCTGGCTGTGTAGGGAAGCATCTTTAGAGTAACTGAAATGAACTTGGTTGTAATGACCGGAACAGTCAGTTTTTCATACCCCTCCAGCAGGAAAGTCAGCGTATCACTCGCTTTTGATGTAAGTATCCCGAAAGAACCCCCAACGCCTGAGGAATAAGGAAGCCCTGTGGAATGCAGAATGATTTTTACGTTCTGTAAACCATTGTTCTTCTCGTCTTTCACTTCGCCCCGTATGTAATACTGGGCGCTAACAGAGGTAGAAAGGAAGAGGAACACAGCAAGTAAGGTATGTGTTCTGAATAGTTTCAAAGGCTTCGATTAGACCACCTGGTAAATTTCAGGGAGGTTTCGGCCAAGACCATCATAGTCAAGGCCATAACCAATTACGAATTTCTCAGGGATCGAGAATCCAAGATAATCAATGTTTACCGGATATACCATACTTTCCGGTTTATGCAGCAATGCACAGATCTTCAGGGATTTGGGATTCTGATGGTGCAATTGTGGCAGGAACGCATGCAGCGTTCTGCCCGTATCAATGATGTCCTCAATGATCACAACATCCCTCTCATGCATTTCAACGTCAAGGCCGATCGATGTGATCACATTTCCGGTTGAGCTAGTGCCTTTATAGGAAGCTAATTTGATAAAACAGATCTCTGCGGGGATGGTGATATGTTTAAAAAGGTCTGAGGCGAACATAAATGAACCGCTCAAAATCGCGATAAACAGGGGTTGTTTATCCTTATAATCCTGGACGATCTCCGAGGCGAGCTTTTTGACACAGGTTTCAATTTTCGATGCACTGATATAAGGCCTGAACTGTTTGTCGTGGACCCGGTAAAATTCCATCTGTGTCAATTCAATTATTGGAGGTACGCCAGCCTTGGTCTTGCCGGCCCCTGGTTTTGAAGGTACAGTTTTTCTCCCGGAGCGGGCTTCATGTCGGCACTCAACTGGTTGTAATATAAAAGACTTTCCAGCCTGATACCTTGCTTCTGGCTGATGGAATAAAGATCTTCCCCTTCTTCAACAACATGAAATTCCTTTTCACCTTGTTTGCGCTTACGCTGCAAAAACACCAGTTGATCAGCGGGCAATACCGTTTCACCGGCATTAAGATCGTTGAAGTCGATGATCCAGTCGGGATTAAGAAGAAATTTATCAGCTATATCCTTCAACGGAGTACCAGCCTTCGCATAAATAACCTTTGTATTATTGATCTTAAACTCACCTGCGGGGTAAATGCTCTTCTTCCCATCGGTCTTCTTAATGTCAGTCTTTTTCGCTGCCGGAGGAGTTGCAGATGCAGGTATAGCAATTGTCACTGCCGGCTGAACAGCAGCGGTTGAAGTCATGGTCTGTTGCGCCTTTCGGCCAATGGCAATAAAAGAATAGTCGTTCAGGTTGTATTGCTCGATGTATTTGATCAGGATCTGGGGATACTTTGGGTTGGTCGCATAGCCCGCAGCTTTGAGTCCCTGGGCCCACCCCTTGTAATCTATTGGATCGAGCTCAAATAGGGAACTGTAGCGTGCTGTATTCCTGAGATAATCAGAATGATCCTTATAGGAGTCTTCTGCGGAAGGGTATTTCCTGAAACATTCGCCCTGCTCGTCGTCGTCATGGTAAACCTTCTCTCCGGTCCACCAGGACTTGCACTTGATGCCAAAATGATTATTTGACCTCATCACAAGATTACTCCTCCCTGCCTCAGTCTCCAAAATGCCCTGGGCAAGTTTGATGGAAGCGGGAACACCTGTCCGTTGCATTTCTGAAATAGCAAGTTCACGATATTTTTCAATGTAATTATTGACCACTTCCGAGGGGCCCGATTGCGAAAAAACCTGGCTATTCAATGCCAGTGCAATCAGTAATAATGTAAATCTGAACTTCATTGGAATCTCATTTTTTTCGGATCAGCATCAGTCCATCCCTCACAGTGAGCAGGACCGACTCTATTCTCCCGTCTTCTTTAATGTGATCATTAAAAGCCTGTATGGCTTTTGCGTTTTTGCCTTTCACCTCATCCTCCAAAACCTGGCCGTGAAACAATACATTGTCAGCCAGAATAAACCCTCCTGACTTCAACTCAGGCATCACTGCTTCAAAATACCTGACGTAATTTATCTTGTCGGCGTCGATAAATACGAGGTCCCACGGGCGTTTTAAGGTTTGAATTATTTCAAGTGCATCACCATGGTGCACGGTGATCATATCATTGAAACTGCTTTTTCCAACAAACCGTCTTGCACGTTCCACATCAGCCTCCCGGAGTTCTATGGTATGCAGATGCCCACCTTCCACAAGCCCGGCCGCCAAACACAAAGCACTATAACCAGATAACGTACCAATTTCCAGTACATTATGTGGACGGACCATATAACTTAACATTTGAAGGAATTTCCCCTGAACATGACCACTCAGCATACCCGGATTGGGGTGATCACTGTGGGTTTGTTCAGAAATCTCTCTCAGCAATGCATCTTCTGGGCTTGAATACTGAGCCGAATAGGCATTCGCCCTGTCAATCATCCATTCCACGCTGTAAAAATAGGACTTATGAATTGGAAATCTGTGGTTTATATGAGATAATCCAAAGACCTGCAAAAGTGAGTAACCCATTGAGAATCAACAGTTCAAGCCCAATTTCAAAACTTCCGAACAGTTTCGCCTGGTATTTATCAACAATATAGCAGATCAGTGGTGCCACTATGGCTATCACTGGCACATATCGGTCAATCACTTTTCTGCGGGTCAGGATCCCGAAAGAAAACAGACCCAGCAGGGGGCCGTAGGTATACCCGGCCACTTTTAGAATCACCGTGATCATGCTCGAATTATTGACCTTATAGAAAACCATCACAAAGGCGAGGAAAACAAGTGCAAATCCAATGTGGACCCTCTGGCGGGTCTGTTTTTTCTTCACCTCATTCCAGTCGTCCCGCCTCTGTAGTCCAAGAATATCTATACAAAAGGAGGATGTTAATGCGGTAATTGCCCCATCGGCGCTTGGGAATAGGGCTGAGATCAGCGCAATGATGAAAATGACCGAGATCACAGGAGGCATATGCTCGAGCGCCACCACCGGGAATATCTTGTCACCTGTCGCTGATATGCCCTTTGTTTCAGCGAATAAATACAGTAAGCCACCGAGGAAAAGGAACAATAAATTAACAAGCATGAGGATCACCGAAAAGCTGATCATATTTTTCTGGGAGTCGGCCAGTGTTCTCACGCTGATGTTTTTTTGCATCATCTCCTGGTCCATTCCGGTCATGGTAATGGTTATAAACGCGCCTGCCATGATCTGCTTCAGAAAGAAGAAGCGGGAAGTTGGGTCTGTAACAAAAATATTTATATAAGCTTTTTCATCCATGGCCCTTAAGGCTGAACCCATGTCATAATGCATGGTATTCAGAATGTACACTACACAAACCACCAATCCGATCAGCATACCTGTGGTCTGTAGCATATCTGTCCAAACGATCGTTTTAACCCCGCCTTCATAGGTATACAATAAGATCATCACCAGGATGATCAGTGTGGTAAGCCAAAAAGGAACGCCAAACGAGGTTAGGATGGCATCCTGTAGGATCTTGACAACCAGGTAAAGCCTGGCAGTGGCTCCCAGCGTGCGTGAGAGTATAAAATAGGACGCCCCTGTTTTATACGAAATAAAGCCCAGCCTGGTCCCCAAATAATTGTAGATCGATGTCAGGTTTAACCGGTAATACAAGGGCAATAACACCAGGGCAATGACAACATAACCGATAAGGTAGCCGATGACCACCTGGAAGTAGGAAAAAGCCGTGGTGCCTACTGCCCCGGGGACACTGACAAAGGTGACACCTGAGAGTGAGGTGCCGATCATGCCAAAGGCTACCACCATCCAGTTGGAATTCTTGTTGCCAATAAAAAACGAATCGTTGTTGGAGTTCCTTGAGGTATACCATGCTACCCCGAGCAGCACCAGGAAATACCCGATCACAAACGTAAACAGCAGTAGTGGCGACATCAGCAAAAAAATATATGGTTACTTAGAAGTTAATACCAAAAGTGAAAAAAGCATTTCTTCCGTAGGGCGAGAAGTTATCCTGAATCATATCGTACTGTAACATGGCGATCATCCTGCCTCTGCCTCCCATGGGAAGAGCCGCGCCAACGCCTACCAGAAAAGAAGGCACAAACCTGGGATCTATTTTAGAATCACTAAGACCCTCTACCCGGGTTGTACCCCAAACATAATTGAGTTCAGGCTGGGCACTCAGCAAAATGAATTTGTAAGGATTCAATCTTCCAAAAATGTTCAGTCCGGCATAGCCTAAGGTATTCTTTACTTCCCTGTTCCCGGAATAATATTTATCACTTTGATAGATAAAGTTGACACCTGCTCCTGCACTGAACATCGGGCTGACACGGTATCCCACTTGCGGGGATACATTGATGAACGTGAAGTTGCCAAAAGTGACCCCAAAGTTCCCGCCGAAAAACAACCGCTCGGGGTCCAGGCCCTTCTTCTTTACTCCTTCTACTTGAGCAGGCTGTTCTACTTTCTCTTTTTCCTTCTCCTGCCCCACCACCTGAACCACAAACATCAGCACCAATAAAGTCAACCCAAGAAGTCTCTTTTTCATAGTCTTATATTTAGCTCGTTAGCAAACCCGGTATCATTAACGGTTTATCATATGAAAATAAACCAATGCTTCAAATAGTGGATGATAAATTAGTTGGCTGCCCGGTGATTTATCGAACTTGATCAGATGATTAAAGTACGCGAGCATATGCGCGTAAAGATAAAATTTAAAAATTAAGTATGCTATTTGAAACTGGGGCAGAGTGACTGGCGGAGACTTCCATTCATTTCAGTATAAAATCCCTGGTACTGAAGGTATACTTCTGAAGCACCGTTCATATTATTGTAATTCTTCAGAGATGAGGTGGTGGCATCGTAAGAGAACATAAGGCGGAAGTTTTTCCATTGATAACCGACCATGGGTATAAACGCATCGCCGGCACGATAATATACCCCCCCAATAAGTTGCTGGTCTCCGTCACCTGAAAGATTATAGTTTACATGCATGCCAAAAACGAGTTCCGTTGCCTTCGCCTGGGAACTGAAATAGCTTGATGGGTTAATGATCCACTGGTCGTTCAGTTTGATCACGGCATCTGCAAAAGCGATATACCTTGGACTGAGTCGATTATCGTAGATAGGTGAAGCAGTAAAAAAAGTCTCCCTTGGTTTATTTACATGATGTGCAGAAACCCCTGCGTGCACGTAAATATCATCGGTAGGAAACCAGGCGTAGTTCAGCCCTACCTGCATATCAAAATAAGAAGTATTATTTGCATTGAAGGTCTCGCCTGAAGGGGCCTGGGCGTCAAAGAATTTTCCATTCCACTGGTTATCAAAGCTAAACCTTGTAACATCGACCCTTTTGGTGGAAATGCCAACATTAAAACCAGCACTGATCAAACCCGTATTCCCAATCATCTGGTGATACGCTGCGGAGCCATAGATCTTGGTAGAAGTGAGATTGCCTGATCCTGCAACGTCCCTTAGGATCACTCCACCAAGGCCTACCCAGCCGGTCTCAAACCGATCGCGGAACACCTGGGCGTCTCCATAAATGCTGATGGTTTTATAAGGCACGGGGATGGATGACCATTGGTTTCGGTAATGGGCCCCCAGCCTGTAGTCAGCATCAGGAATAAACCCGGTATTGGCCGGATTGGTGGTAAGAGGCGAGTTGAAGAACTGGGAAAAATGTAAATCCTGGCCATGTACTGATACTACAGCAACCATACCCAAAATCATCATGATATTCCTCAAAACCATTTTCATGCCTTACTCAATTATCTTAACAAAGTTATATCACCCTTCTTAGTTGCCCGGTCTCCATCCAAAAATTCCACCTCCAGTGTATAAGCGTATACATCGATCGGCTGCAGGGTTCCTTTAAATTTGCCGTCCCACCCCCTGGTCTGGTCTGCCGACTGGAATACGAGCACCCCCTGCCTGTTGTATATCCTGAATGTCATTTTAGCAATTCTAAAGCCCCTGACGTAGATCTGATCATTGATGCCATCTCCGTTAGGAGTAAAAGCGTTGGGCACGTCCACCAGGGATACAACTACCGCATCTACATCCTGGCAAACAGCGTCTACACAACCAAACTGATTGATGGCGATGAGACAGGTACGGTACCTTCCTGTTGTATTGAATTGGTGAACCGGATTCACCTGGGTAGAACTGTCGTTATCCCCAAAATACCATTTATAGCTATTTGCGCCTGTAGAGGTATTGGTGAACCGGGTTGGTGTATTCTCCTCACCCGGATTTGGACTGAATGTAAAATTCGCCACTGGCAAGGGGTGTACGGTGATCTGGGCTGTAGCCGTATCCCTGATGTTACAGGTATTAGGATCAATGGCGATCATGGTAACGGTATATGTGCCAACGCTACTGTATATCTTAGGCGGTGGAGTTGGTCCGATAAAACTTGTTCCGTCTCCAAAATTCCATTCAAATGTTTCACCGGCAAGAGAGGTATTCGCAAACACGGCGGTGTATGGGACGCAACCTGCTGGCGGCGTTGTGAAACGGGCCTCAACATTGGGGGCAACTCTTAAGACCTTGGTCACTGAGTCCGGGAAGTTACAGTAGTTTGAATCCACCATGATGAGCCTTACGTTGTACGTACCCGGATTGGCGAAAGTGTGGTTCACGCTACCGGAACCACCAGGCACCCTTGGAGAATTATCACCAAAGTCCCAAATAAAGGATGTACTGGAAAATGGTTCACCGGGGGGGGCCACTGAAAGATTATCGAAACGATAATTCAGACTGGCACAGGGCGGCATTTTCACATTGGCAAAGTCGATGTTGGCTTTATCTGCCCGCGCGATCACGGTTTTGTAAACCGTATCGCGGGGGATACACTTTGTGTCGTCGATAGCAATGAGCCGGATCGTATAGGTTCCCGTGTTGGTGAATGTGTGTTTTACAGTGGGTTCGGTTGTGGTCTGGGTGGGCGTACCATCACCAAACCTCCATTCATATCGAAGCGCATTGGCAATGGTATCCGTAAAATCGACCGTGAGAGATGCACAACCGGTGGAATCGTTAATGACTCCATCGATGGAAGACTGGATAGAAGCGATCACCCCCTGGTAATCGAACAATATCTTAACTGCTGCCAGATTACAATCTCCGCCACTACCCGTTCCAATCGCTCCATTGACAGGGGAAACAGCCCCGGGCGTGACTGGCATAGGCTGCGTTATAGGTGATGTTGAACAGGCATTATTACCCAGGCAGTTCGCGCAAATGGCCTGATAAATGGCACCCCGTTTGTCAAACCTGCTGGTGCCACCATCCACGTGATCACCTTCGCCACCCGTTTGTCCGAAAAAGCTTCCGTATAACTGGCGGGTGGCATCTTTCTCCATAACGAAAAAATAAAAATCGCGGCCATCAGTAGTAGGCTTGATGGCATCCGGCGTAACCGACATACCCACTGTTCCTGAAGTTCTTGAATCATAATCTGCGGAGGTATTACAAGGATTCAGCCTCCCCCCCCAACCGGATATATAAATATTTTCGCAACGGTCAACCAGGAAGGCAACGGGGGATATGTTTGGTACCGCACCGGAAGTTCCAAAAACGGTTGAATATACATACCCGGAAAGATTTGGCCTGAGTTTGGAAATGAATTGTTTTGATCCGGGGTTATTATAGGCCGCGTTGGCAACAGTCCATGAGCCCAGGCTTATCCCCATGATATAAGGGAAACCCAGCAGGTCAAACTGAATACCATAGATCATATCCAGAGCGCTGGTTCCAAAATATGTGGTCTGGATCAAAGATCCTCCTGCATTTGGAATGATGGAAACAAAACCATCTATATTGCCACCATACGTATTGGTTGGCCGGGGCAAATTCGCGCTGGCTGTTCCGCCAGCCACGTAAACATTGCCATTGGTAGGATTTAGTGATAAAACGAATCCTGCGTCGTCTTCTGCACCCCCCAGATAGCTGCTGAACAATACCACACTAACAGTAGGGTTAATTTTTAATACCACCGCATCCTGCTTACCACCCAGGTTGGTTTGAAAAGCATTCTGGATAGGAAAGTTGGTCGACTTGGTACTTGCAGCTATGTAAATATTATTTGCTCCATCGAGAACCACCTCACTCCGTGCATTATCACCGTAATTATACAGCAACGAACCGCTGCGAGGCTGGCCGGATGCATCCATATTGGCGCCGTCATCATTACTTCCACCAATTTTCATAGAGCCGATCAGGGCAGTTCCCGTAGCATTTAGTTTCGTTACTACAATATCAAACAACCCTCCACCACCGAAACTTGCCGTGGTGGGATAGTTGGTAGAAGAGGTTCTTCCGAGGATCACGAGGTTACCCCGGGGGTCGGCGAAAAGGCTGTGTGGAAACTCATCCTGGCTTCCTCCAAGATAGGTAGAGTAAATGCGGGCAGTACCATTTGGACTGAAACGCGTTATGCCGATATCAACGCCAAGGTTTGTACCCCCGCCACCAAATGTCGATTGAAAAGCACCGGGTGTAACCGGATACCCAGCTCCGCTGAAAACAACACCGCCAGCAAAAAAACTTCCATCATCCCCCGGGGTAGCCGTGAATCCCCAGTTACCTGATCGACTACCTGTATAGGTTGAAAAAATCAGTGTGGGGTCGATGACCAACTCGGCTCTCTGATCGTAGTTTTTCAGTTTAAAGCTCACCTGCTGACCCGTAACCACATAACGACAGTCAACTACTTTCTTCACGCCGTCGATCACCTGGTAAGCATACGGCACCAGCTCCTTTACTTCCCCAACAGATGTTTTGATCAGCAGATCACCATTCTTTACAATGATCTTTTCGGCACCTTCATAGGCGAGAACGATTTTTGATATATCTGAGCCGGGCTTTACCAGAAAGTCATATTTCAATCGTCCACTTTCAGAATAGTATTTGATGTCAATGCCTGGATAGATGTTATTGAACCTGAGGGCTGAAAAAGATTGCACGTTGGATTTCCAGCGCGAACTGTCGTTCCCGAGGAAATAGTTATCGTAACCCTCACGAGGATTTTCAGGAAATGCTTTGGGGTTGTTTAAGCTTCCCTGAAACATTACCCGAATCGCATGAGACCTGACACTGATCTCACCTGTGCCGGTTTTTGCGGCATGCAAATCAGGCCTCTTAGGATCACGCGTAGTATAGCCAGAGCTTAAAACGTCTGCCGAACCCTCGTGGCCGGCACCATGTCCATGGAATCTTTCCGAAAGCTTTTTAAAATCTTCCGGGTGATGCTGAAGTAAGGTATAGCCTTGGGGATCAATGAACAATGCGCCATTGCCTGATTCGGCCCGGTATCTGAAATTACCGTCCCACTGGCCTTTATTCTCAACAAAATCAAGCGAATAATAAGATTGGGATTTGCCGGTGTTGATGAGCACAAACAGCAACAGAAAGAATGGGATTATGGATTTTGGTAATCTTATGATCATCGGGCTATAAAAATACATGTATAAACGTATAAGATGTGTTAATAGTATAGCCTGATTGGCAGTTTATCTATGAAATCTTGCTCCAGGCAGTTTTGCCTTGCTGCATAGCCAGAAACTCCTTTAATACCCGGTTCTTCTCTTGTCCCAAATCGGGATCATCGGCCAGCAGGTCACTGGAGAAGTTCTTTGCCATTTCCAGCAACTCCCTGTCTTCAACAATATTAGCCAGCTTAAAGTTCATCAGCCCACTTTGCCTTGTTCCCTCTATATCCCCGGGTCCGCGGATCTCAAGATCTTTCTCGGCGATGACAAAGCCGTTATTTGTACTGCACATGACGGATAAACGTTCCCTGGCCTCTTTAGAAATATTGTCACTGGTCAGCAGGATACAATAACTTTTTTCAGCACCGCGGCCAACCCTGCCCCTGAGCTGGTGTAACTGGCTGAGTCCAAATTTTTCAGCGCTTTCAATCACCATAACGGAAGCATTAGGTACATTAACCCCTACTTCAATAACGGTTGTTGACACCATGATCTGTGTATCGTTGTCCACGAAGCGCTTCATATTGATATCTTTCAGATCTCCGTTCATTTTGCCATGGACCATGCTAATATATGTATGAGGCTCAGGAAAATAAGCCTTAACATTTTCATACCCTTTCATCAGGTTCTCGTAATTGAGTTTTTCGCTTTCTTCAATGAGCGGAAAGATGATATAAGCCTGACGTCCTTTCTGCAGTTCGGCTTTGATGAAATCCATCACCTGGTGACGGGAATATTCGTACCGGTGAACGGTTTTTATGGGTAGTCTTCCTGGAGGAAGTTCATCCATCACACTGTAATCCAGATCGCCATATGCTGTCATGGCCAGCGTACGAGGAATAGGGGTTGCGGTCATTACCAACACGTGCGGAGGGACTTCGCCCTTCTCCCAAAGTTTGGCACGCTGGGCCACGCCAAATCTGTGTTGTTCATCCACGATCGCCATGCCCAGATTCTTGAACTGAACATCCTTTTCTATCAAGGCATGGGTTCCGATAAGTATGTGAATTTCTCCTGCCGCCACTTCTGCAAGGATCTTCTTTCTCTCTTTCGTTTTTACGGAACCGGTTAATAGCCTCACTTCAACCGGCATTTCTTTAAGCAATTCAGTGATCCCAGTAAGATGCTGTTGTGCAAGGATCTCTGTGGGAGCCATCAAACAACTCTGAAATCCATTATCAGCAGCGATCAGCATGGTCATCAATGCCACGATCGTTTTCCCGCTGCCAACATCTCCCTGTAATAACCTGTTCATTTGACGACCACGGGCTGTATCCTGCCGAATTTCTTTGAGCACCCGTTTTTGTGCGCCCGTCAGAGAAAAAGGAAGATGTTTTTCATAGAAACCGTTAAAAAGTACCCCAACAGAACTGAACACGATGCCTTTGGAATACCTCTGTCTGTTGGATCTTATCATTGCCAGCCGGAGTTGGGCAAGAAAAAACTCTTCAAATTTTATACGGTAAACAGCCCTGTCAAAATCCTCTTTACCCCCGGGAAAATGGATCCCCTTATAGGCTTGCCAGCGACTGGTTAGTTTAAGCGCGTTTATCAAATGTTCGGGCAGATTTTCCGGGAGGTCTTTATCTGAAAGGACCGAGAACAGGTTAAACATCAGCTTCCCGATGTTCCTCCCGTTTAATCCTTTGGTTTTGAGTTTTTCTGTTGCCGGGTATATAGGTTCGAGGAAACCCTTGCCGCCCGCCTTCTCGGGCGTGTACAATTCAACTTCCGGATGGGTGATCTGGGGTTTGCCCAAGAAAAAACCCGGCTTTCCAAAGACCAGATATTCCCTGCCTACCTCGAGTGACCTGGATATCCAGCTAACACCCTGAAACCAGGTTAGCTCAAGAACTCCGGAGCTATCCTGCAGTTCCCCTACCAACCTCCTTCCCCTTCCGGTACCAGTGATGTGGAATGCGGTCAGCTTGCCGGCAACCTGGATGAAGTCCGTTTGATATGTGATATCCCGGATAAGCTTCACTTCTGTTTTGTCGATGTGACGGAGTGGAAAATGCTCAAGGAGATCCTTGAACGTAAAGATCAGCAACTCCTTCTTCAACATATCGCCCCTCAGGGGTCCTACGCCTTTAAGATATTCGACAGGGTTACTTAATATGGAGGGAATAGCTATGATTGGCAATGTATTCCTGCAAATTTAAGGTATGTCACCAGACATATACTTCTGTCTGTTCACTTATAAATGTGCCAGCACTAAGCAAAACCCTATTCGAATGGGACAATCTTTCGAAAAAAGACTTTCCGATTCGAACCATGATACTAAAATCAAGTTAAGACCTAGTAGGTCTTGTCTTCGCTACATCCAGACTGTTCCTGTCTTCATCTGAAACTTCGGCAAATGCTTTCCTCCTGACCTTCCAAAGTTCGATAATTCCCGCTGGAGCTACAAACCGCTCGGCGGATTCATTGGTAGTCAGGCAAGATGCTTCATATAGAGGAAGAGGCCTGTTACCCACAACAGACATATCTCCCTTGAATACATTAAATAATTGTGGTAACTCCTCTAAACCTGTTCTCCTTAGAAACTCCCCCATGCTGGTCACTCGGGGATCATGGCCTGAGAGGGGAAAGACTCCTTTAGTCTTACCGCCATGCTGGCGATGCTGGGAAAGAGTTATAGTCATACGGTCTGCCCCCACCTTCATGGTCCTGAATTTGAAATATTTGAACACCCGAAAACCCCGTCCAGCCCGGTAAGAATTGTAGAAGACAGGACCTGATGAGTCCAGCTTAATCAACAGTGCAATGATCAGAAACAGCGGCAACAATAACAGGATCAGAAAAGACGATAGCAGAATATCGAAAGCTCTTTTAAAAATACTGGTATGATCAATGGCTGAAGCGTATTTGTCAACCGTTACCGCCGTACTCGCTTTTGATAAAGAGTGCTTAATTCTGGTGAGAAATACCAATCGCTCTCTAACGGTAAAAAGATCGCGAACAGGGTGGATAATATCGTCAACCAAACAGGCTTTTTTAAGTCCAAGCGTTCCCGCTTCAGTCAGGTTCGTTGAAAGGTGGATGACGGGAACTGAGCGGTAAACGGATCTATCAAGTATACTCAGAAGCTGTTTAACTCCACTCAAGTCATAAGGAAGGTCGATGAAAATAGCGTTCAGCACCACTTTCTTCCTCTGAAGTTCAGGGATAAATGAAGACGCTTGCCGAAAGTTAACCGCCGAGGAATAACCAACCCCTGACGTATCAGAAATCTTCTTGAGTATATCGGGATTCTCGCCAATGTAAAGAAAAATGTTCACCACACCATCAAGGAAAAATGACCCGCGTCCCGATTTGATCAACCTGTATTGTGTACCTATTTTACTAATGTAATCCGACGTCATAACAAATTTCGTTCTGTGGTTTAATCACTCCGGGCTGTTCACCTTACTTTGACCTTGTCACCCATCACCCATTCGTCTACTGACTCTATGAACTTCATTGGATTGAAAGGCTTTGAAAAGAACTGCTCAACACTATACTTCATTGCATTCGACTTCAGCTGATCCTCATCCATAGAAGACAGGATCACAATTGGAATATCATGATACAGAGCACTATGCTTCAAATACTTGACCAACTCCCACTCCGGCATGTCATGCACATGCGGATCCATTACAATGAGGCTGAAATCATTATTCCGGCGCAAAGAATAGATCGCACTGATACCGTCAGGAACGGATACCACATCGTAATGCTTGTTCAATATGGTGTGTAATAAAAATCTCATGGCCTTATTGCCCTCCACAACCAGAATACTCTTGCTCATGCATTAAAATTTACTAAACTAAATAACTTTGATATGGCGACAATTAGAACCGTTCGCCAGCTATTCAAAAGTTTTTTGGAGGAATTGGAGTACGGATGAGAAATGAAGGCAGTGCCGTTGCACCGGGGTTAGTTTTCTAAAAAGGAATTGGGAATTCAACGTGCCAGGCCGGAAAGTTAAGTACTGCTTGGCAGAATTACAATGTTACAGGGGTTTTTTTTAACCCACTTCAACTTGGGCATTACAACCAGATAATTATACCAGACGATCTCTTTTTGATTTTTCCCATATAGCGGATTGAGTGCCATATAGATACCTAAAAAAACCAGCCCATACAGAAAAATTCATAAATACAAAATAATACGGGATGTAAAATATCTTGAAGGTATTTTGGGAGGATGAAACCATCAGCCAGCCTATGAATGAAAGGGTATAAAAAAGTATTTGAACAGAAAGGATACCCATATAACCTCCCCCGTTTATCATGATAATCATATTTAACATCAGGATTATGGGTAATATAAACGGACAGATTGCCAATCGCAGGACCCGGCGTGAAATATACTGAAAAGATAATTTTCCGTAGGTGGTGAAGTTAAGCAGGTCTTTCATCATCAACATCGACTGAAATGCTCCTGCACTTATTCTTACCTTCCTTTTCCTTTCGTCCGCTAATGAAAAAGAAGGACCTTCAATGGCAACGGCCCTCGATTCATATTTCACTATCAGTCCCCTTCTGCAGATATTTAGGGAGATATAAAAATCGTCCAGAATGATATACTCAGGCACCTTTTCAAAGAGTTCCCTTCGAATGGAAAATAATTCTCCTGCTGCACCAACAACAGAATGAAAATCAGAGTCCAACTGTTTCAAATAAGACTCATATCTCCAATAAAGACCTTCCCCCTGACCTAACACTTTACCAGCTGACATAACCTTTTTCTCACCCGAAACCCCACCAATCTTCGGATCATGATAATGACTCATCATATAGGAGAAAGAAGCAGGATCGAGGAGCGAGTTAGCATCACTAAAAACAACGATATCAGTATCTCCGGCATGAACCACTGCCCGGTTGATTGCGGCGACTTTGCCTTTCCTCGCGGGCAAAAACAGAAGCTCAACCTGCGGATAGGACTCGACGATCTCTACCGTCCGGTCAGACGATCCGTCCGCGACAACAATAATCCGATGTAAATGGCCGGGATAATCAATTGCCAGAGAGTTATCAATTTTACCGGCAATAAAATCCTCTTCATTATAAGCCGCTATAATATGAGCAACCCTGGGCAGGTCTACCTTATTCATTTGAAGGAGACTGTCATTCTTCCTCCTACGAAACTTTACCAAAATCCATAATATTACTCCGTATCCGAGATACGTGTAGATCAAGATACATGTGAGAACCCAGAAAATTAACTTTATCAAAAACATCATAAATGATAATCTCCGGTAAAATAAGCGATAACGCTTATCTAATCACCACGCCAAAGGAAAACGTTGAAACAATAATGAAAATAAATGTTTTCTATAATTAAGTAAATTGTTCCCAGGGAGAGATGCGGCGATTTCCGAAGGAACGATGAAAAGATAAATATGGTTACTGACCCAAATTAGCAATAACATGAGCATCAACTGGATATGCAAACCTTTCCCTGATCTGTCTGTTTACGAACTCTACACCCTGCTGCAACTGCGATCAGAAGTATTTGTTGTGGAACAGAACTGTGTTTTCCAGGATATGGATAATAAGGACCAGCAATGCTGGCACCTGATGGGATGGATTGATCATGAACTGATTGCATCTGCACGCATCGTTCCGCCAGGCCTCGCCTATAATGAGCCCTCCATCGGTCGGGTAGTCAGCAATCCTACATTCAGAAAAACAGGGGCCGGGAGAAGACTGATGGAAGAAGCCATTGAGAAAATCATTCAACTCTATGGTAACCAACCCATAAGGATAGGCGCACAATTATACCTCAAAAAATTCTACAAATCCTTAGGCTTTGAACCTCAGGGAGATATCTATTTGGAGGACGGAATCAAGCACATCGAAATGATCAGGCCCTGATCGAATTCCACCAATTTTGTCCATAACTTTTACATGAAAACAAAATATTAAGCTCCCGCCGGGCGTTATTCAGAAAGACCTGATCTTTTTTGAAAAATAAATCCGGCAATATGAATAAACGATTACTCCCGTGGCATTTGAAGATGATAGCAATAATCATCTGTTTATCAGCATTTAGTAATTGTACGAGTGCGCAAATGAAATACGAGGTCGGTTTGAATATCGGCCCTTCTAACTTCCTGGGTGATCTGGGTGGCAATACGGGCAAGGGGCAAACATTCCTCAAAGACCATCAGTGGTCAACCATGAATTTGATGAAGGGCATCACATTTAATGTAATACCGAATGAGATCTTTTCCCTGCGCGTGGCAATTAACTTTGGTAAAATTGAAGGCGCAGATAGCCTGATCCAGGGGAAAGGCGGTCTTGAAGAGGCCCGTAAAGCACGTAATCAGCATTTCAAATCAAATATTTTTGAAGCCTACGCCGCTGCTGAAATTTATCCAACTGCATTGCTTGAAGGAGACCCTTCCGACCTTAGACATAAATTTCGCCCTTATGGCCTGTTCGGGGTAGGCATGTTCAAATTCAATCCCAAAGGTCAGTACATAGACGCCAGCGGTAATGCCCAATGGGTAGAACTCCAGCCCCTGAGAACAGAAGGTCAGGGTATGTTGAAATATCCTGCACGAGAAAGTTACAATCTTACCCAGATCAATATGCCTTATGGTGTGGGCGTTAAATACTTTTTCTCGGATAGGGTAAACCTCAGCTATGAAATAGTAAACAGGATAACATTTACAGATTACATGGACGACGTAAGTACCACATACATTGCGGACCAGGACTTCTATGATTTCTTTGGCGCCACGGCTACTGCTGACATTGCCAGGCAAATGGCAAACAAGTCTTCGCTGCTGAACGGCGGCTTGAACAGACCGGGTTATGAAGCCGGCGACAAAAGAGGTACTTCCACAAACAATGACGCATACTACGCCACTACCTTTAAACTCGGTATCAGGATGGGTAGGGATGGCTCTTACCGTTACACAAAACAAACCCGGTGCTCGAACATCAGGTTCTGATCGCAACATATCAATAGAAAAATCCCGCCATGGTAGCAGGATTTTTTATTAGCACAGTTGGGTTATAAATCCCATTTCGGTAGATTTTTCATTGCTTTCAATAACTGCCATCCGACCTTTAAATGCACCTGCCGTTGGCTTCCTTACATGTTATCTACTGCAATTCAACTTTCAGGAACCTTGCCGTGTGGCTTTCCTTTACTTTCAAGAGCGCCTCAGGTGTTCCCTGAAAAAGTATCTTCCCGCCTCCATCACCGCCTTCAGGACCCAGGTCAACCAAATAATCCGCCACTTTGATCACATCCATATTGTGCTCGATCACCAAAACCGTATTACCCCGGTCGACCAGTTTATTCAAGACGTTCAGTAAATGACTGATGTCCTGGAAATGCAATCCCGTAGTAGGCTCATCCAGTATGTAAAAAGTTTTTCCAGTGTCTTTTTTGGCCAGCTCTGTAGCCAGTTTAACCCTTTGGGCCTCGCCCCCGCTTAAGGTTACCGCTGATTGGCCCAGGGAGATGTATCCAAGCCCGACGTCCTGCAATACTTTGATCTTACGGTATAGATAGGGCACATTGGTAAAAAAATCTACCGCTTCATCTACCGTCATATCCAGCACATCACTTACAGACTTCCCTTTGTACCTGATCTCCAGGGTTTCCCGGTTATAGCGCTTCCCGTTGCATTTCTCGCAGGGCACATACACATCCGGAAGAAAATTCATTTCAATGACCCGCATACCGCCGCCTTCACACACCTCACAACGACCCGTTTTTACATTGAAAGAAAAACGACCCGCATGATAACCCCTGATCTTTGCCTCAGGAACGGCAGCAAATAACTGCCTGATCTCGGTAAAAAATCCACAGTAGGTTGCAGGATTACTTCTGGGTGTCCGACCAATAGGCGACTGGTCAATTTCTATCACTTTGTCGACGAATTCCAGTCCCTTTACTGAACTGTAAGGTAATGCAGAGGCTTTTGAATTGTAGCAATGCTTGCTAAGCACAGGATACAATGTTTCATTGATCAGCGTTGACTTGCCACTTCCGCTGACGCCGCTGATGACCACAAAGGTTCCCAGGGGTATGGCCAGATTTACTTTCTTCAGATTGTTGCCATCGGCGCCTTTAAGTTCCAGTTTATTTCCATTGCCTTTTCTCCGTTCAGAAGGAACCGGTATCTTTTTCTTTCCCTGCAAGTATAGCGCCGTTTCAGACTCAGAACTCATTACTTCACCCGGCGTGCCCTGCACCACTACCCTGCCCCCATGCTTGCCGGCCTTGGGACCAATATCGATCAGATGGTCAGAAGCCAGCATGATGTCTTTATCATGTTCTACCACCAGTACACTATTGCCGATGTTTCGCAGGTTCTGCAAGGCGGTGATCAAACGCATATTATCGCGCTGGTGTAATCCGATAGATGGCTCGTCCAGAATATAGGTGATGCCCTGCAACTGTGATCCGATCTGGGTGGCCAGCCTGATACGCTGCGACTCCCCGCCACTAAGCGTACGGGTAGGTCGGTTGAGGGTTAGGTAATTTAACCCCACATCCAGCAGGAACTGCAGGCGTTCGCGGATCTCTTTTAATATATCCCGGGCGATAAGTTGTTGTTTTTTACTCAGCCGGCTGTCCATGTCGCTGAAACGGAGCGCAAGCTGGTCGAGGTTCAATGCAGACATCTCCGCGATATTCATACTATCCACTTTGAACCACAGACTTTCCTTCTTCAAGCGGGCACCGCTACACGAAGAGCAGGTTTTCAGCGTCATGAATTTCTCCGCCCAATCCCTGATCGCATCACTGCTGCTTCCCAGGAACCACCTTTTCACCATATTCACCACACCTTCAAAATCTGTCTCGTACGTTGTGCTGGTTTCGGCTTCATAACCCATATCCACCTCCATGGACGCATCCTCTGAACCAAAAAGAACAAGGTTCAGCGCTTTCTGTGGGATGCTACTGATCGGAAGCTTCAGGTTGATCTTATGCTTCTTCGCGAGCTGTTCCACCTGTTTGAAAATAAACGCCTCGCGTGCTTCTCCTAACGGAGCGATACCTCCTTCTGCAATGCTCACTTCAGGATCAGGAATAACCGCCTCCATATCCACCTGGTAAACCTGTCCGAGCCCTTTACAAGCGGGACATGCACCGTAAGGGGAATTGAAAGAAAAACTGTTGGGCGAAGGTTCCTCGTAAGATAAGCCAGTGTCTTCGCACATCAATTGCCGACTATAGGAAGCCAAAACATCCTGCCCTTTCTTATCCTCCATCACCTGCACAAACATCAGGTCCTTCCCCATCTTCAAAGCTTGCTGAACGCTCTGGTTGATCCTTAACCTGAACTCGGCATTCGCCACCATCCGATCGATCACCACTTCAATGTCGTGCACCTTATAACGGTCCACCTGCATCTTAGGTACCAGGTCACGGATCTCGCCATCCACCCTCACCTTCAAAAAGCCTTTCTTCCGGATCTCTTCAAACAACTCCCTGTAATGACCCTTACGGCCTCGTACCAGGGGAGCAAGGATCGATATCTTCTTCCCCTGAAATCTTTTAAAAATGTTCTCAATGATCTCCTCTTCCGAGAACTTGATCATCTTCTTGCCGGTATTGTAGGAGTAGGCCTCGCCGGTTCGGGCATACAAAAGCCGGATAAAATCATATACTTCAGTAACCGTACCTACCGTTGAACGGGGATTCTTGTTCGTGGTCTTCTGTTCGATCGAGATCACCGGGGAAAGTCCCGTGATCCGGTCCACATCCGGCCGTTCCATATCACCTATGAACTGCCGGGCATAGGCGCCAAACGTCTCCATATACCGACGCTGCCCCTCGGCATAAATGGTGTCAAAGGCCAGAGATGACTTCCCGCTACCGCTGATGCCGGTGATCACGACCAATTTATTCTTGGGAATAGAGATATCTATATTCCTGAGGTTATGGACCCTCGCCCCCAGTACTTCGATCACATCCTGACTCATCCTGTAAAATTAATCAATGCAGCGGCCAAAAGTTTTAAAAAAACATCCCATTATGCACATTCTTCATTTTTTTTTATCACATTTTCCTATATTTGCCGTCCAGTTCTTTATTTTTTTATCCAGAAAGGCTGAGGGAAATGGCCCTTTGACGCCTTGACAACCTGTCTCCGAGATAAGGTGTCACCGCCATCCCGTACCGTGTACGGGACCGATATGTCAGTTCTAGCTATGAACGTGGTTCATCTTCAAGCTCTCTGACTAAGGAGAGTTTTTATCAGACTTCCTGGATACTCAACTAAAGTTCGGATTCAACTAATTCGATCATTTCACCTAACAACAAGAATCATGAGTAATCTTCATTTCGACACACTTCAATTGCACGCAGGTCAGGAAGTTGACCCAACAACAGGATCAAGGGCCGTTCCCATTTACCAAACTACTTCTTACGCTTTCAAGAATTCTGAACATGCCGCGAACCTGTTCGGCCTGAGAGAGTTTGGCAACATCTACACCCGGATCATGAACCCGACAACAGATGTTTTCGAAAAAAGAATGGCAGCGCTGGAAGGCGGAGTTGCCGCACTTGGCACCGGATCGGGCCAGGCGGCCCAGTTCCTCGCACTGAACAATATCCTGCAGGCCGGCGATAATTTTGTAAGCACTTCTTTCCTATATGGCGGAACTTACAACCAGTTCAAAGTGGCCTTTAAACGTTTAGGCGTTGACGTTAGATTTGGAAACGGGGATGATGTGGAAAGTTTTGTACCGTTGATCGATAAGAATACCAAAGCCATTTACCTGGAGACCATTGGAAATCCCCGGCTGAATATTCCTGATTTTGAAAAATTCGCTGCCCTGGCCAAAGAATATGACCTGCCACTGATCGTTGACAATACTTTTGGTGCAGGCGGATATCTCTGCAGACCTTTGGAATGGGGAGCAAATATTGTGGTTGAATCAGCCACAAAATGGATAGGCGGCCATGGCACCAGCATTGGCGGCGTAATCGTGGATGGCGGAAATTATAATTGGGGCAACGGGAAATTCCCGCAATTCACTGAACCATCCGAAGGGTATCACGGACTGAAATTCTGGGATATTTTTGGAGAGGGCAACCCCCTGGGCTTGCCTAATATCGCTTTCATCATCAGGGCCCGGGTAGAAGGCCTTCGTGATTTTGGATCTGCGCAAAGTCCTTTCAATTCATTCCTGCTCATTCAAGGCCTCGAGACCTTATCATTACGCGTGCAGCGTCATGTTGAAAATGCGTTGTCGCTGGCAAAATGGCTGGAAGCACATCCACAAGTCAACTACGTATGGTATCCCGGACTGGAAAGCAGTCCTTACCATTCCCTGGCAAAAAAATACCTGAACGGCACCGGCGGCGGAGTACTGCAGTTCGGCGTAAAGGGCGGTAAAGAAAAAGCGGCCCAGTTCATTAATGAATTAAAACTTGCCTCTCATCTGGCAAACGTGGGCGACGCCAAAACGCTGGTGATCCATCCTGCCACCACTACCCACGAGCAACTGAGCGAAGAAGAGCAGAAAGCATCGGGGGTTTTACCAGATCAGGTGAGGGTAAGCGTTGGTATCGAGTACATAGACGATATCAAAGCAGATTTTGATCAGGCATTTCTAAAGATTTCGGCAGCACAACATGCAGTTAATTGAGAAAAGGATATTTCAGACAGATAAGCCATTGACGCTGGAGTCGGGGATCACCATCCCCGGCTACAGCCTGGCTTATACCACCTGGGGGAAATTTGATCCCCTGCAGTCTAATGTAGTGTGGATCTTTCATGCGCTCACGGCCAACAGCGATCCATCGGAATGGTGGCCAGGCCTGGTTGGAGAAGGAAAGCTTTTCGATCCTTCACACCATCATATCATTTGCGTAAATATGCCGGGGAGCTGCTATGGCAGCACAGGACCATTGTCCGAAAACCCTGCTACCGGACAACCCTGGTATCATTCATTCCCGTTTTTTACACCACGGGACATGATACGGGCCTACCGACCATTACGAGATGAACTGGGTATAGAAAAAATTCACATTGGCATTGGGGGTTCCATGGGCGGGCAGCAACTACTGGAATGGGCGGTTGAAGAGCCGAACCTGTTTGAAAACATCATTCCCATAGCTACCAATGCGGTGCATTCCGCCTGGGGCAGGGCCTTCAATGCCTCTCAACGGATGTGCATTGAAACAGATCCCAGCTGGGCAGCCAAAGATGCATCGGCGGGCTTGAAAGGTATGGAAGTAGCGCGCTCCATTGCTCTGCTGAGTTACAGGCACTACAATACCTTTGAAACAACGCAACGTGATGATGACAGGCTGGAAAACTTCAGAAGTGAAAGTTACCAGCGCTACCAGGGACTGAAACTGTCTAAACGATTCAACGCTTTCAGCTACCATACACTCTCCAAAGGAATGGATTCGCATAACCTCGGAAGAGGAAGAGGCGGCGTGATCAAGGCCTTACACTCCATCAAAGCCGCAACACTCTCTATTGGAGTGGAATCGGATCTGCTCTATCCCGTGCCGGAACAGAAATTCATCGCGGACCATATTCCCGGTGCAGCCTATGTTTCCATTGACTCATTGTATGGGCACGACGGCTTCCTGTTGGAATATGAAAAAATTGAAAAACTGATCGGGGATTTTATCAAACCCGAAAAAGAAACTTTACGGATAAATAAAGAACATGGACGCGCATAAAAAACTGACCATTGGATTATTTGGATTTGG
Organism: Chitinophagaceae bacterium; assembly: GCA_040404005.1. Taxonomy (GTDB): domain Bacteria; phylum Bacteroidota; class Bacteroidia; order Chitinophagales; family Chitinophagaceae; genus Pollutibacter. The sequence goes on from JBBAJO010000001.1 coordinate 231,254, forward strand.
CGTAGTAGGGGAAGGATTGTACAAAGTATTGCAGCAAACCTCTTCGCTCAGTGCGGAAATTAAAAAAGTCTGTATCAAGGATCCAACTAAGAAAAGAAATGCACCAGACAACCTGTTTACATCTGAGCCCAATGACATTTTGAACGACCCGGAGATCAATGTGGTGGTAGAGGTGATCAATGAAACAGAGCCCGCTTTTCATATTGTATCCACCGCATTGAAAAACGGGAAAGATGTGGTGAGCGCCAGTAAGAAAATGCTGGCTGAGCACCTTCCGGAACTGCTGGGGCTGCAGAAGGAAACCGGTCGTTCCCTCCTCTATGAATCCTCTGCCTGCGCTTCTATCCCAGTGATCAGGAATTTGGAAGAGTACTACGATAATGACCTGCTGCACGGCATCAAGGCCATTGTAAACGGATCGACCAATTTCATCCTGACAAAAATGTTTGAAGACAAGCTCGACTTTAAGCAGGCCTTGTTGCTGGCTCAACAGTTGGGTTTTGCCGAAGCGGATCCGGCCCTGGACGTAGAAGGCTATGACGCCCTGAACAAATGGACCCTGTTGCTCAACCATGCCTATGGCATTGTTACGGCTCCGGAAAATATCACTTTCACCGGTATTCAAAACATCCAACAGCAGGATGCCATTGTTGCGGAAGAAAAGCATTTCTCCATCAAGCTGGTGGGCCAGGCCCAGAAGCTGAAGAATGGAGGTGTAGCTGCTTTTGTGATCCCCCAGTTTGTGAAGCAGGATGATCACCTGGCCTTTGTGAAAAATGAATATAATGGCGTAGTGATCGAGAGTGGATTTGCCGACAAGCAATTCTTCTACGGAAAAGGTGCAGGAAGTTTCCCTACAGCGTCTGCCGTGTTGAGCGATATCTCTGCCTTACGTTACCAGTATAGCTACGAGTACAAGAAACTTTACCATCATACCCCGAATGTTTTGAATGATGATTTTTATGTGAAGACGTATGTAAGCTTTACGGACTGGAAGCATATCCCCCGCGATCACTTCGAATCGATCGACGAATGGCATGCCGATGAAGACAGGAAATACCTGGTGGGGATTTTACCATTCAGCGAACTAAAAAATAACAGCTGGTGGAAAGAAAACAGTGTATCGCTCATCCTTTTTCCTGATCCTGTTATTGAGGACATTGACACCAGGAAATTGAAGAAAAGGAGTTTGGAGTTGGCAGGGATCATATAGTGCATTGAAGGCCTGATACCAGATCAACGTTCGGTTACAAGGGCGGGGAAGAAAACCTGCATCGATTGAAATGAATGGCAACGAATCACGAAGGGAGATGAAAGTCTCCCTTTTTATTTCGCCGCCAAGGCCAGCTGCTTATCAAGATAAGCCTTACCCATAGCCACTTCCTTGTCGAAATCCTTGAACCGGGCCTCCATCATGATCTTACCCTTATATCCGATCCGGTTCATCGCTTTGAAGTAGGGAACAAAATCCACTCCCCGTTTACCCGGGTATGCCCTTTCCTCTTTTTCAGCGATATGCACGTGCACCAGGATCCCTTTTGCCTGGTCGATAACCTCGGCCGGTTCATTCTCCATCAGCATGTGATAGATATCGGCCGTGAGGCGGAAATTGGGATGGTCCACCGCTTTTACATACTGAATAGCCTGGGAAAGGGAGAGAACGAAATTCGTTTCGGTATAGTTCAGGTTTTCAATGGCGATGATGCGTTTGTATTTAGCCGCAACCCTGGCCATCTTGCGGACAATATCTATAAACTGTTTGGAGGCCCTGACAGAATCGTACCCCGGGGGTAGCCTGCGCGACCCGCCACTGCCCAGCACGATGATCCTGACCCCTGCTTGTTTGCATCGCCTCATTACGGTATCTACGTAACCCAGCACCAATGGTTCGTTCAGCTGATCGCCCACGAGTTTTATATCCCCCGGAAAAAAAACGTTCACGGCGCCAAGTTTCACTTTGGCCGACTTAAACTTTGCGAGGTTTTCTGTAAACTGTTCCTCATTCACTTTACGTGGAGAAAAACTGTTCACCACGTTTTCTTCAATGTACCGGATACCTGCCGCGGATACCACGGAATCCCGATCAACGGCTGCTACTACCCCAACTTCCGGGCCCGACTGAAAAAAAGACATGATGAGGAAAAGCAGAATGATCATTTCATTGAGTATTATAATTGGACTGACGACCAAGGTAATGATAAATCTCCAGCGAAACACTTCATAAGATGCTGATCTAATTTGAGCCTGGACTGTTATATATCATTATCTCCGGGCGAGCTAAATCTGCGTATCTTTCAGCCTGGAAGTGATAAAGCCATCGATCGGCTTCCAACACTGTATCGCTCCTTCCCTCCTTTTGAAATAATCCTGTTTAACAACGTTCCGTCGAGCTTTCTTGAAAGCCAGGGGAATGAAACCGCTATTCTAAACCTTACAAAAGATATCACCTGAAAGTCAAACCCATTCAAGAGATCTTGTCATCGATAGGAATCTCGTTTCCAGGTAAAAATCTGCTGGAAAAATATGTCAGCGAACTGCCTCCTTTAAGAGCTGAATTATTTGGCGGAGAACAAATGACTCACCATGGTAAAATCCTTGCGGGCAGACATATGCTGCAAGCTGCGCCCGCTGCAAATGTCTTGCTCAAACGGCTCTCCGAAAATGAAGTTCAACTGCTTGAAGTCCATCAGCTGCTTACTGAAGCGGTCAAAACCGAAAAACGGATCATACCAGCGGGCGAATGGCTTCTGGATAACTTCTACCTCATTCTGGAGCAAATACAGACCGGAAAAAAACATCTTCCAAAAAAATACAGTGAAGACCTGCCCTTGTTGGTCAACGGACAATCAGCAGGCCTGCCCAGGGTTTATGACATCGCCATAGAAATCATTTCACATAGCGACGGAAGAATTGACTTGAAGAATCTGGGTACTTTCATGACTGCTTACCAAACCATCACCCCATTAAAACTTGGAGAACTTTGGGCCATCCCCATCATGTTGCGATTGGCGCTGATCGAAAATCTTCGCCGGTTGTCGACCAAGATCGCTTTTGGCCGTATCAACCAAAACCTTGCCGAATACTGGGCTGAGCAAATGACCACCACGGCGGAGAAAGATCCCAAAAACCTGATTCTTGTCATCGCCGACATGGCAAGGTCTAACCCCCCGATGGATAGCGCTTTCGTTGCTGAATTGACGCGCATGTTACAAGGCAAGGGGCCTGCGCTGGCCCTTCCCCTCAACTGGATCGAACAACGCCTATCGGAAACCGGGCAAACAAGTACTGAACTGATCAATGGTGAAATTCAAAAACAGGCCACCGACCAGGTTTCCATGAGCAATAGCATCGGTAGTCTAAGATTTCTTGGAAAAGTAGACTGGCGCGAATTTGTAGAATCTATAAGCATTGTTGAACAAATGCTAAGCAGCGATGAAACTTATCCGGAAATGGATTTCCAAACGCGTGACAATTATAGACACGTAGTGGAAAAAATCTCCAGATTCAGTAAACTGTCAGAAAAGGAAGTTGCTCAACTGGCTATTCATTTTGCAGAAAACGCCTCCGAAGCACCGAAAAGATCAACTGCCGAGACACATGTGGGATATTACCTCGTTGGGAAAGGTATCGGAATGATCAAAAAGAGCGCAAAAGTTTCTTTTCCCCTGCGCGACAGGCTGCAGGAACTGGTAAGGCTATATCCCCTGACCGTTTACGCCGGGTTGATCATGATCATTACGTTGGTCATAGCCGGAAGTTTGACCGCGCGGGCCCATGGGAACGGCACCGCAATATGGCTGCTGATCATCGTAGCAATCCTGTCCATGCTAAGCGCGAGCCATTTGGCCGTAACCGTTGTAAACTGGCTCGTAACGCTATTTGTGCAACCCAGGCTGGTTTCGAAAATGAACTACACAAAAGGGATAAGGCCTGAGTCAAGGACACTGGTGGTCATTCCTGCCATGCTGAACAGTATGGTACAAATGGAAGCATTGGTGGAATCACTGGAAGTCTACTTTCTTGCCAACAAAGACGAATACCTGCACTTTGGCTTATTGACCGATTTCACAGATGCGCTCACCGAAACCGTGCCGGAAGATGAGCAGGTTTTATTCTGGGCAAAGCATAAAATTGAAGGCCTGAACAAAAAATACAACAGCAAAGACAACAGCATTTTTTTTCTCTTTCACAGACCCCGGAAATGGAACGGGATCGATAAGCTCTGGATGGGCTATGAACGAAAAAGGGGTAAACTCACTGATCTTAATGCCATACTTCGCGGCGAAAGCTCAGACCGTTTTTCCCTCGTTATCGGCAATCAATCGCTATTTAAGGGAATAAAATATGTGATCACTATTGATTCCGACACCCAGTTGCCCCGGGACTCGGCACGCAGCATTATTGCTTCGATGGCCCATCCGTTAAATAAACCTCAATACGACGAAAAAAAGCAAAGGGTCACGGAGGGCTATGGTATTTTACAGCCCCGGGTGGCCCTCAGTTTGGCAGGTTCGGAAAATTCCCTGTATGCACAACTGCATGGCACTGATTTAGGCATTGACCCCTATACACGCGCCGTTTCGAATGTATACCAGGACCTGTTTGACGAAGGCTCTTTTATCGGCAAGGGAATTTATGACGTAGACGTTTTCAGAAAAGCGTTAGCCAACCGCTTTCCTGAAAACAGGATCCTTAGCCACGATCTGCTCGAAGGGTGTATCCTGCGTTCCGGTTTCCTGAGCGATATTCAACTGTATGAAGAATATCCGTCCAGGTACAGCGCAGATGTAAAGAGAAGGCATCGTTGGATAAGAGGTGACTGGCAAATTGCAGCCTGGGCCCTGCCATTGGTTCCCGGCATTCAAAAAGGACTCTTCAGAAATTCGTTGTCGGCCTTATCCAGATGGAAGATATTTGATAACCTGCGCAGAAGTCTGGTGCCGTTTGCGCTGATCGCTCTACTCATCGCGGGCGGTACAGTATTGCAAGATGGTCTTTTCTGGAGCGGTATCATCACCGCCATACTGCTTCTACCTGCATTGATCATTGCAGCAAGGGAGATCCTTCATAAGCCAAAAGACATTCTGCTCGAGCAGCATTTCAAAGATTCCATTCAGTCTATTCTAAACAACATCTATCAAACCATATTTACCCTGGCCTGCCTGCCCTATGAAGCCTATTTCACTATTGACGCTATTCTCCGTTCCTTCTGGAGAATGGTGGTTTCACGCAAGCACCTGCTCGAGTGGAACAGGTCTGATGATCCCGGATTTGATCAACAACAAAACATTGCAGAGTCGTACCGCACCATGTGGATTGCTCCTGCGATGGCTTTATTGGGTTTTATCTACCTGACCATCCAAAAACCGATGGCCCATATCTTCACAGATCCTATTCTTATCATCTGGGCCGGTTCACCCGCCATAGCATGGTATTTAAGCAGACCACTCGTATCACGCATTGTCAGTTTACATGGCGGGCAGATCAACTTCCTGCGTAAACTTGCCCGTAGAACCTGGGCGTATTTCGAAGATTTCGTTACCCCCCTGGATAACTGGCTGCCGCCTGACAACTACCAGGAGCATCCCGTGGAAAGAACCGCGCACAGAACCTCACCAACTAACATCGGGCTTTCCCTGATGGCTAATCTGTCTGCATTAGATTTTGGATACATAACAGTAGGCCAGTTTATAGAGCGCACCACCAACACCTTCAATAGCCTGCAGAAAATGGAACGGTATCGGGGTCATTTTTACAACTGGTATGATACCCTTACCCTCCAGGCATTACCTCCGCGTTATGTTTCCACCGTAGACAGCGGAAACCTGGCGGGGCAGCTGCTCACGTTGCGCCAGGGAATATCAGCCATGCCGGATGAGCCTGTCATTGGCATCCAGCTATTCAAGGGTTTGCAAGACACTATCCAGATCATCAAATCAGAAGCAAAAGATAAAAACAGCTGCAAAGAGTTGCTGCAAACGTTGAACACCATTATCACACTAGAGCCATTTACCCTGCAGGCAATCATTACACCTTTTTCAAAACTGGTTGCCGATGCAGAGGCAATACATTATCGATCCATAGAAAAGGGCGAAAGTATGCCATGGCTTCCCGCGATGATGTCGCAATGCAGGCATATTCAAAACGAATTATCATTATTAGCACCTTGGTTAGTACATAAGCCGATCCCTGAAAATTTTTCGAAACTCTTCGATATGGATAAGGTTCCTGACCTGCACGAGCTTTCCGTATTGGACGCCATGATATCGGCTGAACTGAAAGGAACAGAAATGCTGAGCAGGGATGAGGAATACCAACTGGAAGAACTACTTGCCTTACTTGAACAGGGTAGCGAAGTGGCACGTAAGAGGATCGGCATACTTGACGAGCTGAACAGGATATGCCATGAGCTTTCAAACATGGAATATGACTTTCTGTACGACAAAACCCAGCACTTGCTGACCATAGGTTACAATGCCGACGAACATCGGAGGGACCTCAGTTATTATGATCTTCTTGCGTCTGAAGCGAGGTTAAGTACGTTCGTAGGCATTTCACAGGGGAAGCTTCCACAGGAAAGCTGGTTTGCACTGGGGCGGCAACTCACCAATGCCGGTGGAGATTCCGTTTTACTTTCATGGAGCGGATCTATGTTCGAATACCTGATGCCGCTGCTGTATATGCCAACCTATGAGAACACACTATTGCATCAGACCTATAAAGTGATGGTTAAGCGACAGGTCGAATATGGCAGACAACTCGGGGTGCCCTGGGGGATCTCTGAGTCAGGTTATAACCAGGTGGACACACACCTGAACCTTCAATACCGTGCATTTGGCGTTCCCGAGCTTGGCCTGAAGCGCGGACTCAGCGAAGACCTCGTAATAGCTCCCTATGCGACGGTGATGGCACTGATGGTGGATCCTGAGGAAGCATACAAGAACCTGCAACAGCTCTCTGTAAATGAATTTGAGGGCCAATACGGATATTACGAAGCCATTGACTATACGCCTTCACGGGTGCCACGGGGAAAGAACAATGTGGTGATCAAATCATTTATGGCGCACCACCAGGGCATGAGCCTTTTGTCATTGGCATACCTGCTATTGGACAGGCCTATGCAAAAAAGATTTGAGCGGGAACCTCAGTTCCAGGCAACACTATTATTGCTGCAGGAGCGAATCCCCAAAGCTACCAAATTCTTCTCTCCGCCACCCGACGTAGCCGACATCAATGTGGAATCGGGAGAAACAGAAATGCGGATCATAAATAATCCCAATTCGATCATTCCGGAAGTTCAGCTATTATCCAATGGCCATTACCATGTAATGGTTACTAATGCCGGCGGTGGATACAGCCGATGGAAAAACATGGCGGTCACCAGATGGAAAGAAGATACAACCTGTGATAACTGGGGCAATTTCTGCTACATACGCGATCTTGAAAAAGGCAATTTCTGGTCATCATCACACCAACCCTCGGCAAAATCCGCAGCAAACTACCAGGCCGTTTTTTCACAAGGCCGCGCTGAATTTCGCCGGGATGATAACGACATAGAAACGCATACAGAGATTGCGGTTTCACCGGAAGATGATGTAGAGATCAGAAGGATTCGCATTACCAACCGGTCAAGGAAACGCCGATCTATAGAACTGACCAGCTATGCAGAGGTTGTGCTTACGTCGCCGATCGCAGATGTTCTTCATCCGGCATTCAGCAATCTTTTTGTTCAAACCGAGATCCTGCCGGGTAAAAATGCAATTCTCTGCACCAGGAGACCAAGATCTGAAGAAGAACGTCCCCCATGGATGTTTCATGTAATGAAAACTGACGCTGCGGATATTCAACTGATCAGCTATGAAACAGACCGGATGAAATTTATCGGGCGGGGTAACACTGTTGCCAGCCCGCTGGCTATGAATCAGGAAATGCCTTTATCTGGAACTCAAGGCGCGGTATTGGACCCTGTAGTGAGTATACAATACAGGCTGATGATGGATCCAATGGATACAATTACCCTTGACCTTGTTTATGGGATAGCTGAAACCCGTGAATCAAGTGAATTACTAATAGAGAAATACCAGGATACTTCATTTATAAAACGCGCCTTTGAATTGTCGTGGACCCACAGCCAGATGGTACTCCGGCAGATCAACGCTTCTGAATCAGATGCACAATTATATGCCAGGATGGCCGGATCCATTGTGTACCAAAATCCGTCCCTCAGAGCTGAACCCGGTATGATCATGAAAAATAACAAAGGTCAGTCCGGTCTCTGGAGTTACTCGATCTCAGGCGACCTACCTATTGTACTCCTGCAGATAACCGACCTTGAGAATATCAGCATCGTCAAACAACTGGTGCAAGCGCATGCCTATTGGAGACTCAAGGGCCTGATCGTAGACCTGGTGATCTGGAATGAGGATTACGGCGGCTACAGGCAGACGCTGCAAAGCCAGCTCTTAGCGTTAACGAGTGCGGGGCAGGACGTGGAAGCTACTGAGAAACCCGGGGGGATATTTGTGAGGATCACGGAACAGATCGCCATTGAAGACCGCATACTGATCGAATCGGTTGCCCGAATCGTTCTTACTGATACGAAAGGGAGCCTGGTAAGCCAGATCAGTAAACGCAGTTTCCAGAAACCCCCCATTCCCAATTTGATCCCAAAAGAATCACTGGTATCGTACGGACATAAACTTGCCCCGGAGCAAGACCTTGACCATGATAATGGTATGGGCGGATTCTCAAAAGATGGAACAGCATATGTGATCAATACCGGTCAGCATCATACCACTCCCCTTCCCTGGGTGAATGTCATTGCCAATCCGCATTTTGGCACGGTCATATCAGAAAGTGGACAGGCTTACACATGGCTTGAGAATGCACACGAATTCCGATTGACTCCATGGAACAATGATCCGGTCAGCGATTCATCTGGCGAAGCATTTTATATACGTGATGAAGAAAGTGGCAAATATTGGTCGCCCACCATGCTGCCTTGCAGGGGCAAGACAGGATACATTACCAGACATGGCTTCGGACACAGCCAGTTTGAACATGTAGAAGAAGATATCAGTACCAACATGATGGTATTTGTTGACACGGAAGCCGCTGTGAAATTTACGGTCATCAAGATCCTGAATTTGTCGGCCCAAAGAAGGCGGGTTTCAGTAACCGGTTATGTAGAATGGGTATTGGGAGACATCAGATCTAAAACATCCATGCATATCATTACAGAAGCAGACCCAACAACAGGTGCCCTTTTGGCCAGAAATCAATACAATAAAGAATTCAACGGCAGGGTATGTTTTTTTGATGTGAGTGAATCGTCACGCACATTCAGTTTTGACAGAACTGAGTTTATCGGGCGAAACGGGTCATTGGAACAACCTGATGCGATGGGAAGGGTGAAGCTTTCAGGGAAACAGGGTGCTGCCCTCGACGCCTGCGCTGCTTTGCAGACCTATTTAGATCTGGAGCCAGACCAGTCTCATGAAATCGTTTTTCTATTAGGCATAGGAGAGCATCACGCAGATGCCATCAGATTGGTGCAACAATTCGGCAACCCCTTCGGGGCCTCAAATGCATTGGCAAGGGTCAAAACATACTGGCAGGAAACGCTGGGAAAGATCAAATTAGCTACCCCCGACAGCGGCATGAATGTCATGGCAAACGGATGGCTGATGTACCAAACCCTTGCATGCCGTTTTTTTGCGCGCTCCGGTTACTACCAATCAGGGGGAGCCTTTGGCTTCAGGGATCAGCTACAGGACGCGATGACCATCATCCATACAAAACCTGAACTGGTCCATGATCATATTATGCTTTGTGCATCCAGACAATTCATAGAAGGCGATGTACAACACTGGTGGCATCCACCCATGGGAAGAGGAGTCAGAACAAGATGCTCCGATGATTTTCTGTGGTTGCCTTTCGTTACCTGCCGCTATGTTGACTTCACCGGGGATACTTCCATACTGAGTCAAAAAGCAACTTACCTGGAGGGGCGTCCATTGAATGCAGATGAAGAATCTTATTATGACCTCCCCCGTATTTCCAATATTTCCGAAACATTATTTGAACACTGTAACCGGGCTATTAAACACGGGCTTACCTACGGGAAACATGGCTTGCCGCTCATTGGATCAGGTGATTGGAATGATGGGATGGACAGAGTAGGGCAACATGGAAAGGGAGAAAGTGTATGGCTTGCCTTCTTTATGTATGATATACTGATGCGGTTCAGCGTACTCTCAGAAAAATTCAATGAACCACTGATCGCAGAAAACTACAGGAAAGAAGCAGCGGTATTGAAAGAAAATATAGATAAAACTGCGTGGGATGGAGAATGGTACCGGCGGGCTTATTTTGACAACGGTACTCCCCTCGGATCCATTAATAATGCCGAATGCAAAATCGATTCCATCGCACAAAGCTGGTCCGTATTATCAGGAGCAGGAGACCCTGCCCGTGCATTAGTGGCTATGGATTCCGCCTATAAAAATTTAGTCCGAAAAGCAGGTGGATTAATTCAATTGCTCGACCCCCCTTTTGACAAATCTGATCTTAATCCGGGGTACATCAAGGGCTACGTGCCGGGTGTGAGGGAAAACGGGGGGCAGTACACCCATGCTGCCATTTGGCTGGTGATGGCATTTGCAAAATTGAAAAACAAAGAGAGAACCCAGGAGTTGTTGACCATGATCAACCCTGTTTATCATGGCAGTACCCGTGAACAGATCGGCATTTATAAGGCGGAACCATATGTTGTTGCCGCGGATGTCTATTCAGTTGACCTCCATGCAGGACGTGCAGGCTGGACCTGGTACACAGGATCTGCGGGCTGGATGTACAGATTGATGATTGAGTCCGTAATCGGGCTTAACCGGGAAGGAGAAACGCTAAGGCTGGATCCCTGCATCCCTGACGATTGGAAATCCTTCACCGTCCACTATCAATACCGGGATACGCCATACCAGATCAATGTCGACATGAGTGAGGACATTGGCAGGCCGAACAAGCTGTGGGTTGATGGTGTTGAGCAGCCTACAAATACGATCAGCCTGACTGATGACCAGCAACAACATGAGTGTGTGCTGTACATTTACCGGAAGGGATAGGGATGGGTGTGAAAAATATTGACAACATTGCAATATGCTTTAGGGTCCGGGGATCATTAGGATAAATAGCTGCTAGTCATGGGGTTATGCCATACTAAAACCAATGATTTGGCATATAAAGTTCTATTCATTACCTTTGCTGCCCATCAGGAAACTGGTGATGGTTTCGGGAAGTAGCGCAGGCCGGTAGCGCACCTGGTTTGGGACCAGGGGGTCGCAGG
>JBBAJO010000002.1:0-224849 GCA_040404005.1 Chitinophagaceae bacterium
GTTTAGGAAAGCGATTCGGAATTCAGGGAGAAGTATATGCCGGACAAGCCCTTGGAAACTATTTGGCAACTATTATGCAAACAACCAAAGGCGCAAACGACAATGAAATCCGAAGTAAGGGCTTTTGGGCGGAGGCAGCCTATTACTGGCAAAAAAACCTGCAAAGCCGGTTCGGATATGGACAGGATGTATGTAGTAAGCAAGATTTAATGGGAGCCGGTGTTTGGAAAAACAGTACTTTCTTTGGCAACGTGATTTGGGATATCAATAAAACCGTGTCTACCGGCATAGAGCTAACGCATAAGTCTACTCAATACTTGGGCCTAAATGATAATCAGGGGATGACGTTTATGTGGATGTTTCAGTATTCCTTTTAGGATTGGAATGGAAAGCTTTTTTGCAAAAAGGTAGTAGAGGGCTAAGCACAATACTCAGGGAGGATGGGGAGAAGGAAGAATGCCTGCGAGCGACTGCATAAGGGAACGCAGGTTGTACTGGCAAATGGCATCCTGCCATCTCTTTTGTATGCCGATCTCACTAAGGGTAAATGGAGGTTTGCCATCGGGCAACAGATGGATGTTTTTGCGGAGTGTATTCCCAACATGGTGGACATTTTTTTCGCCCTCGCCATATCAGGATATCTCGGGAATTCTTCACGCGGTCAGATCAGGGCAGAACGTTTTCTAGCTGCAGGCCATGGCGGTAAATTCACATTCACAGCTGCATTGTCTGAGCCCATCACCACCTACTTCTGACCGGACTTAAAAAATAAAGTAGCGGACGGGGGAGTGCCAAATATTGAAGCCGCTATTCGGTACGCCTCTGCATCAGATCCTGAAGCCTGGGTAGATTATAACAGGGTTAACCTCGGCGTATCCATGGTAAAAGGAACCTATCGCGTTTTCAAAAATGACGCTGGTGGGAACAATATCAGGGTGAATAACCCCAACGTCTGGGGCATTGCCGGTGAGTACGCTTTCAGGTTCGGTAAACAGTTTGGAATCCAGGGGGAAGTGTACGCGGGACAGGCCCTGGGTAACTATCTTGGTACCATCCGCCAAACCACCAAAGGAGAATATGACGATGAGATCAGTAGTACTGGCTTTTGGGTCAAAGCGGTATATTACTGGAAGAAGATTTTACAAACACGTTTTGGTTATGGGCAGGATGCCTGCAATAAGGATGACCTGAAAGGTATCGGTATCCAAAAGAATCAAACGGTCTTCGCTAATCTTGTCTGGGATATCAATAAACTGCTGCAAATAAGTGCTGAACCAACCTGGAGAAAGACAACCTATCTCGGGTTGAAAGATAATTCGGGCTTAGGGATCATGGTCGCAACCCAGCTGCGATTTTAGCTTAATACTTGTTTCCGCTTTCATCAATATTATAGATCGTGTGGATCAATTGCATCCACGCTGCGGCTTCCACTTTATTCACTATTTCATTCTTTTTATACTCCCCCGCATTGATGAACTTATTGGCCCTGTCCGGATTTCCCGTAAATAGTGCCCTTTCATTGGCCAGGAAATCACGCATCATACTCAGCTCTTTTTTTGAAGGCTTCCGGCAAACGATCAACCGGAATATATCACTGATTTTTTCGTCATCCCCTTTTTTCTCGCCGGTATATTTCTCGCCAAGCACCCTCGACGCTTCCAATACCTGCGGATCATTCAACAACACCAGCGCCTGCAACGGCGTGCTCGTTTGTGACCTCACCACTTCACACTGGTCCCTGTTGCTGGCGTCAAAGACCAACAGGGCAGGAGGGGGCAGGGTTCTTTTAATAAAAGAATAGATCGTTCTCCGATACAGATCGTCACCATGATCCTGCACATAGCTCACCAATTCGCCCCTGCCGGAAGTACTGGACTCCCAAAGCCCTTTTGGTTGATAGGTTTTTAGACTGGGGCCACCGATCTCTCTAACCAATAATCCACTACTCGCCAACAAAAGATCCCTTTGCTCCTCAGAAGTCAAACGCTTCCTGGAGAATCGGGAAAGCCAAACGTTTTCAGGATCATTACTCATCTTATGGTTATTCACCTCACCGGATTGCCGGTACGTGGCAGACATAACGATCTGCTTGATCAATCGTTTGATATCCCAGCCATGTTCCACAAAATCAACAGCCAGCCAATCCAGCAACTCCGGATGCGTAGGCAACTCTCCCTGCACGCCGAAATCAGCAGCCGTCTTCACAATACCTCTTCCAAAAAACTGTAACCAGATCCTGTTCACATAAACCCTTGCCGTAAGCGGATGATCATTGCTGAACATCCACTGGACCAGGCCAAACCTGTTGTTGGGATACTTCGTACTGTCAAACTTTAAAACGGCCTCAGGCGTTGAATTCATAATGGTGTCGGCAGGCTGGTCATACGCACCGCGTTTTAATAATCGCGTAAGCCTGCCCGCAGCCGTATCCTTCATCACCATCACCGTTACAGCCGCCGTATCTTTTTTATTGATGAACCTCAGTATGGAATCTACCTGCCGGCTCGTGATCTTCATGTTAGGCGGATCGCCGCGCGACGAAAAATCACCCAGCAACCCCTTTTCATCCACCTGGTTGAAAAAGGCAAACGTTCCATAATATTCTTTCTGTGAAATGGGATCGTACTTGTGATCATGACATTTTGAGCATTCCAGTGTCAATGCCAAAAACGCTTTTCCAAAAGTATTCGTCCTGTCCGTCACATATTCTATCCTGTACTCTTCAGGGATCACACCGCCTTCCTGCGTGATCTTATGATTTCGGTTGAATCCGGTGGCCAGCAACATCTCAATGGACGGGTTCTCGAACTGGTCTCCCGCTATTTGCCACTGCACAAATTTCTTGTAAGAATAGTTTTCGTTAAATGCATGGATCACCCAGTCGCGCCAGGGCCACATCGTTCTCAAATTATCATCCTGGTAACCATGACTGTCGGCATACCTCGCCACGTCCAGCCACGAGGCCGCCATCTTCTCACCATAATTTTTTGAAGCCAGCAGTTCATCGACCATTTTTTCATATGCTGCGGGAGAATCGTCGCTTAAGAATTTATCCTGCAATGCCAGTGAGGGAGGGAGGCCGGTGATGTCTAAACTCAGTCTTTTCAGCAGTCTTTCTTTGTCGGCCTCCGCATTGGGTTTAAATCCTCTTTCTTCCATCGCGGACAGCACGAACCGGTCGATCTCATTCTTCGCCCAGCTCGCGTTATTCACTTCAGGAAGTGTCGGAAGCTCAGGCTTTAAAAATGCCCAATGCTTTTTATACTTCGCGCCTTGCTTGATCCATTTCTCGATCAGCTTTATTTCAAACGCAGTGAGAGATAAGTTGGAAGATGGTGGCGGCATCAGGTAACTCGTATCCGTGGCAGCAACGCGCAGGTAAAGGTCCGACTGAAGTGGGTCACCCGGCAGGATCACATGACCTTTTGGGTCATCTTTCAATGCTGCATAGGCGCCTGCTTCAGTGTCCAGCCTCAGGTCAGCTTCCCGTTTTTTACCGTCGGGGCCATGGCATTTGTAGCAGCGATCAGACAAAATCGGCCGGATGTGGAAATTGTAATCAACAATATCCGGTAATTTATCCGCGGTTGCCTGCCTGCTGCCCTGCATGAAAAACCAGGCGCCGCCTGCGATCAGGACCATAACGGGTAGTAATACAAAAAGCAGTTTTTTCTTATTGATCATCATGTCAAAAAATCTCCATCATCTTAATACAAAAATATTCACACTCCCTTAATGCCTGGATGCTTCCAGTTCTTTTTCATCGATCACCAACACTGTTCCATCCGCATTTTTAATGGGCTTCTTTTGCCAGTATGAAGCCAGGATGGATCCTGTAACGTTCATCAACGGCCCGAATACTGCAGGAGCCAGGCCCATGGTAGCCGCTTTGCCCATTTGGTTAGCCAATGCCGACGCCAGTCCGCCATTCTGCATGCCCACCTCAATCGCGATGGTTCTGCAGTCGCGCTCCGGCATTTTGAACAGTCGCCCCGACCAATACCCCAGCAGGTATCCAAACACATTATGTATCAGCACAAGAGGTATCAGCACCAGGGCACCCGAGATCAGGTTGTCGCGCCCCGCAGCCGTAATAATCGTAATAATGAAAGCGATCCCGAACATAGAAAGCAAGGGCATGGCTTTGTCGACCCATTTTGACCGGCCATGAAGCAGCTTATTAAAAATGATACCTGCAGCAATGGGAATGATCACCATCATGAAGATCTCTTCCATCATTTTATAAGGATCGATCTTAACAAATGCCCCCGCCAGGAGCTTCATCAGAAACGGCGTTACAAACGGGGCAAGCAGGGTTGATATCGCCGTGATGGTCACCGATAAAGCCAGATTGGCCTTGGCGAGATACGAGATCACGTTCGACGCAAGTCCGTTCGGAGAACAGCCGATCAGGATAAGGCCCGCAGCTACTTCCAACGGTAAGCCGCTGATATTTGCAAGCGTGAACCCAAGCGTGGGCATGATGATAAAATGACTCACCACGCCCAGAATGACCCCTTTGGGCGTTTTGATCACGGCCGTGAAATCTTTCAGACTCATCGAAGTTCCCATCCCAAACATGATCAGCATGATCAGGGGCTTGATCAGTGTAGACAGCTTGAATCCATTCCAGGTGGAAAAATATTGGGGATAATACAGTGCTAAACTGACCGCCGCAAATATGGTAACCGTATATGAATATCCTTTCAATGATGGATAACCCTTGAAGGCAAATGCAAGGCTGATGAACGATAACATCAGGATCCATCCCGCCCAGCTTTCCCGGGCTATAATGCCAAAATATCCATATAGGGCAAGGGCAGCCAATGCAAGGATCAGCAAGGACCGGTGTAGGGGTGTGGCCGTAGATGGCGAAGAGGATTGGGTCATGTACTAATCATTATACATGGAAAATACACCTCTTGCTCAACACTATCAATTTCTGACACGTGTTTTATTCCCCGGGATCCGGGACGTTGTCCAAAAGAATCACATGTTTATGTGATTGAAATAAAAAAGATAAATACTATTTTTAGCCCGTCAACCTCCGAATATGAATGTTCTATAAGTCCTAAGGTTACTTCTTTCTTAACAAGAGACCGCTCTCTTGTCATTCCTCATTTTTCTTATCCAGAACTTCATATGACGCTCATTACCATAAGGGAAAAAATATATTCCTTCTATACGCTTATCCTCCGCTCTTTAAAGGGAGAAGAGCACGACTATACGCAGGGCAGTCTTCGTACTGCTGTAATCCTGCTCGCTATTCCCATGATGCTTGAAATGAGTATGGAAAGCGTGTTTGCATTGGTAGACATTTACTTCGTCAGCCACCTCGGCAAGCATGCTACATCCACCGTGGGTTTAACTGAATCGGTGATCACCATGGTGTATTCGCTCGCCATAGGCATCAGCATGGCGGCAACGGCCATGGTGGCCAGGAGGATCGGTGAAAAGGATCCTGAAGCGGCAGCACGGGCCGGCGCACAGGCTATCCTGCTTTCCGTTGTTGTCACCCTCTTCATCAGCATCGCCGGATTTATTTATGCAGATGATATTCTTCGGCTCATGGGAGCGGAAGAGCAGGCCGTTCAGGAGGGAAGTAACTATACCCGAATCATGATGGCCGGTAGCTTAGTGATCATGTTGCTTTTCCTGATCAATGGCATCTTTCGCGGCGCAGGAGATGCGATGATGGCGATGAAATCCCTTTGGATCGCCAATATCTGCAACATCATTCTTTGCCCGCTGCTCATCCGGGGATTAGGTCCCGTTCCCGCCTTTGGTGTAACGGGCGCGGCTATGGCCACTACCATCGGTCGCGGTGTGGGCGTAGCTTACCAGCTGTTTCATTTGTTCAGGGGCGATAATACCGTCAATTTAAAATGGAGGCATTTTCTGCCGGATCTGACACTCATTAAAACGGTGGTCAATATTGCCGTACCCGGTATTCTGCAGTTTGTTATCGGCTCTGGCAGTTGGATCGTGCTGGCCAGTCTCGTTGTGCAAACGGGACAAAGCGAAGCCTCAGCAGGCTACCAGGTGGCTATTCGCATGGTGATGTTTTTTATCCTGCCTGCATGGGGCATGAGCAACGCGGCGGCAACGTTAGTAGGACAAAACCTGGGCGCCAAGAATCCGGAACGTGCAGCGGCATCGGTGAGGATCACCGCCAGATACAACGCCCTCTTCATGCTGTTTGTGTCGATGATTTTCCTCTTGCTGGCAGATCCCATCGTGTCATTTTTCACGCAAGACGCTAAGGTCAGCGAATACGCCGTGCTCGCCATGCGCATCATTGCGTCAGGTTATGTTTTCTATGGCCTGGGGATGGTGATGATGAATGCATTTAATGGCGCGGGCGATACTAAAACGCCTACTTATATCAATCTGGTAGGCTTTTGGGGATTTCAAATACCGCTGGCCTGGTTACTCTCTAAAACCCTGGGCTGGGGGCCCGTTGGCGTATTCATTGCGATACCTGCGGCAGAAACGCTGATCACCCTTGTAGCCTGGTATCTGTTCCGGCAGGGGAAATGGAAAAAAATAAACATCTAACTTTCAAACTTCATCATTGCTTCAAACAGCTTTTCATAGTCTGATTCTGCTGATTTTAGTTTTGAGATGATGGCCTGATAATTCTTTTCGGCTTCCTGGAATTTGTTTTTATCTGAATAGATGGCGGGGTCAGCTAATTTTGACTCCCCATCTGCTTTTTTGATTTGTAACTCGGCGACCAGTTGTTCAATGTCTGCAAATTGTTTCTGTACTTTTTTCTGCTCCTTTTGCTTCGTCGTGTCAATAGGCTCACGCTTTTTTTCTTCCTTCACTTTCTTTTCTACAGGTGCCGCCGCAGGAGCCTGCTGTTTGGCTTTCATGCGGCTGTTCCATTCCACCCACTCATCATAACTGCCCTTGAATTCTTTGATCTGGCCATCTACGATCTCCCAGATCTTATTGGCCGTTTTAGAAATAAAATACCTGTCGTGGCTCACCAGTATCAAGCTACCCTCATATTTATTCAGGGATTCGATCAACAATTCAACTGAATGCAAGTCGAGGTGGTTGGTAGGTTCATCGAGCATCAGGAAATTTGCCTTGCTGACAATCGTTTTCGCCAATGCCACCCTTGCTTTCTCCCCACCACTCAATACCTTGATCCGTTTATCTGCATCATCACCGCTGAATAAGAAACAACCCAGCAGGGTACGAAGTTCCAATTCTGTTTTCTGGCTGCCGCAATGCAGCATTTCTTCCAGGATCGTATGGTTCACATTCAGCGCCTCCAACTGATGCTGCGCGTAAAAGCTTTCCTGCACGTTATGTCCCCATACCCGCTCACCATCAAAACTTTCCTTTCCCGCAACGATCCTCAATAAGGTCGACTTACCTTTTCCGTTCGCACCGATCAGCGCAATTTTATCGCCCCGGTCAATTTCCGCTGCGGTATGTTCCACGATCTTCACCTCGCCATAGGATTTTGACAAGTCTTTTAAGGTACACAACACTCGACCGGGCGTTTTGTCGACCTGGAAATTGATCCTGATACTTGGCCGTTCCAGATAGGCATCTTCAATACGATCCAGTTTCTCCAGTCGTTTAGCAACACTCTGCGCCTGGGCAGCTTTTGAAGCCTTTGCTTTAAACCTTTCAATAAATCTTTCCTGCTGTCGGATGTAATCCTGCTGGTTCTCAAAAGCACGCTGCTGCAAATCGATACGCAGTGCTTTTTCCTTTTCGTAATAATCGTAATTGCCCGTGTACAGGTGCAACTGCTGCTGGTATACCTCCACGATCTTGGTCACCATCCGGTTGAGAAAAAATTTATCGTGACTCACGATCACCACTGTTCCCTGGTAGTGCTGCAGGTACTTCTCCAGCCATTCGATAGAAGGAAGGTCAAGGTGGTTGGTAGGCTCATCGAGTAATAAAAGATCTGGCTGCTGCAGGATCATTTTTGCCAGCAGAACCCGCATCCGCCAGCCGCCACTGAACTCGCGATAGGGACGCTGTAGATCCGCGTTGGAAAACCCAAGGCCCTGCAGTACTTCCTCCGTTCTGTGGTGCACGGTGTACCCGCCGGCTAATTCAAGCTCATGTAACTTGTCGGTATACAGCTCCAGTTTCTGATCATCCTGCTCATGCTCCAGCTCTTTTCCCAATGCTTCGAGCTCACCCTCTAACCTCAGTACATCTTCAAAAGCACCCAGCGCCACAGTGAGAATGGATCCATTGGTGTCAAAACTCAGCAGATCCTGGTGCAGGAAGCCAATGCGGATGCCCCTGCTTTTCTCTATGGTGCCCTTCGAAGGGGTGTACTCCCCGTTAAGCAGCTTTAGCAGGGTCGATTTACCGGTACCGTTATAACCAATGAGCCCTATACGCTCATTAGGTTGGATATGCCAGGTGGCATCCTCCAAAATCACCCTTGAGCCAAATTCAAACGTAACATCCTGCAACCCTGCCAGCATCTTTATGAGTTTTTAAAACCGGCTGCAAACTTACAACAATATAGAAGAACGTTAATAATGCTATCTTTGAAGCATATTTTTTAATGATGAAATCTTTTGCATCGATAGCGATCGTTTTGGTTTTTGCGGCCTGCTCAGGAAGTAAGAATGCTGAAAAAGAAGAACCGAAACAGCCTGAAATGAAGCCCCCTGCCGTTTCAGTTGACGGGGCTGCAAAGGCTTCAGTGACCCACCTCCTGAGTACGTATTACCAGGTGAAAGATGCCCTGGTTGAATACGATACGGCTGCAGCCAATCTGGCCTCCCTTTCGCTGCATGCGGCAGCAGATGGCATCAAAACAGAAGGAATTTCTGACTCGGCCCTGGCCGCTACCCTGAGGAACTTTGCCGGGAATATTTCATCGGAATCTGTTGCCCTCGTTGGCAAGAAAGACCTGGTGGAAAAGAAAAGGTCTTTTTCCATGATCTCTGAGAATCTTTACCCCATGCTCCAGGCCGTTCAATACAATGAGGCTGTAGTTTACCACCAGCTGTGCCCGATGGCGTTTAACGACAATGAGGCTGCTTTCTGGCTCAGCAATAACCGCGAGATCGTTAACCCCTACCTCGGAAAAAAACATCCAAAATATGCCTCAGGGATGCTTCATTGCGGAGAAGTAAAAGATTCACTGGCCTACGGAAAATAAGAACGAATGAGTTTGTTGAAGGCTTTTCTCACCATTGTTTTTCTTTTTCTTTTTCAATTGACTTCGTTTTCCCAGAAACGCTACACCATCAGCGGGTACATCAGGGACTCGTTAAGCAGGGAGACCCTGATCGGCGCGTCTATCACCGTCAAATCTCAGGGAAAAGGTGTCAGCTCAAACCAGTACGGTTTTTACTCCATCACCCTGCCCGAAGGCAGCTATACCCTGGTAAGCAGTTTTGTAGGATATCTCGCCTCCGAAATCAAAGTGGAGCTCTATAACAATATGGACCTGGATATTGCTACCATCTCCAGATCATCATTATCCCAGGAGATCGTAGTCTCTTCAAAACGCCGCGACGCCAATGTGAAAAACGCCCAAATGGGGCAGATCGATCTTTCCATGAATAAGATCCGTTCCCTGCCCGTCATTTTTGGCGAAGTGGATCCGCTCAAATCCCTGCAGTTGCTTCCGGGTGTCAGAAATGCGGGCGAAGGAAACAGCGGGCTCTATGTGCGCGGTGGCGGCCCTGACCAAAACCTGATCCTGTTAGACGACGCCGTAGTGTATAACCCCGGACACCTATTCGGATTTTTCTCCGTTTTTAATGGTGATGCCATCAAGAACGTGACCCTCATTAAAGGCGGTATGCCGGCCCAATATGGCGGCCGATTATCTTCTGTGGTGGATATCGCCATGAAAGATGGCAATATGGAAGATTACCAGGTGGAAGGCGGTATCGGTACCGTGTCGTCACGGTTGTCCATACAGGGGCCAGTGGTGAAAGATAAAGCTTCATTCATGGTGTCCGGTCGCAGAACCTACATCGATGCCCTCGTGAAACCCTTTGTACCAAAAACCAGTTCCTTCAGCGGTTCGGGATATTTCTTTTACGACATGAATGCGAAGTTCAACTACAAGTTCTCCAACAAAGACCGCTTGTACTTTTCAGGATATTTCGGCCGCGATGTTTTTGATTTTAAGAACAGTGAGCGAAGCCTTAACATCAGTATTCCCTGGGGCAATACCACCACCTCGGTGAGGTGGAACCACGTTTTCAATCGTAAACTTTTCCTGAATACCACGGCCGTGTATAACGATTACAAATTCGATTTCGGCGCCAAACAGGACAATTTTGCGGTGAACCTGAAAAGCGGGATCCGTGACCTTACCCTGAAATCAGACTTCGACTTTTTCTTGTCCACAGATCATAAATTAAAGTTCGGGGCTCAGTATACCTTTCACAGATTTACACCATCGGTCGTTTCCGGCGCCCAGGATACCGTATTGTTTGAGCCCAATAATGCACAGACCAAATATGCGCGTGAAGTGGGCCTTTATATCCAGGATGATTGGGAGGTTAGCGAAAAATTTAAGCTGAACTATGGCTTCAGGGTCTCTGGCTTTCAACAGGTGGGCGCTTATACTGATTATACGAGAGATTCTGATGGCAACAAGCTCGACAGCACCGTATATGGCGGTGGTGAGAAAGTGAAGAGTTATGGTGGCTTTGAACCCCGGGTTACCGCTAGATACGCTTTCAATGATGCAACATCGATCAAGGCATCGGTATCCAGGAACCTCCAGTATATCCACCTGGTGACCAACGCGGGTTCTTCTTTGCCTACCGATGTTTGGGTGCCGAGTACGATTCGCGTGAAGCCCCAGCTGGGCTGGCAGTATGCCCTCGGTATGTTCAAAAATTTTTCTGATAACATGTTTGAGACTTCCGTGGAAGTTTACTATAAAACCATGCAGAACCAAATTGAATACAGGGAAGGATATACGCCATCTTTCAGGGACCCGGAAGAGGAGTTTGTTTTTGGAAAGGGATGGAGCTATGGATCGGAATTTTACATCAATAAAGCCCGTGGTAAACTCACTGGTTGGATAGGATATACTTTGTCGTGGACCTGGAGAAAATTTCCCCAGCTGAACGGCGGCGGGAAATTCCCTGCGAAATATGACCGCCGACATGATCTTTCAGTGGTAGGTATCTATGAGCTGTCGAAAAAATGGAAACTGTCGGGTGTTTTTGTATATGCAACGGGCAATACCATCACCTTGCCTGAAAGGTTCTACTTCATCGAAGGGGTGCTCGCCCAGCAGTTCAGCGCGATCAACCAGTATCGTTTAAACTCCTATCACCGGCTGGATTTTTCGGCCACCTATGTCCCCAAGCCCAACAGAACCAAGACCTTTAAAAGCAGTTGGGTATTCAGCATATACAATATTTACAGCAGGATGAATCCGTATTTTATCTATATAGACCAGGAAGGAAACGTAGCCGACAATACACTACAGGTCCAGGCTAAACAAGTTTCCCTCTTTCCAATAATTCCCTCTGTTACCTGGAATTTCAAATTTTAGTTTGCTTCCGGGTTGCTATTTTTACAACAACCTAAACAACCGGCTATGAAGTTTCTAAGTTTTGTTTTGTCATTCCTCTGCTTTATCACTGCCTTTGGTCAGTCCAGCGTAAAGATTGAAAAACCGGATATGATCGCCGTGAACCAGATCATCGCTGAAGGCATGTCCAACTCGAAAGTCATGCAGCATGCTTTTTACCTGACGGATGTATCCGGACCCCGGCTTACGAATTCACCGGGTTACCAGCGCGCATCTGAATGGGCGGTAAAAGAGCTAAAGAAATGGGGCATTACCAATGCGCGCCTGGAATCCTGGGGTGAGTTCGGCAAGAGTTGGCAACTGGACAAGTCCTACATCGCCATGACCGCTCCTTATTACAGGCCACTCATCGCATTTCCCAAAACCTGGACAAAAGGAACCAATGGACTCCAGTCTGCCGAACTGATGGTTGTGGATGTGGCGGACTCCGGTAAACTCGATGAACTGAAGACGCAAATGAAAGGGAAGATCGTGATACTGGGCAGGGACGATGTATATAAGCACACTTTCAGAGCGGATGCTACGCGCTACTCAGACGAAGAACTGAATAAAATGGCAGGGTATGAAATGCCTGCTTCGCAAAGATCGGACGATACCGCTGCGCAAAGAAGGCAGCGTCAGGATTTTTCACGCCGGATGTCGGCCTTCACCATGGCAGGCAAAGTAAAAGCGGCTGCTGAGAAAGCGGGGGCAGTTGCAGTGCTAACCATGAGTATGGGCCATGATGGAACCATTTTCGCTCAAGGGCCCTCTACAAGAGGCGCACAGCATAAAGATTCTGCAGATGCTTTTACCGAAATGGTGGTGAGCATGGAAGACTACCTTAGCTTTTGCCGTTTAGCAAAAGCGGGAATTCCCGTACAATTGGAAATGGATATCAAGACCACCATCAGCAAACAAGTGGTCGATGGATTCAATGTGATCGCCGAGATACCGGGTACAGATCCCAAATTGAAAGATGAAGTGGTGATGCTGGGAGCGCATCTGGACAGCTGGCAGAGTTCTACCGGCGCGACAGACAATGCGGCAGGATCAGCGGCTATGATGGAAGTGATGCGCATCATTAAGCAACTGGGACTGAAACCAAAGAGAACGATCAGGCTGGCGCTATGGAGTGGGGAAGAACAGGGGCTTTATGGTTCTAATGGGTATGTAAAGAATACTTTTGGCCAAGCCGGAACCCTTAAGCCGGCACACGAAAAATTCCAGTGTTATTTCAATATTGATAATGGAACAGGGAAGATAAGGGGGATCTACGCGCAGGGCAACACGGCCGCTGCGCCGATCTTCCGGGAATGGATGACGCCATTTAAAAATCTGGGCGCATCTATCGTAACCCTGGAGAATACCGGTGGCACAGATCACCTTTCGTTCGACAGGATCGGCTTACCAGGCTTTCAGTTTGTCCAGGATCCCATCGAATACGATACGCGTACCCATCATACAAATATGGACAGTTACGATCACCTGATCGGAGATGACCTGAAACAGATCTCTACCATTGTGGCAAGCTTCGTATACAATGCCGCGATGATGGAGGGAAAATTCCCAAGGAAATGATGATATTTAGGCTATGGTAGCCAGTGTTCTATTAGGGATCGGTCTGAGTGCAAGCGCTGGGTTCCGGGTTTTTATACCCTTACTGATCGCCGCCCTGGCGGGGAAGTTTGGTTTTATGCCACTGACCGAAAGCTTCCAGTGGATGGCAAGCTGGCCTGCGATCATTTGTTTCGGAACGGCTACCCTGATAGAGTTGGTTGCTTACTACATCCCTGTTGTAGATAATTTTCTTGACCTTATTACTACACCCATGGCGATCCTGGCAGGCACGTTGCTCGCTACTTCTGTTTTGCCGGTAGATAATGAGCTCCTGAAATGGGGTTCTGGAATTTTACTGGGTGGAGGTGCTGCGGGTGTTATTCAAACAGGAACGTCTTTGTTAAGGCTATTCTCCACAAAAACAACAGCGGGCATTGCTAATCCATTGGTCTCAACCGCTGAGCACATGGCCGCGCTGGGAACTTCCGTTTTTTCTGTTTTACTGCCTGTCATTGCCGGGTCACTGATCCTGGTATTGATCTTTTATATCCTGATAAAGGGAGGCAGAAGATTATTTTCGAAGTAAGAATCTAACCGCTCCATTGGTCTGCTCAGAAGAGCTGATGTTTACCTCATAGCGTTTATCCCCCACCGTTACTACCATCAGGGCGGTGTTAGGGGGAATGGTTCCCAAATTATCTGCGTACATGATCAGCTCATTTTCTTTGTTCTCATCGAGGTTGATGTCGAGTGAAATAGGCGTGGTGCTCAGGCGTTGCCGGGATACCATCAGTTTACCGTTCATGTAAAGACTGATGGTATCCCCGTCTATCTGCCCGTTATCATACATATCCACCCGGAAGGTTCTTGAATCGACCTCAATGGTTTTGATGATCTGCTTGCTCCTTCTGTCGATCTTGCTGATATCGGGCCCGGATATGGTAGACGGCGCCTTTGGTTTTTCAATACTGGGTACAGTTTTTTCTATAGTCTGAGGTTTATTTGGCGTAGAGGCTACCGGAGGTGTTGCCTTGGGAACTTCCGGTTTAGGTTTTGTCGCAGGGGTGGATGTTTGGGGTGTTGTGGTTTTCGCGACAGGCGGAGCTGTTGTTTTTGGAACTGGTTTTGGAGAAGCGGCAGGCGTTGTGCTCTTCGGTGCAGGATTGGTTTTGGATGCAACAGGCGGAGTGGTTTTCTGTGGAACCACTTTGACCAACTGCTTGCGTTCTAATTCTGTCTGACCAGCACCACAATTGTCTTTTTCAAAGGTTGGTCTCCATTTGCCCACCAGCACTTCTTTGCCTTCTGATTTCAAGTACGTCAGGGAATGGGTTTGCAGGCAGTCCCGGAAATCGGGCGGTGTATTTGACTTTACTTTTTCAACCTCCCTGACAAGAATCGATTTACTCTGGTTCTCGTACTCACCCTGAAGACGGCAGATCACGTAACACCTCTTGCCGCCGATATTGAAATAAGTGTACGAATAGCCCGCCACTGCAGTGCCGCTAACCTCCAGTTCCAGCACATACTCCGTGTTTCCACCCACCATGCCCGTACTGCTCTGGAAAACGCCTGTCCACTGGCCCGTCAGTTTTTGGGCATAACCCTGCATAAAAAAAAACAACACAGATAAGGTCAAAACAATTCTCATCATCGTTAAGGCTTAATATATCCCGTTCAAAGGGCAAATTATCATCATTTACGGTTAAGGGAGCGAAATAGTTCGTTAAATTTGCCCTCCTTTACCATGCCGGGGTAAGCACTGGCGAAAAAGGTAAAGTAAATGATTGTAAAATGATCAGGATAAGTTTCCCGGATGGGGCAATTCGTGAGTATGAACCAGGCGTAACCGCCCTGGATGTTGCAAAATCTATTTCGGAAGGTTTGGCGAGAAAGGTATTGGCAGCCCGTGTTAATGGAGATGTTTGGGATGCAACCCGACCCATCAACGCAGATGCCACCCTTCACCTGCTGACCTGGGATGATACAGACGCTAAGTCAACTTTTTGGCATTCCACCGCCCACCTCATGGCTGAAGCAGTAGAATCTATGTTCCCGGGCGTAAAATTTTGGGTGGGGCCATCTATTGATAGGGGGTTTTACTACGATATAGACCTCGGCGGAAGAACCGTTTCAGAAGACCAGTTGAAAGAGATCGAAACCTTGATGGCTAGCCTGGCCAGACAAAACAATGCCTACCAACGCAAGGCGGTGCCTAAAGCCGAAGCCATTTCATATTTCTTTGAGAAAGGGGATGAATATAAGCTGGATCTTCTCCAGAACCTGACCGATGGGGAGATCACCTTTTATACCCAGGGTGGATTCACGGACCTGTGCCGGGGACCCCATATCCCTCATACCGGGTTCATCAAGGCTGTCAAGCTTACCAATATAGCCGGTGCCTACTGGAAAGGCGATGAAAATAATAAACAGCTCACCCGGATCTATGGCGTGAGTTTCCCCAGTCAGAAAGAACTTGACGAGTACCTGCTGATGTTAGAGGAAGCCAAGAAAAGGGACCACCGCAAGCTCGGAAAAGAATTGGGGATCTTCACGTTTGACGATGAAGTGGGGCCGGGGCTGCCGCTTTGGATGCCCAACGGAACCATTGTGATCGAAGAACTGGAGAACCTGGCCAAGAAAACAGAACTGGACGCGGGCTACAAAAGGGTGGTTACTCCGCATATTGCCAAAGAAAGCCTTTACCTGACCAGCGGTCACCTGCCGTACTATAAGGATGGGATGTTTCCGCCCATGGAACTCGATGGCGTTAAATACTACCTCAAGGCCATGAACTGTCCGCACCATCATAAGATCTTCTCTGCAGAATCAAGGAGCTACAAGGAGTTGCCCTTAAGGCTGGCTGAATATGGCACCTGCTATCGCTACGAGCAAAGTGGAGAGCTGTTTGGACTGATGCGGGTGAGATGCCTGCACATGAACGACGCGCATATCTACTGCACCAGAGAACAATTTGCAGATGAGTTCAGGGCAGTAAACGATATGTACCTGAAGTACTTTAAGATCTTTGGTATTGACAAGTACGTGATGAGGTTGAGTTTGCACGATCCGGCTAAACTGGGACAGAAATACATCAACGAACCGGAACTGTGGCTCGAAACGGAGTCTATGGTCAGGGAAGTGTTGATCGAATCAAATATTCCATTCGTAGAAGTGCCCGATGAGGGGGCATTTTATGGCCCGAAGATTGATGTTCAGATCTGGAGCACCATTGGGCGTGAGTTCACCCTGGCTACCAACCAGGTGGATTTTGCACAGGGCAGGCGGTTCCAGCTAAGCTTTACCAATAAGGATAACCAGGCTGAAACGCCGTTGATCATCCACCGGGCACCTTTAGGCACCCATGAAAGGTTCATCGGATTCCTGCTCGAGCACTATGCTGGTAAATTCCCATTATGGCTGGCCCCTGTACAGGTCAAATTACTCCCTATCAGCGATAAATTCATCCCTTATTGCCAGGAAATACTGGCGGAATTAAAAAAAGCGGATATTCGCGCTGAACTGGACGACAGGGGAGAGAAGATCGGGCGGAAAATCCGGGATACCGAGTTGATGAAAGTACCCTATATGTTTGTGGTAGGCGAGAAAGAGGTAAATGAGCGTAAAGTGGCGGTGAGAAAACAGGGTAAGGGTGATGAAGGATCTAAAGATGTCTCGGAAATAATTAGTATTTTAAAGAACGAAATCAACGAACGGCAGTAGTTCATCATAAAAAATAAAGAACAGCTTATCCCTGCAGATTGCCGGCTGAAACATAAGCACTAGTATTATGGCATTATCAAACAGGCCGTTCAACAGGAGCGGCGGCGGTAGGGGAAAATTCGCCCCTCGCAAAGAAGCGGAACACAAGATCAATCATTTTATCAGGGTTTCCCAGGTGAGGCTGGTAGGAGACAATGTTGAGGTGGGTGTTTACTCCGTTCAGGATGCAATGAGAATTGCCCAGCAACAACAACTTGACCTTGTTGAAATTTCACCCAATGCCGACCCTCCGGTCTGTAAGGTGATCGATTATAACAAGTTCCTGTACGATAAGAAAAAGAAAGAGAAGGAAATGAAGGCCAAAAGCAAGGCCTCAGAGATCAAAGAGATCCGGTTCACCCCGGGTACTGATGATCATGACTTCGATTTCAAAGCTAAGCATGCCGAGAAATTCCTCAAAGACGGTAATAAAGTGAAAGCCTACGTTCAGTTCAAAGGCAGGGCGATCATGTTTAAGGAAAGGGGTGAGCTCGTGTTGCTGAAATTTGCCGAACGCCTCTCGGAAGTTGGACAGCCGGAAGGTTTGCCGAAACTGGAAGGTAAAAGGATGCAAATGGTGCTCGCGCCAAAAAGCCAAAAGAAAAAGCCACAGCCGACCTCATAAACTATTGTGAATATCAGATTGAAAGCAGGAGTGATCCTGCTTTTTTTGTTTCAGGCATACACACGGATCTTATAAAGATACCTGATGTGGATTAGATCGTTTTACCTTTCCATTTTCCACTCCTGATGTATAAGAATGATGGTATAAATATGGAAGTCCAGTAAAGCCACTCCGAAGCCCAGCCCCAGGTAATGGGTAATTTGAAATGTTCCATCACGCTGTACACATAGATCGAGTAAAGGATCACTGCCATGATCTCAACCAACATGTTGATCCTGGGATTGCCAGTACCTATCACAGCATTCAGCCACACCGTAGCAAACGACATCAGGACCAGGGCCACAGAAACGATCCTAAGAACAGGTATGGCATGCGTAATGAACGAGGGGTCGTCACTGAAAATGCTTAGAACGGCCACAGGGAATAGGTTGAGGATCACTGCCACAACAGCCGCTACAGAGGTGCTTAACTGCACAATTTTCATAATGAGTTTCTCCACTTCTTCATGTCTTTTCTGGCCGATGATGTTGCTCACCATGGTGCTGCTGGTGGCAGCAAAAGCCCAGGTGAACACGCCGAAAAATCCGAATATATTCCTCATCGTATTTGAAATGGCAAGGTCATTTGAATCGCTCGCATTTCTTTCTACCAGGATGAAAAAAAACTCCCAGCTGATAATACTGATCGCATACTGGAAGATCAATGGCGTTGATTGATTCAGTACCAGCATCGCATTGGTTTTATCGAATCCCAGTCCCTTATAAAGTTGAAAACGCTGCCCGATCCCTTTCCAGTGAATAACAGCCAATACCACTAACATTCCCGTGGCCTCGGCAATGATCGATGCATAAGCGGCTCCATTGAAACCAAGCTGGGGCAATCCCAGTTTGCCAAAAATGAGGCCATAATCAAGCACAATGTTGGTGATCGTTTCTGCCAGGGTTCCTATGACGAGGTAACGGCTCTGGTTGGTCCCCACCAACAGGGCATTCCTCATTTGGTAGACATACAAGAATGGCAGTCCCCAGATCCGGATCCTGAGGAATGAAATGACCCGCTGCGCATTCTCGTGGTCGCGCAACAAATTCGAAAAGATGTACGGAGCAAGGAATAGGGTGATGAGTATTCCCAACGCAGCAATGCCTAAGGCAATGCGTATGCCCTGTGAAAATAATTTTCCGATCTCCTCGGGCCTGTTTTCGCCGGCCCTTCTGGCTATCAAAGCCTGGAGTCCGTTATTGAGCCCGTATCCGATAGATCCAAAAACAAGGTAAAAAACGCCCGTTATCCCGGCCGCACCCAATTCTTCCTTTCCAAGTTGCCCGAGAAAAACATTATTGGTGATGAAGTTGATCTGGGGTACCAGAATGGCAGCAGATATAGGCAGCGCAAGCTGCAGGATATGCTTCCTGCTTATCCCCATCCTCAGATCATATGAACCACTACCTGTCATGGAAATGTACAAACGTACAACAATGTCCCGTACAAAATTTGTATAATTGCCAACTCAATAACTACGTTTGCAACCATCATTCCAGATAAAATCGGTAGAAAAAGGTGCTATTCAGTATAACGAATGCACCCTCATCATTGACGTCGGTGAAAGGTATTTCAGCTTTGTCCTTTACAGCAGCAATGACAATGAATTTGTGGCTTTGGAATATTACCTGTTCAGCAGCAGACAAAAGCAGGAGCAACTCAAAGAATTATTGTCGTCGCACACCATGCTTCAGCTCAGCTATCCGGCCGTTCAGGTTTATTTCAACAGTGCTGTCGGACTGCTTATACCGGAAAGATTCTATGATGAAGATAGCAGCTGCAGAATGCTTGAACTGGTTGCCGGTGATATGCATCAGAATATGACATTATCGGATGAGATCGAAGGGCTCAATATGCGGAATGTTTACTCGGTGCCTGACTACCTGCGCGAAATGCTCATCAGCCATTTTCCCGGTGCTGTTTACCAGCATTTACATACGGGCCTGCTGAAGAAAAATATGATGCTCGAGAGGAAAGACAACAGGATGGAGATCATATTTTATCCGGAACGCATCATTGTATCGCTCTGGAAGGATAATGCCCTGCTGTTCATTCAGGGTTTTAATTATGAAACGCCGGAAGATGTCGCCTACCATACCACGAATTTAGCGGAGCAATGGAAACTCGATCGCGCAGAGATCAGGGTGATCGTCAGTGGACTTGTTGAGAAAGATTCGGCGTTATTTGCTTCTGTCGACAAGTATTTCCAGTTCGTTGAAACGGAAGAAAGGCCGGAGCAGTTTAATTATGATGCTGCTTTTGACAGATACCCGGCACATTTTTTTTCACCATTATTTACAATCGGCACATGCGTATCATAGGCGGTGAATGGGGTGGCAGAAGAATCAGTCCGCCCGCCAAAATGCCTCATACCAGACCAACCACAGATATTGCCAAAGAAGGACTTTTCAATGTGATCGAGAATAACGTTGACCTGGAGGAATGTGCTACCCTGGACCTGTTTGGCGGAACCGGAAGCATCAGTTATGAACTGGCTTCACGGGGTGCAACAGACCTGACCATCGTTGAGAAAGACCCCGCTATGTATGAGTTCATCAGGAAAACAACGGATACCCTCAACATGAAGTTTACCCGCGTGGTCAAGTCCGATGTGTTTCGGTTCATGCAACAAGCCACCGATAAGTATGACCTTATTTTTGCAGGCCCGCCTTATGCGCTTACAAATATCGATGACCTTCCCCGGTTTGTTTTTTCATTGGAACTCCTCAAGCCCGGTGGTTGGTTTATTCTTGAACATACACCCCGAAACGACTATAAAGATTTTAAAGGGTATCGTACTGAAAGAAAATACGGCACCACCATTTTTTCCATCTTTGTCAATACATTAGAATGAGATCCATATTCGTAACGGGAACGGGTACGGGAATTGGTAAAACAGTTTGCAGCGCGGTTCTGGCGGAAGCGTTGAAGGCGGATTACTGGAAACCCATACAGGCAGGTTTCGAAGATGGAACCGATGCCGGTTCAGTACGTGAACTCATTTCAAATGAAAGGACCTTTATTCACAGGGAACTTTACAAGTTGGCCCTGCCAGCATCCCCGCATATTTCAGCCCGCAAAGAAGGCCTTACCATTGATACCGACCTCATTGCTGCTGCTCATAAAGACCTTCCGGACCAGAACAACTATCTTCTCATCGAAGGCGCCGGGGGCATCATGGTGCCGTTGAACGAAAAGGAGTTCGTGATAGACCTCATTAAAAAATTGAACGCTTCAGCCATCATTGTCAGCAGGAACTACCTCGGTAGTATTAACCATTCTTTACTTACTGCCATGGCACTGGCCAAATACGAGATCCCCCTGCTCGGATGGGTTTTTAACGATCAATTCATGGATTATGAAGATGAACTGGTGGGGTGGACGGGAATTCCAAAAATCGGCAGCTTGCCCTGGCAGGAAAAAGTTGATCAGCGTTTCGTTGCGGCACAGGCCGAAATATTTAGACCCGTTTTAAGTTCATTGCTATGAACAAAAAAGAACTCCGGAAATACCTGTTGGCAGAACGAATGAGAATCGATCCGGTGAGCATGCAGAAATACCAGGATCTGGTACTCATTCATTTTCAGCAGATAGCACTACCTTCCATACAATATCTTCATACTTACTTACCCATTGAAGGCCGAAATGAGTCTGATCCCGATTCCATGGTGAGAATGCTCGAATTCAGGAATCCCGGCCTCCAGATAGCCGTTCCCAAACTTGTAGGTGAGAACGACATGTTGCATATCGTGATAAACGATAGCAGCGCATGGGTCAAGAATAATGTAGGCATCCTTGAACCTATAGAAGGTGAATCTTTATCGCCCGAAAAGCTTGACCTCATTTTTGTGCCGATGCTGGGATGTGATTTGAAGGGTAACCGGATCGGGTACGGGAAGGGGTATTACGACAAGTTCCTTGCGCAGTGCAGAAAGGATGCCTGGAAGATCGGATTTTCTTTCCTGGACCCCGTTAAAAAGATCAGTGATGTTGCGCCCTGGGATATTCCTATAGATATTTGCATTACACCAGAAAGGGTATATGAATTTTAATAACTTTTTTTTACGGTCATTCCGTATTCTATTGTTCCCCTTTGCATTGATCTATGGCCTCGTGCTCAGGGTTAGGAATTATTTGTACAACAAGCAGATCATTCGTTCCACGGTATTCAATCTGCCTATCATTTGCGTTGGCAATCTTAGTGTTGGGGGTACCGGTAAATCGCCTATGGTTGATTATCTGGCTGCCATGTTGAAACCGGAATATAAACTGGGCACCCTGAGCAGGGGATATAAAAGAAGAACAAAAGGGTACCTTATGGCCGGAAAGGAAACCACCGCAGTGGAGATCGGGGATGAGCCCATGCAGTTCCATCTGAGGCATCCGGAGATCGCAGTGGCAGTGGGAGAAGAAAGGATCGTAGCGGTACCTCAGTTGTTGTACGACAGGCCGGAGACGCAGTTGATTATCCTGGACGATGCCTTCCAGCATCGCGCTATCACGGCCGGCTTCAATATCGTTCTCACAGATTGTAATAATCTCTACACAAGGGATTTTTATCTGCCTACCGGCGACCTCCGCGATAATATATCCAGTGCGCAACGCGCAGATGTGATCATTGTGACCAAGTGCAAACCCAGCCTGACCGAACCTGAAAGTATGGACATCATAAGGGAACTGGATCCCCTTCCTTCTCAGCATGTTTTTTTTACGGCCATCCGGTATGGTCGTTTATATCATATCATCAACCAGGGACCCCGGGAACTTTTCCCTAATTCCGAAGTGCTCCTCATCTGCGGTATCGCAAACCCGGCACCATTAACAACATATATAGAAGAAGAAACCAGTGGCTACGACGCACTGTTCTTTAGCGATCATCATATTTTCAGCTATGACGATCTTAATGATATCCGGGAAAGATTTGCTACCCTGAAAGGACCAGACCGGCTGATCATCACCACGGAAAAAGATGCTGTACGACTGGTTAAATACCGCGAAGAATTAAGGGATATGCCCTTTTTTGTAATACCCATTTCCGTGAGTTTTCTTTTTGACAGGGAAAATGAGTTTCGGGGATTAATCAGTAATTTCATTTCCAACTTCGGTAAATAAATGAACATATGAGGCGAAAGGATAATAAGGAAAGAAAAAATAAGAGGTCGGCATCCAAATCCTCATCCTCCAATACCTACACTGGCACCCTTGATATCACCCGTTCCGGAATGGGCTTCGTGATCGTGGATAACATTCAAAAGGACATACTGGTGAGGCCGTCGGACCTGAACAGGGCATTTCACGGTGATAAAGTTAAGGTTAGTGTCACCCGTGAAAGAAACAACCGTTCGGAGGGGTTTGTGCTGGAAGTTCTTGAGCGCAAACAGACTGAATTTATCGGCACTATTGAAATCAATAAAGACTTTGCTTTCTTTATTCCCGAAACCGCCCGGAAGATCCCTGATTTTTATATCCCCAATTCAGGCTTTGGCCTTGCAAAGGATGGTGATCGGGTAGTGGTGCGCATGACGGGCTGGGGGAAAGAAGATAAAAATCCTAAAGGCTTAGTGGTAAGTGTGCTGAACGACAAGGATACGAATGATATGGCGATGAAGGAACTGCTCGTTGAAAATGGTTTCGCGCTTCTTTTTTCTGATGAAGCCATGGAGCAGGCCTTGCGGCTTCCGGATCGGATCAGTGAAGGCGAAGTTGGATCACGGAAAGACATGCGCGATATCCTGACATTCACCATCGACCCCGTTGATGCAAAGGATTTCGACGATGCCATCAGTATTCGAAAATTAAAGACCGGCAGTTACGAAATTGGTGTACATATCGCGGATGTGAGCCATTACCTGGAAGAAGGATCTGTCCTGGATGAAGAAGCCTATGAAAGGGCAACGTCGGTGTATTTGCCGGATCGGGTACTGCCGATGCTTCCGGAGCGGATATCCAATGAGTTATGCTCACTAAGGCCGCATGAAGACAAACTTACTTTCTCCTGTGTATTTCAGATCACTCCTAAAGGCGAGGTTAAGCAACACTGGATCGGAAGAACTGTGATCCATTCCAATCACCGGTTTACCTATGAGGACGTGCAGGCGATCATTGAAACCGAGAAAGGACTGTATCCCCAGGAGATATTGTTGCTCAATCAACTGGCACAGTATTTCAGAAAACAGCGGTTTAAAGCCGGTGCAATCAACTTCTCATCAACAGAAGTCAGGTTTAAGCTGGATGAAAACGGAAAGCCTGTGGGTGTTGTTGTCAAAGAAAGCAAGGAGTCGCACCAACTGGTGGAGGAATTTATGCTGCTTGCCAACAGGACCGTAGCGGAGAATGTCAGTAAGATCAAGGTGAACAAAAAGAATATCCCTTTCCCTTACCGAGTGCACGATCAACCCGATGAGGACAGGCTTACACCTTTTACTGAATTCGCAAAAAAATATGGCCATCATTTTGAGATCAGCAGTCCTGAAGGGATTGCACGCTCCTTCAATAAAATGTTGAATGAGGTGAGGGGTAAGCCCGAGCAGCATGTATTGGAACAGCTGGGTATACGCACCATGGCAAAAGCCGTGTATACTGTTGAGAATATCGGCCACTATGGACTGGCTTTTGAGCATTACTGCCATTTTACTTCGCCCATCAGGCGTTACCCTGATGTTATGGTCCATCGTATCCTGGCACAGGTGCTGGCGGAAAAACCGAAGGTCGATAAAAAGCTTGAAGACAAATGCCGGCATAGCAGCGAACGGGAAAGGGCAGCCATGGAAACGGAACGGGCTTCGAACAAATACAAGCAGGTTGAGTTTATGAAGCAGTTCGTGGGCGAGGAGTTCAATGCTGTGATCAGCGGCGTGGCCAGCTTTGGCTTCTGGGCTGAGACCGTTGACCACAAATGTGAAGGTCTGGTAAGTGTGCAGAGTTTGCTTGATTACGACGATTTCCGGCATGTGGAAACTGAATATGCCCTGGTGGGCAGGAGGAGTGGGCGAAGTTTCCGTATGGGTGATAAAGTAAGGGTGAAACTGGTGTCCGCAAATCTCGCTAAACGCCAGCTGGATTACGAGTGGGTGCTTTACGTGGAAGAAACAGATGACGATACGGAAAAGAGCCGAAAATCAAAAAAATCAAAAGGGAAAAAGTAGGAAATCATTTATTTTTCAGTTTTACTGATCACGATTTTTATTCAGCATGCATCAATTCGAGGAGCTACAACAACAATTTGACAAGCATTTCTCCCATAGGCATTTCCCGGAAGATCCAGCAAGCTTATACGACCCTTCAGAATACTTTTTAGGATTGGGAGGCAAAAGGATCCGGCCGGTGCTTTGCCTCATGGGGAATGAATTGTTCGATGAGATCATTCCAGATGCATTCCATGTAGCGTCTGCGGTGGAATTGTTTCACAACTTTACGCTGATCCACGACGACATTATGGACAAGGCACCACTCAGAAGAGGGAAGCCCACGGTACATGCCCTTCACGGTGAAGCCACGGCATTATTGAGTGGCGATGTGATGCTGGTGGTTGCCTACGAAGAACTCAATAAAATTCAAAGCAGGTATACGCAGAAGATCATGACCATGTTCAACAGAACGGCGAAAGAGGTTTGTGAGGGCCAGCAGTTGGATATGGATTTTGAGAAAGTGGACATGCCAGGACTTTCCGAATACTTGCATATGATCAGTCTTAAGACATCTGTGTTGCTGGCCGCAAGTCTTCGTATGGGCGCCATGCTTGGCGGCGCGGGTGAAGGAAATCAACAACACTTATATGAGTTCGGACGCACTCTTGGCATCGCTTTCCAGATCCAGGACGACTATCTCGACGCCTTTGGGGATCCTGAAAAATTCGGTAAACAGGTTGGTGGTGATATTATCGCGAACAAGAAAACCTTCCTGATGATCCATGCCCTTGAAACCGCTTCGGAGCAAGACCGAAAATCATTGAAACAATTAATGGCAGAGAACCCTGATGATAAGGTAGCAAAGGTTTTGGATATTTTTAAAGCCTGTGGGATCGATGAGTGGGCAATGGAACTTAAGGATCAGTATCTGTCGGCCGCATTCAAACACCTTGATGATATCGCTGTGTGGAGCGAAAGGAAAGCTCCTCTCACCAGACTCGCTCACTACCTCGTTCAACGGGACAAATAATTGATATTTCAGCACATGAATAAAACATCTAATTCTGTATTCCGGAGAAAATCGTTACATGCCATCATCGAGGAAGCCGAAAAGGGGCTTGGCGACGGTCACCAGGCGGGGGGAATGCACAAGGTCCTCGGCGTAAAGGACCTCACCTTTATGGGTGTAGCTGCCGTTATCGGCGCAGGGATTTTTTCAACCATTGGAGCTGCAGCTTTTAATGGCGGGCCAGGAGTAATATTTTTGTTCCTGATCACTGCAGTGACATGTGGCTTTACTGCCCTCTGTTATGCCGAATTTGCTTCGAGGGTACCCGTGTCCGGTAGTGCGTACACCTACTCGTATGTAACATTCGGGGAAATGGTAGCATGGATCATCGGCTGGGCATTGATCCTGGAATACGCGATCGGAAACATTGTTGTAGCCATTTCCTGGAGCGCATATTTCAATAACATTCTGAAGGCGTTTGGCATTCACTTGCCAGACTGGCTGGCTACCGGATACCAGACTGCTTCACAGGCTTATCATAAAGCCGTGGCTGCCGGACAACCCCTTACTAACTTAGTGTACACCAATGCGCCGGATATCGCAGGCATTAAATTCATCATCAATTTACCGGCTTTTGTCATCGTGGGTCTGGTGACCATGCTCGCCTATATCGGCATACATGAGAGTAAGAAATCTGCAAACTTCATGGTGATACTGAAGATCGTGGTACTGGTTCTGGTGTCTGTCATAGGTTTCTGGTATATTTTCTCGAACGGAACAACGGATAATTGGACACCATTTCTTCCAAACGGAGTAGGTGGTGTACTGAAAGGGGTGTCAGCGGTCTTCTTTGCGTATATAGGATTTGATGCCATATCGACTACAGCTGAAGAATGTTCTGATCCGCAGCGGGATCTCCCCAGGGGTATGATCTATTCACTGATCATTTGTACCGTGATCTATGTGGTCATCGCACTGGTGATCACAGGCATGGTCAATTACGCCGAATTTGATGGTGTCACTGATCCCCTGGCTTATGTGTTTGAAAAGATCAATATGCAAAAGGTGGGCTTTGCGATCTCGGTCAGTGCCGTTGTTGCCGCTACCAGTGTATTGTTGGTGTTTCAATTGGGTCAGCCAAGGATCTGGATGGCCATGAGCAGGGATGGATTATTGCCTTCATCTTTCGGAAAGATCAATCGCAAATACCGCACACCGGGATTTTCAACGATCGTTTCCGGCATACTCGTTGGCGGCCTGGTTTTGTTTGTTGATGATAAACTGATGACAGACCTTACCAGTATAGGCACGTTGTTTGCATTTGCCCTCGTGAGCGGTGGAGTACTATTACTGCCGTTCCGGAAGAAAGAGCCCGGCAAGTTTCAATTGCCATACATCAATGGTAAATGGATCATTCCCGTTCTTTATATTGTCTTTATCGCCTCCGCGTTTGGACGTTTGAAAGATGCCTTTACTCATTTTGACACAGAGTCTTACCAGGAGATTCTTTTCGTTGTTTTTGCTATACTGGCCGGGATCATGGCGGTGATGACATTCATTCGTAATTATTCATTGATCCCCGTGCTGGGTGTTTTGTGCTGTATGTATCTCATGATTGAGATCCCTGCAAAAAGCTGGCTTGTGTTTTTTGCATGGATGGGACTGGGTCTTTCTATATATTACTTTTACGGATACCGGCGGAGCCGGCTTGCAGTAAACAGTGGCGCATGAAATTTCAGCAAGGGGATAAGGTGATCCTTTTACATTCGGGCGAAGAAGCGGAGATCATTGATTTTATCAACAAGGAGATGGCCCTGGTTGATGTGAATGGAGTGAAGTTTCCTGTTTACCTTGACCAGCTTGATTTTCCATATTTCAAACGCTTCACTGCCAAGCCTGAATTACCGCCGAAGAAGAAGATTTACATAGATGAGGTCAGAAAAGAGAAAACTTCCGCCATCGCTGCATATAAAGTGGGGGAGGGTCTGTGGCTCTCTTTTCTGCCGGTGTATGACAAAGATGTTTTTGATGACGATATTGTCGAGTATTTCAGGTTGTACCTGGTGAACCAGACCAGCATGCACCTCAATTTTATATACTCACTGAAACTGGCGGGACAGATCGATTTCGAACTGAAAAATAATATTCATCCGCTATCTGATTTCTACCTGCACGATGTCAAGTTTGAAGCCCTGAACGATTCACCCCGCTTCGATTTTGAACTGACCCTGAATAAACAGGATAAAAAGAAAGCCGAGTATGTGGAAGCCAGCCTGAAGCTCAAACCCAAGCAGGTTTTTGCACGTATTGAGGAAAGCCGGATGAAGCAAGAAGCATGTTTCTCCTATATTTTGTTAGAAAGTTACCCAGACAGGCTGAATGAGGAAAAAGCGGACCTTCAGAAATTGTCTAATGCGGGCTATAAGATATATGAAGGAGGCAGGGTGAACCACCAGCAGTTGGAGCCCGCCCGTTCAGTTTTGGATCTTCATATTGAAAAGCTTACGGATCGTCCCGGATCCATTAGCAAGCCGGAAATGTTCGACCTTCAACTTAAGACGTTTGAGAAATACTACGAACTGGCGCTCATGCACCACCTCCATCAAATGATCGTCATCCACGGTGTTGGAACCGGAAGGCTGAGGGATGAGATACATGATATCCTTAGGTTGAAAAAAGAAGTGAAATCTTTTGTGAACCAGTTCCATCCATTATATGGTTTCGGAGCTACCGAGATCTATTTCAAATAAAAATACCTGCAAACACTGTAAGCCGGATCCTGTACTCCTGGGAGCGGTTATCATTTATCTGTCCAACTGGTTACCCGGAAGGATCAATCTGCCTACCCTGTAACGCATTCCTTTTGGGAAACCCGGGCGAGCCGCCCTTACCGTTACTATACATGGCATTTCAGCGCTTAAGGTTTACCCACCGCTCATGTTACCATGAACAGTTGTGGGCTCTTACCCCACATTTTCACCATCACCCTCAGGATAAATCAGGAGGCCAAAGCCATCTAATTTATCCAAAAGGCTGTTATTCTCTGTGGCACTATCTGTTTCCGTAACCGGACCCCGGCTATTCACCGGTAAGCTGCTCTGTGCTGTCCAGACTTTCCTCACCCTGTTAGGGAGCGATAACCCGTGTTTGCAGGTTGTACGAAATTAAAATAAAAAGCCGGCGATTCGCCGGCTTTCCAAAACAAACCAACAAACTAACTTTTTTAATTGTTCGAGGCCAGTATAATGTGCCACTCATCTTTCATGTTCCGGTTGATCTCCGTATCAGCCTTTGCAAAGCTTTCATCGCCGGGTACTCCAATGTTCTCTGCATAGAACATAGTGTTCATCTGCTCGTCTGCACTTACTACATCATATGATTGCCTGATACCTGCTTCTTCAACTGTAAAAAGAGCATGCATACAAGCGTCAGCCTCGGCCGCGAAAGGGAAGCTTAGATTTTCAGCAGCAAAATCAATACTCACGCGCTCGTCTGCATAGAGGACTACCGGAAGACCGATAGTCGTTTCGCTAATGAACAAGGCATTCACCTTTGCGTCGCTCACTGCAAAGAGGCTTGCAAACTTACTTACCTTACTTTCCTTGAGGGAGTTGAACAGATTCACCGTTATTTCAGTATCGGCCCTCTTCACCATCTCGCTGGATGGAAGGGGTAAGGTCACTGTTTTTGAAAGGTCAATTCTTTTTGCCGTTTTGCAACAAGAATCTCCGGCTTTCATGGCTGCCATGATAGAACCTGGGTTCATGAGCAGTACCGCTAACATCAGAACTGAGGCAATTAGTTTTCTTAATGCGTTCTGAATTTCATTTGTTTGTTTAAGTGTTCCTGCCTTTGGAGTCACTTGATTCATCTTCTGTTTCATTTTCTTTTTTCTGTTGTTTCTCTTATCGTTCATTGATATATCAAAGATACATCAACATTGTACTACTGTGCAATACCTATTACCATGTATGGTCAGGAATCGTGATGGGCGGTACATTACCACGGTGTAGAACGAAGAAACCCTTTTTTATTATTCCGAATTGGTCTTTGTACTTGTTTCAATGGGTGCCGCAAAGATATGCTAAATCGTGTAACCTGCAATATCCTTGTGTTAATCATTTTTAAATAAAATTCAAAATAGGGTAGTTTAGGAACGATATACTACTATTTATTATTGTAATGAGACCTTTATTTGAATACATTTCAAAAAACACTCTTTTTTCTTTCCTACTCCGTATATGACACAACTCGGGGCATTTTGTTACAAAAAGATATGTTAAGGCTTGAGCCAACGGGATGAACGCCTGTATCCGCGGATAGACGGAAATATCCTTACGTTTTGGAGCATGGCATTGAAAAAATGGCCATCTTACTTGAAAATCAAGTAGATAGCCATTGCTTATTGAATTCTCTTTACGATGCTACCTGCGCGGTAGCTGGAAAAATGGTCAGGTGATGAGCACAACTTTTTTAAGTAATTCCTCGGAACTGCTTCAAAGTCCGATAGCCTAGATCAGGTCTAAAGCCTTTGCAAGGAAACTTACCAGCGGAACAACCGTTAACGAGGTCATCGAAGGAAGGAAAAGATATACAACAACACATAACGCAATTGAAGCAAAAAACATTAGCCAATAGAAACCCCTGGATTTGGTTGCCATGTAATAAATTTCCGGCGAAGATAAATGCTTCCACTTGAATTTTGAAGAAAACACATATTGCGTTTTAATTTCAATTGATAATGTGTAGTTACGACACTATAACCCTTTACGCTTTCAACGGCGTACCTTAACTTTATCGTCCAAACCGAACCGGCATGATCATTCGCTTCTTCCTGCGTTTTTCCACACGTCAAGGTCAATCTTTGCATATCAGCGGAAGTTTGCCTCAGTTAGGTTCTTCAGACCCGGCCAACACGCTGCAGATGAAGTACCTGAACAACGAGTTCTGGGAAGCCAGCCTGCAACTTGAGGCTTCCGAAATGTCTGCTTCCTTTATATACAAATACATTGTAAAGGATGATCATGAAGTGACCATGGAATGGGGTGACGACAGGATGGTGGAACTTCCGAGAATTACGGCGGAAGAAATCGACTGCATAGATTCCTGGAACCACGCCGGTGATTATGAAAATGCTTTCTTCACGGCTCCTTTTAAAAAGGTTCTGTTGCCTGTTTCAAGTACTCCCGCCAAACCCAGGACCTACCGCGGCAGTACCCACGTTTTCCAGGTGAAGGCACCGTTACTAAGGAAACATGAATGTCTTTGCATTATTGGAAACGTTACCCAGTTGGGCAACTGGAAAGGCGACGATCCCCTCTTGCTGAATAAAGAAGGAGATTGGTGGGTACTTAAAGTTAACCTGTCAGATGCGGTTTCTCCGTTGGAATATAAATATGGAGTGTATGATGTTAAAGTGAAAAAGTTCACATCCTATGAAGCGGGTGACAATAGAGTGGTTAACACGGTCATTAAACCCGGCAAATTGTTTATCATGCGCGACGGGTTTGCACGGCTTCCCAATGCAAGTTGGAAAGGGTCAGGCATTGCCATACCAGTGTTCAGTCTTCGGTCCGACAAAGGATCGGGCGTTGGAGAGTTTTTGGATATCAAATTACTGGTAGATTGGACCAAGGCTACAGGTATGAAAATGATCCAGATCCTGCCTGTCAATGATACCACATCAACACTCGGCTGGACGGACTCTTATCCATATTCTGCTATCTCGGCGTTTGCGCTTCATCCGATTTACCTCAACCTTGAAAAGGTTGCCGGCAAAGAACATGAAGGTGCGATCAAGCCTTTCAGAAGAAAACAGAGGCAACTCAACGATCTGGCTGATCTGGATTATGAGGCAGTGATCCGGTATAAACTGGAAGCGATCACCCATCTGTACCAGTTGCAGAAAGAACAGGTATTCACTTCCGCATGTTATCAGCAGTTTTTTTCAGAGAATAAAGACTGGCTGGTTCCTTATGCCGCATTTTGTTACTTAAGGGATAAATACAAAAGCGCTGATTTCAGTACCTGGA
This sequence comes from Chitinophagaceae bacterium, assembly GCA_040404005.1. Lineage (GTDB taxonomy): Bacteria > Bacteroidota > Bacteroidia > Chitinophagales > Chitinophagaceae > Pollutibacter. The sequence continues at coordinate 31,700 of JBBAJO010000002.1, forward strand.
AATCCCATGCTGTCTACGATGGCAGCCAGATCAATAAACTCTCCGCGCCGTCCCAAAAACATTACGATGACATTGCCAGACACTACTTTACCCAGTATCATCTCCACCTTCAGTTGCAAGAAGCCCATGACTACGCCAACAAACATGGCATCGTAGTCAAAGGCGATATCCCCATTGGTATAAATCGCGAAAGCGCAGATGCCTGGGTTGAACCAGCACTTTACAATATGAATTTACAGGCCGGAGCTCCACCGGATGATTTTGCCGTAAAGGGCCAGAACTGGGGTTTTCCAACCTATAACTGGAGCCGGATGAAAGATGACGGTTATGCCTGGTGGAAGAGAAGGTTTGAACAAATGAGCAGATATTATGACGCCTTCAGGATTGATCATATTCTCGGTTTTTTTCGCATCTGGTCAATACCGGAAGATGCCGTTGAAGGGATCATGGGACATTTTGTTCCTACACTACCGATTATTATTTCTGAATTTCATCAGAAGAATATCTGGTTCGATCACAGCAGATATTGCAAGCCCTATATCAATGATTCTATCCTCTGGGAAATGTTCGGACCCTCAGAGAAAAAAGTAAAGCCTTTTCTGCATGAATCAGGAGATGGACTCTATCAATTAAAGGAAGCATTCAACTCCCAGAAGAAAATCGAGGAATATTTTAAAAAGCTTGACGCTGTTGAAGAAAACGAACGGCTGAAACTGGGGTTGTACGACCTGGCCTCCAATGTCATCCTTTTCGAAGAACAAGGATCCCAGGGACTTCAGTTCCACTTCAGGTTCAATATGCATAACACTTTATCGTTCAGGTATCTTGATCAACATACCCAACAGCAGCTGAAAGATCTCTATATCGATTATTTCTTCCATCGACAGGATGATTTCTGGAAGAAAGAAGCGATGGAAAAATTACCTGCATTGAAACGGGCAAGTGATATGTTGATCTGTGGCGAGGATCTCGGCCTCGTGCCTTCCTGTGTTCCCGAAGTAATGAAGCAGCAAGGTTTTCTTAGCCTTGAGATACAACGCATGCCAAAAGATTCCAGAAAAGAATTCTTTCATCCCAATGATGCGCCATATCTTTCAGTGGTAACACCGTCCACTCATGATATGAGTACCATAAGGGGTTGGTGGGAAGAAGAGAGAAGCAAAACCCAGAAATTCTACAACAATGAACTCGGACAATATGGCGAAGCTCCTTTCTTCTGCGAAGCCTGGATCAACAAGGCCGTTGTATTGCAGCATCTTTACTCGCCGGCGATCTGGGCGGTTTTTCAAATGCAGGATATCCTCGGGATTGATGAAAAACTGAGAAGGGCAAATCCCCATGAAGAAAGGATCAACATCCCTGCCAATCCCAAACATTACTGGAGATACAGAATGCACATCTCTCTCGAAGCGTTGCTTCGCCAGAAACGTTTTACTAATGAACTCAGGCAGTTGATCACTGCCAGCGCAAGAGTATGAACATCATCCATTTTTCAAAAGAGTTGCCTTTTGTCCACCCGTTCACCATTTCAAGGGGAACCAAAACCCACCAACCTACCCTGATCGTAGAATTGGAGTGGAAAGGTCTCAAGGGCTATGGAGAGGCTCCCGCGATCACCTACTATGATATTACCGTGGAGAAAATGGTGAGTGACCTTGAGGCAAAAAGACCCGTTCTTGAGAGATTCGCGCTAACGGATCCAGAACGCTACTGGCATTTTTTACACCACCTGTTCCCCAATAATCCGTTCCTGGTCTGTGCACTCGATATGGCAGGGTGGGACCTTTGGGGCAAGATGGTAAAGAAGCCCCTATACCAGTTGTGGAACCTGGACCTGCAAAATGCGCCCCTCACAGATTATACCATCGGAATCGACCGTCCTGATGTGATGGTTAGAAAAATGCAGGAAAAACCATGGCCCGTGTACAAAATCAAAGTGGGCTTTGAAGGAGATATGGAACTGCTCGCTGAACTGAGGAAACATACCCCAATGCCCTTCCGCGTGGACGCAAATGCCGGATGGACTCTTGAACAAGCCCTTCAAAAGTTGCCGTTGATGCAAGATCTGGGCGTTGAAATGATAGAACAGCCCCTTGCGAAAGGAGATTGGGAAGGTATGGCGGAATTATTCAAGGCCTCGAACATCCCCTTATACGCCGATGAAAGCTGTGCAGCCGAATCTGATGTTGAAAAATGCCAGGGCTATTTTCACGGTATCAATATCAAACTGACCAAGTGCTCCGGTATCACACCCGCCCGCCGAATGATCAAGAATGCCCGAAACCTGGGCTTGGGCGTAATGATCGGCTGCATGAACGAATCTTCTATTGGCAGCGCTGCCATTGTTCACCTCTCTCCATTGCTGGATATGCTCGATGCTGATGGACCCCTGCTGCTGCGGGAGGATCTGGCAGTTGGGTTGATCTATAAAGAAGGAAGCATAACATTTAGCCACTTGGGCCCTGGTCTGGGGGTCACGCCTGTAGGCTTGTACTGACCTTTGGAACGGTGAATTTGCTCAGCAAGGGTGGAATGATGCCAGTCGATGTTGGAAAAAGACAACACAATGTTTCAAATCATAAGAATTGTTTCAAATTATATATCACGGTGTTCTTGATTTTTTCTACTTGTTGATATTTAAGGTTATTAAACAAAATGCGACAGCAAATACTTGCTTAGAGGAGGGGTGGTAGTCTAATTTCGTAGGGTATTCTTTACAATCTACTTACGAAACTATCATCCCTTTTATTATGATCATCTCAGTTAACCAGCATTTTCCAGTTCAAAAACCCCGGGACAGGGAACAGTACAAAAACTACATTGCTGAGTATCTTTTACACCATAAGCCTTTTCTGGTGCCTGGCTTCAGCCTACAGGATATGTCCTTGCAAACAGGGATCAATGTACCTACATTGTCTGCCTTGATAAATAAAGAATACGGTATGAACTTTAATGATTTTATCAATAAATACCGTGTAAATCACTTCAAAAGCCTGGTTCAACAACCGCACTACCAGCGCTGGACGTTAGAGGCCATTGCTAATAAAGCTGGTTTCAATTCCAGGACTACCTTTATCAGGGCCTTCACCAAATTTGAAGAATGTGCGCCCAGTGAGTACCTGAAGTATCTGAAAACGAATTATTTAGTAGCATAAAGGTATTCAGGACAGGCCTCCGTGCTTAGAGTCGGATAACTACGGAGCTTCCTATCGTTCTTGGATTGCCGAGGTGTACCCCGCCAAAGTCATATCCAAAGGCAATGTATTCGCTGTTGCCCAAATTTCTGCCCCATAAATAGAACTCGACGTGGGGCATGGTTATCCCAACCCGCAGATGCAGCAGGCTGTAGGCGTCCTGCCCTATGGCATTGGCCAGGTCAAAATATTGCCTTCCAAAATTGATCCATTCTACTCGGCCCACTAATCTGGTTCCTTCTTTTTTTCCAACCTGCCTACTGTATTGGGCTGTTATTAAGGCGGTATAAGCGGGTGTGAAGATCTGCTTGTTGCCGTCGTAGTTAACCATCACCCCATCTTTTGGCAAAGAGAGGCTGCTGTAGGATGCATCTGTTAATCCGCCGTTGACCATCAGTTCAAAACCCTTGAATGGGGTGGCGCCGATCTCCAGTTCGGCTCCTTTGCTCGATAGTTTGCCCGAATTTCGAATGACCGTCACGGCATCCGGCAAGATCAGCGTGGGCACCTGTGCATTCTCAATAAAGGAGTAAAACAGGTTGGCATTGATCCTCAGTTTCTTGTCTAACAGAAAATTCTTCCAGCCCAGTTCAATATTATTGCTGTTCTCAGGATCGAAGGATGAAAGGGGAACCTGCGACGGATCTGATCCCAACTGTGTCAATCCCCCGGCCCTGAAACCCCTGCTATAAGTCAAGTACCAGATCTGATCGTCACCCACATTGTATTGAATACCGGCTTTTGGAGAAAGGGCAGAATAGGTTTTCGAAGCTGATGTGTCGCCCAGAATGGGAAATGCAGGGGCCGGATCTTTCTGGTATTCACCGGAAACGGTCAGCTTTCTTCGCTCACTGTCATACCTAACCCCAAGGGTTAGTTCCAGTCGTTCTGAAATGGGAAAACTGGTTTGACCATACAATGCTACGCCGGTATTGACGCCTTTATTGGTGTTGATGAGCGTAAAATTAGCATCAGGAATACCTAACAGGGGCGCGTCACTCCCAAACCTTGTTCCCTGACGGGTTGGATTGTCCTGGTGAAAGAAGAACAGACCGCCGGTCCACTTCATCTTGCTGCCTTCCCTGGATTGCACCCTCAGCTCTTCTGTGAAAACTTTCACCCTGTTAAAGTCGCTTCCATAACTATTCACAATGCTGATAGCATCAAGCGGGGAGAAGTCACCATCGATCGGCCTCCTGTATATCCTGTAATTGGACTGCCAGGCCGTTTGAGAGGATATTCGGACCTTAGATGGGTTATAATGCAGAGAAAGGGATGCGTTGATATTGTCATCCTGCATGGTTGTTGTTGAATTCTGGCTGAGTACAAAAGGTGTAGCAAAAGCGCTTTCTTTATCAGGTGCCAAAGCAAACGGTCCATTGTTCCGATTGTTCTGATGTTTGACATTCAATACCGCATTAAACTTCGGCGTGGGATAATACCTCAGGTAATAATTGCCCGTTACCTGCTTTTGCCTGTCGAAGTCCTGGTTTGTAACCGTGTTGGTGTAAAAACCCTTTCGCTGGTCGTACAACCCTGCAGCGCCGAAATATAATTTGTCTGCGATCAACGGCAGCTTTACCGAGGCGCCCAATCGTTGCTGTCCATAGTTGCCTATGCTTAACTCGGTGTAAGCATCCACCCGGTTGGAAGGTTTCCTGGTGATGATATTGATCACGCCACCCATAGCGTTCCGCCCATAAAGAGTGCCCTGTGGGCCGCGCAATACTTCGATCCTTTCTATGTCAAATAATTGAGGTATATAGGTATCGAGGTTAAACTGATTTACGCCGTCCACATAAGTAGCTACAGCCTGTTCGTAAGAAGTGGTGGTTATTCCCCTTATTGATGTCACGTTGCGGTAATCTCCCGGATTCGCGCTGTACATGTTGGGTACCAAACCCGCCACCTGGTTGATGTTCCAAAGCCTGAATTCGCTGACTTGCCTGGCGTTGAACGAAGAAATCGCCGCCGGAATGCGCAACAGTTTTTCATCCATTTTTTCCGCCGAAACAACTACCTCATCGAGTACGCTATATGAGGGCTTGAGTGTAACGGTCAGGTTCTCGTCGTATTGTTTCAGATCAACCGTATCAAGCACGGATGCATATCCCGTGGCCGATACATGAACTACATAGATTCCGGGTACAAGTCCTTTTATGCTGAAAGACCCATCGTTGCGGGTTACTGCGCCCTGGGCAGTGTTAAGTAGCAATACCGACGCCCTGTTGATGGCATTTCCATCAGTCTGAAGTACGCGGCCATTGATCGATCTGGAGGTCTGGGCAGTGGCAGTTAAAGTAAAAAGACTGATTAATAGTAAATACGGTTTCATGGGTGATAAACAATTCATCTGAGCAGTTCAACAATAGTTTGGCCAGACAACTCGTGCAGGAAGTTGCCAATATTCTCAATATTCTTTTCCACGAATATTTTCCCTTTTTCAGCAGTCGCTTTAGCGGGGTTTCCAGCACCGGTATCGGCAGTAACAAGGGTCCATGGACGTTGTGCCCAGGCCCATCCTTCACGGAAGCCTTTGAGCCCAAAACTTAATGTGGCGCCATGGCCGGCTGTGTTCAAAGGTTGTACCAAATCGGGTGCAATGTACATCATCACACTGGTTTCCATTTCATCCGCATGGTCACCGGGTAATTCAAAAACATCTTTTCTCGGTGAGGCCTGGAACCAGTTTACAACACACACAAAAAGGGAAGGGAATAATGGTGCCAGTTCGCGGATGATGGCCACAAAATGATTGGCTCCGTGACCATTCAGAACTACGAGCTTCCCAATGTTGTGCCTTACCAGCACATCACAGATATCTTTTAAAATCGCCAGCTGCGTGGAAGGCAGCATGTTCATGCATAGGCTAATGTCTAACTGACCGGTATTAACGCCGTACTGGATGCCGGGCAGTAATATCACCTTTGATCCCATTTCCCATGCTCTGGCGACGGCCCGTTCGGCAACATATTTTACCTGGATATTGTCGGTCCCGTAGGGCAAGTGGTAATTGTGCGCTTCAGTGGCACCCCAGGTGATCACGGCCGTGCTGAACTGGGTTTCCCTGATCGTTTTCCAATTCGCTTCTTCCAGGATGTATGGCCGGGCGCCCTCACTCATCTTGCATTTTTTTCAAATATAAACCCTGCGATTTATATTTGATCCAAATGACACCTGAAAGAACAAAAAGACTGACCGATGTGCTCAATAATCGTCAGCATGATCTCACCATCGTACTCGAGAATGTTTTTGATCCGCACAATATTTCTGCAGTAATGCGAACCTGCGATGCAGTTGGCGTTCAGGACATCTATATCCTGAATACTAAAATACCTCTACATAAAAAATGGGGTCCCAGAAGCAGTAGTAGTGCTGCAAAATGGCTGACTGTTCACCAATTCGATGATCATCTCGAATGCTTCCGGGTGTTGAGGCATCATTTTGGACGGATCTATACCACGCACCTTGGATCCGGTGCTGTTGATCTGTACGACCTTGATTTAACGCATCCGGTTGCCCTCGTTTTTGGTAATGAACACGATGGGGTCAGCGAGGAAAGCCGTTCCCTTGCCGATGGTAATTTCATCATCCCGCAGGTAGGGATCATTCGGTCGCTCAATATATCTGTGGCCTGCGCAGTTTCCCTCTATGAAGCTCACCGGCAAAAGAAAGCGGCGGCGCATTATAGTCAGCCTCACATGCCCGAATACATGCGCGCAAAATTGATGACAATATGGGAGTTGAATAATAAAGATCAGGGCTGAACAGACTGCCTTTTTCTTGCAATAGATTTCAACGAATTGATGCTTACATTCAGTTCGAACCCGATCAACAGTACCAGGGAGTTCACAAATACCAGCAGCATCAGAATGAGGATACTGCCGAGTGAACCGTAGACTTTGTTGTACGATGCAAAATTATTTACCCAGTAAGAGAATACATAGGTAAACGCAATGATCAGGAAAGTTGCCAGCAGCGCTCCTGGCGAAGCCAACTTCCATTTCTTCCGAACGGAAGGAGCGAATTTGTAGATCAGGGCGATCGAAAAGAATACCATGAAAAAAGTAAGCGCAAACCTGATCAGTTCCACGATCCAGTTGTAAGATTTATCACCCATCGACAACCAGTTTCTGATATAACCCAAAATCCTTCCCTGGGTAACAAGGATGAGTATAGTGCCTACGATCAAAATGATGATGAGTACGGTGAGCTTGATGGCTTCAATACGGATCTGAAAGAAATTTCTTTTTTCTACTTCAATATGCAGCATGGATTTGTTGAAGGTTCTCATGATCGTGATCACTGCATTGGAAGAGAAAAATATAGCAAAGATCAAACCTATAGAGATCAATGCACTGTCGGGTTTGAAGAAGTCGTCCATAATGGACTTAATGATGTTGAATGTGGAGTTATCCGGAGTGATCTGACGTGCCAGTATTAACGCTTCTCCATATAAGGTCTCAGACATGGGCAGATGGGACAGGATCGTGAACAGCACGATCGCCAGCGGAGGGATCGCCATCAAAAAATTAAATGAAATAGCGGCAGCTCTTTCATTAACACCTACCTGCTGCATCTGGCGGAAGAAGAACGAAATCACATCAAATAACGGTAAGCCTTCAAAGCCGGGTAACGACATTTGCTTCGACTTACGTATCATGTAAGCGACCGGTGGTGAAGTGATGATGACCCGCTCTAAATTGATCACGTGTTGAAACGAATTACTTTATTAATAGGCTGTCTAATGCTCTCTGATACAAACGCGCATTTCTGAAATGGTCGGTCTCGTTCGAAGCAAAGCTATGATATCCTGAAAAATCAGGCCTTGCACAGAAGAAAAGATAATCTGTTTGAGCAGGACTGATGACTGCATCTAATGTCTTAATGGATGGTGTACAGATCGGGCCTGGAGGCAGGCCTTTGTTTGTATAGGTATTGTACGGTGATGAGGCACTTTCCCTGATATGTTTCAATGTGATCCTCTTGAGGCCAAAATTCCGCAAGGCGAACTTCACCGTGGGATCCGCAGAGAGGCTCATGTTCCTTTTTATCCGGTTCATATACACACTGGCCATCACGGGTTTTTCATCATTCTTATTGGTCTCCTCCTCAACAATGGAAGCCAGAATGTAAGCAGACTCTTTCGTAAGGCCGGTAGCGGCAAGCTTTGCCTGACGTTCTTTGTTCCAGAAGGTTTCCCGTTCCGAATATAAACGCCTCAAGACCTTCGAAGCAGGCGTGGTCCAGTACATGTTGTATGTATTGGGAATAATGCTGGTGACAATGTTGTTGGTATCAAGACCGAATAGCCTGGTTGAATCAGAACTATTGAAAAAGTGCAGCACTTCTACCGAATCGGCTTCCAGTTGTTTTCCCAGATAGGCAGCGAGCGCTTCTCGGGTCCTTATCTTATTGATGACGATCCTCACCTGGCTCTGGCTACCACTCTTGAGCATCTTGAGTATATTGATCATGCTCATGCCATTCCTGATCTCATAGCGGCCCGGCTTGACATCGCTCCAATAGCCCACCCTCGCAGCAAGCCAGTTAAAGATACCGGGCGACGATAGCATGTTGTTGTTGGTTAGGCTATCCATCACGCCCTCCCGGGTTGGACCTGCAGAGGGGATATACAGGAACACTGATTTTTGTTCAAAAGCAGTTGAGCTACCGATCATGTTCCATCCCAGCCAGGCTGATATGAGCAGCAACAAAATGAGCAGGCCGGTTAATGCTTTTTTCATCATGGTATAGAGTATCAAAATAACCAAAAACCCTGCTAAAAGCAGGGTTTTTATAAATTAGGTCAGATAATGATCATTTAGCAGGTGCCGGAGGCGGAGTAACAGGCTGCTGCTGTAACGGAGCTGGTCCCCGTTGCGGTGCAGGAGCTGTATTAGACCCCGAATTTGTATTGATCTGTTTGATGATGTTGTTGCTCTCAGTTGGCCTGTTGATCAATAAAGAGGACACCAGGCACAGTACTACTACGATTCCTGATAAAATCCAGGTGCCTTTCTCAAGCACATCGGTTGTTTGCTTAACGCCCATGAACTGGTTGCTGAAACCTGCTATATTGCCAGACAGTCCGCCACCTTTAGGGTTCTGTATCAACACGATAAGTCCTAGCAGGACAGATGCCGTAATAATCAGTATAAAGAATAGAATTGCCATATCAAATCTCTTTTATTTCTCGGATTCGTGCAGCAAAATAAGCGCTTTTGGCGGGATCAAGCAAACTTAATTTTTGATAAACCCACACAGCCTTGTCGTCCAACCCTTGTTTCCGGTAAACCTCTGCCAGTGATTCCGTATATAAGTCCATGTTTTCGTTCGAATGTTCAGCAGTTTGCCTGATCTGTTTTTCCGTTTCCTGATCCAATTGCCGGTCCATTTTCTCAGGTTGGATGCGCTTCATGGACTTCAGCCACTCAGTGAAACTTCTCAACTTGACCGCCAATTGATCTCCGGGCACATCTTCCACGGGTAGTTTGATCCCCTGTGACGCGAAATAGTCAATGGTATAAAGGGGTTCAATGGGAATGATCGCGTCAGTTTCAGCGGTGCCATCAGGAACAGGTACCCCGGCAGTATCTTCCTCGCTACCTACGGCACCCACCGGCTGCCAGGTTGATTCAAGTGGTGATCTCCCATCCGGTAATGGTTCCGGGGCGATGAGGTCTGCTAATGCATCCCCGTTTCTATTTTCGGCATCGGGAAAGTCACCGGTAGGGGTTGCTTCACCCTGAATCTCGTCGTTCAGCGATATGTTAAGCCCGGTATGCGGCTGGGCGATATCTTCCTGGCTCCACTGTTGGCTGGCAGCACTATCGATCTGTAAACCCTCCGATGCTAGCCCCTCGTCTGGATGTGCTATGCGTTCCTCATGGTAGTCGCCGGTGTCATTCGCCTCATCTTCTTCAAACATGCGTTTGCTGTCATATTCTACGTCTTCATCCTGCTGGTTCCCGGCACCCGGCTTGCTGAGTTCCTCTTGTGAAGCTATAAGAGCTGCATCGGTAGTCGTGATCATGAGTTCTGCCAATGCTTCTCTATGTCCTGCGTATATCACCTCTTCATGCCTGAGCTTCTGATTGAACCAGTGCGGATTCGGGAAAAAAAGTGCCGCTTTGGCCGCATATGCATTTGCATCGGGGGCCTGTTCAATCATCAGTTTCCCGGCCTTAAGGTAATGGAGTACGGCAAAATATGGATACCTGTTGATCACCTGATCAATTTCTTCAACAGTGAGCTGATCACTGTTCTGTTTGTTAAAAACAGCGAGGGCCATATGTCTCCAGGCTGGGTTCAAGTGGTGAAGATAGGAACTACCAATTAGAAAATATCCTGTTGAATATCTCGTCAGTCAGGTTATTGACGATCTGTTCATTCAACTGGATCTCGGCTTGTGTAAGGCTTTGGGAAGCAGAGAAAGGAAAGTTTCGCGTCACATCAGCTTCGAAGTTCTTGGTTTCATCAAGCCTGTTCCGAAAAACGATATGCACCGTAACGTTCAGGTTATTGCTCGAGCTCTCCTGATTGGATATACCTGATGTGCTGACACTGTAATCCGTGATCTCCCCGCTAATATCGTAGTGGGCCTCACCATTTGTTTGTGAGAGTCGCGTCTGGTTCACTATTTTCTGTCTCAGCTTGTCCGTAAGCTTGGGACTCAGCTGGGGATTGATGTATCTTGCCGTATTGGTAAAGTAGTTCACCTTCACTGTTTTTACTTCAGGTGGTATGGAAACATCTTTCATTGAGTACCTGCATGTGGCATACAGGTTCATCATGGCTATGAAGATCAAAAACAGTATTTTTTTCATCACTCTTCTATATTATATTCTTTCAGTTTCCTGTATAACGTTCTTTCGCTGATCCCAAGGTCGGAGGCTGCATCTTTTCTCTTCCCCTTATGTTTCCGCAGTGCTTTTTCGATCAGCTCTTTTTCTTTATCCATGATGTTCAGTGACTCTTCCACTTCTATGTGTTCATGAATATCTGCTCCGTTGTAGATCATGGGCTGCGACTGAGGAGCTAATACCGGTGTTTCCAGTTCCTTCGTAGCGGGATGGAAGTCCTGCAACAGCGATTCCCGGGTGTATGCAGCAGCGGCGGGAGCTGCGGAAGGATTGTGAAGGATCTCTAAAAACATCTTCTTCAACTCTGTGACATCCTTCTTCATGTCAAAAAATAATTTGTACATGATGTCACGTTCAGATCCGAATTCCTGGTGACTTTGGGCGTTACCCTGGCTTGCCAGTACAGGCAACAAATTGTTTTGCCGGTTTTCGGGAAGAAACCTTTTCAGATCCTGTGCCCCGATGTTTTTGTCTTTCGACAAAACGGAAACCTGCTCCGCGATGTTTTTAAGTTCGCGGACATTGCCCGGCCAGGTATAAGAGAGGAGGGTTGATTTTGCATCTTCATCCAGCTGAACAGGAGATGTTTTATACTTTTCTGCAAAGTCCACGCAGAACTTTCTAAATAACAGAACCAGGTCTTCCTTCCGGTCGCGAAGTGCCGGTACCCTGATGGGAACGGTATTTAATCTGTAATAAAGGTCTTCCCGGAACCGGCCATTTTGGGTTCCATGGTAAAGATCTTTGTTGGTGGCTGCGATCACACGAACATCGGTCTTCTGCACCTTTGAAGAACCTACCCTGATGTATTCTCCCGTTTCCAACACACGAAGAAGACGAGCCTGTGTGCCCAAAGGCATCTCGCCGATCTCGTCGAGAAATATCGTTCCACCGTTTACTGTCTCGAAATATCCTTTACGGCTGTCCATGGCGCCGGTAAAGGATCCTTTCTCATGACCAAACAGTTCTGAGTCGATCGTACCCTCAGGAATGGCGCCACAGTTAACGGCAATAAAGGGATTGTGTTTACGGGCAGATAATGCATGAATGATCTGTGAAAACACCTCCTTGCCCACACCGCTTTCGCCATATATCAGTACGGTAAGATCAGTGTTGGCTACCTGCTCTGCCACCTGCAAGGCATAGTTCAGCGAAGCTGAATTTCCAATGATCCCAAACCTGTTCTTTATCTGTTGTTGATCCATTCGCTTAGATTATGGTTCCTATTAATGTACCCTGCGTGCAATCATGCACCTTAACCATGGCATAGTCCCCCGGCTTAAGGTCGGTTCCCGATTTAGGGAATACCACAACCTTATATTGACTGTTCCGCCCCATCCAGTGTTCGTTACTTTTCTTCGAGTCTCCTTCTATCAATACCTGGGTGGTGGTTCCAAGATCTTTCGTATTGCTCTCGAAAGATAACCGGTTCTGCATACGCACGATGTCGTCCAGTCTTTTCTTTTTCACATCAAACGGTACATCATCCTGATACCTTTTTGCCGCTAACGTGCCTGGCCTTTCTGAGTACATGAACATGTATGAGTAGTCATAACCACTTTTCTCCATGATGTCCAGGGTGGCCAGGTGATCTTCATCTGTTTCAGTACAAAAACCGGTAATAATATCAGAACTTATGCTGCAGTCAGGAATGATCTCCCTGATCCTTTTGACCTTTGCCAGATACCATTCCCTCGTGTAGGTCCGGTTCATCAGTTGCAACACACGGGTAGAACCGCTCTGCACAGGCAAGTGTATGTATTTGCAAATATTCTCATGTACCGCTATGGTTTGTAATACTTCATCAGTAATATCTTTTGGATGCGAGGTGCTGAAACGAACCCTCAGCAAGGGATCTATCATGGCTACCATTTCCAGCAGCATGGCAAAGGTTACATCAGCGCCTGTTTCCGGGTTATGCCAGTAATAACTGTCCACATTCTGGCCCAACAAGGTGATCTCCCTATAGCCCCGCCGCGACAAATCCCGGCATTCCGCTACGATCGAGAACGCATCCCGGCTTCTTTCGCGGCCCCTCGTGAATGGAACTACACAAAAAGAACACATGTTATTACAGCCACGCATGATGCTAACAAAGGCATTGATTCCATTGCTGTTTAATCTTACCGGCGCAATATCAGCATAAGTCTCCTCGCGACTCAGCAATACATTCACCGCTTTTTGTCCTTCTTCTGCCTGGCTGATCAGCACGGGCAGGCTTCGATAAGCGTCCGGTCCTACAACAATGTCAACCAGTTTCTCTTCTACCAGTAAATTGTTCTTCAGCCTTTCAGCCATGCAACCCAGCATACCGATCACCAGCGAGGGATTCGATTTCTTTAGCTTTTTGAATTCGGTAAGCCTTTTGCGTACGGTGAGTTCCGCTTTCTCCCTGATGGAGCAGGTGTTGAGAAAAATAAGGTCAGCTTCTTCAACGTTCCTTGTAGCTCCAAACCCTTCCCCCTCCAAAATGGATGCGATGATCTCGCTGTCAGAGAAATTCATCTGGCAACCATAACTTTCAATGTAAAAACGCTTTTCAAAACCATGGCTTGCTTCCGACAAATAGGCCTCTCCCTGCCTGGTTTCGTCATGCACCTGATTCCCTGTTTCAAGCATAGATCTCAATTTCATGGGGGAGCAAAAATACGATAAAAATCGTGACAGTTTGTCATATTTAACCTAAAATAAGACGGTTTATGGTAAATTTAAACCTTGAAAGCTCCGTTATTTTTTATTTTAATATTTTTCATATTACCTGCTTTGGCGATGGCACAAGCCCCTGACGGGGCCATACAGGGTACTTTGCTTGATTCTGTGAGCAGGCAGGCGGTAAATGGCGCCAGTTTGGAGCTAAAAGGGTATAATGGGTTGATTAAAGGCAGATTATCCGACAAAACAGGATTTTTCAGTTTTGATTCTCTTCCGAACGACTATTACAGGCTCAAGATCAGCTATGTTGGTCTTGCTAGTACGGTTATGGACAGTATTCATATTTATTCAGGGAAGAAGGATGTGATATTGGGCGAGATCGCCCTCAAGCCTTCCCTTTCAAATATGGACGCCATCGTGATCTATTTTGAAAAGCCCCTGATCCAAATCAAAGATGGAAATATTGTTATGAATGTTGGGGAGTCGCCGCTCGCAGCCAGCTCAACAGCTGCCGACCTGCTCAGAAATATGCCCCTGGTCAACACGGATCCAGATGGCAAAGTGTCTGTGAGAGGCCGGGAACCCCGGATACTGGTTGATGAAAAACCGGTGGAACTGAATGGGCAGCAGTTGAGCGACTTTCTTGAATCGTTTCCAGGAGGTATGATCGATAAGATCGAGGTGATGACCAGCCCACCACCACAATATGCCAATGAACCCGGTGGTGTGATCAACATCACCACCCGTAAAGGGAAAGTTGGTGTGAATGGCAGGGTGACCGGCTACGGAGGTACCCGGGGTGAACTGGGAGGTAATGTTAGTCTCAGTTTCCGCAAGAAGGGCTTGTCTATGAGCTTCGTGGCGGGAACGGCCTATAATGAATACAGGCGGATCGGTAACGGGATCCGGGAGAATTACTACACGGATTCTTCTAATGCATTGCATACGTCCAGCAACAATGTCAACCGGTCGGCACGTCCCAATGCCAGATTCAGTATCGACTATGATATGAATGCGAAGAATAACATCAGCATGGAGGTTCTGTATAACGGAAACGATTTCACCAACAACGGCCTTACTACCTACCGGAACTTTAATACCAGGGAAGAACTTTACCGTATATCCGAGCGCAATATAAAGTCTGATGGGTACAATATCAATCCTTCCATGAATCTAACGTATACGCATAAGGGTAGAAAGGAGGGGGAACGTTTGCGGATTTTCCTTCATGCCAACAGTTCGTGGGATAATAGCGAAAAATTTTTCATCCAGGAATTTTTCGACAGTAAGTATGTGCAAACGGGGCCCGACTCTGTGCAGTCGCAGTTGAACAATACCAGAAGCAGGGGCATGAACGGCCGGATCGCCTATGATTTTCCATTCAACAAAGGGAAAACCATCCTTTCCACGGGAGGCTTTCTCAGCATCAATACCAGCAGGGTCACCCTTGATTCCTATTATCAGCTGCCAAATGGAGAGGATGTTCTTAGCCCTGCGCTGAGCAGCGATCTTTTATTCAGGCAGGATATTCACAACCTGAGGACATCGTTGCGTCAGCAACTGTCCAAAGGCTTTCATACCACTGCGGGACTGGCATGGGAGGCGACAGATGTATTCTTTGATATCTACTCCCAACAAAAGAACAGTTCAAATAGCTATTCCAATATCCTGCCGTTCTTTACTATCAACAAATCTTTTGAGAAAGGGGTGACCATGAATGCCTCGTACAGAAGTTCAGTGAGAAGGCCAGGTATCTGGGAAATGAATCCCGCTGTTGACTATACCGATCCTTACAATATTCGCTTTGGAAATCCGGAGCTCAAGCCATCTACCTCCCACAACTTTGACTTTGTCGCCGGAAAAGCCATAAAGAAATACTATTATAACGTGGGTGTGGGGTATAACGTTGTAGACGATATATACGCCACCGTGAGAACCCTGATCGGATCCGGCAAAACAACGATCACTTGGCAGAACATCAGCGCAAAAAAAGAATACGAGATCAGCGGTTGGGGCGGATACCAGTTCTCAAAAACCTTCCGCGTGAACATCAATGGCGGGTATACCTATTCAGTGTACAGTGACTACGATGTTAAGATCAATAAATACCGGAATGGCGGGTCAGTAAATTCAAAAGTAAATTTCACTTACATTCCCGGGGATCTGTGGAATATCAGCGGCAGTATGAATTTCAACCGATATGCAAATCCGCAGGGTACGGTGAGAAGCACAGTAGCGATGAATTTCGGGCTTCAGCGCAAACTGCTTCAAAAGAAATTACTGGTTACCCTGAATCTGGTAGATCCTATTATTCAACAAACCTATGATAACCTTACTGTAGGTTCTAACTTCTGGTTGATGAGCAGCGGGATCACGGAAACCAGGAACTTCCGACTTACCCTCACCTATATTTTTGAAGTGAAAAAGCAGTAGGGTTCTTGCTTGAGCACCTGTTTTTGAGAATAGTTTCCTTAAGCAGGAAATATATATCTACTAAGAGGCCGGAGAACTTTCGACTGAACTGGGTAGTTTTCTTGCAAGCCAGCTCTGTTTAATGGGGATCAGCCATTTACTACGCAGTTCCCCAATGGTCAATACCGTATTATTAAAATACAATGTATCCCCATCAATGAACGCGTTTTCTGCTGCATAGCTGAGCTGATTCAGCGGGAGCATCTGGATCTTGTCTTTGACCACAAATGCCAGCAACTGCCTGTCGAACAGATTTACGTCAAATATTTTTTCGAACTCTTTGATCAGCCGTACCGAACTGTCCGTACTGCAGCCGCTCACGCCTGTTGCAGACTCATCCGCTGCAAGGATCACAAACTGACCAAAGAATAAAGTGGCAAAACCCTTAACCGGATCTCCATGTGAATTCCATGAAGCGACAAAGGCATTTAACTTATCCTCGATGGTCAGTGCCTCACTAACATGAAACAGCCTGTTCGACTGGTAAACCCAAACGCGTGAACTTTCGTGAAACTCTTCGGGCAGGAGATGTTTATACTCAAGATTCATACTGCAAAGATAAAGATTAAGCCTGCTCTTCCTGCATAGAGGCGGCAATGAGTTCGGCGATGTCCAGCACTTTTACTTCCTCTTCTTTCTCCCTCACTTTCACCCCGTCTGTCATCATCGTATTGCAAAAGGGACAGGCCGCGGCTATGATCGAAGCACCCGTGTCGATCGCCTCATCCGTTCGTTCCTGGTTCACCCGTTTATCGCCTTTTTCCTCCTCCTTAAACATTTGTGCCCCACCGGCCCCGCAACAAAGTCCGTTCGTGCGGCACCTTTTCATCTCTACCAGTTCGGCGTCGAGGATCTCCAATACCTGCCGTGGCGCTTCGTAAATTCCATTGGCACGGCCAAGATAACAGGAGTCGTGATAAGTGATCCTCTTTCCCTTAAATTGTCCGCCCCCTTTAAGAATTATGCGACCTTCATTGATGAGCGACTGGAGAAAGGAACTGTGATGGACGACCTCGTAATGTCCGCCAAGTTCGGCGTATTCATTCTTTAATGTATTGAAACAGTGCGGGCAAGTGGTAACAATTTTCCGGATATTGTACTGGTTCAACACCTGGATATTCTGGTACGCCATCATTTGGAACATAAACTCGTTCCCGGCTCTTCGTACCGGATCGCCGGTGCAAGCTTCTTCATTGCCCAAAATGGCGTAATTGATCTCCAGTTTATTCAGTATAGTGGCAAATGCCCTTGTGATTTTCTGCGCCCGCTGATCAAAGCTTCCGGAACAACCCACCCAGAACAGAATGTCCGGTACCTGTCCTTTAGCTATGACTTCTGCCATCGTGGGAACCTGCATATCTTTTGTTTGCTCAAATATAAAGAAGAGTAGCTGGTTTTAATTTAAACCACCCCTAATTATCATGGAGTTTAAAACCACCATGCATCCTTTCGCCGGTGATCAGCCCCCGCCTTTTTGGCTGTTTTCAGCTTGAAAAAATCCTATATCTTTGGCGATATTTCGAAATTAAGGTTCCTTTTATATCATAAACAAAGAGTTTTAATGCAACTGCAACTTGCTGTCAGGAAAGTCTTTACCCAATTATCGGAATCACTTGACCTGTTAACTCCGGAACAATATGTATCCCCTTGCCATAATCTATCATCCTCAACGCTTGGTCAGCACGTACGGCATATCATAGAGATGTTTCAGTGCCTTGAAACAGGGTATACTTCCGGCGTAGTAAATTATGAGAATAGAAAGCGTGACCGCGCTATTGAGACAGACAGGAAATTGGCAGTGACCCTGTTGGAAGAGATCCTGGGCGGACTTTCCAAACAGGATAAGGCGTTAATACTCGAGGTTAGTTATCACGAAGACGCGTCTTCAACGATGCAGTTCCCTACCAATTATTATAGGGAGATCGTCTATAACCTTGAACACACCATCCATCATATGGCCCTGATCAGGGTAGGACTAAATGAGCTGATGACGCTCGATATGCCGGAAACCTACGGAGTTGCATCGGCTACCGTTAAGCACAGAAAAGCATGTGCACAGTAACCTTCATTCCATCCCCTAACGGAGTTCTTCTTGTGTCTAACCGCGACGAGAAGGTTGACCGCCCTGACGCAGTTGCCCCAGCCCCTTATTCTTTTTCCACGGGCTGCATCACATTTCCTAAGGACACCGTTGCTGGAGGCACCTGGATCGCCATGCACGATAACGGGAACGCGTTGGTGCTTCTCAATGGCGGTCTCGACCCTCATGAGCCGCGGCCTCCCTACAGACGTAGCAGGGGATTGATTTTGCTCGATCTGCTGAGCAGCGATAATCCAACGGCAGCATTCAAAATGATCCTGCTGGATGAGATCGAACCCTTTACCGTTGTTTTCTGGGTTGGTCATCGTTTGTATGAAGGCATCTGGGATGGTACTCAAAAAAAAATTTCTGAAAAGAATAAAGAAATTCCTCATCTCTGGTCATCGGTTACCCTATACGATCAGGTGGCCAGGGCAAAAAGGATGATCTGGTTTGATCAGTGGTTGGAATTGAATAAGACCCCGGTCCTGGAAGATGTTCTTCATTTTCATCAGTTTACCGGCGATGGCGATGTCCAAAACGATTTGCGAATGAACCGTAATGGCGAGATGCTTACGGTCAGCATCACTGGGATGCAACTCGCAGAGGGGAACGGTGAAATGGTTTACCTTGACCTGAAAAACAGTAAAAGGTCTTATTTTCAATTGAAATTTCAACAACCTCAGACCAGTTGACCTTCATGGGTAATTTCTTTCATCATCCTTTTTTTATTCGATTGTTCAATTGGGAGTACTGGCCTTTCAACGCAGTGTATGCATGGACCATGCCAGCCTGGTTCTATTTTTGCCTGCGCTCCCGGTCTCTGTTTTTTTTTACCGCTTCCAATCCTTGTATTGAAAACGGTGGTCTGATTGGTGAATCAAAAAAAGATATCCATCAGATACTTCCAAAAAACCGTTTTCCGGCAACCGCGCATTTTACTGCAGGCAGGCCTGGGGCTGAAGTGCTGGCAAGCTTGGAAGAACAAGGCCTTTGTTTGCCTTTGGTTGGTAAACCAGACATCGGCGGAAGGGGAAGGGGCGTTAAGATCCTCAGGACTCCCCAGGATATCATTCATTATGCTGAAAAGGCCACCATGGATTTTCATATACAGGCATACATTGACTATCCCCTCGAGGTAGGCATTTTTTATTACCGCTATCCCAATAAAGAGAAAGGAATGCTCACGGGGATCGTCAGCAAACAATTTCTAACCGTAAAGGGCAATGGGCGGGATAGCTTGCTCACGCTGATCAGGAAAGATAATCGTGGCATCATGTATCTCTCAAGCCTGCAGAATATGCACCGTGACAATCTGGATCGCATTCCCGCCAGGGATGAAGAAGTGATGCTGTCTGAGATCGGCAACCACGCCCGCGGTTCCAAATTCCTGGACAGATCGTCATGGATCGATGATGCGTTGACGGATACCATAGATCGACTGAGTAAGGAGATCGATGGCTTCTATTTTGGCAGGTTCGATATCAGGTATAATTCGCTCGATGAGCTAAAAAAAGGAGAGAAGTTCATGATCATTGAGCTCAATGGTGCCGGTTCGGAACCAACGCATATGTATGATCCGGAACACTCCGTATTCTTTGCTGTTAAGGAGATCATCCGGCATTGGAACATCATGGCGCGGATCAGCAAAATGAATCACGACAGGGGAGTGCCGTATCCTTCTTTCAGCGAGGGGCGAAAGATATTCAGGAAAGATAAAGAAGCCTCAAAACTGCTGGATGTGATGGCCGCAAACATTCTGTAAATTTAATATCATCTATTGCTACGTGTATTCATGACCGGAATGTTCATCAGTTTCCTAGGCACACTGCCCATGGGTACGCTGAATATTTCCGCCATGCAGATCTCAGTGACCGACGGTGTTTGGCCAGCCCTGTATTTCTCTTTGGGAGCCCTGCTGGTGGAAGTGGTGTACGTACGTGGCACGCTGGCTGCTATGAGCTGGTTTCGTCGACGAAAGAAGATGCTGTTAGTCATGGAATGGGCTACCATTTTCATCGTTCTTGCTTTAGCCGTTTCCAGCTTCTACACCGCCCTTAATCCATCTATAAAGTCAAACCCCATCTTATCCAACGCCGTTCACCGGTTTTGGCTGGGCGCCGGAATGAGTGCTATCAATCCCATGCAGATCCCATTCTGGTTTGGCTGGAGTGCGGTACTCACCACCAAGGGCGTGTTGATCCGGGAGAAGAACCATTATGTTGCCTATATTTCAGGTATCGGCCTCGGCACGTTAACGGGGCACTGCATATTTATTTTTGGCGGTAGATTATTGGTAGAGTCCCTTAATGCCAGGCAGGACATCATTCAATGGGTGATCGGTGGCATTTTTCTGATCACTGCAGTGATCCAGGGGTTGAAGATGGTCAAACAGAAAGACGCTATTTCTCAAATGAAAGATCATGGTGACTGATCTTTTTCAATGCCAAAACGCTATCCTTCTTTCCATGCATCCCGCTCATCGGGAGAAAATTTCCAGGGTGCAAAATTGTTTTCGGTATTACTGAACATGCCACTCCATTCCTGGGGCACGTTACTTTCTTCCATGGCCTGATACCGACGTAACTGCAATATGATATCCAGCGGGCTGATGGCTACGGGACAAGCTTCTACACAAGCATTGCAGGTAGTGCAGGCCCGAATCTCCTCCTGGCTGATATAGTTGTGCAGCAACGTTTTGCCGTCGTCTTTGAATTCGCCATTGGCTTTAATGTTCTTTCCTATGATCTCCATGCGGTCACGGGTATCCATCATGATCTTACGAGGCGATAACATCTTGCCGGTCATGTTTGCAGGGCAGGCCTCTGTGCATCGACCGCATTCCGTGCAGCTATAGGCATCCATAAGATTTCTCCAGCTGAGATCAAATACGTCTTTGGCGCCAAACCGTTTTGGAGGTTCATCTGCGTGGGTAGGGGCCATTTCAGGTTGCATCGCATAGAGCACCTCTTTCTGGATCTCCGGCATATTGATCATTTTCCCCTGGGGATCGAGGCGTGCATAATAAGCATTCGGAAATGCAAATATGATGTGGAGATGCTTTGAGTAGGGGAGGTAATTCAGAAAGGCAAATATTCCCAGGATGTGCAGCCACCACGAAGCCCTTTCTATACCCACCAGCGCTCCGTCGCTCAGCCCGGCAAAAAGCGGATGCAGCATGGAGGAGAACATAAAATTACCTGTGGCATGCTGGGCATAGGGTGAAACACCACGGCTTTGCAGCAACGTATCTGTTGCATTGATGGTGAGGAACAACGCCATCAGCACGATCTCTACGATCAGGATAACATTGGCGTCGTTTCTTGGCCAGCCTTCCAGCTCCGGCTGGTTGAACCTTTTTAAACGCAGTATATTCCGCCTTGCCAGGAATATGATACAGACCAATATAACGGCTACGGCCAGAAACTCAAATGAATTGATCAGCCAGGGGTATGCATTGTCCAGAACAGGCGCTAATATGCGGTGGGAGCCGAACAGGCCATCGATCACTATCTCCAGTACTTCGATATTAATGATAATAAACCCAGCATATATCACAAAGTGGAATAAGGCCACGAGTGGTTTTTTGAACATTTTCTTCTGACCGAAAGCAAGTAGTAGAACATTTTTCCAACGTTCCTGCTGATGTCCGCTAAAATCTTCAGCCCTGCCGAGGTTTATATTGCTACGCAGCTCGCTGATCTTTTTAGAGAACAACCAGATGGCTACTGCGCCAAGGATCAGAAAAAGAAATTGCTGTATGAACTCCATGATCATGGTTACATTTTGCTAATTTACGTGTAATATAACCCGAAACAAATGCCCGTTATTGAAAAAAATTATATCCTTAGCGCAGACGCAGCGATCAAGAAGATGAGGCGGATGGCTTATGAGATCCTGGAGAATAATGCGGATGAGGATCATATCATTTTTGCCGGTATAGCCGATAACGGATTGGTGGTTGCAGAAGCCGTGGCTGGCATGGTTAAAGAGATCTCCGGTAAGTCTACGGAGATCATCAGCCTGACCCTCGATAAAAGGCATCCCACCACCGTGGAAACAGACCGCCCTGTTGACTTCAATGAAAAAATAGTGATCATTGTGGATGATGTGACCAATAGTGGAAAAACACTTACCTACGCCCTCAAGCCAGTTCTGGAGGCTTACCCGAGGAAGATACAAACCCTGGTGATGGTGGAACGAAGCCATAAAAAATACCCCGTCCATCCGGATTATGTTGGCCTTTCGCTTTCCACTTTCCTGCACGAGCACATATTTGTTGAAGTTTCCGGTAACATTATACAGGGCGCTTATGTTGCCTGATCAGAAGTAAATGCCGTGGAATTTCCACTGGCCCGTTGTATTGTATTCAATGGCTGGAGCAGGTATTTTCAATGTATTCAAGGCAGAAAAAACCGACCTTAGAAAAGGGCTTTTAGTTTTGATCCTGGTAAGATCTATATCGGCAGATAGAAAAATCCGCCGGTACCTGGGGACGTCATTATAGTCATACACCACACCAGCTTCGTCTGTCCATTTGTTTTCCCTTCCGCCAAGCATCAGCCTGGCATTATAACCCATTGAAATATTGAGCCAGGCGGGAATCCTGCTCGATGGAAAGAAATCCCGCAGATTGGCACTCACCCAGTATGTCTGGCTGTTATAATCTTTCAACACCCGTTCTATTCCCGGTGAGCCGAACAGGCTGTTTACCCGGCTTTGATAAGGTGAGGGGTAATCGTATGGGAAATAGCTCAATTTGACCGACAACCGTTGCTGTTTCCACCCCAGGGCCTGGCCAACATATAAAGCTGACCCGGTTACGTTGGCCGCCATGTCTGTTAGGCTGAACCCCCATTCAGCCGAGAAGCCATCGAGTATTTCAATAATACTCTGAAAAGCAACGCCACTCGCCCCTCCAAGCCAAACGGCTTTTCTTTCGTCGATCCCTGTCCATTTCCACATATCGCCGGAGATCCTGCTGATCTGGTAAGAAGTCCACACATGGCCAGCCTTATCCATTTGTTGCCATTCGGGCCAGTCGTTAAACAAGTGAAAGCTCTCTTTAGGGTAGTTTGCATACCAGGCTTTATTCAGGGCAACAAATGTACCTGTCCACAAGGCTGCCTGGCCTGTTCCAACGATCCAAACCCGGTTCGTTTTTGGGCCGGAGGTGTCTGCAACGTAAGTTCCTGCACTGGCAATCAGAGCGAAAAAGACGAATAGAACCGATATGACGATCTTTTGCAACAGCTCAAAAATACAATGCTCCCACCAGCTTTTACAATTTGCAAAATTCAATATCTTCACCCCTTTACAGTTCATTAAAAAATGTCTACTTATGGATGCTGCGATTCAGCAACGCGTACAGGCCTGGTTGAACGGGAATTATGACGATAATACAAAAGCGGAGATCAGGAAATTGGCGGACGAGAAGCCAGCGGAACTGGCAGATGCCTTTTACCGCAACCTCGAATTTGGGACTGGCGGTCTGAGGGGTATCATGGGTGTTGGGACCAACCGAATCAACAAATACACTATTGGGATGGCCACCCAGGGATATGCCAATTATCTGAAAAGCAGCTTCCCGAACGAAGAGGTGAAAGTAGCGATCGCGCACGACAGCCGTAACAACAGCCGTGCATTTGCAGAGATCACTGCCCATGTTATGGCCGCCAACGGAATTCAGGTTTTCTTGTTTGAAAGCCTGCGCCCCACCCCTGAACTTTCGTTCACCATACGTCATAAAAAATGTCATGGCGGAGTGGTTTGCACCGCATCCCATAATCCAAAGGATTATAACGGCTACAAGGCTTATTGGAATGACGGCGGCCAGCTGGTGCCGCCGCACGACGTGAATGTGATCAAGGAAGTAGACAAGATCACTGCAGTGGAAGATGTAAAATGGAATGGCGGTGAAAGCAGAATATCTATCATCGGTGAGCAAATGGACGAAGCCTACATGGAAATGGTAAAAGGATTAAGTGTTTATCCCGAAGTCATTGCCCGGCAGCGTGACCTTAAGATCGTTTATACTCCCATTCATGGTACCGGAATTAAACTGGTCCCGGAGGTATTGAGCAGGTTTGGATTCAAGAATGTTACCCTGGTCAAAGAACAAATCGAGCCAAACGGTGACTTCCCCACGGTGGTCTACCCCAATCCTGAAGAATCGGAGGCCATGAGCATAGGTCTGGCCAAAGCAAAGGAAATTGACGCTGATATTCTGCTGGGTACCGATCCGGACGCAGACCGGGTGGGCATTGGCGTGAAAAATCATAAGGGCGAATGGGTGCTGGTGAATGGTAACCAGACTGCAGTTCTTGCTTTTAATTATATGATCGAAGCCAGAAAGGCTAAAGGGATAGCGAAGCCGAACGACATGGTAGTAAAAACCATTGTAACCACAGATATGATCGATGTTTTTGCGAAGAAGAATGGAATTACCTGTTATAATGTGCTCACGGGCTTCAAATGGATCGCGGAACTTATCAAAGAGAAAGAAGCGACTGAACACTACGTGATCGGCGGCGAAGAATCTTATGGATTAATGATCGGGGACCGACTGCGCGATAAAGATGCTGTGAGTGCAGTGGCCATGCTTTGTGAAATGGCGGCCTACGAGAAAGACAAAGGTAAAAGCCTGTATGAAAAACTGATCGACCTGTACTTGGAGTATGGCTTCTATAAGGAACATCTTATTTCCATCACCAAAAAGGGGATGGATGGCCAGCAACAGATCGCTGCAATGATGGAAAGGTTTCGCAGCGCGCCGCCTTCATCACTCGGTGGATCCGATGTGGTTGAGCTGCTCGATTATGATAAGGGTGAAGGCAGGGATCTGAAGACCGGTAAGCAATGGAAAATAACCCTGCCGAAAAGTAACGTGCTGCAATTTTTGCTGGCAGATGGCAGTAAGATCAGCGCAAGGCCTTCAGGTACCGAGCCAAAGATCAAATTCTATTTCAGTGTAAATGCTGAACTGAAGCAGAGAGAACAATATGATGAGGTCAGTTTGTTGCTGGATCAAAAAATCAAAGCGATCATTGCAGATTTGAACCTTTGATCTCCAGCGCGATCAATGATGAACAAATGCGGTAACGAAATCCCTGTAGATATCGTTACCGCATTGTTGTATCAACGCATTCATGAAGTAATCAGACGGGGATGGTCAGCACCTGACCCGGAAATACCTTGTCGGGGTCACTGAGCTTATCTTTGTTGGCTTCAAATATATCTTTCCAGCTGATCCCGGTGTATTTCTTGGCGATCTTGGAGAGATTGTCGCCCGCCTTAACCTCGTATGTTTCCGGGACGGACTGGTCAACAGATACATTCAGCACGAGATCACCAGAACGCATCTCAGGATCCACAGTTTCGTACAAATTCCAGAGTTGGTCTTTCACCTGGTTGGTGGGAGCCGTGCAGGTAACATAAAGAACCCCGTCCTGTTCGTTAACGGTCAGGTTCGAAACACCATTGCCTCTTGCAAATTGGATCAGGTCAGCATATTTATCTTGTAATGCCATGTTTGTTGATTTATTTAGATATGACCAATTGGTTTACCACCTTTTTAGGTTTCATTTCATTTGCAGCCTGCATTACTTTTTGCAGATCGCTTTTCTTCACGGTTCCGGTTAAGGTAACTTCACCATTGCTTACCTTGGATGTGACGCCGCTAATGCCTTTTGCTTTAAAAGTGGAGTCAATGCCATAACTCAGCACGTCATCAGGATTAATTACTACTACAGGGGGTGGAGGAGGGGGAGGAACCGTCAGGTTGTTGACAATATCCTTTACGCCTTTCTCGCCCTGAAGGGCACTGACAACAGCTGCTTTGGCAGCTTCATCCGCCACTTCACCACTCAATGTTACCACGCCGTTCTTTACAGAACTGCTGATAGCAGGTGAAATTGCGGAAACTTTTGCCTTCACTGCTTCAGCAATCTTCTCATCACTGGGCTTACACGCGGCGAATAACAGTGTAAATCCAAAGACAAACAACATATGCCAAAGCTGTTTTTTAATTTTCATAAATAATATTTTTTTGAAAGTATAAAATTAATCTTGCATATAAAAAAAGTGCATGACTCAAATCAATACTTGATACATCATTTTCGTAATTTGCGACCATGCGTCCAACGGAAGACCAATACAGATATCGCGGGTTAAGAAAGAAACTGGTTGAGGAGGTCCGGAAAAAAGGAATTACGGACGAGCGGGTTCTGGACGCATTAATGACCGTGCCAAGGCATTTCTTCCTGGATTCTGCATTTGACCAGCAAGCTTATGAAGACAAGGCTTTCCCAATTGGTTCAGGTCAAACGATCTCCCAGCCCTACACAGTCGCTTACCAGACACAGTTGCTGCAATGCCGCCCTTTCGACAAAGTGCTGGAAATAGGAACGGGAAGCGGCTATCAATGTGCCGTACTCGCATCTTTAGGCACCCAGGTGTTTACAATCGAAAGGCAGAAACCTTTGTTTGACGCAAACAGGGAGTTCAGGTATCTGCATTCGTTTCCAAACATCAAGTTTTTTTATGGTGACGGATACGAGGGCCTGCCCACGTATGCTCCGTTTGATCGCGTCATTGTTACTGCTGCCGCTCCGCTTATTCCCGCCAAACTGATTGACCAAATGAAGATCGGCGGGGTTATGGTGATCCCGGTGAACGAAGGTGATCTTCAAAGGATGCTTCGTATTACCAGGATTTCGGTAGACGATATCAACGAGGAAAAATTTGATCTTTTTTCTTTTGTGCCGATGCTCGAAGGAAAGAACAACCATTGAATGGAATAAAAAAGGGGCCCCGTGCGAAAAGGACCCCCACTCAACTGTGAACGAATTTATCTACTGCATGCCTTCCTGCATTCCGTCCATGCCACTCCTCGTATTCTTGCGCTTGAAAAGGGATGCATCAAATTTTCCAAATCTATAGCTGAAATTCAGCCTTACCACTCTCCAGTCCTGGCGACGCTCAAAATTCTGTATAAAGTATTGTGATTCGCTGAAGGTTGCATACCGCCTGGTCTTGAATATATCATTTATGCCTAAAGAAAGCGAAGCTTTTTTGTCTTTCATGAATTCCTTCCTGATGGCCAGATCAACTGCCCAGTTCGGTTCAACATAGCCTTGGGCGGTTGTTTGCACAAAGCCTCCCCAGCCACCGCCACCCCCGCCGCCGCCACGGCCACCACCCCCACCACCGCCTCGTCCACCACCACCACCTCCCTGGGGAAGGATGGTTTTGCTTTGATAATCGCCGCTCAACTGGATGGAATAATTTTTAGGAAGTTTGAACGCCAAATTCATCTTTCCGAAAAAGCTCCAGATGTCACCGATCTCTGCAGTAGTGTCGGCAGTGGATGCCGCGATCTTGGAGTTATAAAAATTAAGGTTTGTGGTAACGTCCAGCCATTTGCTGAGCGGGTTACGCGATGTCAGCTCGAGGCCGTAGGCACGACTGTAATCCGCATTTATGAACGTACTGATGATGACATCACGCCCTGGAATGGAACTTGGTTCTTTGACCTGGTACCTGGTGATCAGGTTATCCGTGTATTTAAACCATGTTGTAAATAAAAGGCTGTGGCTCTTTTTAAAGGTCTTTTGATAAGACACTTCAAGAGAATGGGTGAACTCCGGAACAAGACCTGGATTGCCCCGGCTGATGTTCAGCGAATCAGTATAGTCTACAAAGGGAAGCAATTGAAAGAAATTCGGTCTGTTGATCCTCCTTGAATAGCTCAGCTGAATATCATTGTCGTTTTTCAGCTTCTGGGTAAGAAACACACTTGGAAATAGACTGATCGGGAATGAGTTGCTGAAAGAGGAGTTGTTGGTAAGTAATTCTCCTTCGTACGTAGAACTCTCTGCTCTCAGACCTACCAGGTAAGAAAAGTTCTTTCCAATCTTACTCGCGTAAGTAGAGTAGGCCGCATAAACCTGCTCCTGGTATTTGAAATTGGCATTGATAGCTACTATTGGGATTAACTCCCCTGTGATCGGATTCTGGATGTAATTCAGATTCTCATTTTGTACATTGTTGATAGAAGCCCTTACGCCCAGTTCCATTTTTGAATTTTCAGAAAGTGGATTAATGTAGTCAGTCTGAAAAGTCATAGAATTCCGCACACCGGATCCAGTAGTGGTTTGGTCAACAGGAATCCCTTTAGGATTGGAATTCGCATCATAATACTGTTGAGTAAAAAAGCCTTCCCCACCGTTTGCGCCCTTGCTGTAGTTCAGGTCTGACGTAAGTTCCATCCCTGATTTTTTAAACAGTCTCTTATATCCTAATGCAAAGTTATTGTTCGAGAAATTCCGACTATTTACTGCAGTTCTGGTAGAATTGTCAGACTGGATCAGTGAATTATACAGGGAGTCCGTAAGAATTTTCAAAAGATCTGTACTGTTGAAATTACCCCTGACGATATTCGCGCTCAATGTAAACGTGTTCCTGATATCCAAAAGGTAATCAATACCTCCCCTCAAAAACATGAAATAACCGTCGCTTTCCGGAGCATTTGTTTGATTGAAAATGATGTTCGGCGTTGTATAGGTTTCCTGGCGGTAAGATTCACCTTCGCCAATCGACTTTCGCTGGTTGTACATGCCACTCAGGAAAACGTTTACTTTATCCTGTTTTACATTGAGGTCCCCACCCAGGTTTATCCTGGCACGGGAATCAATACCTGCCCGGACGTTCCCATTGTAGCCGGCTTTACGGTTCTTCTTTAGCACGATATTCAGTATTCCTGCCATCCCGCCGGACGCGTCGAATTTGGCAGATGGATTGGTGATCATTTCCACTGAAGAGATGGCGTCCGCCGGTATCTGATCCAGTGTGAGCGTGGTAGGCCGTCCATCTACAAAGATGGTAGGTGCGGCATTTCTCAGGGTCACATTTCCATCAATATCTACATTCAGGCCGGGAATATTGCGCATCAGTTCAGTAGCTGTCTGCCCCTGGGATACAATACTTTTTTCTACATTGAAAATCCTTCTGTCAACCCCCATCTGCATGAACGGCTTTGTACCGGTAATGGTGATCTCTGCCATCTGCTTGGCATCCACATTCATTTTAATATTCCCCAGATCGCGATCGATTTTGTTCATCACCTGGCTCATGTCGCCTCCCGGCTTGATCTCAAAACTCAACGATTCTTCGTATTGCACAAACCCGATCGCACTGATCCTTAACTTGAATTGCCCCATGATCGGCAAGTTTTCCAACGAGAAATTACCGTTGGCTGAAGTAAGTTGGCCCGCAATAACAGCATCCACCCGTTTCTTGGTGGCGGTATCAAACTTATTCTGGATCAGTTGCACGGAAGCAGCATCGATGGGCTTATTGGTATTTATGTCTACCAGTTTGCCATAAAAACGTCCCATGTTCATATTCTGTCCACCTCCCGGACGTCCTTTGGGGGGCTGTGCCATAAGGGGCACCATCATCAGGCTCAACATCACCGTTAGTATCGATCTCATGTAACGAATTTGTTTATTAGATGCATTGCGTAAGAAAAACCTGTGGGTCGCAGGAAGATTATAAACGAAAGGTGTAATAACAATCTTTAGGGAACAAAGTTGCGATCCCTGGCGGGTAAGTTAAAATATGGAACAGGGGAGTTAGATAAAAAGCAGGGTCAATAGCACTTGTAAAAGGCCGATAATGAAGCCCAGCAGGCCTCCCAGTATCTCTACGAACCTAAACTCTTTGGCCATGATCTGGTACAAAACACTTTCCAGTTTGTCCGAAGAAAATGCCCTTACCTTCTCTTCCACGATGTGTTCGAGGTCCAGGTCTTTTTGCAAAGTGTTAACATATTGGTGCATCAGTATCGGGAATAACTCCGTCAGTTCTTCCATGAATGCGGTTTTCATTGTACTGATCGTTTTCTCGCCTATGAACATGGAAAGCATAGGAAAGGCTTTCGGCAGCTTGTTGTGCAGGAAGGCGTCTATGTGCTGATCCACCAGGGGCAGGATTTTTTCCAGGTTGCCAGGACTGGCGATCCTTTGTTCAATGTCCTTGAATGAAAGGAACTCGTCACTTACCAATTTGCCTAGTTTTTCACCGAACTGCTGCTGCCTTTTTGGGAAAATGCCCTGGATGGTAAGGCCGAGAAATTTATAAGGTTCGCGGGGATGAAACAGCATTTTTATGGCAATCCAATTGGTAAAATACCCGATGAAGGCAGAAATAAGTGGGATCAGGAGCAGGCCAAGCTTCATATGACTGGTTTAGGGATTGCAAAGATAACCTTTGAAGAGGCTTATCGAGAGAAATACAAATTTGTATTTTGTATGTGCGGCTCATTTTCTTATTTTTGCCTCCCATTCACGGAGGGTGTAGCTCAGCTGGTTAGAGCATCAGATTGTGGTTCTGAGGGCCGTGGGTTCGAACCCCATCATTCTCCCGGGAAACTCCTGCCAAATGGCGGGAGTTTTTATTGTCATCCTCCCGTTTATCATGTGGTGAACCCGCTATATAAAACGGGACGTTAAATAGCCTGTAACCTGCAACAAACCGCCATTAAATCCGTTAATTTGAGTATGTTAGGCAAAACATTACAATATATGTTTAATAAAAGATCCCTCCCTGTACTGTTGGCTTTTGCGGTAGTCGGTATCCTGATCGCATTTAATTCATCGGGGCTAGATAACCCCCCAACGAAATATGAGAAAATTTTCAAACAGGTAGCTGAAATGCTTGAGGACAATCATTACAGTCCCCAAAAGATCGACGATAAATTCTCCAAGGTAATTTTCAAAAAGTTCCTGTCGAACCTGGACCCCGACAAAAATATTTTCCTGCAGTCAGACATTCGTGAGCTGAAGAAGTATGAGAGTCTGATCGACGACGAGTTGCATGGAGCACCCATTCAATTTTTTGCGGCAACAAGCACCCTTTATCAGAAACGCCTGGCAGAAGTATCCGTATACTACAAGGAAATCCTCGCCAATCCTTTTTCTTATGCAACGGATGAGACCGTGGTAGTTGACGGCGACAAGCTGGATTGGCCGGCGTCTGAAGCTGTGCGCAAGGATAACTGGAGAAAGAAACTCAAATATCTCTCCTTGGAACGCTATGCCGATCTGCTTGATTCCCGCGAGCAAAATAAAACCACGGAAGGGTATGTGGTGAAAACAGATGCTGAACTCGAAAAAGATGCCCGTATTAAAGTGAGTGCCGCGATGACCAGAACTTTTGATCGCCTTAAAGTAAAGTTCAACGAAGAAGAAAGGTTCAACATGCTGGTGAATACCATTACCTCTACGATGGATCCCCACACTACATTTTTCCCTCCGGTAGAGAAGCGTTACTTCGACGAGCAGATGAGCGGCAGATTTTACGGCATCGGTGCCTCACTGAAGGCCGAAGACGGCAATATAAAGATCAACACACTGGTAACAGGATACCCTGCCTGGAAGTCGCAGCAGATCACCGTTGGGGATGTGGTGATGAAAGTAGGCCAGGGTTCAGAGGAACCATTGGACCTTACCGGGTACGACGTAGAAGATGCGATAAAAGTGATCCGGGGAAAGAAAAATACAGAGGTGAGGCTGTTCCTGAAGAAAGTTGATGGTACCGTTAAAACGGTAAGCCTGATCAGGGATGAGATAGTGACCGATGAAACATTCGCCCGTAGCCTCATCATCAACGAGAACAGTAAAAGGATCGGTTATATCTTTCTTCCTGAATTTTATGCAGATTGGGATAGGCCCAACGGTGCCCGGAGCGCTATGGATGTGGCAAAAGAGATCATTAAGCTAAAGGAACAGAATGTTGACGGTATCATTATGGATCTCAGGAATAATGGGGGTGGGTCGCTGTATGATGTGGTGCAGATGGTCGGCTTCTTTATTGAGGACGGACCCATTGTGCAGGTGAAAGACCGCGATGGCAATCCCAACGTATTAAGGGATCGCGATAAAACAGTGCTTTACGATGGACCCCTGGCAGTTATGGTCAACGAGTTTTCTGCATCCGCATCTGAAATATTCGCCGCTGCGATTCAGGATTACAATCGTGGTATCATCATCGGCAGCACCTCCACTTACGGTAAGGGCACTGTACAACGCAACATAAGCCTTGAGGGTGATAATATTGGCCCATTTACCTCCGGGAGCAACGGTGGTGGGGGACAGGCGGAGTTAGGTACTGTAAAGCTTACTCTCCAAAAATTTTATCGTATTAACGGCGGTTCCACCCAGTTGAAGGGTGTTACACCAGACATCGTTATTCCGGATCAATTTGAGTATCTGAAGTACAGGGAGAAGGATAATCCGGATGCGCTTCCCTGGGATGAGATACAGAAGGCAGCGTTCAACCCATCGAAAACCTGGTACAGCGGATCCGCGGTAAAGCAAATGAGTGGTGAAAGGATCAACAACAATCCGTCGTTTATGGCAATTAAAGAGACGGTTGCCAAACTGGAGAAAATGAACGACAAGGTCTACTCGCTGAATATGGCTAAGTACAGAGCCGATCAAAAAGAAATTAAGACAGCGATTAAGAAGATAGAAGAAGTGAATAAAGGTAACCTGCACGAATTAAACCTGAGCCTGCTGCCCAATGATGAAAAGAAGCTTGCAGGGGACAACGATAAGTTGGAAAGAAGGAAACAGTGGATGAAGTCTTTGACCAAAGATATCTACCTGGGTGAAAGCGTTAAAGTGATGGACGATATGATCAAGCAGACGGCAATCGCTAAGGCCCGTTAAGCCAGGCAAACTGATTTACATACAAAAGGGGCTGATGGCCCCTTTTGATATGTATCAACTACAAAATCCTTACCTGTCTCGATTTGAACAGCCTTGCGTTTTACCTGGATGGCCAGCAAGTATCCTTCTACAAGTACCGTTCAGCGAGGATCCTGAAATGATGCCTCACATGACCTACCATAATGTATCCGAGCGCATTTACGGTAACCTTATTTTTATCCGCTTCACCTGATGAAGCTAGCGCTTCTGGAGTGAATCCTTTATACATGAAATAGACCGAGCGTCGTAATGCCAGCAGTTCCTCTTTCATTTCCAAGAAATTTCGATCGCTGACGTTTGCCACTTCGGCGTAGACATTTTCATCAAATCCCGGCAGGCTCTGTTGCTCCCCGCGGGCAAAAACGATAGCCCGGTAGGAAAAAACCCTTTCTGTGTCGATCATATGCTGAATCAATTGCCTGACAGTCCATTTGCCTTCTGCATAGGCATAGTCGATCTTATCAATAGGCATTACCTCTAATGTATCACAGATCTCTATCAGAGAATCATGGAACTCCGAGATGAGGTCCTCATTTTGAACAAGCGAAACGTAAGTTTCGTAAAAAGGAGCGTAGTCACCGGGATTTGGTCTGCCCATGCATTTACTATAAGGGTAAGAATAATTAACCTTTGGAAGTTTTACGGATGGTAGACTTTGGTAACTGTTCTTTGGGTTCTGGAATGGTTTTGGATTTGGACAGGGCATCCGCAATTCGGATGGCCTCGTATGCATTGATCACGCCGCCAGCCTTGCTCATGGTGGAGAATTTCAGCGTATCTGCAGATTCGCCGCTTCTGCTCGGCTTGGGTACTCCAATCTCCATTGGAAATACAGATTTTTCTATGGCTGTTTTTACCTGGGGCGCCGTGAGCTCAGGATAATACGACATAATGGTCGCGGC
Source organism: Chitinophagaceae bacterium (assembly GCA_040404005.1). GTDB lineage: Bacteria > Bacteroidota > Bacteroidia > Chitinophagales > Chitinophagaceae > Pollutibacter. The sequence continues at coordinate 65,636 of JBBAJO010000002.1, forward strand.
CAGGCCAGCAACAACAGGACTCGCCATACTGGTGCCATCCAGGTTCTGGTATTGGTTACCACCAGGAGCAGCAGAGTAGATGTCGGATCCCGGGGCAAATACATCCACTTCTTTAAGGCTGTAATTGGAAAAATAGGGGACCAGCTTCGAATCAGTGGGCCCACTCGCGCCTACAGTGATCCAGTTCGGTGATTTTCTGTTAGTACCAGCCATACGGGGATTCGGATAGTTCTCTGCAGAATCGAGGTTTGTCGATTCGTTTCCTGCGGCGTGCACCATCAGCACACCTTTGCTTTCTGCAAACTGTACAGCATCGTCTACCCACTTCTTGTTAGGAGAAAAGCTCTTACCAAAACTCATGTTGATCACTTTGGCACCGTTTTCAGCTGCATATCTGATGGCATTGGCAATATCTTTATCATGTTCGTCTCCATCAGGCACAGCCCGCAGGATCATCAGTTTGACGTTGTTCGCCACACCGTTCACGCCAATACCATTATTTCTTACCGCGCCAATGATACCGGCCACATGTGTTCCATGCTCCGGGTCAGATGCCATCAGATCATTGTTCCCATAGAACCTGTCGTTCACATCTTCATAACGATCACCCACAATAGCATTTCGATAATCAACGGGCGGATTTTCCATGATCTCCATCTTGCTCTTCTCCTTATCGTAATACTCAAACAGCACTTTAAAGATCTTTTTATTGGTATATTCTCCTTCTTCCATAGACTGGAACAATCCAAGCATCAGGCTTTTAGCCCTGCTTTGCTCCATATTGACCGGCTTGTAGGCCAGCAATTCATCCCCGGTGTAGACTTCTTTTTTCCAGCTGGTTTTAATAATGCTGTCTGCGAAGGGAGCTCTCTCAATGATAGGCTTCATCACCATCACATTCAGGGATCCTTCCTTGCCGTTGGTTTCGATCTGAAACTTGGCTCGCTTGTACATTCTATATTGGTCGCGTTCTTCCAGGGTCAGAGAGGCAGTATCCGCGAAGTTTTCGAACTTGGCTTTGTACCTGTAATACATTCTGCCGGCTTCGTCGCTGTCTTTACCTACATTCCTGCCGTCTCTATTTCCAAGGAAGTTCCATCCATGAATATCGTCTGTGAAGCCGTTTTTATCGTCGTCGATTCCATTCCCCGGGATCTCCTTTGAGTTGCGCCATAGCACCGGCTTAAGGTCCTCGTGAGCCGTGTCAATGCCTGAATCAATAATGGCAACGATCACTTCCTGCTTTGGTTTTTTATCTTTAAGCAGGGTGCCGTACGCTTTTTCTATGCCAATTCCATACACGCCATCTTCCCTGATGTCCATCAAATGCCAGCCTTTGGGAACATCTTTTATAGTTTTTTGGGCTAAGGATAGAAAGGGTAGAGTCAGTAACGTGCTGATAATTAATAAGTAACGAATGTTCATTAAAGTATTGGTTTACTCAAGTGCAAAAATAGGTACTGATGGCTTACCAAACAGGTTTATGATTTTTTTTTAGTAGGGATTTGGGAACTCATATTTCGAACCTGATGCCCTGAGCGAGTGGCAACTTGGTTGAATAATTGATGGTATTGGTCTGCCTCCTCATATACAGCTTCCAGGCATCGCTTCCGCTTTCCCGACCGCCACCGGTTTCTTTTTCGCCACCAAAAGCTCCACCTATCTCGGCCCCGCTGGTACCTATGTTCACGTTGGCAATACCACAGTCACTGCCGGTCTGAGACAGGAACTGCTCAGCTTCACGCATATTCAGCGTCATGATGGCTGAAGAAAGTCCCTGGGGTACGTTGTTCTGAATGGCGATGGCCTCATCCAGTGTAGTATACTTCATCACGTACAGGATGGGTGCAAACGTCTCCTGTTTTACGATAGCATAACCGGGATCTACTTCTGCGATGCATGGTTTGACGTAGCATCCGCTTTCGAAACTGTCTCCATGCAGGACGCCTGGTTCAACAAGGAAACGGCCACCTTCAGCACGGCATTTATCCACTGCGTTGAGGTAGGCGGCAACGGCGTCTTTATCGATCAGAGGCCCTACATGATTGGTTTCATTAAGGGGATTTCCTATGCGTAACTGTCCGTATGCTTTTTTTAGCAAATCAGTGAATTGGTCATACACAGATTCCTGTATGATGAGCCTCCTGGTGGAGGTACATCTTTGTCCTGCTGTACCTACTGCTCCGAACACGGAACCGATAACGGAAACGCTCATGTCCGCTGCGTCTGAAATGATGATGGCATTGTTGCCCCCTAGTTCCAGCAGGCTTCTGCCCATTCTGGAGGCCACGGCAACGCCTACTGCTTTTCCCATCCGCGTTGATCCGGTGGCGGACACCAGGGCAACGCGATGGTCAGTCGCCAACCATTCCCCCGTTTCCCTTCCCCCTATGACCAGGCAGCTAACGCCCTCGGGCACCTTATTCTCACGGAACACTTCGGCGGCGATCTTCTGGCAGGCTATGGCGCAAAGCGGCGTTTTTTCAGAAGGTTTCCACACGCAAACATTCCCGCAGATCCACGCTATGGTGGCGTTCCAGCTCCATACGGCAACCGGAAAATTGAAAGCGGAAATGATCCCTGTTATCCCTAACGGATGCCATTGCTCGTACATCCTGTGGCCAGGACGTTCGCTGTGCATGGTAAGGCCGTACAACTGGCGGGAAAGACCCACTGCAAAATCGCAGATATCGATCATCTCCTGTACTTCACCAAGGCCTTCCTGCAGGCTTTTCCCCATTTCCCAAGACACAAGCCTGCCTAATGGTTCTTTGTAATGCCTTAGCTTTTCACCAAGTTGCCTGACCACTTCACCACGCCTTGGGGCAGGCCAGAGTCTCCATTCCAAAAAAGATTCTTCCGCTTTCGACAATACCGCATCATAGGATTCGGCGTCTGCAGTAAAAACAGAAGCTATAGCATTTCCGTCTACAGGGGAATTAGAAACAATAGAAGTTCCGGTGGAACCAAGCCAATGCTGGCCGGTTGAAAGGCCGTGGTTATGCGAAGCTATTGCGAGTTGCTCCAGAAAGTCTGCCATAATTGCAAGTTGAATGGCAAAGTTAAGTAAATGGGAGGGTGAATCAGTACTGCTCTGAATCGTTGGGAAAAACGTTCGACTTTACATCACTTACGTAATGGTTAACAGCGGCGTTCATGACCTCATAGAGGTTTGCATATTGCCGTAGGAAGCGGGGTTTGAATTCGTGGTTAATGCCCAGCATGTCGTGCATAACCAGTACCTGCCCGTCGCAGTATTTTCCGGCTCCAATACCGATGGTGGGGATAGTAAGACTTTCCGACACTTCTCTGGCCAGTAAGGCGGGGATCTTTTCCAGTACAATGGCAAAACACCCGGCATCCTGTAGGATCAGCGCGTCTTCCTTTAATTTGGTGGCTTCTGCCTCTTCCTTTGCCCGCACCTGATAAGTGCCGAACTTGTAAATACTTTGCGGGGTAAGGCCCAGATGACCCATCACGGGAACCCCCGACCCAACGATCCGTTGAATGCTGTCAACTATTTCCCGCCCGCCTTCCAGCTTCACGGCATGGGCACCTGTCTCTTTCATGATCCGGATGGCAGAATAAAGGGCTTCTTTTGAGTTCCCCTGATAAGTGCCAAAGGGCAGGTCTACCACCACCAGGCAGCGATGAATTCCCCTGACCACCGACTGAGCATGATAGATCATTTGATCCAGTGTAATGGGTAGGGTAGTTTCATGCCCGGCCATCACATTACTTGCCGAATCCCCGACGAGGATAACATCGATCCCTGCTGCATCAATGATCCTGGAGGATGAATAATCGTAAGCGGTCAACATCGCGATTTTCTCCCCATTTTCCTTCATGGTGATCAGGGTACGGGTGGTGATACGCTTTACTTCCTTGTGTACGCTCATGGTAATGGCAACTGGTTGAAAACGAAAATAGACAAATTGGGAGGATGGGCCGAATTAATAAATTTTCATAATTTCTCCATATAAGTGGTTGATGAGGCCGTCTGCCAGACCGATCTTTGGGACGTAGATCTCTGTACAATCCGCCCAGCGCATTACATTGATGTAGATCAGAAGCGCTGGTATGATCACATCCGCCCTGTCTTCACGAAGTTTGTATACACTCATCCGTTCAGTGAGCGAAAAGTTGCTCAGTTCCTTGTGATAGTCCCTAAGTGTTTCAATGGAGAGGGGCTTGCCTTCTTTCCTTTTTGAAAGGGAAAAGACCTTATTGATATTTCCGCCTGAACCTATAGCTGTAATATGCCTGAGACTCCGGGTAGCGTTCTTAATCTCGTCTTTCATGGTGTCCCAGGTTTGATCTGTCACCATATCCTTCAGGATCCTGATGGTGCCGATGTTGAATGACTTCTTATAAACGAGTTTCCCGTCACTAAAGAAAGTAAGCTCCGTGCTGCCACCGCCCACATCGATATACAAATATGAAGCTTCCTTGCTCAGATTTTCGGCAATATGGTTTTCGTATATAAGGCTGGCTTCATAGTCACCGCTGATCACTTCTATTTCAATTCCTGTTTCAAGTTTTACTTTACGTATGATGTCTTTTGCATTTGAAGCATCGCGCATCGCAGAGGTGGCGCAGGCAATGATACTTTTCACACCGTAGGCATTGATGAGATGCTTGTATGCGGTCATCGTCTGCAAGATCATGGTGATCTTGTCCTTCGAAATGAAACCCGTTTCAAAAACGTCGAAACCAAGTCGTAGTGGCACCCTTACGAGGTTCAGCTTCAAAAACTCGGGTGCGCCGTTATCTCTGACACTGACCTCGGTGATCAACAATCGAGCAGCATTACTTCCTATATCGATGGCAGCCAGTCTCACTTCATTCTTTTAAACATCAATATTATCATGAAACCACCGTAAAGATGATAAGAATAATCCACACGTGTCAATAACTGACGTTAAGCGGGCTTGGCGGCCTTCTTCAATGCCTTTGAATACAGGTAATTGTAAACCTCTATCTGGGAGCGTATTTTTTTGCCTCTGGTCTGAACGTATTCGTTGTCCAGCGTACTTTTCAGGAGGCGGGCTTTTACATTATCCTTTAGCTGGATATTAAGAATGTCTTTAATCTCCTCAATAAGATGGGGTTCAACCACCGGACACGCAGCTTCCACCCGGTGGTCCATATTTCTCACCATCCAGTCGCCCGAAGATATAAACACCTTTTCATTGCCATCATTATGAAAAACCATCACCCTTGCATGCTCGAGATATTCATCCACTATGCTTATTGCGAAAATAGGTTTCTTGAATTTCTGCACGTCTGTTATTGCGCAGAATATTCCCCTTATCGCCATTTTGATATCTACTCCCGCAGCAGCAGCCTCATAAATTTTTTCGATCAGCAATTCGTCTGACAATGAATTCAATTTGAGTGTAATGGCTGCTGGGCGTCCTAACCTGGCGACCCTGATCTCGTTACTGATCATGGCCATGATCTGCTTACGCATGAACATAGGCGCTACCAGCAAGGTCTTACACATCTTCAGGTTCTTAAATCCCGACTTGGGTTTCTCGAGGTAGGCGAAGATCCTGTTCACATCGGCCATAACGTGCCTGTTTGCGGTAAGCAGGCACATATCACCGTAGAATTTGGCAGTGGACTCGTTCAGGTTTCCGGTGCTTACAAATCCATAATGGATGGTGCGATTCCCCTTTCTCTTTCGGATCAGGCAGATCTTCGCGTGTACCTTCTGGTTAGGTTCCCCTAAAAGAACCTTTACGCCTTCTTCTTCAAGCACCTCTTTCCATTTCAGGTTGCTTTCCTCGTCAAACCGGGCTCTTAGTTCTAGCATCACTGTAACATCTTTGCCGTTTCTGACGGCATTGATCAGCGCATTCACCACTTTTGAATTTTTTGCCAGGCGGTATGCTGAAACTTTAATGGTTGATACATCCGGGTCAATAGCGGCTTCCCTAAGCAGGTCAATGACCGGATCAAATGAATGGTACGGGAAATGAAGCATCACATCCCGTTTGAGGACCTCATCGGTTACCCGTGTTACGTTTTTCAGTTCAGGATGCATAAACGCTTTTCTCCGGGTGCCGTCGGGCGGGAAAACATTTTCCGGAAACTCCATGAAATGTCGAAAGTTATGGATCCTTCCACCCGGTATGATATGGTCTTTTTTTGTGAGGCCCATTTTCCGCACCAGGAATTCGAGGAGGGCGGGGTCTATTTCTTTATCATAAATAAACCTAACCGGTTTCCCCTTTCTCCGGTTCTTAATACCCTTTTCGATCTTGTCAATATAGTTCGTTGGCTCATCATAGTCCAGGTCATATTCGGCATCCTTAGTCACTTTAACCACATGTGAACTGTACACGTCATATCCGAAATAAGAGAATATGCGAGGCAGGCAAAACCTAACCACGTCTTCCAGTAGTATGATGTATTTGTTTTTGTCTTTCCGGCCCGGTAAAATGATAAACCTTGGAACCACTTTGGTGGGTACTTCGATCAATGCATATTTGCGCTGGTAGGCGCTGTTCTTTTTCGACATTACAATAGCCAGGTAGATCGATTTATCCCTCAGGTAGGGCAGAGATGGTATGCTCTCGATCATAAGTGGTATCACTGATGACCGGATGACTTCGTCGAAATACCCCGTTACGAACTCCTGCTGCTTCCTGTCAAGTTCATTCTCCGTGAGCAGGTGAATGTTCTCCTTCTTCAGGTCGTGCAGGATGTTTTGCCAGATCCGGGCAAATTCACTTTGCTGTTGAAGCACGATCAGCTGGATATTATCGAGGATATGCTGCGGAGATTCTTCCACGTGCATGATCGCTTTGGCGCCATACTTCATCATTCTTTTAAGGGCAGCCACCCGCACCCGGAAGAATTCGTCCAGGTTGTTGGAGAAGATACCAAGGAATTTCAGTCTTTGTTTGAGCGGAACATCCTTATCCGCGGCTTCCTGCAATACCCTTGCATTGAAAGTAAGCCAGCTGATGTCACGTGGGATCATAGTATAATTCCGAATCTTTCCTTTGACCATACCGCGTAAAAATAACTATAGAATCAACAACTCATTGTTAAGTTTCGATCAAAGAGACCGAATAACAGCTATGATTCCCGACGTGGAGTATCCTTTTACGATCGGTACGATCTTTACTTCACCGCCTTGGGTTAGCACATGATCGGCGCCGGCGATCTGGTCAACCGCATAATCGCCACCCTTGACCAAAATGTCGGGAATGACCTCAGCGATCAGTTCAGCAGGGGTTTCTTCATCAAAAAGAATGACCGCGTCAACGATCTCCAGGGAGGCCATCATCAGCACCCGGAAGTCTTCATGATTCACAGGCCTGTGTTCCCCCTTAAGTTTTCTGACCGATGCATCCGTATTCAGGGCCACCACAAGGATGTCGCCGAATTCGGCAGACCTCTCCAGTATTTCCAGGTGGCCTTTATGCAGTATGTCAAAACATCCATTGGTGAAAACGATGGATTTTCCTGTTTGTCGCCATTCGTTCGCCCGGGCAGCTAATGCTGCACGGTCAAATATTTTTTCCCTTATTCTGGAGGTTTCCTTCATGGGGTTTCCTGTTAATCAGTGGAAGCAAAAATAGGCATATGAGACCTGCACCCAGCACCATCAGTGTTTGAACCAGCCATAAAAGCCAACCGAACGCGAGCCCGTTAACCTCGCTGATGCCATAAAGTAGGAGGGTTTTCTGAACCGCCAATTGGTATGCCCCGATCCCTCCCTGGGTAACGATCATGGCCAGACTGCCAAATGAAAGGATGGTAAATGATGGCTTAATGCCCAAGTGTGCCACCGAGTCCATGGCATAAAAGCCCAGCCTGATACTTATGAGATACATGGTCCAGATAAATATGGAGTGCAGGAAGAAAGCCATTCTGCGCTTTACATTCATTACGCTTGTCAGCCCTTCCCAGACCCCTTTAATGATGGCTTTCACTCTGGCAATGATGCTGATGTGGGCGAACCGGTGCATGACAAAACGGAAAGCCAGTAATGCCAGGACCAGTACCAGCATAGACAGCCCGATCTTTACCGGATCCATTTTCCCGCTGAACATTCTTCCCAATTCCGCAGAAGCATATCCGCCAACCAAATCTAGTTGGATAATGATGGTCAGGAATATCACGATCAGCATGCAAATGACGTCAAACGCGCGTTCTGCAACCATGGTGCCAATCAGTTTGTCAACAGGCGCTTTTTCGTACTTCGCGAGCAGGGTGCATTTCATCACCTCCCCAAGCCTAGGCACAAGCAGGTTGAAAAAATAACCCAGCATAACGGCGAAAAAAGTATTGGTTGTAGTGGGCTGGAATCCAAGCGGCTCCATCAGGATCTTCCAGCGCATGGCCCTGCTGTAATGGCTGGCCAGCAAAGCGATCATAGCAGGTATGATGACCAGGAACTTAGATTCCAACAGGGAGGTTTTCATCATGGCGATCTCCTCGTCCGACAAGTTCCTGGTGGTATACCACAGCAAGAAAAGCCCTAATCCGAGGAATACGACATACTGAAGTAATGAAAGGATTCTTTTTCGCATGCATTACGGGTCAACCCGTCACCAGTTTATTATCTTTCCCAGGAAATACGACCCAGGGTTTGAAGGTTTTAGCCTGTTCAAAATCCATTTGAGCGAATGAAATGATGATTACAATATCTCCAACAGCACCCAAACGGGCTGAAGGGCCGTTCAGGCATACTACCCCAGAGCCCCTTTTGCCTTTGATCAGGTAGGTTTCCAGCCGTGTGCCGGTGTTTACATTAACTACGGCTACTTTTTCATATTGTATCATGTTGGCAGCATCCATTAAGTCTTCATCCACAGTGAGACTGCCTACATAATGCAGGTTAGCCTCGGTAATGGCTACACGATGAAGTTTCGATTTCATAATCTCTATATCCATAGGGTCGCAAATTTAGCAATTACTTATTGGTTTATGGGTGGCGTACTGTTAAGAATCATATTATCGATCAGGCGGACCTCCCCGAGAAATGCTGCTACCAGCGCCACCACTGGATCTTTCCCATTCCAATGGTCAAGGATCTGCAGCGTGCGGGCATCTGCAAATTCAAAGTAGTCTGGTTTGAAACCATCCGCTTCCAGCATGGACATGGTCTGCCTTTTTAGCTGCTCCAGCGGTCCTTCACTGAGATGCTCCCTGGCAAAAAGAAGTGACCGAAAAATCCCTGTAGCTTTTTCCCTGTCTGCATCTGGCAGTCTCCGATTCCTGCTGCTCATCGCGAGGCCGTCTTTTTCCCGGACTGTCTCGCAAATCACCAGCCCGGTCGCCCTGCCTGTCAGATCCAGCATTTTCCGGATCACCATGCACTGCTGATAGTCTTTTTGTCCCAGGTACAATTGATCGGGTTCAGTAATGGAAACAAGGATGTCCACTACCTTGCATACCCCTTGAAAATGGCCCGGCCTGAATTTTCCCTCCAATACCGATTCAAGTTCTCCCAGGTTGTACCGTTTCGTTTCCTGGCTACCCTGCGGGTAGATTTCGTCAACCGAAGGCAGGAAAACCACGTGGCAACCCCGTTTTTCCAACATCGACACATCTGATTCTATGCTAACTGGATACTTTTGAAAATCCTGAGGATCATTGAATTGTGTAGGATTAATGAAAATACTGCATAAAGTAAGCTGGTTCTCCCTGAGGGATCTTTCAACAAGAAGCAAGTGACCTTCGTGGAGAGCCCCCATGGTGGGAACAACACCAATCGAACCTTTTTTCCGCTGCCCGGCAAGGTAATTTTTAAGTAGCGCAGTTTTCTTGAATATGATCATATAAAATATACAGAACCTAAAATCATCGGCCTGTTTTAGCAAGATTCATTACCTTTGCCAACCTTTTCAACCCTTATTTTCATTTAACACGATTCCGCGAAAATGCTAGCAAAGAAAAGAATTTTATTCATTGCCAACGAAATGTCTCCCTATCTGGAGCTCACTGAGTTCTCTGAGGTAGTCAACAAACTCGCTATTAAGGCAAATGACAATGGATTTGAGGTCAGATGCATCATGCCGCGCTTCGGAGTGATCAATGAGCGAAGACATCGTTTGCATGAGGTAGTTCGGCTATCGGGTATCAATGTGTCTGTCGACAACGATGATTTTCCACTTCAGATCAAGGTAGCATCCCTTCCAAATGCCAGGCTCCAGGTATATTTCCTCGACAATGAGGACATGTTCAAAAGGAAATTCGTTTTCAATGATGAGCAGGACAGATGGTATGATGATAACGGATTGCGTAGTATCTTCTTCTGCAAGGGGGCGCTTGAGACAGTAAAAAAGTTTGGCTGGCCTCCGGATATTATTCATGCCTCCGGCTGGATGACAGGCTTGATCCCTGCATATCTGAAAACCGTTTATAAAAAAGAGCCTGTATTTGGAAACAGTAAGATCGTTTATACGATCGGTCAAAATACCTTCAAAGAAAAGCTGGGTGCCGATTTTATCAAGAAAGCCCTGATCCACCCTTCTATAAAGGAGAAAGACCTCGAGTCGTTTACAGACAATAACAATACGGCTATGTACAGGGGCGGAGCCAGCTATGCCGATGCCATCACGTTCGGGGCGGCTAACACCGAAAAAAAGCTGGTGGAAGAGTTCGGGAAGGTAAGAGGCAAGAAAGTAATACCCTTCAATGAAGATTCTGATTTAACAGACTATTTACAATTGTATCGCGACCTTGCGGACAAATAGAAATTAACTCAAGAATAAATAATTGCAGGTGAATTGGAATACGCTTTGGAGAGGATCTTCTATTGGACTATTTTTATTATTGATCGCTTTCAGCTGTACAAAAATCAAGAGCACGGACATAGGCACTGAGTTGATCCCGGCGGTAGATAATATCAGTACTTTCGATACTACGCTCGATGTGATTACCGAGAATTTTATTTTCCCTGATTCCTCCAACCCAAGGGTTTTTTTAAATACCAACGGCTCCACACCCGATATGTTTGCCGGTTATATCAGTAACGACCCCCAGTTCGGCAGGACCACGGCAACAATGTATTTCCTGTTCAGCCCCAATTCGTTCCCGTTTCCTTATGAGGTTAAAGACAGTCTTTACCTTGATTCAGTGGTTTTAACTTTAAGATGGAATGGTGCTGTTAACGGAGATACAAATGCCATTCAAAAGTTCAATGTGTTTCAGGTGGACCAGCAGATCCGACCTGACTCGGCCTATGCCCTTACAGATGATATTCCTTATTCCAGGTTACTTGGATCGAGAACCTTTGCGCCCTCTATCCTGAATGACTCCATTCCTTTGCGAACCGGGAAAGTGGTCAACCAATTGCGTATTCGACTCAGTGATGATTTTGGCAATGAACTCCTCAGGCTGGATACAGCGCTTGGGCAACCCCTGAGCAGGGATTCCCTTTTCCGCAGGTACCTCAGGGGATTTGCGGTTACTCCTGACATTGCGGGAGCCTCGGCTGCAAATGCGTTAATGGGCTTCAATATCAGCGATACCAATAGCCATGTCCGGATATATTACCGCTACGACACAGCGGCAAGGAAAGACACAACATTTAAAACATATCGCTACACCCTTTCGTCAGGTTTTGCCAATAATATAGAACGGAATTATACAGGCTCCGAATTTGCAGCAACTGTGGCTCCGGGACCCGACAGCATTGTCTACATGCAAACCACGCCAGGTACCTATACTGTTGTACGGATGCCTTCTTTGAATGGGTTTAAGGCGCTGAAGGGAAACGTATTGGTGCATAAGGCTGAACTATCCATGAAACAGATAGCGACAACCGGCCAGGGGGATGAACTGTTCAAAGCTCCGGCGTATCTCTATATTGACTATAAGGACACCGTCATTAACAGGCAGCGGCCATTTTTCCTGGATGCTTTTTTACAGGGTCTTTATCAGCCATCATTAGTCGGTGGCATCCGTAAATATGTACCCGGCCCCAGTGGAACCGTGATCTCCGAGTACCGTTTTAATATTCCAAGGTACGTGCAGGGGATCATTACGCGGAACGATGCCAACTTTCCGATCTACCTGTATTCACCGTTTGCGATCCGATACAATGATCTGTTCATTTATGATAATGTGAATCCAATGGCCAGTGGACGCGTGAAACTAGGCGGCGGAACAAAAACCGGTCAGAAAATGGTGATGAGAGTCATATATTCAACGCTTTGACGGTAAATATTTAAGGAAATTTTTAGTCGGCTTACTATCTTTGCAACCGAAAATAAAAACTAACTGAACTATGCCTTATCTCTTCACTTCGGAATCTGTATCGGAAGGACATCCGGATAAAATTGCAGACCAGATATCAGATGCACTAATTGACAATTTCCTGGCCTGGGATCCACAGTCCAAAGTTGCATGCGAAACACTGGTGACTACTGGCCAGGTGGTCCTTGCTGGTGAAGTAAAATCAAAAACCTACCTAGATGTCCAGAAGATTGCCCGTGAAGTGATCGCCCGTATCGGGTATACCAAGAGCGAATATATGTTCGAAGCCCACTCTTGCGGAATCATCTCTGCCATTCATGAGCAGTCTGCTGATATCAACCGCGGTGTAGAAAGGCAGAATAAAGAAGACCAGGGCGCTGGCGATCAGGGTATGATGTTTGGATATGCCACAAATGAGACAGATAACTATATGCCCCTGGCACTTGATCTTGCCCATAAGATACTCCAGGAATTATCTATTATCAGGAAGGAAAAGAACTCTAAGATGCCTTATCTCCGTCCGGATGCAAAAAGCCAGGTAACCATAGAGTATGATGATAACGACCGGCCGATCAGGATCGATACCATTGTTGTATCAACCCAGCATGATGATTTCGATAAGGATGAAAAAATGCTCGCCAAGATCAAGAAAGATGTGATAGACATCGTTGTGCCAAGGGTAGTCAGCAAGTGCAAAAAAACAGTTCAGCAATTATTCAATAAAAAGATCACCTATCACGTAAACCCAACAGGTAAGTTCGTGATCGGCGGACCGCATGGTGACACCGGTTTAACTGGAAGGAAGATCATAGTTGACACTTATGGAGGCAAGGGCGCTCACGGCGGCGGTGCTTTCAGCGGAAAAGATCCTTCCAAGGTAGACAGGAGCGCAGCTTATGCTTCGAGGCATATTGCAAAAAATCTGGTTGCTGCAGGTGTTGCAGACGAGATACTGGTGCAGGTTTCATACGCTATTGGCGTTGCCAGGCCGATGAATATTTTTGTTGACACCTATGGTACCTCGAAAGTCGACATGACCGATGGACAGATTGCGAAGATCGTTGACGAGTTGTTCGATATGAGGCCCTACGCTATTGAAACCAGGTTGAAACTTCGCAACCCGATCTACAGTGAAACAGCCGCCTATGGTCACATGGGCCGCACGCCAGAATTCAAGGAGAAGATTTTCGAAACAGCTGAAGGTAAAAAAAAGAAGGTAAAAGTGGAACTCTTTACCTGGGAGAAACTTGATTATGCAGATAAAGTGAAGAAAGCATTCAAATTAAAATAAATCAAAAAGCCCCTTTCTGGGGCTTTTTTTGATTTATCTAATCCCCCTGATATGCAAGATAATCCCTGGACAATTCTGTCATCAAAAGAGATATACACCAACAACTGGATCACGGTAACTGAGTTCGACGTGATCAATCCCGGCGGTGGCAAGGGCATTTATGGAAAAGTGCACTTCAAGAACCGGGCAATTGGCGTGGTGGTACTTGATGATGACCTCAATACATATCTTGTAGGGCAGTATCGTTTCACCCTGGGTCATTTTACCTGGGAGATACCCGAGGGCGGGGGGCCCTTTGATGAGGATCCCCTGGAAACAGCAAAACGTGAATTGCTGGAGGAAACCGGTATCGCTGCGGGAAACTGGGAGAAACTGCTGGATTTTCACTTGTCCAATTCTGTTTCTGATGAGTATGGCCAGGTTTACCTGGCGAGGGCACTGACGTTCGGTGAGTCGGAACCCGAGGAGACAGAAAAGCTTGTAATTCGGAAATTGCCTTTTGAAGAAGCATACCATATGGTGCTGCGAGGAGAGATCACTGATTCCCTTGCTGTAGCCGGCATACTGAGAACAAAATTATTTTTACAGGAATGATGCATCAATCCAAATCCTCTTTTAAGAATACGTTTATCATAGGGCGACAACCGGTACTGGAAGCTTTGCACGCCGGTAAGCAGATCGACAGGATCTTCATCCAGAAAAATACCGGAAGTGAGATCATGCATGAGATCAGGAAACTCGCCAATCATGCAGATGTGCCCATTAATGTTGTACCGGTGGAAAAGCTGAATAGCCTTACCAAGGCCAATCACCAGGGAATAGTAGCCATTGCCGGGCTGATCAGTTATACCGATCTGCAACAGGTGATCGATCATGTGGTGACATCAGGCGAGGTGCCCCTTTTTGTAATGCTGGACGGTATAACGGATGTGCGCAATATTGGCGCAATTGCCCGCAGTGCCCTCTGTTGCGGAGCACAGGCCTTGATCATACCTGATAAAGGAGTGGGAGCGATCAATGAAGAAGCCATGAAGTCTTCCGCTGGTGCCCTGAATACCATCGATGTTTGCCGCGTAGGTAGCCTGATCAAAGCCATAGACACCCTGCACTTGAACGGGATCAAGGTTTGTACAGCAGAAATGAAAGCCGATAAAAAGTTGGATACCATTCAATGGGCCGAGCCCTGCTGCGTAGTTATGGGCAGCGAGGATAAAGGTATCCAGTCGTTTTTAAGTAAAGCGGCAGATGAAAGATTTACCATCCCCATGTCCGGTAAATTCGAATCGTTCAATGTAAGCGTGGCATCGGGTATTATCCTATACGAAGCTTTTAGGCAACGGAATCTTTAAGGCTTCCTGCCTCTCCATTTCCCTTCTGATGATGGCATTCTTGATCGACAAAGGCATGATCCTGTTCAATAGCAAGAAGAAACGATTAATCTTTCCTGGCACCCAGATATTCTTCTTGCGAAACAAGGCATTTAACCCTTCTTCCGCCACCTCATGAGGATCCAAAACGGATCGCCTGGCAATGCCTTTCAAATTTGCATGAATAGCTTTGAGCCTGTCATTGGAGTTTACGGAACCGGGACATAACACTGTCATGCTTACCGAAGTTTTTGCCAAACTGAACTGCAGGGACCTTGTAAAGGAGATCAGGAAAGATTTGGTGGCTACATACACTTCTTTGTAGGGCATATAAAAAAAAGCGCCCAAACTGGCCATGTTCAGGATATAAGCTTCAGGCATTTTCTCCATGTCTGGCAGGAACATCCGGCAAAGAGTAACCGGAACAATGGCGTTCAGTGTGATCTGTTTATGATAAAAAGAGGGATCGATATCTGTAAAGGGAGCGTTTGATCCAATGCCTGCATTGTTGATAAGCACGCTGATATGCAATCCTTTTGCCCTGACCATACTGTACAACTTTCCACAGTTGTCTGCATCACAGAGATCCAACTCAATGGGCACCACGTCTATATTGCATTTTTCTGCCAGGGACTCGGCCGTTGCCGTTAGTCCTTCACCTTGCAGTGCAACCATCACCAGGTTGTAACCCCTGATGGCAAGGCCTTCTGCTAAGGCGAAGCCAATCCCTTGTCCTGCTCCTGTTACCAGGGCGTACAGGTTGTTGTTCAGAATCTGTTTTTCCTGATCCATTCTACCGTTTGTTTGATGCCATCGTCGAACGGCCTGATTTTGTAGCCGATCTCACTAACCGCTTTTGAGCTATCCAGCTTCCAGTGGTAAATATATCGTTTTACCCAATCAGGAGTGATCATTGGCGGGGTGCCACTGATTTTAGTCCAGGTAACCATAGCTTGGCTGGTTGCCAACATCAAAGGATAGGGAAGATGATAGAGCTTTTTGTTGACGCCGCTGTATTTGCGTATAAGGGCGATCAGCTCGTTGAAACTGGCATTGACCCCGCCAAATAAATAGCGTTCACCGGGGGCACCTTGTTCCATGGCGGAGATATGTCCATCTACCACATCGTCAACATGGCAATAAGAGCCCACCTGCTGGCCTTCGCAGGGTATGATATACCATTTCTCTTTCATGTACAGTTCCACGATCTTGGTTACCGGATTACTGCCGGTATCAAGTCCCGGGCCGTACACGCGCGCGGGGTTAACAATGGATAAATGCATGCCCTGCGTAGCGAAGTCCAGCGCTATTTTCTCCGCCATGGCTTTCGTTTCCTCGTACAAGTTGAAAAAGCCTGTAATGCGGGCATCTTTCTCGGTCATAGGTTTTTCATTCGATGGACCGATGACGCCTGCAGTAGATGTGTAAACAACTTTACGTACACCCGCATTTGCGGCTGTCTGCAGCAAATTCTGCGTGCCTTCAACATTTATATGCCGGAATATGGAAGGATCCTTTGCCCATAAGCGGGCATAAGCAGCCAGATGATACAGTCGGTCAACATCTTTCATGGCGTTTTTCAATGAGGCCATATCATGTAGATCACCCTTGATCACCTTAATATTCGGCCGGTCAAATTGAGGAAGCGTCGGATCTTTCCTGCAGAGGATCCTGACGTCTTCTCCGGCTTCAGCCAATTTGATTGTCAACAACGAACCTATATATCCCGTAGCCCCTGTTATAAGAATACCCATGCGAATAAATTCATTACAAACCTGTGTACAAAAATAATCGAAACATGTCAAAAAATCATTTCTTCAAACGGAAGAATGCTTTCGAAAAGTTAGTGCTGACTTCTGCAGCGCTGCAAATCCCGTTGGTGTAGGTGTAGAAATTGCTATTGCCATCTGGCAACTTTAATTCATAATAATGCGGGCGCACCTCCTTCAGGGGAATGAACTTCCTGAAGTTTTCTGAGAATACTATTTTTATGCCCACGGGTTCATCATGGTATAGGCGGGCGGTGCTGTACGTTATGTTTTCGTTTATTTCCTGGCGTTCATCCTCCTCATGGATGTCGTAGTGATTCGCCTTCCAGAAAATGGTGGTATTAACACGGGACTTCCCGTTGACCGTCCTGAGCGCCGACCCGTTCACCAGTATCCCATTTCGAAACGATCCTGTAACCTTCGAATACAGAGAGAAAGTCATGAGCATTTTTATCTTCACGGTAGACTCGGTGCTATAATCTATCGTCCCCCCATTCAATGATTTTGTGGCAAAAAGATCGCCAATCACATCTCCATTTCGGATGACCTCATAGTGCAACCGTCCACTCTCCATGTTACTAAACGATAAAAACAACAGGGAGGGGATGATAAAGATCAGGAAAGGCCTTATGACTGGCCTCTTAAGCACCACTGGGATTGAATTTTCCATTAATTGTTTGTCAATATAGGCTAAGACGTTGAGTATTCCGATTTGTTACAGGGAATCTTTGGTTCTAAAAAATCTATAAAGCAGGGTCAATGCCCAATTCCTTTTATTTCGGGGCTCCTTTGTACCTTGCGGTATGAATCATGGGGTCCAGCTTATCGAATGTCCCAGGGATGCTATGCAGGGATGGCAGAAAATGATACCTGCCTCAGAGAAAGTGCGGTATATTAATGCCCTCTTAAAGGCGGGCTTTCATACCATTGATTTTGGAAGCTTTGTTTCCCCGCGGGCCATACCACAAATGGCGGACACCAGCGAAGTGGTAGGGCAACTTGAGATGGGCCAAACGGACACTAAATTATTAGCCATCATTGCGAATACCCGGGGGGCAGCGGATGCCGCGCAATTTGAGCAGATCCATTACCTGGGATTTCCTTTTTCCGTGTCGCCCACATTTCAGCTCAGGAACACCAACAGCACCCCTGAAGCATCACTGGTGCGGGTTGGGGAGATCAGCGAAATTTGTTTAAAGCACAATAAGGAGCTGGTGGTTTATCTGTCGATGGGATTTGGCAATCCTTATGGTGACCCATATGATGTGGATGTATTGGGTAAGTGGATGCTCCGGATTCAGGAATGCGGGGTTAAGATGATGTCGCTCGCAGATACCGTTGGACTGGCCACTGCGGAAGAGGTAGGCAGGGTGACCCAAGCGATGGTGTCTTCATTTTCGAATGCTGTGATCGGCGTGCACCTCCACGCGGCTCCGGCAGATCTTGAAGCTAAACTACATGCGGCATACCAGGCGGGATGCAGGCGGTTCGATGGAGCCATCGGCGGAATCGGTGGCTGCCCTATGGCTGGGGATGAACTGATTGGCAATATGGATACCCTGGCTATGATCAAATATTTTGAACGTATCGGCATGGCGGGGAATATAAACATAGCGGAACTTGAACACTGCAAGCGGATCTCACAAGAAATTTTCAAATGAACATGGAATTCAGAAGGGAACTTGATGTCAGGCCGTTGAAGGAAAAGATCAACATCAGGGATCACATGATGCTCACGGGGTCCTGTTTTTCAGAGAATCTTGGCGAAAAGTTGGTTCATAACCGATTTAATGCGCTATTCAATCCCAGTGGGATCATGTTCAACCCGGTCAGTATTGCTGATTCGCTCACATCATACATTACCAACCGTTCCTATGATCACAGCATGATCTTCAAAAACCAGGAATGGTGGACCAGTTGGGACCATCATACCCGTTTTACACATGCCGATGCCGACGAGCTACTGGCTATGATCAATGGCTCCCAGAAGGCTGCGCATGAGTTCCTGAAAAAAACAAAATGGCTGATCATCACCCTTGGCTCTGCCTGGGTTTACCAACTGGACAACGGAAGGGTAGTGGCGAATTGCCATAAAGTGGCCATGGATAAGTTTCGAAAGAAACTACTTTCATTTGAAGATGTATTGGGCACATTGGATAATGTGATCCATCGTATTTTTTTGTTCAATCCGGATATCAGGATCATGTTCACCGTAAGTCCGGTGAGGCATTTAAGAGATGGGTTTATAGAAAATAACCGGAGCAAGGCCGTGCTGATCCAGGCGGTTCATCACCTGGTGGATAAATTTGATAAACTCTATTATTTCCCTTCTTATGAATTGGTGATCGACGACCTGAGGGATTATCGATTTTATTCGGAAGATATGGTACACCCAAACTACCAGGCCACGGAATACGTGTGGCAGAAATTTCTAAAAGCCTGCGTGGACGGAAGCTCACTCAATGTGCTGGCAGAGATCAATACCATCAACGCAGCAAGGGCCCACAAACCCTTTCAGCCCGATTCTGATGCGCACCGTAAGTTCAGGAAAAAACAGTACGATTCCCTTCAAAAGCTGATGATGGAATATCCATATATCAACTGGGAAAACGACCTGGCCTTTTTTGCTGATCATTAACCTGCCCTTCCAAACTCCATTGTGGCAGGCTCCTGGCTCCTTGCGTTCAATCAGTGGACCCGGTCTCCCCGGATCTCAAGGGCGCTGATGATATCGGCTTCATAGCGCAACCATTCCTGCCATCTTGCCCTTACTTTTTCTTTAGGGAGATAGTGCTCTGCCAGTTCAATGAACAGCGTGTAATGCCCAGCTTCACTCTCCATGAATTTTCTGTAAAAGGTACGCATGTATTCATCTTCCAAACCTTCACTTAACCGCTTAAAGCGTTCGCAGCTTCTCGCTTCGATCAATGCGGAGATCAGCAGTTTATCCAGGAAACGATCCTCGGGATGGCCGCCCTTTTTTTCAAATTCGAAGAGCTTATTTACATACTCATCTTTACGCTGCTTTCCCAGTTTAAGTCCCCTTCTTTTCAATTCTGCCAGCACCTGCCTGAAATGTCCCCACTCTTCTGTTACGATGGGCGCAACCTCTTCAACCATTTTTTCATAACCCGGATATTTCTGGATCAGCGAGATACAGGTGGTGGCTGCTTTCTGTTCACAAAAAGCATGGTCCGTAAGGATCTCTTCCAGGGATATTTCCGCCAGGTTAACCCATCTTGGATCTGTTGGCAGTTTGAGGCCGAGGATGTTTTTCACATCATTATCATTCATAAGTGCAATAAAGGTCGAATTTAAAATTCCAAAAGCAATTTTGATTTCCGACATGTAAGTTTTGCATTATCTTCAAACAAATTCCACAGTTGCATGCGCATCCTGTTTTTCCTCCTGGCCCTCGCGACCACCATCGCCCTGGTGGTTATACTTGATACCACCAAATTGTTACCGGCACCACTCGGAAGATGGCTCAGCCCGCAGCAGGGGATCTGGCAGAACGCGGAAAGCCTGGATCATGATTACAATGCCAACCTTACCATTCCCGGGTTGAAAGGAAGTACGGAAGTCTATTTCGACGAGAGGCTGGTGCCCCATATTTTTTCCGACAATGAGGAAGATCCCTATTTCGTGCAAGGCTATCTGCATGCCAAATTCAGGTTATGGCAAATGGAATTCCAGACCCGTTTCATATCCGGGAGAATCAGTGAGATCGTGGGAGATGCAGGCATTAAATCAGATCGTGGTTTCAGGAGAATGGGAATCACCTCGGCAGCTGAAAGTTCCCTGGCCTTCATGGAAAAAGATGAAGTGATGCGGCAAACAATGGATGCATATACCGCAGGGGTAAACGCCTATATTGAAAACCTTCCTGAATCCCAGCTTCCGATAGAATATAAGATACTGGGCTACAAACCCGAGAAGTGGACGAACTTGAAATCTGTTTTATTTTTCAAAGCCATGAGCTACGATCTGGTGGGAGGCGATGATGATTTTGAACAAACCAACCTGTTGAAGATCCTGGGCGAAGCTGACTACCATTTGTTGTTTCCTCAAGCGGAGGATTCCCTTTCACCCATCATACCCAAAGGCATTCCATTCACCAAATCTGCCGAGATACCGCTTGCTCCCGCAGATGCCGACTCAGTATATTTTCATCGTCGCGATTCGCTCTGGTTTACCCAGGAATTCAAGCCGGACCCCGACAATGGAAGCAATAATTGGGTGGTTTCAGGTTCAAAAACAAAAAGTGGCAAACCGATCTTATGCAATGATCCGCACCTCAGCCTTTCATTGCCTTCGATCTGGATGGAAATGCAGATCACTACGCCTACCTCAAATGCTTATGGGGTGACGTTCCCCGGACTGCCGATCGTAGTTATTGGCTTTAACGATTATATCGCCTTTGGCGTAACCAATGCCGGACGCGAGTTGAAAGATTATTACGAGATCAGGTTTAAGGACGCTTCAAGGACAGAATACTGGTTCAATAATGCATGGAAAAAGGCAGACCTGCGCATTGAGCAGATCAGTGTAAAGGGAAGCACCCCGTTTATAGACACGGTGGCTTATACCGTTTTTGGGCCTGTGATATATGATAAAACCTTTAAAGATAAACTGAATCAGAACAAGGCCTATGCGTTAAGCTGGATCGCTCATTATCCATCCAACCCCCTCAAGATGTGGTACCAGTTGAACCGGGCGAAAAATTACAATGACTATCTGGAGGCAGTACAGTATTTTAATGAACCCTCCCAGAATATAGTGTTTGCCAGTAAGGAGGGCGATATCGCCATTAAACAGGAAGGTAAGTTCCCCCTTCGCTGGGAAGGGCAGGGCAGTTTCGTGATGCCCGGTACGGACAGCAGTTATATGTGGAAGGAATTCATTCCCAGGCAGGATAATCCATTTTCCTATAACCCGGAACAGGGATACCTGAGCAGTGCCAATCAACGGGCTGTCGACACCAGCTACCCCTATTTCATTCCCGGGAGTTACGATATGTACCGTGGCGTTTCAATCAACAGGAGACTTTCTGTGATGAGCAATATCACGCCGGATGATATGAAACGTTTGCAGAACGACAATTACAATGTTTTTGCAGAGCACATGAGGCCTTTGTTGCTACGCTATGTGGACCGTGATCGCCTCTCCCCGGAGGCATTGAGATTCCTTAGCCTGTTAGAACAATGGAACTTAAACAGCGATATCCAGGAGAAAGGCCCTACCATTTTTGAAAACTGGGTAGACTCGCTGAGGCCCGCATTGTTCAGGGATGAGCTGTTCCGCAATGACCTGCCGGTCATATTTCCGTCTGACGAAGTTATAGCGCAATGTCTGATTCGCGACAGTACATCTTTTAAATTCATTGACAACATCATTACCCCCGAAATAGAAACATTGGCAGATATATTAACCAGTTCCCTGGAAAAAGCCACGCCGGGCCTAAAGAAGGCCGAAGATGATCACAGACTCGAGTGGGGAAACTTTAAGAATACCTCTGTTTACCACCTTCTCAGGGAAAGGATGCTTCCATTTGCCAGGCAGGGACTTCCTATTGGGGGTGGTAAACACATTATTAACGCCACCAAGCACAAAAACGGACCAAGTTGGAAGATGGTCATTCACATGACCACGCCTACTGAAGCTTACGGGATCTACCCCGGAGGCCAGAACGGAAATCCCGGTAGCCCGTTTTACGATAACACCGTCCTGGACTGGGCCAAGGGTCAACATTATAAACTCTGGGTGATGCAGCAGAAAGAGAAGGAGGACAAGAGGGTTAAGGCCACTATGAAATTCAGTTCCTAAAATTCCAGATATGAAATTTTTCATCAGCTTTATATTGATTGTTTTTTTAGGCTTTGCCTTTGGGCTCTATCTGCCCTGGTGGAGCATTGCGCTCGCAGCATTCATCGTATCTGCACTGATCCCGGTGAAACCCGGCTGGGCATTCCTGGTGGGATTCATTTCCCTGTTCCTCCTATGGGGTGGCCTTGCTTGGTATCAAAGCGTCAACAACAACCATATTCTGGCCCACCGGATGTCTCAGGTGATCCTTAAAAAAGATGAACCGGCTCAGCTCGCATTTCTTACAGCGCTGATCGGGGCCGTGGTAGGGGGATTTGCTGCTTTGTCGGGCCGACTGCTCAGGTCACTGCTCCGCTAAGTTTTCCGTTTTCGTATCTTTGCCTAGATTTTGGAATTTTGCCCAGCCTGCAACTGGGGTTCCGATGGAATTAAAATTTACCAATGGCAAATCTACACAACCGCGTCTCCCGCAAGGAGTTGAAAGAGCGTATAGCTAAAGACAACACGCCCCGCAAGACCATTTCATTTTACAACTATATCTCCATCCCGGATACCGAGGCATTCAGGAATGAGTTATACACCCATTTCGCTGCACTCGGCGTGCTTGGTAGAATTTATGTGGCCAATGAAGGGATCAATGCCCAGATCAGTGTACCCGGGCAGCAACTTTCTTCTTTTACGGAGTATCTCTACACCCTCGAGGGCTTTCACGGGCTGAGGCTGAATGTTGCCGTCGACGATAACGGGAAGTCGTTTTTTGTGCTCGACATCAAAGTGCGGAAAAAGATCGTGGCGGACGGGATCGAAGACCCGGCTTTTGACATGAACCGTAAAGGCAGGTATGTGGACGCAGAACAGTTCAACCAGTTAACTGAAGATTCGGATACGGTGGTGATCGATATGCGAAACCACTATGAGTTTGAAGTGGGTCATTTCCAAAAAGCCATAGAAGTCCCCAGCGATACTTTCCGCGAACAGCTGCCCATGGCGGTAAATATGATGAAAAATCAGAAACATAGGAATATCATCATGTACTGTACAGGTGGAATCCGTTGTGAAAAGGCGAGCGCTTATATGCTGCATCAGGGCTTTACCAATGTATTTCATTTGGAAGGGGGTATCATCAATTACTGCAGGCAGGCCAACGAAAAAGGACTTGAAAATAAATTCATCGGAAAAAACTTTGTATTTGACGACAGGTTAGGAGAGCGAATTAGCCCGGACATCATTGCGCGCTGTCACCAGTGTGGGAAGCCAGCTGATCACCATGTGAACTGCTTAAACTCCGGGTGTCACCTGTTATTCATTCAATGTGACTCCTGCGCCGCCGAGTATGAACAGTGCTGCAGTGAAGCCTGCCGCGACATCATCCATCTTCCTGAAGAACAGCAAAAAGAACTTAGAAAAGGGCAGGATAAAGGCCAGAATATTTTCAATAAATCAAGGAAAAGGTACAAGCATATATCGAAGGACGTTTAGTTAAGGGTTTTCAGTGATTCAATGATCCGGAATTGGGTTTCCTCCTCACTGAGTGCTTCCGGTTTGAAAGCATCCCCAATGATCAGTTCATAGAGATCAATATACCGTTGAGAAATGGTGTTGACCCATTCGTCCGACATCTCAGGAACCACCTGGCCTTCCTTACCCATAAAATGGTTTGCGATCAGCCATTCCCGGACGAATTCCTTGCTCAGTTGTTTCTGGCGTTCACCAGATTTTTGGCGATCTTCAAAACCGTGAGCATAAAAATACCTCGAGGAGTCCGGCGTATGGACCTCGTCCATCAGATAGATCCGATCACCGATCTTCCCAAATTCATACTTGGTATCCGCGAGGATCAGGCCACGTTTTGCGGCGATCTCCCGGCCTCTCCCGAATAACGCGAGGGCATATTGGCATAGCTGCTCCCATTCCCCGGCGGTGGCCAGTCCTCTCTGGATGATCTCTTTGGGGGAGATATCCTCGTCATGCCCCGCATCCGCCTTTGTAGAAGGAGTGATGATGGGTTTCGGGAAGAAATCATTTTCTATCAGTCCTTCCGGCAATTGCGCGCCACAGAGGTCTTTTTTATCCTGATAGGTCCTCCAGGCATGGCCAACCAGGTTGCCCCGCACCACCATTTCGATTTTGAAAGGGGTGCATTTTTTACCGATGGATACATTGGGTAAGGGTGTGCTCAACAGCCAGTTTGGACAAATATCAGCTGTTTCCTGAAGCATGAACGCTGCTATCTGGTTTAGTACCTGGCCCTTGAACGGAATTGGACGGGGCAGGATCACATCAAAAGCAGAGATCCTGTCGCTGGCGATCATGACTAAAATCTTGTTGTCAATGGTATAAACATCCCTTACCTTACCTTTGTAGTAATTCGACTGTCCGGGGAACTGGTAACTCATGTTGCTAAAGTAAATGCAGGTTAGGATTCGGCCAACTTAAATGGGTCGATGTTTTATTTTTTTTGATAAAAACCCAACTAATGCTATTTTGCCATCAACTTTGAATTAAATAACTGCTTATGAAAAGAGTAGGCATTACACTTGCCACCTTAATCCTGGTCTTATGCTCAGGGTTTGTTTCAGCCCAAACGTCTTCCTTTATTGGTAAAGTCAGAAATAATTCCGGCTTGAACCTGGGAAAATTATCTGTCACCGTGAAAGGGACAACGATTGGCACCACTACAGATGATAATGGAAATTTCACCTTAAATCTGCCTTCGAGTGTTAAATATCCTGTTACACTGGTAGTATCCGGTGTGGGAGTGGTTTCACAAGAGACGGTGATCAAATCGGCCTCGGATGTGGCTGATATCGAAGTATTGTCTTCTTCAAACCTCTCAGATGAGATCGTTGTTTCAGCCACCAGGACCCAGACCAGGGCAATGGAATCGCCGGTTACTGTGGAGAGGGTAGGCCTGAACATGATTCGCAATGCCCCTTCAGCCAACTACTATGATATTGTTGGTAATATTAAGGGCGTTGACCTCGTAACTTCAAGCCTTACTTTCAAAACGGTCACCACCAGGGGATTCGCCGGTTCTGGTAACACCAGGTTCACCCAGATCATGGATGGAATGGACAACCAGGCTCCCGGTTTGAACTTCTCCGTAGGTAGTGTGATCGGTTTGACGGAACTGGACGTGGAAAGCATGGAACTTCTGCCCGGCGCCTCTTCAGCCCTATACGGACCTGGCGGCATGAATGGAACTTTGCTGATAAACAGCAAAAATCCCTTCAAATATCAGGGCCTGTCGTTCCAGGCAAAAACAGGTATCATGCATACCGACAATCGTTACCGCAATGCCTCTCCGTATCACAACTACAGTATACGGTATGCCCATAAGGTGAGCGAGAGATTTGCTTTCAAGATCGGCGGCGAACTGGTGCACGCAAGGGACTGGCTGGCTGATGACCAGCGTAACTATATCAGACCTACTGCCGCCAATGGACTCACTGTAGGTCAGTTTGCTGCAGGCACACGTGATTCGGATCCCAATTACAACGGCGCGAATTCATATGGTGATGAGACGTCAGTAGATGGAGCTACAAATACGTTCATATTGAATTCAATTGCGGCCGCAGTTCCACCAATCGCAGGATTTATCAACGGACTAATCGCCGAGGGAGTGCCTTCTGTTTCCCGCACCGGATTCAGGGAAGGTCAGGTGGTGGATCCCAATACCATTAATGGTAAGGTCTCTGGTTCCTTAAACTACAAACTCAGCAATAATTTAGAAGTTATCCTGGCGGGTTTCTGGGGAACGGGTAATACCGTTTATACAGGAAGTGACAGATACTCACTGAAAGATTTTAAAATAGGGCAGTATAAGCTGGAGCTGGTCGGCAAAAACTGGCTGGTCAGGGCCTACACCACCCAGGAAGATGCGGGGGGATCTCATAACCTGACGGCCACATCCAGGATTTTCAATGAAACCTGGAAACCTACTCCCACCTGGCTTCCTGAATATTGGCAATCGTATGTTAATAACAGAATGAGTGGCCAGAATGCTTACGATGCCCATAATTCTGCCCGTAGTTTCGCTGACAGGGGAACGCCCCAGCCCGGTACTGATGCCTACAAGGCCATCTACGACAAGATCATCAGAACGCCTATCAGCAAGGGAGGAGCCTTGTTCCTTGATAAGTCGAGTCTATATGCTATAGAGGGACAATACAACCTGGCCGAGTACACCAAGAAATTCGCAGATATCCTGATTGGAGGTAACTTCAGGAGGTTCGTACTGAATTCACAGGGTACCTTGTTCATCGATACTGCAGGTGTAATTCCGATCAACGAATGGGGTGCTTATGTTCAGGCGGGAAGAGACTTTGGCAAGCGCGTAAGGATCGTTGCTTCCGTACGGTACGATAAAAACGAGAATTTCTCCGGCCGTTTCACGCCCCGCGCTACCGCTGTGATCAAAGTAGCCAAAAACAATAACATTAGGCTTTCATATCAGACCGCCTATCGCTTCCCTTCCACCCAACAACAATATATCAGGTTAGGTGTGGGCGGTGGAGAGACGCTGCTGGGTGGCCTGCCGGTATTCCGTGATATCTATGGTTTCAATAGCAATCCACCTGCAACACTTCCTCTGAGTTCACCAACCAATCCTAAACTGGCGTCTTTCAATGAATTCAAACCGGAAAGTGTACAGTCGATAGAATTAGGTTATAAAGGGCTGTTGGCGAGTGACAGACTGCTGGTTGATGTGTACGGTTACCTCGGCGAATACACCAACTTCATCGTTAGGCAAGCCTATGCACAAAGACTGAATCAATCCAATCCATCATGGGGCGCAGCAAACATCAGAACCCTTTCCATACCTGTCAATAGCACGGCTAAAGTGAAAACGTATGGCGCAGGCCTCAGCCTTGAGTACAGAATG
Source organism: Chitinophagaceae bacterium (assembly GCA_040404005.1). Lineage (GTDB taxonomy): Bacteria > Bacteroidota > Bacteroidia > Chitinophagales > Chitinophagaceae > Pollutibacter. The sequence continues at coordinate 92,996 of JBBAJO010000002.1, forward strand.
GGCAGAGGGTATTATGCTACGTTGAATGCTTCAACCGATGTATTGCAGGATGTTCCCCAAGGATTTGTAGCCTTCTTTAATTCACCAAAATACAGGTACAACCTGGGCGCGGGCAATTATGGATTTGGAAAAGACAAGCGTATCGCATTTGCAGCTACTTTGCGTTGGCAGGATAAGTTCATGTACGAAAGTGATTTCGTATCCGCTGAAGTGCCATCTTTCTTCTCCTTAGATGCGCAAGTGAGCTATAAGTTCCCAGCGATCAAATCGCTTGTTGGAGTTGGCGCCAATAACCTGTTGAACCAATACTATATCACAGCTCCGGGTAACCCCTCTATTGGAGGACTTTACTACGTGCGTTTTGCTTATAACATTTTCTAAAACGGGATGAAAACTAAAATGAACATGAAAAAATTTCATATAAAGACACTAATTGCCGGGCTTCTGCTGGCTTCCCTGGTCATAACCTCCTGTAATAAGGACGTTCCGGATCCAGTGCCGATCCCGAGGCCAAGCAGCCCATCGTTGCCCACGATCGGAAGTATCATAACCACCGATACATCATTCAGCTATCTGCTGGCTGCCGCTAATCGCGTGGGCCTGTCCGATGCCTTGTTTACTACAACTTCCAACCTCACTGTTTTTGCACCACCTAATGCCGCATTCCGGGGGCTGCTGGCATCGCTGGGACTGCCCACCGCCATCAGTTCGATCAATCTGATCCCACTGACTACGCTTACACCACTGATCCAGTATCATGTATTGGGCTATCAGGTGCCGGCGGCGAATATTCCGGAGACATTCCCAAATCTTTTGGCGCATTCATTATTCGCTCTACCAGGAGCCCCTGCGCCTTTTGTCAGAATGCCCAGTTTCCCCTCAAGAAGGGGAACAGCTGCATGGTTGAATAACGTTCCCGTATCAAGGGCAGATGTGCTTGCTGGCAATGGTGTTATTCATGTCATTGGAGGCATTGCCGCCCCGCCATCACAAACTGTATCGGCCATCATTGCAGGCGATACATCACTGTCGTTCCTGAGAGCAGCCATACTTCGGGCTGATTCCGGCCAGGTGGGCATAAACCGCCTGGATTCTGCCATGAACCTTGCATACGGCCCCAACCTGACAATTTTCGCTCCTGATAACAATGCCTTCAGGGCCTTCCTTGGAGCGCTTGGGCTTCCCCCATCCCCGGCTGTTTTTGCATCGTTACCCGTTCAAACGGTCAGGGCCATTGTTTCTTACCATGGACTGGGAACCCGGGTGTTTTCACCAAACCTTCCTGCAACGGCTATTCCAGTTCCAACTTTACTTACATCAGCAGTTCCCGGAACAACACTGTCTATCAGTACCGCAGGTGTGAAAGGTCTTGCGAATCCTACAACAGCGGCCATCACCACGGCTAACCGAAACGGGATAAATGGTATCATACATGTGGTTAACCAGGTGTTGAGATTCCAATAAATTGAATGTAACTCCATAAAAAAACCTCAGCGTTTGCTGAGGTTTTTTTTATGCCTGATGTGATTTAAACGTTGAATCGAAAATGCATGATGTCACCATCTTCCACGAGATATTCTTTTCCCTGAACCGCCAACTTGCCCGCGTCCCGGCATGCCGCCTCCGAGCCATAGTGTATGAAATCCGCATACTTGATCACTTCCGCGCGTATAAACCCTTTTTCGAAATCCGTATGGATCACGCCAGCTGCCTGCGGGGCCGACATGCCCTCGGTAATCGTCCACGCCCGCACTTCCTGAACGCCCGCCGTGAAATAGGTGATCAATCGAAGTAAATTGTAGGTTGATGTGATCAGCCTGGCGACGCCGCTTTGGTGAAGCCCCAGATCTTCCAGGAACATTTGCCTGTCGTCATAACTCTCCATCACCGCGATCTCACTTTCGATCTCCGCACTGATGAAAATGATCTCCGCTTTTTCGTCTTTCACCGCATTAATCAATGCATCCGTATGCGCATTTCCTTTCACCACAGATTTTTCATCCACATTACACACATAGAGCACAGGCTTCATGGTAAGCAGGAACATGTCATCGATATGCTTGGCGCGATCCTCAATATTCACATCAAATGACCTCGCATTCTTCCCCTGTTCCAAATGTGCTTTTAGTTTCCGGAGGATCTCAATGCCATTCAGGATGTCGCGATCGCCGGTTTTAACCAGCTTCTCCGTTTTGGCCAGTTTCTTGTCCACGCTATCGAGGTCTTTCAGTTGTAGTTCGGTATCAATCACCTCTTTATCCCTGACAGGGTTTACATTTCCGTCCACATGGATCACATTATCGTCTTCAAAACACCGCAGGACGTGAATGATGGCGTCTGTACTCCTGATGTTTCCCAGGAACTGGTTACCCAGACCTTCGCCCTTGCTGGCCCCCTTAACCAGGCCGGCAATATCCACGATCTCTACTGTGGTGAGTACTACTTTGTTGGGCTTTACCAGTTTCTCCAGCTCTATCAAACGGTCATCCGGAACCGTTATGACACCAATATTCGGTTCGATGGTGCAGAAGGGGAAGTTCGCTGCCTGCGCCTTGGCATTGCTGAGGGCGTTGAACAAGGTCGATTTGCCCACGTTTGGTAATCCTACTATTCCTGCTTGTAAAGCCATATGATTTTTGTATGCTTAAAAATGAAGGGTGCGAAGATACGTGTTTGCAGGGCAATTCAGATTTGAAAGCGGGATTATGTACCTTCAGCCTTCACATTTCATCCAAATATGACGCTTAGCTATATATGGCTCGGTTTCTTCCTGGTGGCATTTGCCATAGCATTCGTAAAATGGGCCTTCCTCAACGATCCCCTCATCTTCAAAGTCATTGTAGATGGTATTTTCAAGTCAGCTGGTGACAGTGTGGAACTTTCGTTCAAGTTGATCGGTATCATGACCCTATTCCTGGGCTTTATGAGCATTGGGGAACGTGCTGGCGCGATTCGTTTTTTATCACGACTGGTAGGGCCATTTTTTTCGAGGCTATTCCCTGAGATCCCAAAACATCATCCGGCGATGGGACATATGATGATGAATTTTTCTGCAAACCTGCTAGGCCTCGATAATGCAGCTACACCTTTTGGCCTGAAAGCCATGGAAAGCCTGCAAGAACTGAACCCGAAGAAAGAAGTGGCCAGCAATGCCCAGATCATGTTTCTTGCCCTGCATGCCTCCGGTCTTACCCTGATCCCCGTAAGCATCATCGCCATGAGGGCTGCGGTGAAACCGCCTGCTGTAAATCCTGCGGATATTTTCATACCCTGTATGATCGCCACATTTGCCGCTACCGTTGCGGCTCTGATGATCGTATCCCTGAAACAGAAGATCAATTTGCTGCAGCCCGTCATCCTTGGTTGGATCCTCGGCATTTCCGCAATGATCGCGGCGCTGATCGCCTATATCAGGATATACCTCGATGCCGGAGGTATTGAAATCTTTTCCTCGGTGCTGAGCAACGGCATCATCCTACTCATATTTCTGGTATTCCTATTGGGCGCCCTCTGGAAAAAGATCAACGTGTTTGAAGCATTTGTAGACGGCGCGAAAGGTGGATTTGAAATAGCGGTGAAGATCATACCATATTTAGTAGCTATGCTTGTCGCCATCAGTGTATTAAGAACCTCAGGCGCGTTCGACTATCTCCTCCAGGGTATGCAAACACTTTTTTCATCAATGGGCATGCGAACAGATTTTGTAACGGCTTTACCTACCGCTTTGATGAAGCCATTGAGTGGGAGTGGGGCAAGGGGTATGATGATCGATACCATGACCAAATACGGTGCTGATTCATTTGCTGGCCGACTGTCTGCCATATTCCAGGGTTCTAGCGATACAACTTTTTATGTTATCGCCGTCTACTTTGGGTCGATCGCCGTAAAAAACACGCGTTATGCGATACCCGTAATGCTTCTCGCCGACCTTGTAGGAATCATTACAGCTATTTTTGTGGCATATCTTTTCTTTGGTAGTTCATTATGACGTTAAGCATGCGATACATCACCATCATACTGCTCTTATTGATCCTCACGAATTGTGACCAAAAGGATACGAACGCTTCAGATGATGAACTGGTTGACCCTGAATCAGTGCTGGCTTATGTTGACGGGGACACGCTGGTATTAAAGAAAACGCCCTCCGGCCTCCGGGAGTGGCTATTGTTCTATGGAAAAATCGACACCGCATTTAAACTGAGCAACTTCAGGGCTTCTGGCGTCAGCCTCCATATAGGTGATCTGCCCAGCGCTATTGCAAAGGGCAATGAGACTCAGTTTAAGGATCTGTTTGCATATGCTCCCGACAGCTCGAAATACCTCGACCTGGTAAGCTACAATTATATCAGGGATAAGAACAAACTGACCTCCGGGGAAGCCGACCAGCAGGTGGTGCTGGCAGACATAAAAGCAAATAAAAAGAAACAGCTTTTTTATTTTGGCCCTTCGCAATTGGCGGAGTTTGCTGATTGGACAGGACCCAATAGTTTTTTGATCGGTATCACCAGCAGAACAGAATCAGGAACGGGGGTAGATGCCGAGCTGATGTTCTTTCATCTTAAAGATTCCACCTATACCAATTTCCGGCTAAACCATACCATACCCCTTGATTCCTTCATGCTGGTAAAAGAAGGCTTTCTCGATTATTTTTTCACCAACAGACAATTCATACTGCCATGAGCCTCATCAGGATCTCTCTGGATAAAATCAGGATGTTTGGTTTCCACGGATTACATCCGGAAGAGCGTTCAGCAGGTGCTGAATATGATATCAGTATGGAGATTTTTTTTCAGGCAGATAAAAAAATCTTGAAGCTTGATGAAACGGTGGACTACGTTAAGGTACATGATATCATCCGCGCTGAAATGAACAACCCCAGGCCTTTGCTGGAGACCGTGGGCATGGAAATTGCAAACCGGGTCAAGGACGACTACCCAAGTGTTTCTGAAATTAACATTACCATAAGTAAAATAAATCCCCCGCTCGCTAACTTCCGTGGTGAATTAGGTGTTTCGATCATTAACAGGTATTGAATATGAGGTATTTTCTTACGTTGCTTGCATCGCTTTTTGTTCTCTCACACACCCAGGGGCAGGATGTAGACTATTTGATAAAAGAAGGAGAGCAACTGGAAAAAGAGAAAAAAGACGCGGATGCGCTCAAGAAATACCAGGAAGCCCTGCAATTGGCTCCGGCTGACTTGCGGGCATTGTACAAGTGCAGCGAACTCAATAGCGTAATCGGAAATCGGCAGCCCGAAAAGAAGGGGAAAATGGAGTATTTCAATGCTGCAAAACTATATGCGGAAACCGCTTTGCAACAAAACCCGAATGATGCTGAAGCCAATTACGTCATGGCCATGGCGATGGGAAGAATCGCATTGATATCCAGCGGTAAGGAAAAAGTAGAACATGTGAAAAGCATGAAGAAATATGCAGACATTGCCATTGCATCTGATCCAAAGCATTACAAGGCCCTGCACCTGCTCGGTAAGTGGAACATCGAAGTAACCGGGCTTAACGTAGCTGAGAAGGCAGCATTGAAACTGATCTATGGCGGGCTACCTTCTGCCAGCGTGGCGGCGGGCATAGATTTTTTCGAGCAATCCAGAAGAGCCAATCCAAACTTTATTCTAAACTATCTTGAGCTTGCGAAAGCATACAAGACAAATGGTCAGAGTGACAAGGCCATAGAAGTCCTGAACAGGATGCTGAAACTCCCTCCGAAAACGGTGGATGACAATGCTTACAAGGCTGAAGGGAAGACCTTGCTCGAGAGCCTACTCTGATCACTCAGCAATTATGTTAACTTATGAACCCTTTAAACCCGGTTTTTGTATGAAAAATATTTGCTTGTCGTTCGCCCTTTTGCTGTGTTTGTCGGCCAGCGGCCAAACTGCTTATGATCCTTATGCCCTGTTCTCGCCGCAAGCATATCCTGGTGGGAATCTTTTACGAAATTCCGCAGGGGAACCCGGACCAATGTACTGGCAGAATAAAGCGGATTACCAGATATCAGCCGTGTTGGATGAATCAAAAAATGAGATCTCGGCGTCTGTAGTGATCACTTACAAGAACAACAGTCCGTCGTCACTTCCCTATATCTGGCTGATCCTTGAGCAAAATCTTTTCAATAATTCATCGAGGGGGTTTGCAAAAATGCCCGCATCCGGTATCAGTCGTTATGGCGACAGCAAGTCACAGTTCCCCGGGGGATTTCGGTTCAAGCAGGTCAGTCTGCTCACCGATGCCGGGGGCAAAACGGTGGAAACTGCCGCCGATACGGTGGTATCGGATACGAGGATGCAGATCAGGCTTCCGAAACCACTGGCTTCCAAATCATATGTAAAGATCCGGTTGGACTATACATTTACAGCGCCTGAAGTTGGGGCAGACAGGATGGGTGTACTGACAACGGAGAAAGGCAAGATCTTTGCCGTTGCGCAATGGTATCCCAGGGTATGCGTATATGATGATATCCGAGGCTGGAACGCTGATCCGTATCTCGGTGCCGGTGAGTTCTATCTGGATTACGGAGATTTCGAAGTAAGTATTACAGCCCCGGCAGAGCATGTAGTGGTATCCTCTGGCGAGCTGGTCAATCCGCAGGAAGTACTGACCGCTGAACAGCTTAAAAGATACAATGCCGCCAAAGAATCAGATAAAACCATAGTCATCCGAACGAAGGAAGAAGTAGGCGATCCGAAATCGATGATGAAAAAACCAACCCTCACCTGGAAGTACAAGATCAGCAGTGCCCGGGATCTGGCCTGGGCCAGTTCCCGGACCTTCATCTGGGATGCTTCGTCGATCAATATCGGCAACGGTAAGAAAGCCCTCGCTCAATCCGTCTACCCGCCAGAATCGGCCGGAAACAATGCGTGGGGTCGAAGCACCGAGTATGTAAAAGGTTCCGTTGAAGGTTATTCCAAAAGATGGTTCCCATATCCTTACCCGGCAGCGGTAAATGTGGCTTGCAATGTGAGTGGTATGGAATACCCTGGAATCATTTTCTGTTCTTATAAAGACCGGGATGAGTCGCTCTGGGGGGTTACAGACCACGAGTTTGGGCATACCTGGTTTCCCATGATCGTTGGAAACAATGAAAGGAGATATGGTTGGATGGACGAAGGTTTTAACACCTTCATCAACTCGATCTCATCGCATGATTTCAATAAAGGCGAATACGCCCAGGCCGACTGGAACGGACATGATGTCGCCGGCTCGCTGTCGGATGAGAGTACCGAGAAAGTGATGCTTACCCCTGATGCCATGCAGGAAGGTAATATCGGCATCAACCTCTATTTCAAGCCTGCTTTTGCACTTGCCCTGCTACGCAACCATATCGTTGGCCCCAAGCGGTTTGATCATGCCTTCCGCAAGTACATCAACGATTGGGCCTTTAAACATCCATCCCCCTGGGATTTTTTCCGGAGTATCGAGAATAGTACGGGAGAAGATCTGTATTGGTTTTGGAAGGGCCTAATCCTGGAAAACTATAAACTGGACCAGGCCCTCGTCAATGTCACCAATGCCCCGGAGGGTGGTGCTTTGTTGATCACTATTGAGAATCGCGACAGAATGGCCATGCCGGTGATCCTGGAAGTGACTACACTGGGCGGGCAAACTATTCGAAAGCAGTTGCCCGTTGAGATCTGGCAATCGGCCTCCACCTATATTTATAGGCAGCCAATCACCGAAAAAGTAAGAAAAGTGGTGATTGACCCACAGGGCGTATTCCCGGATGTTAATCCAAAGAACAACATCTGGCAGGGTAGTAAGTAGTTTGCTTATTGCAAATTTTATACTACCTTTGCTGCCCATTAGCCCAAACGGTCCCAAAAAGAGTTTCGCCTGAGCGAAGCCACCAGCAGGGTAATAGTAAACAGACAGACATGCCAAAAGTAAAGACGCATTCAAGGGCAAAAAAGACTTTTAAAGTTTCCGGAACCGGAAAGATCATGTACAGGAAGCCAACAAGGGGTCATCTCCTGACCAAGAAATCATCCAAGCGCAAGCGCTCGCTGAGGGTAGAGGGTGAAGTTCACCACGCAAACCAGGATTTCGTAAAAAGGCTGTTGAGGATGAAATAACCTCCCGTCAATCTAATCTTAACTTTAAAAATCATTTCAAATGCCTCGTTCAGTAAACTCAGTAGCATCAAAAGCCCGCAGGAAGCGGATCTTAAAGCAAGCAAAAGGTTTTTACGGTAAACGTAAAAATGTATATACAGTAGCCAAGAACGTATTGGAGAAAGGCCTCCAGTATCGTTATGTGGGTCGCAAACTCAAGAAGCGTGAATATCGTGCGCTCTGGATCACCAGGATCAACGCAGCGGTGAGGGAAGAAGGCATTACTTACTCCGAGTTCATCAATCGCCTCAAAGTGAAGGGGATCGAACTGGATCGTAAAGTACTGGCAGACCTGGCTATGAACGAACCAGAATCGTTCAAATCGCTGGTAGCTTCCGTTAAATAACTACAGTTATTTCTGAAGTACATACCGGATATGATAATTTCATATCCGGTTTTTTATTTTTCATATATTTTTGTTGTCTATAACCCATTTCATTACGATTAATACCGGTAAAGGAATTGAGCAATAATACGTATACGGACCTGGTCAAACAAACGTTCTATTTTCCCCAGGAAGGTTTGGAAGTCAAAGAAGGAGATCTACATTTTAACGGTCTTGATATCAAAGCACTGGTGCATAAGTACGGCACCCCGCTGAAGATCTCATACCTGCCCAAGATCGGCATGCAGATCAATAAAGCCAAGGATATGTTTGCCAAGGCCATCAAGAAACACAAGTACGAGGGTGAATACTTCTACTGCTATTGCACCAAGAGTTCGCACTTTTCCTTTGTAGTGGAAGAAACCCTAAAGCATAATATCCACCTGGAAACGTCTTATGCGTACGACATAGAGATCATCAACAAACTTTATGAAAAAAAGAAGATCACTAAAGATATAAACATCATCTGTAATGGTTTTAAACAGAAGCCATATACCTCCAGGATAGCCAAATTATTGAATACCGGATTCAAGAATGTGATACCGGTTTTAGACAATAAAGAAGAGCTGGATGCATACCGCAGGTCGGTGAAGGTGCCCTTTAAGCTGGGTATCCGGGTAGCAGCTGAAGAAGAGCCCTCATTTCCTTTTTACACGTCACGGTTGGGTTTAAGGGTCAAAGATATCCTTGAATTTTATGTCGATCATATCGAAGGCTATGAAGATAAGTTTCAGCTGAAAATGCTCCACGTGTTCCTTAACAAAGGGATCAAGGATGACATCTATTACTGGAGTGAACTCAACAAAGTAGTGAACCTGTACTGCCAGTTAAAGAAGATCTGTCCGGAGTTGGACTCCATCAATATAGGCGGCGGATTCCCTATCAAGCATTCGCTTGGCTTTGATTATGATTATCAGTTTATGGTAAACGAGATCGTGGGGAACATTAAAAAAGCATGTAAAAAAGCCAAGGTGCAGATGCCCAATATCTATACTGAATTTGGCAGTTATACGGTAGGAGAAAGTATGGCCCATATTTATAGTGTGATCGCCCAAAAAATTCAGAACGATCGGGAAACCTGGTATATGATCGATTCTTCATTTATCACAACACTTCCGGACACCTGGGGTATCGGTGAGAAATTCCTGATGTTGCCCGTCAACAAATGGAACAACGATTACCAACGGGTGGTTCTTGGGGGTATCACTTGCGACAGTCACGACTACTACGATTCGGAAGAACATATCAATGAGGTGTTTTTGCCCAAGTTGACATCGAATGGCGAAAACGAGGACGACAAGGAACCGCTTTATGTGGGTTTCTTCCACACCGGGGCTTACCAGGACCAGATCAGTGGCTATGGTGGGATCAAGCATTGCCTGATCCCTTCACCAAAGCACATCATATTGGAAAAGGATAAGAACGGGAAGCTGGTCGACTGGGTATACGCCAAAGAGCAATCTGCCCAGAGCATGCTGAAGATCCTGGGTTATATCAAATAGGGTATACTAAACGGAGGGGACTGATCAGTTCTTCACCACCACGGTTGTACCGTTTTTCTTCTTTTGTTGGCCAGGAGTAAATGCCTTTGGAGATTGGTGACCATCACGGTTATTCTGCTTCTTGAAAGTGAATGACATCAGGGAGTTATAAGAGGAAGCTAACCAGCATCAGGAGTCCCATGGCTTTGGATCTATTTTTTCATGATCATTGGCTTACATATCTGAGCAAAAATATTTGCCAAATTCAAATTCTTTAATACATGAGACCTTCTTTCATGATGATTTTCACAATGGTGTGCACTTCGGTTATGGGTCAATCGGCCGAAGACTCTGTGAAACAGGTGGTTAACAAGTTTTTTGCGGCCATGAAGGATGCAGACTCAGCCGGCGTGGTGAGCGTGTTTGCCGATGCTGCGGTATTGCAGACCATCGCTAAAGATAAAGTGGTCAGGGATAGCTACCAGGACTTCGGGTCGTTGATCGGTAAGTTGAAGAAAGGACAATTAGATGAGCGCATTACAATTAGCGGGGTGCATATTTATGGGGGACTGGCGTCTGTATGGACGCCTTATCGTTTATACTTCGACGGAAAGTTCATCCACTGCGGAGCAAACGCTTTTCAGCTGGCTCGGCTTTCCGGGGAATGGAAAATCGTTCACCTGATCGACACCCGAAGGAAGGATTGTAATTAATTCACTTTCAGTTTGTACTTCTTGATCACCTTCGGATCGTTGAAGTATTTATCCGCATCGGCCTGGTTAACCCCCGGCTCGAAGTCCACCGGAAGATCGATCAATTGCAACTGCGCCGTTTTCAGTTCATCCCGGAGTTTCTTTGTTTTAACCAGTACGTCGGGGTCTCGCTCACCGATCAGCGAGTTTTCGCTGATAAGGTACTCCAGCCTTTTGGTAACACCCCTGAGTTGGGAAGCTGTATTCTGCTCCTGCACTTTGCTTGGCGCAACGGCTTCTTTAACCGGAACGAGGGTTAAGCCGATGGACGGCAGGATCTTACCCAGATCTGCCACGTCCGGATTAGAGGCAGTGGTAGATATAACCGTACCTGCAAGGGCCGTAGATGATCCTGTGATATCAAAAGCTGCCCTGGTAGATTTATTTGCTTTTACGTTCTTGCTGATCACATAAAAGGTGAGCTTCAGGTTTTGAACATAGTTGTACAATTCCTGAGATATCTTTTGATGCTCCAGGTATTTCTGCGGATAGTTGATGCCTGGGCGAACAGCAATTCTAACTTCAGCGGTGTCCCGGTTAAAAAACTTGTCTGAGCCGATAAATTGAAGCACTACCATTCGCTGGCGAGTAGTGTCGTTCTCTTTTATGAAGTCAAAAGGAATGGGCCATACAAACTCGTCATTGCATTTGGTGATGGCCTTGCTGACACTCAGCGGAAAGTTTGTATTGAAACTGATCTGTTCTATCGGGAAGGAACCGGCTTCGCATTGGATCCTGAACCTGACGGTATCGCCTTCTTCGTTAAATACAGTGCCTAAAACCCCGGGCTTTATCCTGGACAGATTGATCTCCGTACTATAGAAAAGGATCGAGATGGAAGTGTCTACCCGTTCATCTGGATCATACATGTTCTGAACGCCTAATGAAACTTTATATGGCTCATCGTACTTGAGTTTTCCGCTGCGGAAAAAAGATTTTTCAGCTTTGAAAAAGATGGTTCCATTTGACCTTCCTATCTGCACACCCACTGGCGCCTGTTTGAGATACCAGAAATAATTTTTGGGATCCTTGTTAATTCTTAGTTCGTAATTGAGGATAGAATCCACATGGATGGTGAAATATGGATTAATGTTGATAATTCGCAACACCGTATCTGCTGGGTCGATAACAACAGCAGGTATGATAGGAATGGTGTCTGTCTTTTTTAGGAGGGTATCGATTTTCTTCTCCTGGGATGAAGCACTATATGAGAAGCAAGCCAGGAATAGGATAGTCAGGAATCTCAAAAGTTGATTTTTGGTTCTGCGCGAAATTATATTTTTTATCATATATAAATTCATAGTAAAAAGCTAAAAAAGCCTCCCCATGATTGGGAAGGCTATCAAAACCCACTGGTAATGCGGAAAACGTTAATGAATGCTGATTTCCTTTGGCTGCACTTTGGCTTCTTCTTTTTTTGGAAGTTCGATCAGGAGAACTCCGTTATCGTACTTCGCCCGGATGCTATCGGAATGTATGGTTTCGTCAAGCGTAAATGTTCTGGCAAACGACCTGTAGGTAAATTCCCTGCGTACGATCGTTTCGCCTTCTTCATTGTTTTCAGTTTTCTTTTCGGCAGAGATGGTAAGCAGGTTATTGTCCATACTCACTTTGAAATCAGCTTTGTCCATTCCCGGTGCAATCACTTCTATGATGTAAGCTTTCTCGCTTTCACGAATATTGACGGGTGCTGCTGCATTAGCTGTCCCAAAGTCCTCATGCACTAACCTGGATGGAAACTGGTTGAAAAAATCTTCAAAAAACGAATTTGCCCTTCTGTCGGCTTGCTTCTGGTTAAATCTTACAAGTGTCATATACTTCAATTTTTAAGGTGAATAGGAATAACCAAAGATCAAACAGGATACCATCCCTGGTAAAACGGATAAAATGACCAACTAATGCATCGTGATACGCCATACAGGCAGCCTCTTATTGTTTTGTGTGCCTTTTTGACAGGCCTGAGGTTGTTAAAACAAATTCTAGTAATTTTATGTTACTTAAAAAATAGAAAATATGTATCCATCAGAGATCGTAGTGCCCATGAAAGAGGAGCTTACTGAAAATGGTTTTGAAGAGCTGCTGACAAACGACGAAGTGGAGCAAACGCTTACGCAGGATGGGACCACGCTTGTGGTGATCAATTCTGTATGTGGTTGTTCGGCCGGTGCGGCCCGCCCTGGGGTTTTAATGGCTGTTGCCAATAGTCCCAAGCGCCCCGACAGGCTGACCACCAGTTTTGCTGGTTTTGATATTGACGCCGTAAGGAAGATCAGGGAGTTCCTGTTGCCTTATCCTCCATCTTCACCTGCCATTGCTTTGTTTAAAGACGGACATTTGGTTCACATGATCGAGCGTCACCAGATTGAAGGCAGGCCCGCACAGATGATCGCGCACAACCTCATCGCAGCGTTCGACGAGTACTGTAATTAAAGCGGTCACTTTGCTTTGTACATAGATGAAAAATCCCGCTTCCACGGGATCTTTTCTTTTCTGCAAAGGCTTTTTCCTTTATCATTGCATCGCACAATTATCTAAGCTGCATGTATCCCAACCTGTATTATTTTCTGAAAAAAGTTTTTGGAATAGAGCCTTGGGGCTTCACACAATACATCAATTCTTTTGGCTTTTTCGTTGCCCTGTCGTTCCTGCTGGCCGCATATATCCTTGCTAACGAACTGAAAAGGAAAGAAAAGCAAGCTTTACTACATCCAAAAGAAGAGGTGAATATCGTTGGTGAAGCAGCAAAACCTGCGGAACTCATATTCAATTTTATTTTTGGTTTCATTGTTGGGTATAAGATCCTTGGTGTTTTTTTTAATGCCGGTGAGACACATCCGCAAGACTATATTTTCTCTGCCAGGGGAAGCTGGATTGGCGGGCTTTTACTCGGACTCTTGTTTTCGGGCCTCAGGTATTACGAAAAACAAAAGGAAAAACTGGCGCAGCCGGAAAAAAGAACCATCAGGATCTGGCCGCATGAGCGAGTTGGGGATATCACTATTATTGCTGCCGTTACAGGTTTTCTTGGCGCCAAGCTTTTTGACAATTTGGAGAACTGGGACCGGTTTATAGAGAATCCCATTGCGAATCTGCTATCGCCAAGCGGACTTACCTTTTATGGAGGGCTCATTTGTGCTACCATCGCTATTCTTTGGTTTGCCAGGCGGAAAAACATAGGAATGCTTCATCTCTGCGATGCTGCGGCTCCTGCGTTAATGATCTCTTATGCCACGGGAAGGATCGGTTGCCATGTTTCGGGCGACGGTGACTGGGGGATTTTTAACAGCGCCTATAAACTCGATGCGGATGGCGTTATCGCTGCCGGAACGACGGCTGATTTCAAAGCCGCCTTGACCAATAGTCCTCAATTCAGCCAGTATCTGATCAGTGAATATGGAAGCCTGGATAAAGTGCCAAACGCCGCATTTAGGGGACCTTCGTTTTTTCCTGATTGGCTTTTTGCTTATCACTACCCACACAACGTGAATGAAGTGGGCGCACAGATACCGGACTGTACAGGTAACTATTGCGCCCAGTTGAATCCCCTGGTTTTCCCCACGCCACTGTATGAAATCATTGCCTGTACCATCCTGTTCTTCATTCTTTGGTCGCTCCGCAAAAAACTTCATGTGGCCGGGCAGATGTTTGGCCTTTACCTGATTTTCAATGGGCTTGAAAGATTCTTCATTGAAAAGATCAGGGTCAACTCTACTTATTCCATTTTCGGTTTTCACCCCACCCAGGCGGAACTGATCTCGACGTTGCTGGTGATTGCTGGCAGCGCCCTGCTTTTCCGGGCCACAAAAAAAGCCAAAGCCTAACGTAACACGTCTGGTCAGCCGCCCAAGCCCCAAACTTCGAAGGACCGGCCATTTTTTTGTAACCCGGAATGCCATTTCCTCGTATCATCACTGCCTTTCAATCACCTGGTTTTTACAGGTCTAAGGGAGCCGAAGGCCAGATCCTTATCGACCCCATGGGCCAGGTTGCCGATGGGTTGGCAAAACAAGTGCTGAAAGGGAAAGGTACCCTCAAATTCAATGTGCGCGACATCTTCTATACCCAGGTAGTGCGTGGAAGCATCATCAACTTCCAGAATACGGAGGCTGAATGCAGAAATGCGAGGGATATACAAGGGTAGACACCCTCAGGTTCATCTACCGCTTTGGAAAGCCCATGAAGGCGATGCCCCGGAGATCGACCGGTGGCTCAAAGGACGAACAAAACAGGATAAGGATGGGCGAGAATTAAGGCAGCGTTCGGCTGTTTCAATTTATTTTTCAGGAAAAGAGATCGGTATTTTTAGGCCTCCTGGCTGTCCCGGTCTTTATTTCTCTTTATCTTTATTTATGCCTTCATTCGACATTGTATCAAAAGTAGATGCCCAACTCCTGGATAATGCCGTCAATGTTACCCGTAAGGAGATCATGAACCGCTTTGATTTTAAGGACTCGCACGTAGTGATCGACCTGAATAAAAAAGACTATAAGCTGAATATTGAAGCCTCTGATGACATGAAGATCAGGCAACTCATTGACGTGCTGATCAACAGATCCAATAAGCAGGGTATATCGCCGGAAGCGTTTGACCTGAGCAAGGAGCCCTATCCAAGCGGGAAAGTGGTTAAAACCGAGGTATCCGTCAGAAATGGCCTAAAACAGGAAGACGCTAAAAAACTCGTCAAACTCATCAAGGATTCAGGCCTGAAGGTTCAGGCCCAGATCATGGACGACCTGGTAAGGGTAACGGCTAAAAAGATCGATGACCTCCAGGAAGTGATCCAATTATGCAAGACGGCAGAGTTCGGACTGCCCCTGCAATACGAGAATATGAGGAGCTAATGGCTTTCTTTGCAAAATATTTGGATAAACCTCCGGGGTTTCCTAATTTTGCATCCCGCATGGCCAAATCCATGCTCTAAAAACAAGAAATATGAAAAAAGGATTACATCCCGAAAAATACCGTTTAGTTGTCTTCAAGGACATGAGTAACGGAAATTCTTTCCTGACACGCTCTTCTGCTGATAGTAAAGAGATGGTTAAGTGGGAAGATGGCAATGAATACCCGCTCTTGAAATTGGAGATCTCGAACACGTCGCATCCTTTCTTCACCGGTCAGAAAATGCTGGTGGATACGGCTGGACGTATCGACAAGTTCAACAAGAAATACGCTAAGAAATAATAATCATCTTACAATAAAAAAGCCTCCCGCTCAACGGGAGGCTTTTTATTTTTGTAGTTTAGTGATTCATGTCTTCATTTAACGAAATCCATTGCAGGGAGAATCTCTTCCCACTCACGTTAACCAGGCAAACGGCGGACATTCGGACCGGTATGTTCACTTCCCGTGAAAGATGGAATTTTGCCGCCTCATTTTTCCCAGGGCTCGACCCTGTCGAGGATATCCCGGCCAACATCATTCCCGGTTATGATTTCATCCTCGCGGTTTCCCAACAGAGTTTGGAAAACGCTTTAGCGCATGATCACTCATACCGCACTATTCAGTTTCCCTGGGATATCATGTTGCACAACGCCTGGGCCATTGAGCAGGATTTCCGTTTGATAAGCCATGCAAAAAAATCACAGGCTCTTTCCGGATCAGTAAAGCTTACTGGGCCTGCCGATCAACTCTTTATTGAAGAAGGTGCTACGATCGGGCACTGTTTCATAAACACTCAACAGGGTCCCGTGTACATCGGGAAGGAGGCGGAGATCATGGATGGAGTGATGATCCGGGGTCCGGTAAGCATCGGCGCAAAGGCCGTACTTAAAATGGGCGCTGCAGTCTACGGCGGCACAACCATTGGCCCGCATTGCGTCGTTGGCGGGGAAATAAAAAACTCGGTACTGTTTGAATACAGCAACAAGGCCCATCATGGTTATTTAGGCGATGCGGTGGTTGGCGCCTGGTGCAATCTGGGAGCGGGTACTTCTTGCTCTAACATCCGTAATACGGCAACCAGCGTCAAGGTTTGGCACATGCATCAAAAAACTTTTCTCAGCGCCGGACTGAAATGTGGGCTGATCATGGGCGATTATTCAAGGTGCGGCATCAATACATCGTTCAACACCGGAACGGTTGTGGGTGTGTCGGCCAACATATTTCAGTCGGGCCCCTTACTTCCTACATACATTCCCAGTTTTAGCTGGGGAACCGATACCGGGATCCGGTACGATCCTGAAAAAGCCATCGCCGACATCAACAACTGGATGGCATTTAAACAGCTTAGCCTCTCCCTGCCGGACATAGAACAGCTAAAAAATATTTACAGAAACACAGAACAGTTATGAGAAAAAAAATTGCAGCCGCAAACTGGAAAATGAATCTTAGGGTCGAACAAGGCGAAGCTCTGCTTGATGGGCTTTTATCTAAAAACATCGAGCTTCAGTCCCATCAGCATGCCGTATTTGCCGTGCCATTCCCATACCTCACCATGGCCAGGGATAAACTGTCAGGGAAAACAAATTACGCAGTAGCTGCTCAGAACTGTTATCACAAAGAATCTGGCGCGTTCACTGGTGAGGTCTCAGCAGATATGCTGCAGTCAGTCAACATCCCATTTGTAGTGCTGGGACATTCCGAACGCCGGGAATATTTTGCAGAATCAAATGAAACCCTGGCGAGAAAAACAGATCTGGTGTTGGCGAAAGGAATGACGCCTATCTTCTGTTGTGGCGAGGCCTTATCCATTCGCGAGGCGAATACACAAAATGCCTATGTAGAACAACAGCTCGTGGAAAGCCTGTTCCATCTTGACGCAGTGCAAATCGCTAAACTGGTGATCGCATACGAGCCCATCTGGGCCATTGGCACAGGCAAAACGGCCAGTTCTGAACAGGCCCAGGAGATGCACCGGCATATCAGAAATGTGTTGAGTAACAGGTACGGCGCTGCTGTTGCCGACGACCTGTCCATTGTATACGGAGGCAGCGTAAAAGGTTCCAACGCTGCAGAACTGTTTGCGCAACCGGATGTGGACGGTGGTCTTGTTGGTGGCGCATCCCTTCAGGTGGAAGATTTTGCCCAGATCATCATGGCGTTGAAATAATAGCCAAACAGACCACTACCATATGGGGCTTTTACAGCAGGTCAGGATCAATACCATTTACAGGATACTCTTTTTGGTATTCCAGTTAATCAACACCATTCTTATTTCCAGGCTTACAGGCCCGGCAGGATTTGGTGTTTTTTCACTGGTGATCGTGAACGCAAACATCCTGTTGATCTTTACGTCGCTTGGTATTCCCGCAGGCATCTTATTTCATGCATCCGCCAGGGATCTTGCGCTTAAGAAAATGGAGAAGATCATCTGGTTGTCTACCCTTTTCCAACTGGCCCTCGTCATTATTTTCGAAACCATTTTTTACGGCCTCAAGGGAAGTTTCTGGATATGGCCATCTTCCAAAACACTGGCAGGAGCGGGCGGCATCCTGTTTTTCCTGGCCATTGTGCTCACTGAAAAGTACTATGCCTTGTATAACGGTTTCCAGCATTTTTATCTCTACAACCTGATCACCGTTTTTTTCTCTGTAGTCCTTACCGCTTTGCTGGTATACCTGAACTTTTTTCCCGGGGGGGTGCCGACGAACCTTGTCATCCTCAGCTATGTACTCGTGCATATTGTCCAGGCTTTCGTTCTTTGGCTGGTCTTTCACCGCAAGAAGATCGGACGGATCACCATCGCCCAGGGAACGGGCATGGCGAAGAAATTCTTTAGCTATTCCTTTTTCGCCTATTTGGCCAACGCGCTGCATTTCCTGGTGACGAGGATTGACTTCTGGATCCTTCATCATTATAAAGGGGAGGAGGAGTTGGGCTGGTATGCATTGGCGGCGCGGATCGCACAAATGTTCCTGGTGCTTCCTGCATTATTGGCGGGTATCATTATGCCATCGGTAACATCATCAGAACTAAGCGGACAATCGCTGGAGAAGATCTTCCGGATGGTTAATTCCCTGAACCTGCTGATGATCTTTGTACTGACCGCATTTTCATCCTGGCTTATTCCACTATTGTTTGGCGCTGAATTCAGCGAAACCGTAATGCCTTTACTATATCTGCTACCGGGAATTATTTTTCTTTCGGCACAAACACTGCTGGCCTCATATTTTGCAGGGAAAGGAAGGCCCGTGATCAATTTGTACGGATCTGTGATCGCACTGGTCGTTGTATTGGCGCTCGATCTGCTGCTGATCCCCGTATGGGGTGCCAAAGGTGCCGCGATCGCCAGCAGTATAGCTTATGCCGCGGGTTGTCTGTATACCTATAGCAGGTATGTAGCTGCTGAGCGCTACTCGTGGAGGGACTTGTTCATGAACAAGTCCGATCGTGAAGAAGTCTTAACCATCATCAACCGTGCACGGAGCGGCAGGAGAATCCCTTGAAAGAGATCAGAACATATCATGACGCGTCGCAGATCAAACTGAATAACCCTTTCAGGTTGTTGTGGCTGGCCAGCTGGTACCCCTCCCGGACCGACCTGTATAACGGTGATTTTATCCAGCGTCATGCAGAGGCTGTTTCCCGATTGACCCCGGTTGTTGTGATACACACTATCCACGATATTTATTCGCCTACTCCTGTACGTTATGAAGTAAGTGAATGCGGTTTACTGACAGAAGTATTTGTTTACTTCAGGCATGATGGAAACCTCAGTTCGTTCACATCCCGGCTATCCTATAACCTCCTGTTTTTTCATTATACCAAAACACTCCTTTCCGCCTTGGTCAGGTGTTATGGCAGGCCGGAATGTATCCATGTGCACGTACCCATGAAAATGGGTCGGGTTGCCATCTGGGCTCAAAGAAAATGGTCTGTACCCTTTTTTGTCAGTGAACATTCGGCAGCCTACCAGGACGGGCCGGAAGACAGCTTTAAGAACAGGAGTTTTTATTACCGCTACCATGTGCGGCAGATCCTGAGGAAAGCAAGGGCCGTTTCAAATGTATCAGGGTCGCTGGGGCTTATCTTGCAACAGATATCGGGCCGTGATGACATAGCCGTGATCAGAAATGTTGCTGACCCCTCCCGATTCTTTTATGATCCGGTTGATCTTCCTGTTTTCACATTCGTTCATGTGTCTACGCTAAAAGAGCAGAAAAACATCCGGGGAATCCTGCGCACTTTTGCCAGGCTCTATCAGCAAAGGCAAGACTTCTGCCTGCACATGGTGGGTGGGGATGAGGGAGCACTGAAATCAATTCGGGTGGACTACCCCGATGCTTCATGGTTAACCCTTCATGGAACGGTAGGGCATGATCAAGTTCCGCGGCATATGCAACAGGCCCATTGTATGGTCTTGTTCAGCAGAGATGAGAATTTTCCTTGTGTGATCGTTGAGGGACTGGGTTGCGGACTGCCCGTGATCACCTCAGATGCGGGTGGTTGCGCGGAAGCCATTGAACCGGGAAACGGATTGGTAGTGCATGCGGGAGATGAAGAAGAACTGTTACAAGCCCTTCAGCACGTAATAACCCATTATCATACATACGACCGGGTAAAAATCGCTTCTGAAGCAGCCGCGCGCTACAGTTATGAAAAGGTTGCGAACGACTTCCTCGATTTCTATAAAAAATCAGGCATAATGGTCTGATCAGCCCTTGAGTTTGCTGACCAGGTTGATATAGTCCTGCATCGCCAGGTCTTTTGTTTTGCCCGACTGGCTAGTCCAGGCATCATACTTTGCTTTAGCTACGAAATCAAATGGGTTCGCAGGCGGATCAGCAAGATTATCTCCCTCAGTCGCTTGTTTATACAAGGAATAGAGTTGTAGCAGGGTATCGTTGCTTGGTTTGGACGACAATAATTTACTCTCAGCTACTGCTTGTTCGAATTGTTCCATCAATTCCATGGGAATGTTTGAGCGAAAATACGCGAATTTGTATAAATGTGTGAAATGATGCCAGAAGCCTTATCCAAACTGTATTGTAGATCATTGGCACCAATTGAACAACCACAAGTTGGGGCAGCCCGACTATGGTGAACCATCCCGCTTCAGGCATACTGTTTGAAGGTTCCCCTCATTATCGATTAACATGTCAAACGTATTGGTATGACGAGCAAGAATGATCAGAATAACCAAGGCAAAGGAAAGGGACGTGGTTTTGCATCCATGGATGCCGAAAAACAAAGGGAGATAGCCAGCAAAGGAGGCAAAGCGTCCGCCCTTGGAAATACCTCAAACAGAGGGTTTTCTTCAATGGAGTCCGAGAAGCAACGAGAAATTTCCAGAAAAAGTGGCCAGGCCTCCCATCGCAACCGCGACCGACAGCAGAGTAGTGTCCATAAAAATGAAGGCACAGATCGTAAAGAAGACTAAGATGATCACAACGGGGCAAAGTCTTTTCCGTAACTTTGCCCCTCGCTCAACGGAGATCATCGAATGAATCAAATAAGGAATTTTTGCATAATTGCACATATTGACCACGGTAAGAGTACACTGGCAGACAGGCTGTTACAGGTGACAAACACCATCAGTGAAAGAGAAATGATGGACCAGGTGCTGGACGACATGGATCTGGAAAGGGAAAAAGGCATCACCATCAAGAGTCACGCAATCCAGATCAACTATAAGCATAAGGACGGTAAGGAGTTTATCCTTAACCTGATCGATACGCCGGGTCACGTTGACTTCAGCTATGAAGTGAGCCGGGCACTGGCTGCCTGTGAAGGAGCCTTGCTGCTGGTAGATGCCACCCAGGGGATCCAGGCCCAGACCATCAGCAATCTTTACCTAGCTATCGAAAATAACCTGGAGATCATTCCAGTGATCAATAAGATCGATATGGATGGCGCCATGATCGAGGAGGTGAAAGACCAGATCGTGGAACTGATCGGCTGTAAAGTAGAGGATATTCTTCTGGCAAGTGGGAGAACGGGAATTGGAGTGGAAGATATTCTGACGGCCATCGTAGAACGCATACCGCCTCCGAAAGGAGATCCGGAGGCACCCTTACAGGCCCTGATCTTTGATTCGGTGTTCAATAGTTTCAGGGGCATCCTGGTCTATTACAGGATCATCAATGGTTCAATAAAAAAAGGAGATAAGGTTAAGTTTGTTTCTACAGATCAGGAGTATGTGGCAGATGAAGTAGGCATACTTAAACTAAAAATGTCCGAGCGGAACAAGGTCAACTGCGGGGACGTAGGGTATATCATCACCGGTATAAAAAATGCCAAGGAAGTAAAAGTGGGTGATACGATCACCCTGGCCAATAATCCCCATCCCGAAATGATCAAGGGTTTTGAGGAAGTGAAGGCGATGGTTTTTGCGGGAATCTTTCCGGTGAACACAGAGGATTTTGAGGAGCTCAGGGACTGTATGGATAAGTTGCAGTTGAACGATGCTTCATTATCATACGAACTGGAAACCTCACAAGCGCTTGGCTTCGGATTTCGTTGCGGATTCCTGGGATTGCTCCATATGGAGATCATACAGGAAAGGCTGGAAAGGGAGCATAACCAGACGGTGATCACCACGGTTCCCAACGTTAGTTTTGTGGCGTACACCACTTCCGGCGAAAAAGTGGTCGTTAATAATCCCTCCGAGATGCCCGATCCGGTGCGGATAGATTTTATTGAAGAGCCTTACATCAAAGCGCAGATCATCACCAAGCCGGAATACATTGGGAATATCATGACGCTTTGCCTGGGTAAACGCGGTAACCTCATCAATCAAAGTTACCTCACCACTACCCGCGTGGAACTGATCTTTGAAATGCCTCTTACGGAGATCGTTTTTGACTTTTACGATAAATTGAAAAGCCAAACCCGCGGCTATGCTTCTTTCGATTACCATCCCATTGGCATGCAGGAAGCAGATATCGTGAAGATGGACATCCTGCTGAATAACGATAAAGTGGATGCGCTAAGCGCATTGATTCACCGGAGCCGCGCCCAGGATTTTGGAAGAAAGCTTTGCGAGAAACTGAAAGAATTGCTCCCGAGGCAACAGTTCCAGATCGCCATCCAGGCTGCCGTAGGTGCAAAGATTCTTGCGAGGGAAAACATCGCTGCCCTGAGGAAAGACGTTACCGCGAAATGTTATGGTGGAGACATCAGCCGTAAGCGTAAACTTCTTGAAAAGCAGAAGGAAGGCAAGAAACGGATGCGTCAGATCGGAAACGTGGAAGTTCCACAGGAAGCGTTCCTTGCCGTGCTGAAACTGGATTAAACACACTGGTTCCACCGCCTTACTATCGCGTATCGAATAAAAGATAACTGTGCCATACATGGCCCTCCACCTTGTAGGCGCTTCTGAGCCATTCGTACTTATCTGGCTCCCAGATACCTGCCAGATCATTCACGTGCACCAATACACGACCTTTCACCGGCCCTGCGGGCTGGTAGACCAGTTCCGGATGGCTCTTCAAATAGTCTGTAAGCCTGACGTGGTTTTGTTCCCAATTCAGGTTGCTATCGGCCACCCATTGCCACGCGTTTTTCTTGTTGCCCACCAGCACATTGGTGA
The DNA here is from genome assembly GCA_040404005.1 of Chitinophagaceae bacterium. GTDB lineage: Bacteria > Bacteroidota > Bacteroidia > Chitinophagales > Chitinophagaceae > Pollutibacter. The sequence goes on from JBBAJO010000002.1 coordinate 116,214, forward strand.
AAGGAAGGAAGCCGCCCTTGAATGAAAATGTTTCCAGCAAAACCGCAGCAAGCGCAAAGAAAACGAAGGCTCGTCCGTACCTGGATTTTAAGAGCAGGCTGGTGAATGCTCCGCCTGCAATGATGCCCAGCGCAAGCACAGGGAGCGCATATCGGTAACCATTTTGAACGGTGGCAGAACTGATGAACAAGAATATGATGGCAGCGGGAAAGATGAGAAAGAGGATTTGTTTTTTAAAATGTTTCAGGTGCAGGATGATCAGTACGAGGCTGCCCAACATAATGGCAAGCGAAGCAAGTGGTGTTTTTATCCCCATGCAGACAAAGAAGTAATTCCAAAAGCCCTTTTTTGACAGTTCACCCATGAGGTAGTTCAACGGAAGGCCATCGCGCTTTTCCATTTCGAAATAAATCTGGTCAAATGTGTCTATATAGGGCAGGGGCAGGGGACTGGACAGGGGTAGCGAAAAGTGATGTACGAAATCGTTCATCATCGTGCTACTGAATCGGGTCTGATGCATTAGAAAACCGATTTGCTCAAACTGAAAGGCAAGGTTGATGACTATCACTTGTATGAACAGGAATAAAATAAGAAGGGGCACGGAGCGCATGAAATCGAATTTTCTTTGTTGAATCGCGGCCAGTAGCAACACCACTATCGAAATAGGGTAAAGGAGTAGGTTATTGACCTTAGCTACCTGCGCGAAGGCAATGCACAGGGCGAAAAGCAAGAATTGGACGGTTTGCCTTTTTTCGAACCATTGTAGCAGGTGAAACAGTGTGGCAACGCAGAAGAATGTTGCGGCCATGTCTGTAGTGACGAGGTGACCATGTGCGAGAATATTTGGATCAGCCGCGGCCATTATCAGGCAAAACAGGCCCGTCAGTGGACCGAACAGCGATTGGCCTAACAGAAAGATATACGCCAGCAGACCCAGGGTAAACAACAGATTTAGGTATCGTCCAGATCTGATGTCCGATTTGCCCCAATCGGTCTTTGCTTTACCAGGTTGCAAAATTTGTTCGAAGACCCTTGGTAGGGCATGAATAGCGGTTACGGGCATGGTTGAACGAAAATCCCGACCTTCGACCCGGCGGGATGGGTTTCCTTTCCAGATCTCCACCCCATAGATCAGGTGATCTTCTTCATCGGCAGTGATATCATCCCGTTGGATCTGGAACACCTGAACCACGGCATGGAGGATCAGGATCATGAAGATGATCTTGCTTACATGGGTAATCACGGTGGATTCTATCCTTGTCCAGTTCAAGCGGCGATGGTCATTAGGAGTGATAAAGTTTAGGAAAAATAATTGTTTTAATTTTCTTATGTACTTTTATCTGGGGATTTTACCTTTATGCAAATCCATCTTGGGAACATCATTTTTATTCTGTCGATCTTTCTTGGCGCGCTGATTGTTTTTCTGCTGACAGTTCCCGTATCTAACAGAAAACATAGTAACAACCTGCTGGCCATGTATGTGTTCTGCTTTGTTTTGTTCTCGGCGCATAACTTCATTTTGCAGGAGAACTTGATCATTCGGGTTCCATTCCTTTTTCGGATCACCAAACCACTTCAGTATGCTGTGGCGCCCTTGATTTTTTTTTATGTGCGGTCATTGGTATTCAATGAAGTGCATTTTCGTAAATGGGATTGGTTATTTTTCCTTCCAATGGCCCTGCACGCACTTGAACTCATGCCTTTTTTCTTTATGGAACGGGAGCTGAAAATCAGCCTGATCGAGGCGTTTATGCAAAATATGAACCAGGGGTTGCTGCACACCGAGGGTTTTCTTCCGGCCTACATTCATCCGGTTCTGATATCATTTTTTTTGGCGATCATGATCTTTAAAAGTTGGAAGATGGTTAAGTTGGTATCAGACTCCACCACCTCCAAGAGTAATCCCCAGAACGTCATGCAAGTGCGGTGGTTGAACTTATTCATTTTTATAAACACCGTTGTATTCTGCCTCCTCGTGCTGCATATGCTAACCTTTAAGTTGGTATCGTGGAACGTTTACAGGATCAACAATATTGAGGCTTCCGGTCTCTTGATCGCCATCGGGATCTCTTTATTTTTCTATCCTAACATTCTATATGGTTTCCAAAGGGGCATCATTACCGGCGCGGATCTATTGGAGACCAAGACGGAAAAAAATGTGGATGCTGAGGTTCATCAAGACAAAGGATATTCCCTGTCTTCGGAAAGGCGTTACGAGTATCTCGCAAGGATCAAAGATTGCTTCGAAGAAAAGGAAGTGTTTCTTATTCAGGGGTATACAATCAGGTCACTTTCCCAGGATACCGGAATTTCATACACCTATTTGTCGCAGGTCATTAATCAGGAGTATGCCCTGAACTTTAATGAGCTGGTGAATAGTTACCGGGTTGAGTATGTAAAAAAACTTATGTTGGAGCCTAATGCCCACCAGTACACTTTTGAGGCCCTGGCTGGAAAAGCCGGCTTCAGTTCGCGAACCACCTTTTCAAGAGCATTCACCCGCTTTGCAGGCTGCACGCCATCTGAATTTGTCCGTTTATTGGATCATCACTAAATAAATTTTATGATTAAGTTAATTCTTGGTTTCTTTTTGCTGCTGGTGATTTCATCCTGTGGGCCCCGAAAAGATGCAGGCACTTCACAACCTGATAACGCTGATATGAAAGCTCCATTACTCGATTCCGGCAACTTTGAGGTGATGACCAAAACTGGGTTCGACTTCCTCGTGAAGGAAGACCATCCCATGGGTGTTAGCTTGAGTGATATCCGCGTCTTTTCCTCCAAATCTAAAGACACGATAATGATCCCGGACTCAGATCCGCTGACTTCTCTGCTGACGGATGATCTTGATCGAAATGGGATTGACGAGCTCTATGTGATTACAAGAGGCGTTGGAACGGGTAGTTATGGAATGGTCACCGCAGTGTTTCCCGATAAGGACAATCATCTCGAGTCGATCAAACTACCTCAGTCAGATGCAGCTGATCCTGATTTTGTTGGCTACATGGGGAAAGACAATTTTAGTATTGATACTTCCGCCCATGTACTCATCCGAAGTTTTCCCTTGTTTAAACCGGATGATACAAACAATAATCCCACCGGGGGCAGCAAAACCATTAGGTATAAACTTGTAAAAAATGAGGGCGGGCATATGTTCGAACGCCTGAAATGATGGAAGGGGAAAGCATGAGCGGATCGCTGTTGAACGCCGGAAATTGATTTACGCGGCAAGCATGGAACTGTGGGCGGAGATGGATTGAAGTTGCGAAAAAATGTCGTGCATTTAACTGAAACGGCTTTCTCAGCCGTTCTTCTTCTTCACAGGCTTTTTGTCCGGTACGGGAGGCGCGGTATTGCCAAATTTATCGTCACCCAGCGGAACGGGCGTTGGCGCTTCGCCGTCTTTCAACTTAAAGGTGAATACCTTATCTACATGTACCCATTTGCCATCTTTCCATTTGAATCCTTCGTAGTCACCATCTGGAATGTAGGTGTATCGTTTGCCCGTTTCACCATTTTCGGGGATCAGGTGATCATACAGGATCATGTTCATTTCATCATCGAACTGTAAACGGGCATTGCCCTCCTTCTTATACTCGATCCAGAACCTGGATTGATCCTTTTTCTTTACACTGTCTTCCCGGAAACTGAAAAAAGGTCCGCCGAACAAAGGCTTTCCCGAGTTGTCAAAATGAAGTACTTCGATCCGTTTCATGGTACTGCGCATGGTATTTTCATCGTACCCGAGCAGGGTATAAAAAGGTTTTCCCTGATGTTCGGTTTTAATGATCTTATAATAGATCGCCCCGATCCAGGTCTCATGATTCGTCACGGTGTCGATCGGTGAATCAATCAATGATGTTTTATCGATCAAGGGAAACAATCTCAGCGACCCATCATTTGTTTTCAACTGGATAGCGCCATGCCTGCGAGCCATTGTTTCGTCCTTTACTACCTGCCAGGTGAAGATCCTGAAACTGGAATCCGGCGAATAGAGCTTTGAAATATTCTGAACCGAATCGAAAGGGTAGTGGAAAGAATTCGGAGTTCGTAAGGCCCTTACCAGCACACGCGTAAACAAACTGTCGGAGCGAAAACGATCCGCTGCTTCCCTTGACATCACCATTTTTGGCCCGATCACCTTCAATGAGTCTTCTTTAGACCTCAGTAATGTCAGATCCTGCGGTGATGATTGCTGGCTATATCCCTGTAACACACTGGCGAGGGCAATAACCATAAAGCATATACGCGAATAAATCATGGAACAAAATTGCATTAAATTTATTTTGCAGCATCCAGTTTTTACAAAGCTTTAGCAACACCAGCCAAACCGGGAAATACCTCGTCGATCAGGCTGTTTGGAATTTCAGGCATCGGCTTTTGCGAGGGAATGAAGATGGTATACATGCCACATGACCGCCCAAAACGCATATCTCCCAAGGTGTTACCGATCATTAACGACCTGTTAAAGTCTATGTCAGGGAACTCTTTTTTTGCAGTGAGTGCCATACCCGTGTTGGGCTTCCGGCAAGGATCGTTGTTGTCTACTGCCGTGCAACAGTATATCCTATCAATGCGCCCGCCGGCTTCCTGAACGGTTTGAATGATGCCATTATGGATCTCCCCGAGGCTTTCGGCAGACATCAGTCCCTTGCCAACCCCTTTCTGGTTGGTGACAATAAAGACCCGGCCAAAGGTTTTTGAAAAAACGGGAAAAGAATCAAGTGCCCCCTCAATGAACCGGAACTCCGACCAGTTACGGATATAATCATCTTCTTTTTCAACATTGATCACCCCATCGCGATCGAGGAATAAGGTCCAGCTCCGGTCGATATTTTTTATCCAGTTATCCATTGTCATTTCATTTCCCGTTGGAATCACTGAAGTAGTGTTCCTCAGCGAACTGGCAGATGATATGGCCTGCCATGATGTGTGCTTCCTGTATCCTGGGTGTGTCGGAAGATGGCACATTGATCAGATAATTGCTCATGGATTTCAGTTGGCCGCCACTTTCACCTGTGAAGCCAACTGTGATGATCTGTTTACTGTTCGCGATCTCGAAGGCATTGCAGATGTTCTTCGAATTGCCTGAGGTGGAAAATCCGAAGAGGATATCCCCGCCATGGCATACTCCATCCACCAGCCGGGCATAGACTTCATCGAAGCTGTAATCATTTGCCACGGCAGTCAGGTAGGATGTATTACAGTGCAGTGCCTCTGCCGGCAGTGCTTTCCTGTCTTTATAGAAACGTCCGCTGAATTCGGCGGCCAGATGCTGTGCATCAGCAGCGCTGCCTCCGTTCCCGCAAAACCATAACCTGCTGCCATTTTTCAAGGCGCCAACGGTTACATTCACGATCTCCCTTAAGGTTGACACCAGTTGTTCGTTTTCGAGGAACTGTTGTTTTACATCGATGGAGGCACTGATGATTGACTTGATCTTATCTTCCATACATTGATTTATCAGGTAAAAATCCTGTTATCGTGTAAATTTATGCTTTTGCCTGGTTTTCGAGGATCATGATGGCGTCCACCAGTTTCTTCCAGGAATATTTCTTCTTTTCCTCACGCAGACCGGGTAAAAAATGCTCTTCGCCCAGTTTGTAGGCTTCTGCAATTCCACTGGCAATAGAAAGCGCATCAGGTTCCGTGATAACCCCTGTTACACCATGTTTAACCATAGCGGGCAGACCACCCACATTGGTTACGATCATTGGCTTTTCGAAATGATAGGCCAGGGGAGTGACGCCACTTTGCGTGGCCTGTCGGTAAGTCTGGATGATAAAATCTGCAGAGCAGCAGTAGTAGCTCACTTCCGGGTCACCAATGAACTTACTGTGTAGAAAAACCGATTGTTTGATGCCCAGTCTTTCTATCTGGGCGAGATAGGGTTTGCTATCCTGGTAAAATTCCCCGGCTACCAGCAGTTTAACGCTGTTGCTTTTAACGGATGGATCAGCCATGGCATCAAAAAGCAGGTCGAGCCCTTTGTATTGCCGGATAAAGCCGAAAAAAAGGATGATCTTATCGTCCGGTGGGAGGCCAAGGTGTTCACGGGCTTGTTTTTTTGATATGGCCTCACCAAAGTTATCGTAGAGAGGATGATCAACTAACATAGCGGGTTTACCTGTTTTGAAACTATACAGATCGCTCATGACCTGTTCACTCATGGTGATAAAGGCATGTGCTGATCTAAGAAAATAGTTGGTCAGGATGTGATCACCGGGTCTTTTCTCGTGAGGGATAACATTATCCGCTATGCACACTACGCGGGTGTGTTTATTTTTTTTAACGATGTTACAAATGGTTCCGAGTGCTGGTCCGAGGAAGGGTATCCAGTACCTGACCACCAATAGATCGGGCTTCAGCGTTCTCAATTCCCTGCCAACTTGCAGCCAATTTAGGGGATTGATGGAATTCACGGCAACTGTAATGTCGAGGTCTATTGGAGCCGGCTCAGTTGAATACTGCGTTTTACCGGGAAATAGAAAAGAAGGGTATTGCAGTGAAAATGTATAGATCGTGACGCGATGTCCCTCAGCCATGAATTCGCGGGCCAGTCTTTCATTGAACGTAGAGAGACCGCCACCCCTGAGGGGATAGGCTGATCCCAGGATAACGATATGTTTTGGATCAGGCATCCAGTCCTGCTGTTTCTTCGATCATGTAACTGTTTCGTTCGGGGGAATTCCTCGCGATCAGCTCTCCGATGAAGCCGGCCAGAAAGAACTGTGAACCAATGATCATCACGGTAAGGGCGATATAGAAAGCGGGTTTGTTGGTGAGGCCAAATTCGGGCTCAAAGATCTTTGAAACGATCAGGTAGAGGATAATGAGCAAACCGATAAAAAAGAAAAGGCTTCCCAGCAGGCCGAAGAACTGCATGGGCTTTTTCCCAAACTTCCCGATGAACATGATGGAGTTCAAGTCCAGGAATCCGTTGACGAATCGCTCCCAACCAAATTTGGTGGTACCGTATTTCCTGGCGCGGTGTTCAACTACTTTCTCACCGATTTTTTTGAAGCCGGCCCATTTTGCCAGTACGGGAATATAACGATGCATCTCACCATACACTTCAATGGACTTGATCACCCTTTTACGATAAGCTTTCAGGCCGCAATTAAAATCGTGCAGGTAGATGCCCGACATTCTGCGCGTAACGGCATTAAAAAATTTGGAAGGAAGATTTTTAGTAAGTACGTTGTCGTAGCGCTTTTTCTTCCAGCCGCTCACCAGATCATATCCGTCCGTCATGATCATGTGATAAAGACCGGGGATTTCATCAGGACTGTCTTGCAGATCCGCATCCATCGTGATCACTACATTTCCCTGCGCGGCGGTAAAGCCTTCATTGAGGGCCGCACTTTTGCCATAGTTACGCTGGAATTTTATGCCTTTGATCTGGTGATCATTGTTTCGGAGTCGTTTGATGACCTCCCAGGAATCGTCCGTACTGCCGTCATCCACCAAAATGATCTCATAGGAATACTGGTGTGTGTCAGTGACTGTCTTTATCCAGGCACACAGCTCAGGCAGTGATTCCTCTTCATCTTTCAGGGGTATGATGATGCTTACATCCATGCAGGGTTATTGGGATTCGAAGTCGGGTCTTTTCTTTTTTACAATGGCTGCAATGATCAGGGCGATGATAAAGTTAAAAATGCAGCTAAACATAAATGACTGAAAAAGCGAAGGCAGGGAATAAATATTCTTACTCATTATATCCTTCACAGCCTTATCGATCATCTCCTGCGAGCCACCAATTTTATCAAGCGTTTGCTGCAATTTTTCAACGGTTAGCTGTGTGACACTTTGAGCGAATGCCGGATCAATAAAATTGAAAAGCACATAGCTAAAGACCATACTGATGAAAGAGGTGATCACCATAATGCCAAAGCTGACCTTAAGTGCTTCCTTAAAATCGAGGAAGCCTCCATTCTCTTTCTTTGCCTGTAAACAGCCAATGACAGCAAAGACGATCGGGATGATTGCGGTGGCGTACCCTCCAAAAGAGAGCATCGAGTCTGCGCCCATCAGATAGAAGACAACATAAGAAGCTACGTATACCAGCGCAGAGATCAGCCCGTATTGGAGCAGTATGCTGGTTTTCTTTTGTTCGCGGACTTGTTCCATGGTAGTATGATTTAGTAATTCAAATATAGACCATCCTTGGCCACCACCCCAAATACCCGACCTTTTAAAGTATGACCGGTAAATGCCGTGTTCTTAGACTTGGACCTGATCATATCCTCTGTAAAAACGTACTCCTCATTATGCTGGAAAAGCGTGAGGTCTGCCTCTGCTCCAATTTTTATCGTGGCCTGGGGAAGATCAAAGATCCGCCTCGGTGCTGCCGACAGCAATTCAACGATGCGCTCAGTACCGATACCTAATTTGCCGAGCACGCCAAAGCAGGTTTCCAGGCCGATCATTCCTGAACGGGCATATTCAAACTCGCAGGTTTTGCTGTCCCATTCATGCGGTTGGTGGTGTGTGGCGATGCAATCAACAGTGCCATCCAAGACCCCAACCATGAGGGCCTCTGCATCTTTCTTTGTTCTTAGGGGAAGATTGACCTTTAGATTGGTATCGTATGTCACCAGATCCTCATCAGTGAAATAGAGATGATAGGGGGTAACGGAGCAGGTCACCTGTATCCCGCCTTCTTTGGCCCGCCTGATGTATTCTAATGATTTTGCCGAGCTGATGCCAGCCAAATGGAGCTTCGATTCTGTGTATCGCGCCAGTTTGATATCCCTGGCCACCATGATCTCCTCTGCCATGGTTGGTTTTCCTGGCAGTCCTAACCGGGTGGATACAACGCCTTCATTCATCAGGCCACCGGGGTTTATAGATTTGTCGTCCGGTATCTGAATAACCACGCTGTCGATCGCTTTCACATACTGCAAGGCTTTGATCAGTAACCCCGCCGACTGTATGGCATTGAATCCGTCACTAAAGGCCAGGGCCTCGTACAACTTCATATCGTACATCTCGGCAAGTTCCTTTCCTTCCGTGTTGCGGGTGATCGCTCCAATGGGATGAAGTGCTACCGGCAAACGGCGGCTCTTTTCAATAATGTATTCAACCTGGCTTTTTGAATGGATGGCGGGCGAGGTATTTGGCACCAGGAATACGTGGGTGAACCCTCCGGCTGCTGCTGCAAAGGCGCCTGTTTCGAGGCTTTCTTTGTGCTCATAACCCGGATCGGAGAAATCAGCGAAAATATCTACCCAGCCTTGTGAAACCTGCAGTCCCCCGGCATTTACCACTTGGGCATCATTCTGCTCAATATGGTCTTCTATGGACCTGATCCTGCCGTCAACGATCTGGATATCTTTTAAGGTACCATGAAAAGGAGAGGAGGGATCTTGAATATGAGCCTTGCGTATAAGGATATTCATGCTAAAGGAATTCCGCGAAGATAATGTTCATGATTGGATTTTGCGATAAGGAATTATGTCTTATTTTTACCACCCTCCAGTTCGGGAAGTGGCGCAGTCCGGTAGCGTACTAGCATGGGGTGCTAGGGGTCGCAAGTTCGAATCTTGTCTTCCCGACCAACAGAGAAAGCCTTTGGCGACCGCCAGGGGCTTTTTTGTTGCATTCATCCCAAGCTTGCCTGAAGATGGCAACGCCCTCAAAAAGAAAGGGTACTTTCCAAGTGTCGTATTAGCATTTAGTCAATCGATTTCGTTAATCAGTCCCCTATTTATCCATACATTTATTTCCATATGAAACCCTTCCTTGACAAGAACTTTTTATTGGATAATCAGGCTGCGGAGGATCTCTATCACGGGTATGCCAAAGACATGCCCATCATTGACTACCACAATCATCTTTCTCCCCAGCTTATCGCCGAAGATCCCTGTTTTGAGAACCTGACCCAGGCCTGGCTCTATGGGGACCATTACAAATGGAGGGGCATGCGTTGGCATGGGGTGAATGAAAAGTACTGCACCGGCGATGCGGGTGACTGGGAGAAGTTTGAGCAGTGGGCAGCAGCTGTCCCCTATATGATCCGAAATCCCTTGTTCCACTGGACCCACCTCGAATTGCAGCGTTATTTCGGGGTGAACGAGGTGCTGTCGCCCTCAAACGCACGCAAGATCTATGAGCTCAGCACAGAAAAACTCAGGACCCGGGAATATTCCGTTCGCAATCTGCTCAGAATGATGAAAGTGGAAGTGGTATGTACCACCGATGACCCCACAGACAGTCTGGAATTTCACGATAGCATCGATAAAGATGGATTTGAGATCAAAGTGTACCCGTCTTTCCGTCCGGATAAGGCTATGGCGGTGGACCATGTGCCAGCTTTTAATGAATATGTAAACAAACTCGAAGCCGTCTCCGGAATGAATGCCGGTACGTACGATCAATACCTCGATCTGCTGAAATCCAGGCACAACCATTTCGCCAATATGGGCTGTCGCGCAACGGACCATGGACTGAATGAAATGTATGCGGAAGATTATACTGACAGTGAGATACGGGGAATTTTCATTACCCTGAGAAAGGGCGGGGATGTGGGAGAGGTGGAGAAAAGGAAGTTCAAATCAGCCATTTTACACGTGATCGCAATATGGAATCATGAGAAAGACTGGGTACAGCAATATCATCTCGGTCCCCTGCGGAACAATAACAGCCGCATGTTGAAGCAACTCGGGCCGGATACGGGCTGGGATTCCATGGGCGGATCAGTCAATATAAAAGAAGTTGGAAAGTTTTTAGACAGGCTGGACAGGAATAACTGCCTTACCAGAACAGTATTGTACAGCATCAATGCGTATGACAATGAGATGCTGGCAACCATGGCGGGAAATTTCAACGACGGCAGTTTTCCGGGCAAGATCCAGAGTGGTGCGCCCTGGTGGTTCAACGATCAGAAGACAGGAATTCAGCAACATTTTGATTCCATCAGCAATATGGGATTGTTGAGTAAGTTCATTGGTATGCTGACGGATTCGAGAAGCTTTTTATCGTTCCCCAGGCATGAGTACTTCCGCAGGATCTTATGCAACATGCTGGGTAAAGAAATGCAAAGCGGCGAGTTGCCTAATGACCTTCCCTGGATCGGAGGGATAGTACAAGACATTTGTTATAACAATACAAAGAACTACTTAAAATTTTGATCCCCGACAACCCGAACTTTATGGCAAGCCGTAACAGGTAGGATAGACGTTCTTGTATGACCGGAATGAATCGCTGAACCAACATAGAACATGCTGAGGATCGTTGAGAAAGCTACACTCGTAACAGACAGAACAGCCATTCTTTCCGGAAGCAGATCATTTAGCTATGCCGATCTCCTGCGGGCATCCGGACAATTCGCCGACGTTTTGCTGGATCAGGAGATCGATCTTCGTGAAGCCCATGTGGCATTCATGGTGGAGTCCGGATTTGAGTATGTAAAGGTGCAGTGGGGAATGGGATCAACAAGATCACATTCTTTGCGTATTGCCGCTGCATCATGTACATGGCATTATCAATGTAGTATCCTGCGCCTTTGGAGTGGGGCCCTGTGTGAATTCATTCCTGAATTCTCAGCGGAGAAAATCTTCCGTTCATTTGCGCGGGGGAGGATCAATCTTTTCATGGCCGTGCCAACGATCTATTGTAAGCTCATTGAGTTCTGGGAAAAGGCATCGGCAGAAGAACAGGAAAAGATGACGGAGTCCATGAAGGATTTCAGGCTGATGGTTTGCGGCTCGGCGGCACTGCCGGTTTCTATCATGGAAAAATGGCAAAAGCTCAGCGGGCATCTGTTGCTGGAAAGGTATGGTATGACGGAGATCGGAATGGCCATCAGCAATCCCTATCGTGGCGAAAGAAAAGCAGGCTATGTAGGCCTTCCTTTGCCGGGCGTAGACATACGACTGGTCAATGAACAATACGTAGATGTACCGGCTGGTGAACCGGGAGAGATTTTAGTTAAAGGCGATCATGTTTTTTTGGAATACTGGAGAAGGCCTGAAGCCACGGCGGAAAGTTTTAGGGAGGGTCGATGGTTCAAAACCGGGGATATAGCCGTTGTGGAAGCAGGGTATTACCGGATCATGGGCCGCAACTCGGTAGACATGATCAAGTCGGGCGGTTATAACATATCCGCGCTGGAAATTGAAGAAGAGCTGCGAAAGTATAACGCCATGGAAGACTGTGCGGTGGTTGGAATAGAAAATGAAGAGTGGGGTGAATTGATCGTTGCAGCGATCGTTACAAAAGGTGAAGTGGATACGGAAAAATTGAATGGCTGGCTGAAGGAGCGTATGGCTTCTTAAAAATTGCCGAGACGGTATTTGATACTTCCTGAGTTGCCACGAAATGGGATGGGCAAGGTCATAAAAAACGATATCAAAAAATTGTTCTGATGAAACATATTTCGGCCTTGTTGATGTTGTTGCTGATTGCCGTTGCGGGGTATGGGCAGAAGAGATTTACAGCCACCGTTTTTGCAGGGATAGATTCCGCGGTCAACGTTCCCTATGGTAGGGCGACCAACCTGAAAGGGGAGGAGGAAGTTCTCCTGCTTGATGTATTTATGCCCAAGGCGGATACGATGAAGAAAAGACCATTGGTGATCTTCATCCACGGCGGCGGGTTTAAAAACAATACAAAAACGGGGCGGTTCAGTTCCATGGTTTGCCAGGGCTTCGCAGCGCAGGGCTACGTAACGGCCAGCATCGACTATCGACTGGGTGTAGGGAAAGAGGGAACGAATAAGGACTACTATGAAGCTTTGTACCGGGCGCAGCAGGATGGAAAAGCTGCCATTAGATTTTTCAGAAAGTACGCAGACCGTTACGGGATCGACACTTCGCAGGTATTCATTACCGGTAGTTCGGCGGGATCCAAGACTTGTCTTGCTATCGCTTACATGGACGAGCATGAGGTTCCGCCATTGATCGACCGCGCTAAATGGGGGAGCCTGGAGGGTGCCAGCGGGAACGAAGGGTATAGTTCCAGTGTCAATGGGGTGATCAATTGCTGGGGGGCTATGATCGATCTGCAATGGATAAAGACGGGCGATGCGCCACTTTTTAATATCAGTGGAACGGCTGACAAAACAGTTCCCTATGATAGTTCCTTTGATTACCATGGTTTCAAATACGGCGGGTATATTCTGTTCGAAAAATGCCTGTCATCGGGGGTGTCTACTGGTTGGAGGCCTTTTTATGGCGCCGGACATACGCTTGACAATTCAGTAGAAAAAATCGACAGCGCTTTCAGATCCATGAGTCACTGGTTATATACACAGCTGAAGTATAACGCCGGCACGGCCAGAACCGACGTGTTCCGATGGGGCGCAGAAATGAAACGGTTAGACAGTCTGAATGGGGTAGATCAGTTTCCTGATAAAGCCATCATGTTTTTGGGCAGCTCATATATCCGGCTTTGGACAGATATCAAGACAGATCTGAAGAACGACAAGATCATCAACCGGGGTTTTGGAGGGAGTAATCTGCGTGACGTAGCATTTTATATTGATCAGATCCTGGAGAAACAAAAGCTCAGGGCCCTGTTCATGTATTTGGGTAATGACATCGTGGCCGGCGAGCGTGATAAGTCACCCGACCAGGTGTTGGAGCATTTTGCATACGTGGTGAAAAAAGTGCGCGCGAAATATCCTGACATACCCATCACCTGGCTGGCCATCAGTCCAAATGAAAGAAGATGGACCGCCTGGAGCCAGATTCAGGAAGCCAACGCCTTGATTGGGGCATATTGTAAGGCGAACAGGAACCTCCACTACATCAACGCTTCCAGTCATTTTCTGGGAAAGGACGGTAAGCCCATCGCCCAATATTACCTGGATGATAAGTTGCACTATAACGTAGCAGGTTACAAAGTATGGGGAAACGCCATCAGGTCTGACGTGAAGAGAATAATCAAACAAAAACCATGAAAATATACAGAGTAGCCATACTCGCTGGATTGTTATCTCGTTGACCAATGGCAAGGAGGTTCAAAAACCCGAACAAGGCGGCTGATGGAATTGATCGCCTACCTAATACCCGGGGAAAAAACATTTGTTATTGTTTAAAATAAACCGCTTACCATTACGAAACTTAACTTTTCAGCCGCAAATTTGCACATAAGTTTAATTCTCATTACAAAACGAATGGTGAAAACGCTGGTTCTGTACGTTCTGCTGCCTATGGTGACATGTATTCCTGGTGCTACTGCGCAGCAATGGGCCATAGATGCATTTGCCGGAACGGCCAACTACCAGGGCGATCTGGTGGAGAAACGATATACCATGCAGAACTCCAAAATAGCATTGGGAATTGGTGCGAGCTATATTTTCAATGCGCATTTTCGGGTGAGGGGCTTATGTAGCTTTGGCAAGATCACCGGTGATGATAAAGACAATACAGATCCAATTCTGGTGGCCAGGAACCTGAATTTCTTTTCCAATATTTCCGAGTTCAGTGTTACCGGTTATTACGACATCCTGAATCTGAACTACAGCAGAGTCACTCCCTACATTTTTGCAGGCATCGGTGTCTATCGCTTTAATCCCTACACATTTGACTCTGTTGCAGGTAAAACTTTTCTCCAGCCTTTGAGCACCGAGGGTCAGGGACTTGCCGCTTACCCCAATCGCAAACCCTATAGCCTTACCCAGCTGAATATTCCCTTTGGCGGCGGTATCAGGTTTAAGGTCAATGACAATGTGAGCATTGCCTGGGAGATCGGTATGAGGAGGACGTTCACGGATTACCTTGATGACCTGAGCACCACTTATGTAGACCAGGCCACCCTGGTCAGTGAAAGGGGGCAAATAGCGGCCAATGTGGCCTGGAGGGGCGATGAAGTTAAAAACAACCCCTCACTGTACCCGCCGGAAGGTACCACCAGAGGCGGTTCAAATTTCAAAGATTGGTTCTATTTCTCCGGTATTACAGCCACGTTCAATATCCACGCCGGCCCGTTATATAAAGAAAGCCGGAAGGGTAGTACGGATTGCCCTAAGAAATTCTAAAAGCGCTATCGTAAGGATTAACGGATTAACGGATTGGCGAATTAGCGAATTGCAAATCCGTAAATCCGGCCATTTCCAATTCGTTAATCCGCTAATGTAACAATCCGTAAATCCGCCAATCCCCAAAAAGAAAGCGGCTCATAGAAATGAGCCCCCTTTCATTTAAACCCTAAACCCTTCACGGTAATACCGGGTAATCATCCAGGACTATGCCAAAAAGAAAAAGGGTATAAGTGTGTATAACTCACTCGGTTTCTTCGTATAACGCATTGACCGGCAGCTAATTTTCAAGGTTGCTTCCATTTTAAGACAAAAAAATCATCCGTTAGGATGATTCTTAAAAAGTTAGAAGGGAACGAAGCTTATTTAACTTTTTCCAAACCGGAAAAGAAGAATGAACCTTCGATCCCTGCATTCTCATCACTATCGCTACCGTGAACCGCATTACGGCCAATACTTTCTGCATAGAGCTTACGGATAGTGCCTTCTGCGGCATTGGCAGGATTGGTTGCGCCGATCAGGGTTCTGAAAGCTTCCACGGCATTCTCTTTTTCGAGGATAGCCGCTACAATAGGACCACTGCTCATGAACTCAACCAACTCCCCATAGAAAGGCCTTTCTTTATGAATAGCGTAAAATTCACCCGCTTTAGAAGGGGACAAATGAACCAGTTTCATGGCTACAATGCTAAAGCCTGCTTTGATGATGTGATCGATGATTGCTCCGGTATGGCCATTCTCAACGGCATCGGGCTTGATCATCGTAAAGGTCCTGTTACTCATAATTATTTAATTTTCGCGGTGGTAAAGAAACGACACTAAAGGGATATGCGCAAAACCAATATGCATCTGTCGCATTATGAAAATGCTAAACTACCGGTCGAAATGCTTAAAAAGCCCCCTAATATGGGCTATTTTCTGGCTTTCTGTCTATTAATTGCCCTATCTTCGCCGCCTCATGAAACCGATCCAGGAGTTATTCCCGTTTTTAACACAGGAACCCAAAAGGGTAGTGGTCACCATGCACCAGAAGCCCGACCCCGACGCCATGGGTTCGTCGCTCGGCATGGCTCATTTCCTGCGTAAACTGGGGCATGAGGTAACGGTAATATCACCAACCAATTGGGCGGATTTCCTGAAATGGATGCCTGGTTGTAAAGATGTGATCGATTATGAAGCCGCCCGCGAGAAGGCTGATGCGGAGCTTGACCGCGCTGAATGGCTGTTTTGCCTTGATTTCAATACGTTCTACCGAACGCGATTTATGGCAAAAAAGCTTGAAAGCATGAAATGCGTAAAGGTACTGATCGACCACCACGAAGAACCACATACTTCAGCCTTTTCCTACGGCATCAGCGTGATCCCCAAAAGCTCCACGGCTGAACTCATCTATGAGTTCATTGTTCATTCCGGACATAAAGACCTGATCGATCTGCCAATTGCCCAATGCCTTTACGCTGGGGTTATGGCAGATACCGGTTCCTTCCGTTTCCCCGTAACCACCTCCAGTGTTCATGAAATGGTAGCTACGCTGAAACTCACCGGATTAGACCATTCCAAGATCCATGAGCATATTTATGACAGCTACCTGGAGAACAGACTTCGGTTCATTGGCCATGTGCTTTGCAACCGGATGGAGGTGCTGTACGAATACAATACCGCGCTGATCGCCATTCCCAAAGCGGATATCCTCAAATACAATATCAGAACAGGGGATACCGAAGGCCTCGTGAACTATCCATTGTCTATCCAGGGTATTAAACTGGCCGCTTTGTTGATCGACCGCGACGAAGAAAGAAAATGGTCTTTCAGGAGTAAGGGCGAATTCGATTCCAACACTTTTGCCAGAACTTATTTTGAAGGTGGTGGTCATTACAATGCAGCCGGCGGAAGAAGCAGCGATAATGTGGAGGAGAATGTAAGGAAGTTCAAGATCGCACTTAAAGAAGTAGCATCTCAATTACAATAAACATAAACAATGAAAGTAAACAGTAAACTATTGGTCGCCCTTATCCCTGTTGTAATGATGGGTTCGGCATGTACCAATGTGGGTTTCGAAAAAACAAAGACCGGTTTGGAGTATAAGATCTTCAAAGACGGCAAGGGAGCCCAACTTAAGAACGGCGACATCGTAAAATTCAATTACAGGATCTCGTATAATGATTCTGTGATCAACGAATCATATAACCTGATCCCTGGTTATGATATGGTTGACAGCGCAGGCAGGCCTCATGATTTTTCTGAGATCCTGAAGCTGTTGAAAATAGGGGATAGCGTAGTGACTATCCAGCAATACGATTCCCTTGCTAAGGCCAATCCAATGGGAATGCCTCCTTACATGAAAAAAGGTGGCAAGATCAAAACAAGCCTGAAGATCCTGGGCGTATTCTCTTCACGCGATAGTGTCATGGTAGACTACCAGGCCGAGATGGAAAAATTCCGTAATAAGGAATTAGCCACTATCGAAACTTACCTGAAGAACAACAACATCAAGGCAGAAAAGCTGAAAGGCGTTTTTGTTGAAATCAAAGAAAAAGGAACCGGTCCTGCAGCTGAGTCTGGCAAGATGGTATCCATAAAGTATACCGGCACTAATTTTGAGGGCAAGCCTTTCGATTCAAATATCGACAGCACTAAGCAAACACAGCCCCATCCTATGGATCCGTTCAGTTTTATCGCTGGTCAGCAAGGCGCCATCCAGGGTATGTTGGAAGGGATCACAGCTTTCAATAAAGGTGGAAAAGGAAGACTTTTCATTCCATCATCCATGGGTTATGGTCCACAGGGTTCACCCCCTGCGATCAAGCCTAACGAAAACCTGATCTTCGAAGTGGAAGTGGTTGATGTAGCTGATGCTCCGCAGCAGGCTCCGCCACCGCCGATGCCTCCGGGTAATTAATCAAATCAGATCGAAATAGAAAAGGGGCCTCAAGCCCCTTTTTTCATACCCATTATCGAGCAGCGCAATAAATGGGCAGGGCTTTTCTCAAGTCAATTACCGAGCAGCGTTATACGCCGAAAGTAACTTGATGGCTTCCACGGCTTCCCGCACGTCATGCACGCGAAGGATACGGGCACCGTGCAGTAGCGCAATCGTATTCAATACCGTAGTACCATTCAGTGCTTGCTGCGCATCGGTACCGAGGGTTTTGTAGATCGTAGACTTTCTTGACAAACCCACCAGCATGGGCAGGCCAAAGATCCTAAACAGATCAAGTTGCTTCAGCAATTGAAAGTTCTGCTCAATATTCTTGGCAAACCCAAAGCCCGGATCAATAATGATATCCTTGATTCCAGCCTTTCGGCAAATCACCACCTTAGCGGTAAAATAATCCATCACTTCCCGAACTAAATCAGTATAGACCGCAAGCTCCTGCATACTGCCCGGATCCCCTTTCATATGCATCATAATATACGGCACATTCAACGAAGCAACAGTCTGGATCATCAGCGGATCCAACTGGCCTGCGCTGATGTCGTTCACCATAACGGCCCCGGCATGAACAGCTGCTGCCGCAACCCGGTGATGGTAACTGTCGATCGAAATATACGCATCCGGATATGCGGCATGTATCGCCTCCACCACGGGGATCACCCTGTCCGTTTCCTCATCCGACCCGATCCGCTGGCTACCCGGTCTGGTGCTTTGCCCGCCAATATCAATGATCGAAGCACCCTGTTCCAGCATCAAACCGGCTTCCTGCACGTACCCATCCCTACTGATTCTGCTGTTACCGGCGAAGAAAGAGTCCGGAGTCACATTTAAAATGCCCATTACCAGCGGTTTTTCTATAGAAAGAAGCCTGCCGCCGCAATTCAATATGTCAATTGAATGCTTTAAACTATTTTTGACGGTATCCATATATGTACATGCAAAATACAATAAACACCGATAGTCAATACGATCAGGTCATTAATGCCTGTAAAGACATTTTCCTTAAAAAAACTACGGATTACGGCACCTCCTGGAGGGTGCTGCGTTTGATATCCGTGACCGACCAGGTCTTTATCAAGGCGCAGCGGATCAGGACAATACAGGAAAAACGCCACCAGAAAGTAGGCGACGATATCGTTTCGGAATTCATCGGCATCATCAACTACGGTGTGATCGGACTGATCCAAATGGAATTGAATGACCTGTCTATGGACGATATGGATGTGGATACCGTAGAACGTTTGTACGACGATAAAGTAGCCTTCGCGAAACGGATCATGGCCGACAAAAACCATGATTATGGTGAAGCCTGGCGAGAGATGAGCCAGGAAAGTTTTGTAGACCTGATCCTGATGAAACTGCTACGGGTACGCCAGATCCTGCAAAACGAAGGAAAGACCATCATCAGCGAAGGGATCGATGCCAATTTTACAGACATCATCAACTATGCAGTATTTGCACTTTTGTTAATTGAAGAAGGAAAACATTGATATGAAAGCTTCGCTTACACTTTCCCGCTATATTGTTGGAATTCTGTTCATTTTTTCCGGGCTGGTAAAAGCCAACGACCCGATGGGGCTCAGCTACAAGATGCAGGAGTTTTTTGAAGTGTGGGGCATGCATGCGCTGAACGACCTCAGCCTCTTCCTCTCTGTTACCATGATCGCGTTCGAGATCATTGCGGGCGTTGCTGTGATCATCGGCTGGCAGTTCAGGCTGTTCAGCTGGCTGTTGCTGTTGCTGATCATCTTCTTCACCTTCCTAACCGCTTACGCGTTATTCTCGGGGAAAATCAAGGAGTGCGGATGTTTCGGGGATTGTTTTAAACTCACCGCTAAAGATTCATTCATCAAGGACATCATACTGACGGTCCTCATCGTGTACCTGTTTGTGAACCGGAAGAAGATCAGCAGCGTGTTGAGCAACAGGATGTCGATCCTCGCGCTGGCAGCCACCTCCGCATTTTCATTCGGCATACAGTTCTGGGTACTCAAACACCTTCCCATCGTAGACTGCCTGCCCTATAAAATAGGCGCCAACGTTTTGGAGAAAAGGAAGATACCCGCGGGGGCAATACCTGACAGCACGGTCATAACTTTCGTATACAAGAAAGATGGTCAGAACGTGGAATTCGATGCAGATCATTTTCCGGCGGATTTTACCGACAGCGCTTACCAGTTCGTGAACCGATATGATAAGGTGGTGAGAAAAGGGAATGCCGAGCCGCCGATCAAGGATTTTATATTGGTGAACCAGAACAATATGGACACCACCGAGGCTATCCTCAACCAGAAAGGGAAATTGTTGATCCTGTTTGCCAAAACATGGGACGCCGCCTGGAACGATGAAGTCAAAATCCTGCAGCGGACTGCAGCCGCAAATAATATTGTTTTCATCATATCTACCTCGGTACCGGAACAGGTAATGTCGCAGGTAGACGTGCCCGTTATGAAGTCTGATTTCGTGGCTATAAAAACCGCTGCCCGTGTAGACCCAACGGTGTACTTCCTGTCTGATGGAAACATCTTAGGTAAATGGGCCCTGCTGGATGCCGTAAATCAAACCGATCAGTTTAAATAAATCCCTTGATCAGATTCCTATTCAGAAAAGTAGGCTATGGTATACTCGTGATGCTGGGTGTGGTGGTGATCGTATTTTTTTTGTTCCAGGGTATTGGTGATCCTGCCAGATTGGTAGTAGGACAAACCGGTGATGAAGCCACCTTGAAGAACATTCGTAAAGAACTGTACCTGGATCAGCCCAAATACAAACAATTCCTTTTTTACCTAAGGGATATTTCTCCGCTGGCGTTTCACAGTGCCCGGGAGATCGAAGAAAAAAAACTGTCGGGTATTTTCATCGGCAGAGAAAACAGATTCGGCATCAAGATCCCATACCTGCGAAGAAGCTACCAAAGCAAAAGACCCGTACTGGATATCCTGACGGATGCTTTACCCGGAACCTTGTTGCTGGCACTGGCTGCCATGCTCTTTGCTACCATAACGGGAATATTTTTGGGGATAATTGCGGCCATAAAAAAAGGCTCCTGGCTCGACAGCACCGCGGTATTCAGCTCGGTGATCGGGATCTCGGCGCCCTCTTTCTTTATGGGTATCCTCATTGCCTGGCTATTCGGCTTTGTATGGCATTCGTTTACCGGCCTGCATATGACGGGCAGTATGTTCGATATCGACCCGTTCAAAGGCAGGGAGCTCAAGTTGCAAAATCTCATCTTACCTGCGCTTACCCTGGGCATCAGGCCGCTGGCCATCATCACCCAGCTCACCAGAAGTTCTATGCTGGATGTGTTGGGGCAAGACTATATCCGGACCGCCTACGCAAAGGGCCTTTCACGAAAATCAGTGGTATTAAGCCATGCCTTGCGTAACGCCTTAAACCCGGTGATCACGGCCATTACCGGTTGGTTTGCGGAATTGCTGGCGGGAGCTTTCTTTATCGAATACATCTTCGGCTGGAAAGGGATCGGAAAGGTCACCGTGGATGCGCTCGAAAAGCTGGATTATCCCGTAGTGATGGGCAGCGTGTTATTGACCGCTTCTTTGTTCGTTGTCATAAATATTCTGGCAGATATCCTCTACAGCATCATAGATCCCCGGATTAAACTCACGTGACGATTTTTTGTTTTCGCATGAATGCTGTATTTTCAACAAAGACCAAACTCTTAGTTGCATGAAAAACGTAGCTGATATCTTCAAGCGGAAAGGAAGAAATAATATCACTGTAATGCCTGACACCTTTGTCCTTGAGGCCCTGAAGATCATGGCTGAGAAAAACATAGGCTCTGTAGTGGTCATGGACAACGAAAAATATTGCGGCCTGTTCACTGAGCGGGACTATGCACGAAAAGTGATCCTGCATGGCAAATCTTCGAGCGACTTGCAGGTAGGGGAGATCATGAGTGAATATCTCCCTATCGTTACTCCCCTTCATAACCTGGAGGAATGTATGGAGATCATGACCAACCACAATATCCGATACCTCCCGGTGTTTGAGAACGATGACTACATCGGGATCATCTCCATCATTGATGTGGTAAAAGAGACCATGCTCGCTCAAAAAGATACCATTGAGCAGCTACAAAACTATATCCAATCATGATTATTTGATCACCACGTCGGTGATCACTTTTTCACCCAGTGCTTCGTTCACTCGTTGGATGATGGTAGCCTTTTGGAATTGTAGTTCATTCTTCAACGGAGCAACGGTGGTGTTGATGAACAGGGTTTTATTGATGATCTGTATGCTGTCCGTATACTTTGCGATGGTTTTGCCCATCAACTCTTCCCACACATCTTCTATCTGCATGGCCTGTATGTTTCCTTTGAGCCTGCTCTGCCTGAGGAATTGTTGTAGTGCCTGTGAAAGTGAGTATTCGCCCAATGAAAAATGATATCGCGCAAATGTAATGATTAGCGAAGCGCTTCTATCTGGAAGCCGGTATTTAATTTTTCCAGCGCGATCGTTAACCTGTTGCAGTGGGTATCGGTAAGAAATACCTGGCCTTTATTTTCCACGCAGGCCCAGTTGAGTAAATTATGCATGCGGTGCTCATCCAGTTTTTCAAACACATCATCCAGCAAGAGAATGGGTTCAAAACCTTTATGCCTCCGCAATACATTGAACTCGGCCAACTTCAGCGCAAACAACAAGCTCTTTCTTTGGCCCTGCGAAGCCACTTGACGCAGGGGTTGTTCACCCAAACGGATCTCCAGCTCATCGCGATGCACGCCGCCCTGTGTACGCTGGCTGTACATGTCCTTTTCCCTGTTCCGCTGCAGCAAGGCTTCAAATGAACTGCTGAGTAACTGGCTCTGGTACTGAAGATTCAATCCTTCTTCCACACCTGCGATCATGCCATATCCCGAAATCACTTCGGGCAGATAACCATCCAGGAAACGTTTTCGCTGTTCAAAGATGAACTGACCGGGTTTGATCAACTGCTGGTCAAGCACCGAGAGCAGGGCAGGGTCAATTCGTCCTGCTTCCGAAAACTGTTTCAGCAGGCTGTTGCGTTGCTGTAATACCCGTGTATACTGGATCAGTTGCTGAAGGTATTCAGGATCTATCTGTGAAATGATCGTATCCAGCAGTTTTCGGCGCTCCTCGCTGCCGCCGGCAACAATACGCACATCATCCGGGGCTACCACCACCACCGGGAACTTGCCGATGTGCTGTGAAAACCGGGTATAGGTCTCCTGATTCAAATGGATCTCTTTTTTACCCGTTTCGCGTAGAATGCAGATGGCAGTGAACGGCTGGTCCTGCCGGGTGAACCGGCCCTCGATCCTGAATCCCTGTTTACCGAACTGGATATTGCCTGCATCGGATTTCCCAAAATAGCTTTTTGTTAGGCATAGGTAATAAACCGCATCGAGCAGGTTTGTTTTACCGGCGCCATTAGGCCCGCAGAAGCCAACGATGCGCTCTTTGAATTCAAAAGCCCGGCTTGGATAGTTCTTGAACTGGATGAGCTCAAGGAAGTCAAGTTGCAGCAGGCTTTTCGTCATGGGAGGCCAAAAGTAGAAACAAAAAAGGGTAAAAACGGCGGATATCCTGTTAACCTTGCCTGCCTGCCGTTTCCGGCTGTTTGTTATCTGGGTATAAGGGTAAATTTTTGTCTGAATTCACCTATATTTGCCCCTCAAATTTGCCAAATTGGGAACGACCAACGCTGTTGCAACAAAATTCAGTAAAGAGACCTATTTGTACTGGTACGAATTGATGCTGCTGCTACGCCGTTTTGAAGAAAAAACGGGGCAGTTGTACGGCATGCAGAAAATCAGGGGGTTTTGCCATCTGTATATCGGGCAGGAAGCGCTTGCTGCGGGCTGTATGACGGCTACACAGCCCGATGACACCTTTATTACGGCCTACCGTGACCATGGACTCGCTATTGCCAAAGGCATCACGCCGAATGCCTGTATGGCGGAATTGTATGGTAAGGCCACTGGCTGCTCAAAAGGCAAAGGTGGAAGCATGCACTTCTTCGGTGTTAAGGAACGTTTTTTTGGAGGCCATGGGATTGTTGGTGCTCAAATCGGAACGGGTGCTGGTCTGGCCTTCGCAGAAAAATATAAGGGTCTTGACAATGTATGCCTGACCTTCTTCGGGGACGGAGCCGCCAGGCAGGGTATGCTGCACGAAACCTTTAACCTGGCAATGGTCTGGAAGCTCCCGGTGATCTTCATTTGCGAGAACAATCATTATGCGATGGGCACCTCGGTTGCGAGGACATCAAATGTAGTGGATATCTATAAACTGGCCGACGCTTATGATATGCCCGGTGATTCGGTAGATGGTATGAACCAGGAAGCCGTTCACGAGGCGGTATCAAGGGCAGTAAAACGTGCGCGTGCCGGGGAAGGTCCAACCCTCCTGGAGATGAAGACATACCGGTTCAAAGGCCACTCCATGAGCGATCCGCAGAAATATCGGACAAAAGAAGAAGTAGAGCTTTATAAAGAACAGGACCCTATTGAGCAATCAAAGCAAATGTTGCAGGAGTATTTTAAAGTGCCCGAAGAAGAAATTGAAGCCATCAATGAGCGCGTGAGGCTGCAAGTAGAAGAATCCGTTCAGTTTGCTGAAGAAAGCCCATGGCCCTCTGATGATGAACTGCTGAAAGACGTATACGTTCAAGAAGACTATCCTTTTATAGTCGACTGATTTTATAAAATAATACTAAACAAGTTCATCTTAATTTAAATCTCAAGTATAGATGTCAGTAAAAACGCATCCCGAGCCGGAAATGGAAGTTTTGGACAAAGCGAAAGGTTTTTGGGAAAAGAACAGCAAAGGCATTCTCACGGCCAGTATAGCCGTCATCGTTCTGGTAGGTGGCTACCTCGGTTATAAGTACCTCATACAGCTCCCAAATGAGAAAAAGGCACAGGAAGAGATCTTCAAGGCCGAAGCGAATTTCAAGAAAGACTCTGTATCGTTGGCCCTGAATGGCGATGCCGGTAATCCGGGGTTCCTGAAGGTGATCAATAAGTACGGTAGCACCAAAGCAGGTAATCTGGCCCGGTTATATGCCGGTGAATCCTACCTGATCCTGGGGGATTACAAGAATGCCATTAAACACCTGGAAGACTTCAATGCGAATGGCGCCAAACAAATCGAGGCCCGCGTTCAGGGTATGCTGGGCGATGCCAACTCCGAATTGAAGCAAAATAATAAAGCGGTCGATCATTATAGGAAAGCAGGCTCTGTGTTCCCGGAAGACCAGATGCTGTCATCCGAATACCTCTTCAGGGCCGGTTTATTGCTTGAAATGGCTGGAAAGAATAAAGAAGCCGTTGAAGTGTACAAGCAGATAAAGGATAAATTCCCCCGCACTGAGAAAGGGTTCGGAATAGATAAATACCTTGCCCGCCTGGGAGAAACTAAATCCTGACAACATCATGGCAACGAAAGGTAATGCCTCAGTAAAGAAATTGAACACAGGCGCCGGTGAGTATACCGGTGCCTGTGTTGTTATTGTGAAGACCGAATGGAACAGTGCCGTGGTGGATGAACTGGAAAAAGGGGCAAGGAAAACCTTGAAAAAAAGCGGCGTCAACAATATTGTGACCATCGTTGTTCCCGGCGCGGTTGAGATCCCGTTCGCCATCAAGTCTTACTGGGAGGTGACCAAGTACAAAGACGTCAGGCCCGGCGCATTCATTGCACTTGGTGCTGTGATCCGTGGAGATACGCCTCATTTCGATTACGTCTGCAAGGCCGTAACGGATGGCGTAACACAACTGAACCTGCAGTTACCCGTGCCTACTGTTTTCGGCGTGCTCACCGTAGACAACGAACAGCAGGCGCTTGAACGGATCGGCGGCAAACATGGACATAAAGGGGAAGAAGCCGGTATCACTGTACTAAAGATGGTCTCGTTGCTGAAATCTTTCAAAGCCCATCGATAACATGAACGTGCAGTTATTCATACCCTGTTTTATAGACCAGCTGTTTCCGCAAACAGCTTTCAATATGGTTAAGCTGCTCGAAAAAGCGGGTTGTACCGTAAGCTATAATGCAAACCAAACTTGTTGTGGGCAGCCTGCATTCAATGCCGGTTTCAGGGAGGAATCCAAAATGGTCTGCAGCAAGTTCATCAAGGACTTTTCGGGTAAGGATTATGTTGTGGCACCCAGCGCCTCCTGCGTGGGCTTTGTGAAAAATTATTACAACACGATGTTCACGGAAGATTCATCGTTCAGGTATGAATTGAAAGCCCTGCAGTCTCGCATTTTTGAACTGAGTGATTTTCTCGTCAATGTGTTGAAGGTTACTGATTTTAATGCCAGCTTCCCGGTGAAGGCTACGTACCACGACTCATGCGCTGCGCTTCGGGAATGTAAGTTAAAGCATGAACCCCGGGTGTTGCTGGAAAAGGTGTCGGGTTTGCAGTTAACGGAAATGGAAGATGTGGAAACCTGCTGCGGATTCGGGGGTACATTTGCCGTAAAGTTCGATGCCATTTCATCGGCCATGGCCGACCAGAAGATCAATCATGCCACCGCTACTGAAGCGGAATATATCATCTCCACCGACATCAGTTGCCTGATGCATATTGGCTCCTATGGAGAAAAAAATGGCTCTAACATCAAAACAATGCATCTGGCTGACGTGTTGGTGCAGGGTTGGTAATTGAGGTTTCATTAAAAACACACGATGGCATATTGGTTGATCAAATCAGAACCGTTCAAATATTCATGGGATCAGTTTATGGCAGACAAGCAGACCTTCTGGGATGGGGTGCGTAATTATGCGGCGAGAAACAATCTTCGGGCTATGAAGAAGGGCGACAAGGCCTTGTTCTATCACAGCAATGAAGGACTTGAAATGGTAGGCATTGCCAAGGTGGTCAAAGAGTCTTATCAGGATCCCACCACTGATGAAGATGCATGGGTGGTAGTAGATTTTGCACCGGTGAAAAAACTAAAACGACCGGTCTCCCTGGCACAGGTAAAGCTGGAAAAACGTCTGGCTAATATGGCACTTATCAGATTGGGAAGATTATCCGTTCAACCCGTTACAGATGAAGAGTGGGAGATCGTGATGGAAATGGCGGGTGAAAAGAAATAAAAAGGGAGAACATCGGTTCTCCCTTTACTTCGGATACTTCATCTTCCGGGAATACGATCATTTCACATCCTGGGTGATCGCAACCTCTTTCACCGTTCCATATTTTTTTGCGACCTCACGGATCTCTCCTGCGTTACCTATCAATACAAATTTCAGATCATCTTTTGGGAAATACATGCTGATCAGCTGTTTGGATCTTTCCAGCGTAAGGCCGTTAACGCTGGCCTGAAAATTATTGATGAACTTTTCATCGAACTCAAACCAGAACATATCAGTAAGCAGGTTGGCCAGGTCGCCAGAGGTTTCATAGTCGGGCGGAAACTGACCGTTCACATAGCTCTTGCCGGATTGCAGCACATCTTCCGTGACACCGGTATTCAAAAATTTCTTGTATACTTCCATGGCCTTATCGATGGCGGCCTCTGTTGTCTTGGATGCAGTAAATGTGCTTAATGTGAAAGTGCCCAAGGATTTTGTAGTCCTGAAGCCGCTATTGGCACCATAGGTGAGGCCTGTATTCACCCTGAGTTCATCATTTAGCAGGGATGTAAATCGGCCGCCTAAAATGGTATTCAGCACACTAATGGAAACATACTCGGGGTGACTCCGCGGTATACCTTTTCCGCCAATGATGAACGTAGTCTCTTTTGCATCATCTTTATTCACCAGGAGCACGTTTGCCGAACCGGTATTCTTGATCACTGATTCGGCTTTCACGGGAACCATGCTTCCTTTTGTCCAACCCGAAAAAAGGCTGGTGATCATGGCTTTCATTTCACTGGTGTTGAAATCGCCCACTACGGCGATCGCCGCATACTCCGGGTGGTAGTATTTTTCGTAAAAAGCTTTGGCATCAGCAACGGTTAATTTTCCAACTGAGGTCACGGTTCCCGAAGGGGGATTGCTGTACACGTGATCACCATAATAGTGTGCGTTGAAGAACTGGCCCAACATGGAACGGGGTTGTTGTTTGCTTTGTTCCAGGTTCACCAGGGCATTATTTTTTTCCTTCTCAAATTCTTCGCTGTTGAACGATGGCGTGAGCAGGATATCCCTGGTCAGCTTCATGATCTTATCCCGGTCCTTCGCGGCGAAGTTGGCCGTTAGCCTTGAATACTCTAATCCGGAAAAGGTAGAGATATTGGCCCCAATGAATTCGATCTGCTCTTCCAGCTCTTGTTTAGAAAGATTTTTTGTGCCATGCATCAGCGCCTGGGCAGTCATGTTAGCAAGACCGTATTGACTGGCATCAGAGACAGCACCTGCTGGAATAAGAACCGATATATTGATCAGCGGAACCTCATGTTGCTCCATCAGGAAAACAGTAAGACCATTCTTCAATTTGAATTTCTGATAGGCAGGCAACTTAAATGCTTGCGCACTGGCTGAATGGGTAATCACAACCAACAGGACGATATATAGGATAAACTTTTTCATGTGTAATATTTAGTCAACTTTAGATTGCACGTAACCAACTGTCCGGTTTGATTTCCTGAGGTATTGGGTAGCCACCCGTTTAATATCCTCATTGGTGACTTTAGCATATTCCTTAGGTGCATCGTAGAGTTTGCGATAATCGCCCAGGTACACTTCATAAGTGCCTATGGTATTTGACTTGCCGTTGATGTTTGAAAACTCGCTGTAGAATTCCATCATCTTCTGGTTCTTTGCTTTTTCCAGTTCGGCAGCGGTAATACCCTCCCTGGATAGTTTTTCAAGCTCTGCGAACATTGCTTCTTCGAGTAGTTTGGGATCGGCCTCCTGGGTCAGTTGTCCATAGATCATCAACAGGGAAGGATCGAAGCTGAGTCCGAACCTCATGTTCACAAAAGTGAGCAACTGCTTCTTATCAACCAGGACGGAATAGAGCCTCGATGAGTTTCCTGAAGCCATGATATTTTGCATGAGATCCAGCGCGTAATAGTCACCATGCCCGGCACCGGGCACGTGGTAGCCCACTCCCATAACGGGGGTGGGAATATTTTTCTGCACAACAAACCTTCTTTCACCCGTCTGCGGAGGTTCGGTGAGATGTATCTTTTTTGGAGCGGGCTGGGCAGGAATGGGTTCAATGTATTTTACAGCCAGTTTCTTAACCTGGTCCACCGTAACATCTCCGCTGATCACCATCACGGCATTGTTGGGCGCGTAATAGGTTTTGAAATACATCTCCAGGTCTTCCTTGGTCCAGTTCTTAATATCTTCTTCATAACCGATCACGGGCCAGTGGTAAGGCGCTTCCTGGAAAGCGGTGGCAAATATGTTTTCCATCAGGAGTCGGTAGGGGGAGTTCTCTAACCCCGTGCTTCGCTCAGAAAGCACCACACCTCTTTCGCTTTCCACCATTTTTGAATCTATGGTGAGGCTGGAAATGCGATCTGCTTCGAGGTCGAATATAGTTTCAATGGCCGATGAAGGGAACCAGTTGGTGTACACCGTTAGGTCATTGGAGGTGTATGCGTTATTGGCGCCGCCATTTTTCTCCATAGTCTGGTCGAACATCTTTGGCCCGTACTTCTTCGACCCGTTGAACATCATGTGTTCAAAGAAGTGAGAGAGGCCGGTGATGCCTGGATGTTCATTTCGGGAACCGACCTTGTAGAAAATGTACATATTGGCATTGGGGATGGAATGGTCCTCTAAAACGAGGACCTTCATTCCGTTCCGGAGTGTAAAGGTTTTGACATCATCTGCCGATAGTTGTGCACGGGCGCCGGTCAGCATGAAAAGAAAGACGATGGAAAGAATGATTCTCATGATGAAAAGTTAGAGATTTATGGAGCAAATTACATGTCTAAAATGATGAACGGATGAAAAAACTGGTTGTACTTACCGGGGCGGGGATCAGCGCTGAAAGCGGACTGAAAACATTTCGCGACAGCGATGGCCTCTGGGAGGGGTATAACATTGAGGATGTCGCAACACCACAGGCGTTCCTGAGGGACCCGGCCATGGTGCTGGAATTCTATAATCATAGAAGGAAGAATGTTGCGGATGCGGAACCCAACGATGCGCACCGCATCCTTGCCTCCCTGGAGCAGTATTTCGACGTGCACATCATCACCCAAAACATCGATGACCTCCATGAACGGGCCGGCAGTACAAAGATCCTTCACCTTCATGGAGAGATATTCAAGATGCGCAGCAGCCGAAATGAAAGCCTCATCTATGAGATCAGGGATGATATCAAGTTAGGCGATAAGGCGGCGGACGGTGCGCAGTTGCGGCCACATATCGTTTGGTTTGGGGAAGCCGTACCGATGATCGAAACGGCGGCCGACATCACAGCAACGGCGGATATTTTTGCAGTGGTGGGCACATCTTTGCTGGTATACCCGGCAGCAGGGTTGGTGCACTATACACCTTCTCACGTACCCTGTTACCTTGTAGATAAAAGACTGCCGGAGATCTCACTTGTTCAACAAGTGATCGCCATAGAACAACCTGCTACTAAGGGTGTGGCGGAGATGAAAGAACAGCTGATGAAGTTATTGTAAAGCAGATACCTTTCTTTTCAAGATCCTGCAGCACGATCTCATATACATCCGGGTAAACGGGGATGAATACCCCTTTGCGCTGTATCCTGCCATGGAGGATATTTTTTACTGCGATGGCCAGGGGGAGACCCACTGTTTTTGCCATGGCGGTATGTACCTGGTCTTTCCCTTTGACCACCAGTGAGGCGCTGGTGGTTTGCAGGGCATCCGTGCCCGGCATACGGTATTCCAATTCGTGCAGCATCACGATCATGTCGCGGTCACCTTCGCCCAGCGCCAGTTTCTTTTCCATTAAGATCTGAAGAATGTCAGCCGGAGCTAAATGGCCCTTGTTGATCAGTGTGTCGCCTTGCGCCAGCAGGAATGCGAATTGTTCTTTCAACGGCTCTTCCCAGGCATCCATTCCGCCAAGATATCCGTTGAGGAATTTGACGAACGTGAGTCCGTCGGTATCGATTGTTGTTGTTACCGAGGTCAGGCCCAGATCAACGATCTTTTTCCAGCCGGCGGCAAAGGCCGGGTGGCGGAGTGTAGTTCTCACAAAATCAGAAACGGCTGACAAGCCGTAGGTGTTCATGTAGGGAATAGAATCCCGGTTGGGGTACCATGCATAAAGGCCCAGTCCGGGGATCTGGACAGTACGCGCAGGATCGAATAGTTCGTTATAGGTGACATGACAGACCTGGCCCCCGGATAGGTAGTGGGCGCCATCCTTTCCTGCCATGATGATGTTCTTTGGGTTCCAGCTGATCTTGTAATGCCAGGGGTTATCATCTGATTCCGGCGAGATGAGACCGCCGCAGTGAGAGCGGAAAGATGTAATGATCCCGCCTTTGTTTTGAATCTCATGGATCATACCCATCGCGCTCATATGATCGATACCGGGGTCAAGTCCCATTTCA
Source organism: Chitinophagaceae bacterium (assembly GCA_040404005.1). Lineage (GTDB taxonomy): Bacteria > Bacteroidota > Bacteroidia > Chitinophagales > Chitinophagaceae > Pollutibacter. The sequence continues at coordinate 147,629 of JBBAJO010000002.1, forward strand.
ACGAGGAAGGATAGTTCTGCTGCGCGCGCCTCTTCATCCAGTGCCATCAATTCAGGGGTCAGGTATGATGCGTTCAGGAAATGTTTCTTGTGTGCGAGGCATTTTTTGGCAACAACAATGTGCAGGGGTGGCGGCAACATAGAGATCACGGCATCCGCCATTTGGATCAGTTTATCGAGCTGCTCCGGATCATTGGGTTCAATACGATATGCGGCTGAACGCCCGTAACCGGCGACCTTTTTTTCTGCTGTGTCCAACTGGACATCTGCTACATGCACGTACCAGTTTTGTTCATGTGCATCTTCGAGCAATGATTCGATCAGTATGGTGGCAGATTTTCCTGCGCCCAGAACCAGGATATGGTACATAGAAATATAAAGTGACCATGAATGTAAGAAAGTATGTGAGTTTGGGCAGGGAAAATTAATAGACCAGTTTCACCATGCTGGCTTCGAGGCGGATGCCCCTTTCAGAATCAGGTGCAGGGAGCATCAGGTTTGTGCCGGGTTCTGTGTTTTCGAACCGCAGGCTCTCCGTGAAGTGTTTTTTGTTGGATAAAATATATCGTACTTCAACAACGGCTTCATTCTATGTCATATCTGAACGGTCATTTAGGGTGCCCTGCATGTTTTCAATACCACCAGACATCCCCACTTAATAATCATTCATGGTGATATCAATTTGTTTGATGATATCAGCGGTTTGTTTAGGTGAGTTTTCTGTTCTTTTTACGGCCACTCTTTATTCTCCGTTATTGAAGGATGGTGGTATTTGTTGGACCTCTTGTGTGAAGCGCGCATCGTTATCCTGAATAGACGCATTCGATGTACCGGCAGCGGATTTGGAAGGTATCCTATGGGAAGCGGGAACTGGTTCAGTAAAGATGCCGTAGCGCGACGCTTGCTGCTGGGACTGGTATAGCTGATTTACTACAGGTATGGAATTGATGGGTGGATCGTTTCGCATGGCGAGCTTTTCTTTAAGCTCCATGATCCGGGCTGGTTCGGCAAGCTCATAGGCAGGTTCGATGCCGGGCAGGCTGTTAACGCCGATGCCAATCAGCATACCCACCACGAGCAATGATAACAATGCGGCTGCCACGCCTGTGTACTGCAACAGTATATTCATTTTTGGCGGCAGTGGGAGGGCAGGTGCGACTTCTTTTCTAAAAAGTTTTTCCACGGGTGTTTCCATCCGGGGGGCCATCAGTTTCAAATCCTGCGGTGTTACTTCCTGGAGTTACACTTCTTCCCATTGCATGGCCGGCGCAACATAAGCTGTCTGATGCCCTTCATGCTGCCCTTCTTTCCCAATTGTTCCTTATAAGGCCACCAGACGAGCCTTTGCATAATCGTTACCGTTGTCCCCTTTGGGGAGCCTTATTCCACCCCCATCCTGTCAAATTTTTAAGCGAGTAGAAGATATTATACACAACATGTGAAATAAGCAGTAAAATAGGCCAATACAGTCAGGTTTTACCGATTGAAAAAGGTAGATTTGCACACCTAAAAAAAAGTCTGATTTCGGTCCTTTTTTTCAGCCTGTGGATGGCTGACCGGACAGCAAAATGAATTACATGGACGAACTAAACCAGCCTGAGCAAACCCGGGATAACGACCGCATCATTCCGGTGAATATTGAAGAGCAAATGAAGGCTTCGTACATCGATTACTCCATGAGTGTGATCGTGGGCCGTGCCCTGCCTGATGTCAGGGATGGATTAAAGCCCGTACACCGCAGGATCCTGCATGCCATGAATGAAATGGGCATGGATTATAACAAACCAACCCGTAAATGCGCCCGTATAGTGGGTGAGGTCTTGGGTAAGTTCCATCCGCATGGCGATACGGCCGTATATGACTCATTGGTTCGTATGGCGCAGGAATGGAACATGCGGTATACGCTGATCGACAAGCAGGGTAACTTTGGATCACAGGATGGCGAAGGCCCGGCTGCCATGCGTTATACAGAGGCCCGTATGCAAAGGATGTCGCAGTACATGCTGGAAGATATCGATAAGGATACGGTGGAATTCCAGTTGAATTTTGACGATTCCCTGCAGGAGCCTACTGTACTTCCTACCAAGATCCCGCAGTTGTTGGTCAACGGCTCAAGTGGTATCGCCGTAGGTATGGCCACCAATATGCTCCCGCACAATTTATCTGAAGTTATAGATGGCTGTATAGCGTTTATCGATAACCGTGATATCACCTGTGAAGAATTGATCCATTATGTGAAGGCTCCTGATTTCCCAACCGGCGGTATCATCTACGGCATGGAAGGGGTAAAGCAGGGTTTGTTGACCGGTCGTGGCAGGGTAGTGGTTCGAGGCAAGTTGCAGGTGGATACCAAGGCCAGCGGTCGCGAGCAGATCGTGATCACCCAGGTACCTTACCAGGTAAGTCGTGATGTGTTAACGTCTCGCATCGGGCAGTTGATCATCGACAAGGTGATCGACGGCATTGTGCACGTGAACAACGAATCAAACAAGGAAGGAACGCGGATCGTGCTGGATCTGAGAAGGGATGCCATTGCGAATGTGATTATCAACCAGCTCTACAAGTTTACGGAGATGCAGACCTCTTACGGCATCAACAACGTAGCGTTGGTGAGGGGCAGGCCGAAGACGCTGAATTTGAAGGACCTGATCAGCGAGTTCGTTGATTTCAGGCATGAGGTGGTGATCCGCAGGGCAAATTTTGAATTGAAAGAAGCTGAGAAAAAAGCGCATATACTTGAGGGTTACCTGATCGCCCTGGATCATTTGGACGAAGTGATCAAATTGATCAGGGCCAGTGTGAATCCGGAAGAGGCCCGCGAGGGTTTGATGAGTAATTTTGGAATGAGCGAGATCCAGGCAAGGGCTGTGTTGGAGCTTAGGCTGCAGCGTTTGACCGGTATGGAGCGCGATAAGATCCGGGACGAATACAACGAGATCATGAAGCTGATCGGTGAATTGAAGTCCTTGCTGGCGGATGCCGGGCTTCGTTTTGATCTGATCAAAACGGAATTGCTGGATGTGAAGGATAAGTTTGGAGATGAGCGCAGAAGCGAGATCGTTTACCTCGAGAGTGAGATGCGTTTGGAAGATCTGATCAAGGAAGAAGACGTGGTGATCACGGTGTCGCACCTGGGTTATATCAAAAGGACATCTTCCGTTGAATTCCGCAGCCAGAAAAGGGGCGGCCGGGGTTCAATAGGAGGCAGAACGCGTGAGGAGGACTATATCGAACACTTGTTTGTAGCCAGCACCCACCATACGTTAATGTTCTTTACGGAGAAGGGCAGATGTTACTGGTTAAGGGTTTATGAGATCCCGGATGGCGAGAAACAAGGCAAGGGCAGGGCCATTCAGAACCTGATCCAGTTGCCGCCGGATGACAAGATCAGAACCATCATTGACGTCAGGAACCTGGAAGATAAAGAATTTTTAAGCAGCCATTATATCCTGTTGTGCACCAAGAAGGGAACGATCAAGAAAACGAATTTGGAAGACTTTAGCAGACCTCGTGCAACCGGAGTGAATGCCATTACTGTCGTAGAAGGCGACGAACTCCTGGAAGCCAGGATGACCGATGGCAATTGCGAGGTGATCATGGCAGTGAAGAGCGGCCGTGCTATCCGGTTCCCTGAAGAGAAAGTTAGGTCAACAGGCAGGGGCGCAATCGGTGTGGCGGGTATTGAGGTAGATGATGCGGAGGATGAAGTAGTTGGTATGATATGTGTGGATAAGGCTGACACGAGCAGAACCGTATTGGTAGTATCGGAGAAAGGGTTTGGCAAGAGAACGCCGGTAGATGAGTACAGGATCACCAACAGGGGTGGAAAAGGTGTAAAAACCATCAGTGTAACAGAGAAAACCGGTAAATTGGTAGGCATTTTGGATGTGAAGCCGGAGGAAGACCTGATGATCACGTGCATTTCTGGAGTCACCATCAGGATGTCGGTCATCACCATCAGCGAGCAGGGCAGGGCCACCCAGGGTGTGAAGCTGATCAGGCTTGATGAGTCGGACCGGATCGCAGCCATCACCAAGCTGGACGAGGAGGAAGACATCATCGCTGAAGATGACGATCAAATTAAACTGGATCAAAATCCTTCATAAACAATCATCAAAAAAAGTACAAATGAAGCGTATCTTTTGTATGGCCGTGTTCATGTCATTTGCCATAACGGGCATTTTTGCCCAGACCGTTAAGAAGACCAAAGAGCTGATCACCGCCAAAGACTGGGTAAAGGCTAAGGAGTCCATTGACCTCACGATAGCCAATCCGAAACTGAAAAAAGACGAGGTGTCGGAGGCCTGGTATCTGAAGTCGAAAGTATACAGCGCGTTGGCTTCTGATGCGGCTACCAAGACGTTGGTGCCAGATGCCCGGATGCAATCGCTTGACGCGGTGAAGAAGTCCATAGAGGCCGACAAGGCCCAATCGCAGGTGTTCCTGACCATGGACCAGTATGCGCCCGTTTTTAATTTATATACTGGAAACTTTGAAGATGCGGCTGCTCTGTACAATGCAGAGAAATACCAGGAAGCGCTGAAGGAGTTCAAGAATACAGCTGTAATAGGCGACTACATCTTCAGCCAGGGTTGGGGATTATACAAGCTGGATACTACACTTACTTACTATACCGCATTGTCGGCCTTGAATGCAAAGAATGAGGAGGAAGCGGTAAAGCAGTTCTCTAAACTTGCTGATGCAAGGGTTGCCAATACCACAGAGCAGGCAACATCTTATCGCTACCTCGCCAAATACTATTATGACAAAAAGGATGAGGCCAATATGATGAAGTACATCAATCTTGGTAAGGAGTTGTATCCTGCAGACGAGTATCTGCCGCTGCTGGAACTTGATTACGTGAGGGACAAGAATGATAAAAACCTGTTATACAAAAAGTTTGATGAGCTGATCACGGCCAATCCCAATAATTTTGACGTATTGTTTGAGTATGGCAATGAGTTGTTTGGAGAGACGCACGTATCTGACATTTCTAAGAAGCCTGCGAAGTACGACGAGCAGTGCAAGAAGATCGAGGAGCTGTACACGAAAGCAGGTTCTATAAAGCCTGATAACCACGACGTGCAGTTATCGTTAGGCAAACACTATTACAATATGGCTTTATTCAAGGAGGAGGAAGCCCGATCAGTAAAAGGAACCAAGCCTGAGGACGTGAAGAAGAAGGCTGATTTGAATGCGGAGGCGGTAACCGCGGCTGAGAAAGCGATCGTGCCTTTGGAGAAAGTTTTCGCAGCATATGATGCTGAGGCGAAGTTGAAAACGCACGAAAGATCTAATTATAAGTCATCTGCCAGTTTGTTGCAGTATGCCTACGAGAAGAAAAAAGACAAAGCCAAAGCAGATTTCTACGGAAAGAAGTACGACGAGGCTGACAAGAAACAATAACGCTTCGCGTTGTTGATTGACTAATTTGCTCATTAACTCATTGGCTAATTATATTGAGGCAGATCTTAAATAAGGTATGCCTTTTTTATTGAAGAATGAGCTAATTAGTAAATTAGCCAATTAGCCAGTTGATATATGAGCCTACACCTAAATCGTTCTGTTTTCGGAGACCCTGCCAATGCTGGAAACGTTTTGCCCCGTGAAGAGGCCGTTGCACTTTTGAATGCCTGGGTATTAAATGATCGCTTGAAGTTGCACATGCACCAGGTGGCTCATTTAATGAAAAGCTGGGCCATTGAAAAAAGGGGCGCTGACGAAACCGAGGCCTGGCGCTGGGAGTTGGCGGGTTTACTGCACGATGCGGATTGGGACCAGTGGCCGGATCAGCACTGCAAGAAAATCGTGGAGGAGTTGGAGAACAGGTCAATAGACCCTGAGATCATCCGGGCGATCGCCTCCCATGGGCCGGCGCATTTTGGCGTGGAGCCGGTGACGGATATGGACAAGATGTTGTTTGCATTTGACGAACTGAGCGGCTTTGTGCATGCCTATTCTTTGATGAGGCCGGAAGGTTATCAAGGCATGGAACTTAAAGGCGTAAAAAAGCGGCTGAAAGACAAATCCTTTGCGGCCAATGTAAACCGCGACGAAATGTCGGACGCTGCGTCAAGGGCGGGGATGGATTTGGACCAGGTGATATCATACATCATGACTACACAGATGGCAGGTGTGCCATCGATTTACATATCGAAGCTCAGGGGACCTATTCATGACGGCAACAGTTTTGTCAAATGATCCGATCGCTTGCCGTCAGATATTTGACCCAAATATATCTTCTCATCATTAGGGTAGAACACCGGTCAGATCAGATAGGGAATACAAGATGTACTGACAATTAAAGATCCGTGAAGTAGTTCCCCTGTGGAATATGCTTGATTTATTCTACTTAACATAATATAAATTATCGGACATTTAGGTTACCGAGTAACTATGGAGCGCCGTCCGGCAATTAGGCATTATGTTACCTAGGTTAGCAAATGTCATACAGCTGAGGTGTCGAGCGGTTTTGGAAAGGCCCATGTTAACGGAGCCTGTTAAACCAGTTCAAGTTTATCTGTTCTCTCAAAATCTTGTCGAACGAGGCCTAACAGGTAGGAATTCACCTTATCTGTTTTACGAAAGAAATCGATGAGAATCGATGTATCGGCCAGAACTATTTTGCCCGCCATTCATTGATTGATTTTCTGGTCTTACCGATGGCTATAAAATGTTTATGCAAGAAAATTATTGTAAAAGGAACTTAAAAGTGTAACCTCCTAATCCTCCACCACACTCGCGAACTGCAGCTTGCTCAGGCTCTTGTACAACCCTTCGTCAATGTCCATCAACTCCTGGTGCGTGCCGCTCTCAACGATCTGGCCCTTGTCGAGCACGTATATTTTGTTGGCATTACGCACCGTAGACAGCCTGTGCGCGATCACAAATGACGTGCGGTTTTTCATCAAGTTCTCAAGGGCTTCCTGTACCAAAGATTCCGAAGCCGAATCCAGGGAACTGGTGGCCTCGTCTAAAATGAGGATCACAGGATCTTTTAAAATGGCCCGGGCTATGGCAATCCGCTGACGCTGGCCACCGCTTAACTTGATCCCGCGCTCACCAACGATCGTTTGGTAACCCTCAGGAAAACTGACAATAAAGTCATGGGCATTGGCTTTTCTCGCAGCCGCAATAATTTCTTCCTCCGAGGCATCCGGATTTCCATAGGCGATATTCTCGCGGATCGTGCCGCCAAATAACATCACGTCCTGCGGCACAAGGGCCATTTGTTGCCTTAACTGCGACAAAGGCATCTCCCTGCCATCGATCCCATCGTACAAGATCCGGCCGGAATCAGGATGGTAAAACTGCAAGATCATCGCCACCATGGTCGATTTTCCGGCACCACTGGGCCCAACCAACGCAATCTGTTCGCCAGGCTGGGCCTGGATATAAACATCCTTCAACACGGGCATTTCAGCCCTAGATGGATAGGCGAAGCTGATCCCCTCAAAGGAAACACGGCCGCTCAATTTATATTTATCCTCCAGCGGTACCCTCACCGTCATCACATCTTCCACAGGCTCCTTGATGATCTCCCGAACCCGCTGCGTGGCTCCAATAGTCTTCTGCAGCTGACTATACAGATCCGCAAAGCCAGCCATACTGGCCCCCACAAACGTGGTATAGATCACAAAGGCCGTCAAATCCCCGAACGATAGTTCCCCTGCCTGCATCAATCCTACACCGAACCACACTACAAACACTATCGTGCCAAATAAGGAAAACAGCATGAACGAAATGAACAACCCACGGATCTTTCCCGTTCTCAAAGCCAGTCCCACCACCTTCTTCAGGCTGTTTTCGTACCTCCCGATCTCAAACCACTCATTCGAAAAGGCCTTTACATTACTGATCCCCTGCAAGGTCTCCTGCACCACGATATTGGAATCCGCCAGCTGGTCCTGCGACTCCCTCGACAATTTCCGGATCTTCTTGCCAAATACCACGGCGATAATGATGATCACCGGGATCACCGAGATCATCACCAGCGTCAACTTCGGCGATATATAAAAGATCAATCCGATACCGATCACCAGCGTCAATACGCCCCTCAGCACCTCCGCCAGCATCAGCGTCATGGCATCCTGGATCTGAGACAGGTCGGCGCTGAGGCGGCTCGACAATTCCCCAACCCGCCGCTTGGAGAAAAACTCCATGGGCAACTGGATCATCCTGTTATATACCTCCTTCCGCAGATCGGCCAGCGCATTTTCACCGGCATACGTAAAGAAATAGACCCGCCCGAAGGAAAACACCATTTGAAATACTAAAATGCCCAACATGGCAAAAGCGATCATATTCGGACTGATCATTACCTCGCCCCTGCTCATGGCATCGGCACTGTCGATCAGCTTCTTTAATAAATAAGGAAAAGATAAGGTAGTGACACTCGAAAGGGCTATGAATACCAGTCCTGCTGCAAAATGCCCCCGGTAAGGCCGGAGGAATTTCAACATGGTCAGCGCCTCTTTCCAACTCTCTTTGTTGATCTTTACCTTTTTATCAATCTCTTCCACTTCGCGGTTCCGGGCCATAGGTGTAATTTTGTCGTATTTCGGATGTAAATTAAGAACCTTTTAGAGAACCCTCATGAATCGTATAACAAGCATTACCAATCACTAGATATGGATAGAAGAAATTTCCTGGGTATCCTGCCCGCATTTTCCGCCATCAACCATCTTGAATTCGCTCAGCCTCCCGGCCCCATCGTGATCTCTACCTGGGATTTCGGGAAGGTCGCTAATGCACAGTCGTGGAAAGTACTATCCGCCGGCGGTTCATCGCTCGACGCCGTTGAAAAAGGGATCAACATCATTGAAGAGGATGAAGACAACATGACCGTAGGCATTGGTGGGTTGCCCGACCGTGAAGGCCATGTTACCCTAGATGCATGTATCATGGACCATGATAGCAACTGCGGCTCTGTGATGGGCTGCGAGGATATTGTGAACGTGATCTCCGTGGCCCGCAAGGTGATGGAAAAAACACCGCACGTGGTATTGATCGGCGACGGCGCCCGGCAGTTCGCTCTCGAACAGGGCTTTAAAACGGCCAAGCTCCTCACGCCAAAAGCCGAGAAAGCATGGAAAGAATGGCTCAAGACTTCCAGGTATGAACCCCGCATGAACATCGAGAACGAGCTCTATAAAAAACAGCCGCCCATGCCCGGCGGTCCGGATAACCACGATACCATCGGCCTGATCTCGATGGACGCCAAAGGAAACATCAGCGGCGGTTGCAGCACCAGTGGCATGGCCTTTAAAATGCGCGGCAGGGTTGGCGATTCACCCGTTATTGGAGCAGGATTGTTTGTCGACAATGAAGTGGGCGCCGCTACCTCAACCGGCGTGGGTGAAGAAGTGATCCGTTGCGTGGGCTCCCACCTGGTGGTGGAACTCATGCGCCAGGGCTATTCGCCCGAAGACGCCTGCAAGGAAGCCGTGATGCGCATCGTGAAGAAAAGTCCGGCTAAATCAAAGAATATCCAGGTCGGATTTCTTGCCCTCAACCGCAAAGGCGAATACGGCGCCTATGCCTTGCAGAAAGGATTTTCCTATGCCGTCAAAACATCAACAACAGATACTGTCATCCCCGGAAAATATTACTACCCATAATGTATCAACTCGAAGTCATCGCATTCAACATCGCCTCCGTCATCACCGCTGAAAAAGCGGGAGCCCATCGCATCGAACTCTGCGATAATCCCGGTGAAGGCGGAACTACGCCTTCGGCAGGCATGATCAAACGAGCCCTCGAACTGACCTCCCTCCTGCTCTACCCCATCATCAGACCAAGGGGAGGGGATTTTTTATATTCCGATGATGAGTTTAAGATCATGATGAATGATGTGGAACTCTGTAAAGCCATCGGTACCGATGGCGTGGTATTCGGACTACTGAACGCAGATGGTTCCGTGGATACAGAAAGAACCAAGCGGCTGGTGGACGCCGCCTATCCGCTCGGAGTTACTTTTCACCGCGCGTTCGACCGCGTGCATGATCCCGTTAAAGCATTGGAAGATGTGATCGCCTGCGGCTGCGAACGCATCCTTACCTCCGGCTTACGGCCAGGGGTAACCGAAGGTGCGGAGATGCTGAAGTCTTTGGTCGACCAGGCCGCAGGTCGCATCATCATCATGCCCGGTTCCGGACTTCGGTCTTCCAACCTACAGGAGATCGCCACTATAACCGGAGCCCGTGAATTTCACTCCTCAGCCCGTATGTCCCTCCCCAGCGCTATGAGCTTTATAAATGCAGGAATGAAGGAAGATTTGGTGCAAACCGGCCTTGACGAACAGGAAGTTCGCAACATGAGGGCCATCATCGACCAGTTGCAACTGGAAAATCAGGACTGAATTTCGTATATTTAAATCCTGACTATGACTGGATTTTTACAGAATAAAATATTCATTACCGTGCTGCTGATCGGGATTGGCATTGCAGGGTACTCTTTCATCTTCGCACCGGAGATCGATTACAATACCGAGGTGAAGCCGATCATCAACAAAAAATGCATCAGCTGCCACGGCGGTGTGAAAAAGAAAGGCGGGTTCAGCCTGCTTTTTCGCGAAGAAGCCCTCGCCCCAACTGAATCCGGGAAACCTGCTATCATACCGGGCGACCCCGGCGCATCAGAAATGATCCGCAGGCTCTCCATCCATGACCCGGAAGAACGTATGCCCTACAAGGAAGATCCACTCACCGAAGAGGAGATCAATATCCTCACCAAATGGGTTAAGCAAGGGGCCAAATGGGGCGACCACTGGGCCTATACCGCCGTTAAAAAGCCCGATGTTCCCAAACCCCGGGGCTGGTTGTTTGGCCTCATACCCTCATCCAACACCAAATGGGTGAATAACGAGATCGACTATTTCATCCTCGATAAATTAAAAGACATAGACCTCGACGTGTCTCCACAGGCCGATAAATCAACCCTGCTTCGTCGCGCTGCCCTCGATATCATCGGCATGCCCGCGCCAGCGGCTATCGGCGAAAAATTCCTGGCCGATAAATCACCCGACGCTTACGAGAAACTTGTGGACACCCTGCTCTCCCTCCCCGCCTACGGTGAAAAATGGACGGGCATGTGGATGGACCTCGCCCGCTACGCTGACACCAAAGGCTATGAAAGAGACGATGTTCGCCGGATCTGGCGTTACCGCGACTGGCTGATACAATCGTTCAACAGCGATAAACCCTACGATGCTTTTCTAACAGAACAGATCGCCGGGGATCTATTACCCAACCCCTCCGATGACCAACTCCTGGCTACCGCTTTCCATCGCAACACCATGAACAACGATGAAGGCGGTACCGATAATGAAGAGTTCAGAACGGCAGCCGTTCTCGACCGCGTCAACACCACCTGGGAAGTGCTGCTGGGTACCACCTTTGCCTGCGTTCAGTGTCACAGCCATCCCTACGATCCCTTTCGCCACGAAGAATACTATAAGTTCATGGCTTTCTTCAACAACTCACGCGATGAAGACAGTTTTGGCGAGTATCCGCTGCTCTACGAATTCAAGAAAGACGATAGCACGAAATTCACCGGCCTGAACCAATGGGCATCAGCCAATCTCAACCCGGAAGATTCCAAACGGGTGATCAATTTTGTAAAAACAAGACAACCCGCCATCAACAGCCTAAGAGCAGATTCTATGATCAATGCTGCCCTGATAGACACCAAATGGCTGGGCATGCGGAACTTTTCATTTGCGCGTTTCCGTGATGTTGAACTGACCGGAAGAAAACGACTCCTGCTACGTTTCCGAACGCCTGTTTCTGATGGCCGCCTGGAGATACGTACCGATAGTGTGAGGGGTCCCGTGCTGACTGCGTTCACGGTTCCGCTGGCTGATAAAGGCTGGATGCTGCATGAAGTGGATGTTGACGACATCCCGGGCAAACACGACCTGTTCTTCGCCTACTCATCCCCATCATTACAGAAAGACAATACCGGTATTACATTCGACTGGCTAACGTTCACCAACAAAATTCCCGGCCACGATAAACCCGGATATGATAGCGCAGTGGCCAGCTATTTCCACCTGATCTCAGGAGGCGAAGCCATTACCACGCCGATCATGATCGAAAATCCGGCAGACATGCACCGCACCACCTATATCTTCGAAAGAGGAAACTGGCTGGCGAAAACCAAAGCCGTGGAACCTGATGTTCCGGGCTCACTGAATCCAATCCCTGCCGGTGCGCCGCGTAACAGACTTGGCCTAGCCAAATGGATGACGGATAAAAACAATCCGCTCACCTCAAGGGCCATGGTGAACCGCGTTTGGGAACAGTTATTCGGCCAGGGCCTCGCGGAAACCCTGGAAGATATGGGCACCCAGGGCATTCCCCCTACCCATCCTGAATTACTCGATTACCTGAGTTATACGTTCATGCACCACCAGCAATGGAGCGTGAAAAAACTTTTACGATATATCGTTCTGTCATCCACCTACAAGCAGGATGCTACAGTGACGCCGGATGGCTTAGCGAAAGACAAATTCAATAAGTTCTATGCCCGCGGTCCCCGCGTTCGCCTCAGCGCTGAACAACTGCGCGACCAGGCGCTGGCCGTCAGCGGCGTCCTGCACGAAAAAATGTACGGCCCGTCATCCATGCCCTGGCAACCCGATGGCATCTGGGATTCTCCCTACAGTGGTAATGAAAAATGGGAAACTAATGTTGACCACAATAAGTACCGCCGCGCCTTATACGTCTACTGGAAACGTACCTCACCCTACCCTTCCATGCTGAACTTTGATGCAGTGGCCCGTGAAGTTTGCGCAGCAAGGCGGATCAAAACAAATACCCCACTTCAGGCGCTTACACTCATGAACGATTTTGCCTATATCGATATCTCGAGGCAGTTCAGTTTTACCCTGATGGAAGAATGTAAAGATCCTGATCAAGCCATTGCTGAAGCTTATCAAAGAGCCGTGGGCAGGGCCGCATCTAAAGATAAACTTGAAGCCCTGTCCGGCCTCTACAAAGAGGCCCTGTCGAACTTCAAAAAAGACGCAGATAAAACCTGCGAGATGACCGGCCTGCAGGATGAACATAATAATCCGGAAACAGCAGCGATGATCGTTGCGGTGCATAGTATCATGAACCTCGACGAAGTGATCACCAAACCCTAATCATGAAGCAGACAGATAAACTATTCCAGGAAGCACGTCATCGTACCCTCGAGTACACTACCCGCAGGCATTTTCTCAAAGAATGCAGAACGGGTATCGGAATGATGGCCTTAGGTTCTTTCCTACAGGGATGCGATTTATTTGGCAGTAAAAAGAACAGCGCCGCTGCTGCTTTCGATGTCAACAATCCCCTGATCCCAAAGGCCCCGCATTTCCCCGCCAAAGCGAAATCCGTTATCTTCCTGCACATGGCAGGCGCGCCATCACAACTGGAACTGTTCGATTATAAACCCGTGCTCCAAAAAATGCACGGCCAGGATTGTCCGCCTTCATTCATTGAAGGAAAAAAATTCGCTTTCATCCGCGGCGCTCCTACACTGCTTGGCCCACAAGCCAAATTCGCGCAGTATGGTAAAAGCGGCCTCTGGTTATCCGATAACCTGCCACATTTTCAAACCATGGCCGATGATGTAAGCATCCTCAAAGCCGTGAATACCGATCAGTTCAACCACGCCCCTGCACAGCTTCTGATGCACACTGGTTCCGCCCGCTTGGGCAGGCCTTCCATGGGCTCCTGGGTAACCTACGGCCTCGGTTCAGAAAACAGCAACCTCCCCGGATTCATGGTGCTCACCTCCGGCGGCGCTAACCCCGATGCCGGCAAAAGCGTTTGGGGAAGCGGCTTCCTGCCTTCGGTGTACCAAGGTATACAGTGCCGGTCTTCTGGCGATCCGGTGCTGTTTATCAACGATCCCAAAGGGATGGACCGCGACCTGAAGAAAGCTTCTATCGATGCCATCAATAAAGTCAACCAGTCCAGCTACGAAGAATTCGGCGATCCGGAAACCCTCTCCCGCATTTCACAATACGAGATGGCTTTCAAAATGCAGGTGACCGTTCCCGAAGTGATGGACATCAGCGATGAGCCCCAATACATCCATGATATGTATGGCACCAAGCCGGGTAAAACCGCATTTGCCAACAACGCCCTGCTGGCCAGGAAACTGGTGGAGAAAGGGGTGCGTTTCGTGCAGTTGTTCGACTGGGGCTGGGACATGCATGGCACGGGCCCGGATGGCTCGCTCGATATCGGCCTGATCAACAAATGCCGCGAAGTGGATAAGGCGATGACGGCACTTTTGCTCGACCTGAAACAAAGGGGCTTACTGGAAGAAACGATCGTGGTTTGGGGCGGTGAATTTGGCAGAACCCCCATGCAGGAAAACCGCGATGGTAAACAGAATATGTGGACGGGCCGCGACCATCATTCCGACGCCTTTTCTATGTGGATCGCCGGAGGCGGGATCAAGAAAGGCTATAGCCACGGGGAAACTGATGAGATCGGATACAACGCTGTTGAGGGTAAGGTGTCGGTGTACGACATCCAGGCTACCATCCTGCAACAACTTGGGTTCGACCACGAGAAACTCACCTACGAATTCCAGGGCCGGCAATTCAGGCTCACGGATGTACATGGTAAACAGATCCGGGAGATCATTGCTTAACCCTTGACGAATTATTTTTAAGAAGATACATAGCTGATGGATTTTATTGGAAGGCTTCACCCTTTGTTCGTTCACTTGCCTATCGGATTTCTTGTATTAGGCTTGCTCTTATACTGGTGGTGCGAGTTCACTAACGATAAACGTTTGATGCCGGCATTGAAGCCCATTTTTCTGCTGGGTATCATCGCTGCCGTTGCTTCCATTGCTACAGGGTTCCTCTTATCATGGCAGGATGACTACGATGAAGACTCGTTGAACCGTCACCGGAATTCAGGCATTGCACTGGCCGTAGTGTCCCTTTTTTTCTGGTTTCTCATCACAAAGAAAGTGGAAGGTCGCAGGCCTTTGTACGTGTCGTTCTCGGTGATGCTGTTGCTGGTCTTAAGCGGTCATTACGGTGCTTCGCTTACTCACGGCTCCGGATTTCTTTTCGGTTCCGGCCCTGATGCCATTGGTTTCAAACCCCTCGCCAACGCTCAGGAAGCTTTGGCTTATAAAGAAGTCATCGATCCCATCCTCCAACAAAAATGTGTGAGCTGTCACGGTGCCGATAAACAGAAAGGCAAACTACGACTGGATTCAGAAGCCTTCATTAGAAAAGGGGGCAAGAATGGCAACACCATTGCGAAGAATGCGGACGAGGCCCTCATGCTCAACAGGATCGTACTGCCACCGGACGATGAAGAACATATGCCGCCAAAAGAAAAAGGCCAACTGACCAAAGACCAGGTGGCGCTGATCGATTGGTGGATCCGGAACGGCGCTAATTTCCAAGCTAAGGTGAAAGAGATTCAGCAGGATGATCAGATTAAAAAAACACTAGCAACACTCGAAGGCCCGGGTGAAGCAGATGTTGAGGTGCTTGCGGAGGTTCTGCCAGAAGTTGGCCCCGCTCCCGCTGACATGGTAGCCCTGTTGAAAAAAGCAGGCGCAGTGGTTGTACCCGTTGCTGGAGGATCAGCATTACTCGCAGTAAATCTGATCAATCTTACAGACTCGACTGAACAAACATGGAAAGCGCTGGCCGCCATATCAGAGCAGGTGTTGGAACTTAAAGCAGAAGGTGCTAAGGTGAGCAACGCTACTATGGACTATCTAAAAGACATGAAGCATTTGCGCAGACTGAGCCTGGTGGGCAGTTCCATTAATGACAGTGCACTTACCCGAATAGCCGCACTGACTGAATTGCAGTCGCTCAACCTCAGGGGCACCAAAGTAACGGGAACTGGTTTAGCTGCACTGGCTCCCTTGAAGAATTTAAAGGCGCTGTATCTGTTTCAAACCAGGGTTGATTCAAGCAATATGGCCATGGTGAAAACAAAACTGCCAGGGATTCAGTTGGAAGTAGGACAATACCAGGTTCCCATATTATACAGTGATACCACTAAAGTGGCTCAGCCAAAAAAACCATAGGGGAAAACGGGTTCATACTTGCCAAGCCCTTGAGGATGGCGACCTAAATAAGCCGGTTTAAATCATTCTCCACCAGCTCCACCTCAGTCAACAGTTTCACCTGGTTAAGGGCGCGAACCAAATTATGGTTCTCGTATTTTGCCCCGTAGTATACATCGTTGTTCAAGTGATCCGTGTAAAAACGAAGGGCCTGCATGTAGATCATGAATTTTCCCGAGTAAACAAATGAGGATCTTTCTTTTTCCGAAAGTTTCCCGCCCATCTGGTCGTTATACCCCTGGAAGATCGCTTTAACAAAATCCTTTCTGATGGTGACCTTTGACAGGTCTGATTCTTCCTCGCTGGCCGGAGAAACATAGGTCCGTATCATGTCGCCCAGATCACTGATAAAATAACCCGGCATCACCGTGTCGAGATCGATCACACAAACGCTTTGATCGTTCTCGTTGAAGAGCACGTTGCTGATCTTGGTATCGTGGTGGGTTACCCGCTTCTTGAAATAGGGATCATTCTGGATATGCTGGTATCTGTCAACAATGCTGTTTCTATCGAGCAGAAAACGGGCGGTCGCTTTCGTTTGCATGATCCGCGAAGCATCGCCTTTCTGCAAAGCTTCCAGGAACTGGTTATACCTGTTGATGAGATCATGGAACCCGGGGATGGTATAACGGAGCATGTCTGTTCTCAGGTCAGTCAGCACCGCTGTGAATTTTCCAAATTGAAAGGCGGCTTCGAAAGCCTGCTCAGGTTTTTCACACAGATCAACGGTGTGTGTACCGGCCACAAACGCATAAAGCCTGAAATAGTCTCCATCATCCATCACATAATCCTTCCCTTCCTTGTCGGGTATAGGACTGGTAAACGTATAATCCGGCTGGTTGGCCTTCAGGAAACTCCCGATGATCCGAAGATTATGGGCGATGTCTTCCGGTTTCCGAAAAACCTGGTGATTTACCCGTTGTAAGATATAGCGGGGTTCATCATCGCAACTTATCATATAGGTTGAATGGATCAACCCGCTTCCGAAAAGTTGGGCTTTGAATATGAGTGGGTCCAGGTCAAACGACCATAGGATCATGTCGATATTTGCCATCAATACAGCATTCGTACTTTAATCGTTTCTTTCACCTCTTTTAGCAGGCTGAACGCATTGGAGGAGATCTTCTTGTCCACATCCAGCACCACGTAGCCAATGTTATCGTTCGTCTTGAGATACTGCGCAAGGATATTGATGTTCTTGCTGGCCAGGCTGTTGTTGATCGAGGAAAGAACGCCAGGAACGTTTTTATGGATGTGAAGAATCCGGTGGGTACCCTCCTGCGGGGGCAGCGCCAGTTCGGGAATGGAATGAGATCCGGTACTGATTCCCATTTCCAGGTAATTAAACAATTTATGGCTCACGTCAACCCCGATGTTCTGTTGCGCCTCTTCAGTAGACCCGCCTATATGAGGCGTGAGCAAAACGTTTGACAGCCCTTGCAGCGGACTGGTGAATGCATCCCCGTTCTTCTCTGGTTCCCAAGGGAAAACATCGATCGCTGCTCCACCAAGTTGTCCGCTTTCAAGAGCTTTGGCCAGTGCGTCAATGTCTACAACTTCCCCTCTTGCATAGTTGAGCAGAATCGATCCTTTCTTAAAGTTTTTTAAGAGATTCTTGTTGATAAGATTCTTAGTCTGAGGCGTTTCGGGAACATGAAGAGATATGATATCTGATGTACTGACCAGGTCTTTAAGCGATCGGCATGCTTCTGCATTACCAAGCGGAAGTTTGGTGACCACATCATAAAACTTCACGCGCATGCCCATCGACTCTGCGAGTATGCTCACCTGTGTTCCGATATTTCCATAGCCGATCAGTCCTAATGTTTTACCCCTCAGCTCATAGCTTCCTTTTGCTTCTTTCTGCCATAGACCGTCGTGCGCGAATCTGTTCTTATCGGGTATACGCCTGATCAGCATGATGGATGCGCCGATCACGAGTTCCGCTACCGACCTCGTATTGCTGTACGGCGCATTAAATACCGCTATGCCCTTTTGTGTAGCCGTTTTCAAGTCAACCTGATTAACGCCGATGCAAAAACAACCTATGGCCTGAAGTTTGCCGGCTTGTTCAAGTATGCGACGTGTTACCTGTGTTTTAGAGCGGATGCCGAGTAGATGAATATGTTTGATCTCATTGATCATCTGATCTTCACTCAGCGCGCCACCTAGTTTTTTTACATTGGCGTAGCCAGCATCGCGAAACTGTTTTACGGCTGTGTCACTGATGTTCTCAAGAAAGAGTATGTTGATCTTTTCCTTTGGGTAACTGGTGGGTTTTGAATCAGGCATAAATATGTGTTACAATAATTTGCAGCGAAATTAATAGTTTATAACTTAGTGATTCATAATCTTATCCCGGTACACCAGATGAAAAACCTTTTTATATCCGCTCTGGCCATCCTTTTGTTAAACGGATGTTTCGGCACATCGGATAAGCGGATCATCGATAAGGCCAGGAAATCCTCGGTACCGGCGGGTGTAGATTCCTCGTCTACCTTACCCAAAGCCGAATTCGAAAAATACTATAAAGTTTCGGAATCGTTCTACGATCTCTGCCTGAAAAAGTCGGGTTTCAACGGTGCCATGCTCGTGGCCAAAAACGGGCAGGTAGTGTTTGAGAAATATGCCGGCTTCAAGGATTTTGAATTGAAGGACAGTTTAGATATGAATACGCCCTTCCATCTCGCCTCCGTGACAAAGACTTTCACAGGAATGGCCGTGCTTAAGTTGTGGGAAGATGGTAAGCTGAAATTAGACGATGAAGCATCGGTTTATCTGAAGGGTTTCAATTATCCCGGCGTTACTGTTAAAACACTCCTCAATCACCGAAGCGGTCTTCCCAATTATGTTCATGTAATGGAAGAAAAAGATTGGGACAGGTTTGATGTGGTGACGAATCAGGATGTTTTGAATTTTATGATTGAGAAAAAGAGTCAGCTGAATGTGGGGCGCCCCGACAGGAGCTTCTCTTATTGTAATACCAATTATGCGTTGCTGGCATTGATCATCGAGAAAATAAGCGGCTTGAGTTATGGCGATTACCTGAAGAAAACTTTTTTCATTCCCCTTGGTATGGAAAACAGTTTTGTATACTCGCCCGAATTGGAGAACCAGGTACTCCCATCTTATAACTGGAAAAACCAAAAGGAAGCGTTCACTTATCTCGATGTAGTTTACGGGGATAAGAATATATATAGTTCAGCCCGTGATCTCCTGAAGTGGGACATCGCCTTGAGCACCGGTGACCTCTTTACACCCGCTACCTTGGATGCGGCCTACCAGGGCTATAGTTTTGAAAGGCCCGGCGTGAAAAACTATGGCCTCGGCTGGAGGCTTTATTTGTACCCCGATAATAAGAAGATCATTTACCACAATGGCTGGTGGCACGGCAACAACACGGTGTTTGCAAGGCTGGTGGACGATTCGGCCACCGTCATCATCCTAGGCAATAAATACAACAGGTGCGTTTACGATGCCAAAAAACTCTATTCGGCCTTTGGCAATTACGAAGGCATGCCGAATGATGACTGAATGCTTATTTTTATATAAGCATGAAAATATTCTCGGCCGAACAAATCAGAGACTGGGACAGGTATACGATCGAACATGAGCCCATTTCTTCCATAGGGCTGATGGAAAGGGCGGCACTCTCCTGCTCCCTATTTATCAAGAAGCATATCAACGCAACCCGGTTTATGGTTTTCGCGGGCAATGGAAATAATGGCGGCGATGGAATGGCCATTGCGCGACTGCTTAAACAGCAGGGTCATGAAGTTGCTCTGTACCAGGTGGGGGTAAATGATTTGTCGGACGATTGCAAAACCAACCTCAAACGCTTAAGGAATCTGGACATTGAATTCAAGGTGCTCGACAGCCTCGCTGATCTGCCTTCTCCCCCACCAGCAGACACCTGGATCATTGACGCGTTGTTGGGTACCGGGCAAAACAGGCCCCTTGAAGGAATGTATAGAACCGTGGTAGATCACATTAATTCCTGGAAGCTTCCCGTCATCGCCATTGACCTGCCTACTGGCCTACCGGCCGATGAGCCCGCAACTACTCAATCAGTGATACGTGCCCGTTATACCCTCAGTTTCCAGTTACCCAAGTTTAGTTTTTTTATGCCGGAGTACGATGATTTTGTGGGCGAATGGGTGGTGCTCGACATTGGATTGCACAAGCGATTTTACGAGGACCAACATTTTTCCTATGCAGTGACTGAGTCCAACGAGGTCCGGAACATGATCAAACCCCGGAACAAGTTTTCCCATAAAGGCACCCATGGTACGGCTCTTTTGATGGCCGGCAGCAAGGGTATGATGGGCGCGGCAATCCTGGCGGCCGGGGCTTGTCTGCGGTCTGGCGCCGGAAAACTTGTCTGCCGGATCCCGGGCTCTGGGCTCGACCTGGTGCAGGGATCCCTGCCGGAAGCCATTTGTTCGGCTGATCCGAACCCGGATTGCCTGGAATCATTGCCTGAAGGGCTCAACAGTTTTCAGGCCGTTGGTGTAGGGCCCGGACTGGGGAAAAGTGCCGCTACCAGGGCGCTGGTGGGCCAAATTCTGGAAAAGGTGGGCGTTCCCCTGGTATTGGACGCCGATGCCCTGAACACCATAGCGGAAGAAAACTGGCAGGAGCGGATCCCTCCCGGAACCATTATCACACCACATATGAAAGAATTTGAACGGCTGTTCGGCCACTACGATAATCATCAGCGTCGGTTGGGCGCAGCACTTCAGGTCGCATCTAAACTGGGCATCTATATTGTAGTAAAGGGCAGGTATACCCTCGTGGCAACACCAGAGGGAAAGGGATATTTCAACACCACGGGTAATCCGGGCATGGCCAAAGCGGGTACGGGGGATGTGCTAACGGGAATGATCACCGGATTGCTGGCCCAGGGATACCATCCGGAAGCTGCTTCCAGGCTGTCGGTCTACCTCCATGGAATGGCAGGTGACCTTGCCCGTTCGGAATATTCAGAATATGGCATCACCGCATCAGACTTGATACAAAAGATTGGATTTTGCTACCTGAATTTTTTTAGTATGTGAACCATTTACCCTACTTTTACCTCTATATTCTCGTATCCCCACTGAAAAGCTATGTCAATCAGGTCCGTATTGGCAAAGTCATTGCTAAATTCTTACACTATAGCTAACAGTTTATTATGAGAAAAAATTCTACACGATCCGTTTTGTTCGCTGCTGTTCTTTTGTTGAGTACCTCTTTGTTTGGTGCCGACTATTACGTAACCAATAGTTCAAATGCTGGTGCGGGTTCTCTTAGGCAAGCGGTTCTCGATGCCAACGCTAATCCGGGTGCTGATAATATCTTATTTGCTAGTATCACCGCCCCGATTAATCTGTTATCGACATTGACAGTGACCGATCCAGTGAATATCAACGGGTACAGCCACCCTGCTGCGCAGAAAAATACCATCACCTTGCGGACCATCTCCGTGACCATCACTGCTGCTGGTATAGATGCTTTCACCGTGTCATCTGGTGGTGTGTCGATTTCAGGCCTTGCCATCTATGATGCATCCAGAGCTTTCGTGCTTACTGCCGCAGCGGGTAAAGACAATTCCCCTGTTAAAATATGGGGCAACTCTGTTGGGGTAGATCAGACTGGACAAGTTTTCAGGTTTGTATCACTAGGGCCGCCACCGTCTATTGCTCTTGCACCGATTACCTTTAATGGCATCCATTTGTTGCCGGAAAACCCATCTTTGTATTCCTATGCCAACCCCCGGGTCTTCATTGGAACAGATG
Organism: Chitinophagaceae bacterium; assembly: GCA_040404005.1. Lineage (GTDB taxonomy): Bacteria > Bacteroidota > Bacteroidia > Chitinophagales > Chitinophagaceae > Pollutibacter. Next base: position 169,509 of record JBBAJO010000002.1, read on the forward strand.
GAGATGGTTCTGATGACGCCAACGAGGGCAACTGGATCACTCAATGTGGCTTTACGGGAATAGCTCTTCAAAGAGCATCGAGGATCGTGATGGCGGGTAATTTTATTGGAACCAATAACGTAGGAACCACTTGGCCCTTCAGTAATAATACTGGTATCGAAATAGACGGCCAGAATACGACCCCATTTGCCGTAGGAAATCGAATTGGGACTGACGGAAATGGCACTAGTGATGCCCTCGAAAAAAATGTTGTCAGTGCTAATTTTAGCCATGGCATCTCAATGAAAGGACAGGCTTCTGCCAATATCGTATCTGGAAACATTATTGGTCTCAGCAATGGCGGCGCTGCCGCAGGGAACGGCGCTTCCGGTATTTTTATTGGGGATGCGTCAAACAATGTCATTGGTGTAACCCCAACGGGCGGTTCACCAATTCAAGCCAACTATATCTCTTCGAACGTAGATAATGGCATCACCATCCATTCCGGCACCCATGCAGCCAATGGAAACAACATCATGGGGAATATCATTGGATTGAATTCCCTTAATGAAGTTCACGGAAATCTTGGCTCTGGCATTTTCATGCAGACCACCTCGGCTTCTGGCAGTGTGAGTTCTAACATTGTCGGCTCTGACGATAACGGGACAAATGATAATGCAGAAGCAAACGTAATTGCTGCCAACGGAAGAGATGGCGTGGGGCTTATGCGAGGTGGTGATGTTGGTGTGGTAAACAACAACAGAATTTCCCGTAATTCATTCTTTGGGAACGGCAACAGCGGTGCTGGCCTTGGAATCAACCTTTTAGCCGGCGGTAGTACAGGGGATGGCATAACGTCAAATGATGTGGGTGATGGTGATGCCGGACCCAATGACCTGTATAATTTCCCTGAGAACATCACATTTGGAATTGATGATGTTGTAGTTCCTAATCCGAGGCTATCCACGACTGGAACGGCGCCCGCAAACAGCGTGATCCAGTTCTACGTAGCATCTGCTGATGCTGCTCCTTCTAATCCGAATGTAAAAGAAGGTCGATTGTTCCTCTTCAACGGCCAAGACAATGGACCGGATGACCTCAACCCTGCCCCAGGTGTTTTCTCTTTTAACAGGAGCCTCGCGTCTCTTGCTAACCCTATTGCTATTGGTCAGGAGGTTAACGCAATCTCCATTAGTACGCTAGCAGGCGTGGGGAATACATCAGAATTTTCTGCAATTGCGCTGGTTCTTCTTCCGGTTCAATTCGTAAGTTTCGACGCACAGTTACAAGGTGAGAAAGTACTGGTTACCTGGGCAACTGCACAGGAACAAAATGCATCACATTTTGAAGTTCAGAAGAGCATAGACGGAACAAGTTTCGCTACCATCGGATCGGTAAACGCGAAAGGCAATAGTACCACACTGACCAATTATGCCTTCACAGATAATAACGTTGCGCCTGGTGTTAGCTACTACCGCCTCCGCCAGGTTGATCTTGATGCTAAATTTGTCTATACCAAAACCGTTACCATCAAGAATGAAGGCCGCGGTAAAGCCTTCTACGCATGGCCTAATCCTGTTACGGACGTTCTGAATGTATCCCTTAATCAAACTAAGCCTGAAAGGCTGATGCTTAGGGTGGTCGATTATAACGGTCGTACCTTAAGATCCAATGCATTCAACACCGTAAGGGGTCTCAACCAGGTTTCCCTGAATTTCAGTGGATTACCTGCCGGCATGTACATCATCCAGATCACTGGTGGTGAGACAACACTTACCCAAAAGATCATTAAAAACTGATCTTTCCAGATAATCTTCAAAGCCTCCCGCAAAACGGGAGGCTTTTTTGTTTCAAGCCCTAAATTATGGCCGTTCCCCCACCGAAATTGACCGTAAACCCCTAATTTTGCCGCCCCGATATGCAGGTTTTCAACCTCCTTAACCGGGACCAAAAAACAAATCATCATCATTCGCTTATGAATAATTTGATTTATCTCGTGCCCCTGATGGGCCTGATCGGTCTGCTCTACACTTTTGTAAAGTTCAAATGGGTTTCCAGCCAGGACGCAGGAAACGAAAGAATGAAAGAGATCAGCACCTACATTGCTGAGGGCGCCATGGCCTTTCTCAAAGCGGAATGGAAGATCCTTGGTTATTTCGTAGCCATCGTAGCCGTTCTGCTCGCAGTTATGGCCAACGCAAGCCCTACTTCCCACTGGTCCATTGCCATTGCTTTTATTTTCGGTGCCGTAGCCAGTGCTACAGCCGGTTACATCGGTATGCGCATTGCCACCAAAGCCAACGTCAGAACTGCCCAGGCTGCCCGTACAAGCCTAAGCAAAGCCCTTTCTGTTTCATTTACCGGTGGTGCCGTTATGGGTCTCGGCGTTGCAGGTTTGGCGGTACTCGGTCTTGGCTCCTTGTTCATCATCCTGAAAATGATCTTTGTACCGGAAGGTGCGGGGGTGAATAGTGTTGAAATGCTCAGAACCATTGAAGTGCTTACCGGCTTTTCATTGGGAGCTGAATCAATTGCCTTGTTTGCCCGTGTAGGTGGCGGTATCTATACCAAAGCTGCAGACGTTGGCGCTGACCTGGTGGGTAAAGTGGAAGCCGGCATCCCGGAGGATGATCCACGTAACCCTGCCACCATCGCGGATAATGTTGGTGATAACGTAGGCGACGTAGCCGGTATGGGCGCTGACCTTTTCGGGTCTTATGTTGCTACCGTACTCGCTACCATGGTACTCGGACAGGAAACCACGGCCGTTGATCATTTTGGCGGAATGTCCCCCATCCTGCTTCCCATGCTGATCGCAGGTGTTGGCATCCTGTTCTCCATCATCGGAACATTTTTTGTGAAAATCAGTGATAACGCAGGCGTAAATACAGACACCGTTCAGCGTGCCCTGAATATGGGTAACTGGGGTTCTATCGCCCTCACGGCCGTTGCTTCTGTAGGTCTGGTGGCTTACCTGTTGCCGGACACCATGAGCCTGCGCGGCAATGAGTTCACCAAATGGGGTGTTCTCGGCGCGATTGGTGTGGGCCTCCTGGTGGGTACGCTGATGAGCATCATCACAGAATATTATACGGCTATGGGTAAGCGACCGGTGCTTTCCATCATTCGCCAGTCTTCCACAGGCCACGCTACGAACGTGATCGGCGGACTTGCAGTAGGGATGGAATCAACCTTCCTCCCCATCCTCGTGCTCGCAGGCGGTATCTACGGATCCTTCCTGTGCGCAGGCCTCTATGGTGTGGCTATTGCCGCAGCGGGTATGATGGCGACAACCGCCATGCAGCTCGCCATTGACGCATTTGGCCCCATTGCAGACAATGCAGGTGGTATCGCAGAAATGAGTGAGCTTCCTAAAGAAGTTCGTGAGAAAACAGACGTACTCGACGCCGTAGGTAACACAACAGCAGCTACTGGAAAGGGTTTTGCTATCGCCTCTGCGGCGTTAACAGCCCTGGCCCTGTTCGCTGCTTTCGTGGGTGTTGCAGGTATAGAAGGTATCGATATTTATAAAGCCGATGTACTGGCCTGCCTGTTCGTAGGCGGTATGATCCCGTTCATCTTTTCTTCACTGGCCATTCGTGCCGTTGGTGAAGCCGCCATGGCCATGGTAGAGGAAGTGCGCAGGCAGTTCCGTACCATTCCCGGCATTATGGAAGGTACAGGCAAACCAGAGTACGATAAATGCGTAGCGATCTCGACTGAAGCATCCATTAAGAAAATGATGCTTCCCGGTGCGATCACCATCGCTTCACCGCTGATCATCGGATTCCTGATGGGCCCCGAAGCCCTCGGAGGTTTCCTTGCCGGTGCAACCGTAAGTGGTGTGCTGATGGGAATGTTTCAGAACAACGCGGGTGGCGCATGGGACAATGCCAAGAAATCTTTCGAGAAAGGCGTAGAGATCAACGGTGAAATATACTATAAGAAATCAGAACCCCATAAGGCTTCTGTTACTGGTGACACGGTAGGTGATCCTTTCAAAGATACCTCCGGTCCATCCATGAACATCCTGATCAAACTGATGTCGATCGTATCCCTGGTGATCGCGCCAACACTGGCGCAGATTCATGGAACAGGCGGTGCCCATGCCGTACATGGAACTGAAAAACGTATCGATGTATCCATCATGAAATCAGACACCGTAACTGAAGCAGGCCCTGATGTTCCGGTCCAGGCCCTGATCGATGCGTTGAAAAAAGACGGCGTCATCACCGACAGTTCATTCAGTATTGAACTGGATAACGGTCTCTTAACCGTGAACGGACAATCCGTTGACGCTGCTAAATATAAAGACTTCATTAAACGCGATAAGCTCAAGATCGAGGTAAAACAGAATTGATCTTATTACCGCTAAAGCAAGAAACTAAGATCGCTTTCGGGCGGTCTTGGTTTTTTTTTGCCCTTGCGTTTCTTTCCCTTCATTCATCAACATTTGCCGGGCCGTCTCCAACTCCGCCTTGCCCCTGGCATCCACTACAGGATAACTGAAGTTCAACTTCTCAAACTGCCGGTATATAATTCCGGCAATGCATAGGCGAGCAAACCACTTATCGTCAGCCGGTATCACAAACCAGGGCGAGGTTGTCTTTGAACAATGGGTCAGCATCTCTTCATAGGCAAACATATAATCGTCCCACCTTCCCCGCTCCTTCAAGTCATTGAAAGAAAACTTCCAGTTCTTTTCCGGGTCTTCGATCCTGTCCAGAAATCTTTTCTTCTGCTCCTCCTTAGACACATGCAGAAAGAATTTAAGCACCATCGTACCATTCTCATGGATGTTTTTTTCAAACCGGTTGATCTGCTTGAAACGCTGCTCCCAGAATACTTCATCAATATCCTCCACTGATTCAATGCCCGGATTATTCTCGTTGAGGATATATTCCGGATGCACCCTGGTCACCAGTACGTTTTCGTAGTGCGACCGGTTAAAAATGCCGATCTCACCCCGCGCCGGCAACTTCGTATAATGCCGCCATAAATACCCGTGGTCCAATTCGGTTGTCGATGGTGTTTTATAACTGGTAACGGTAACCCCCTGCGGATTCAAACCGCTCATGATATGTTTAATGGCGCTGTCCTTCCCCGCTGCATCCATGGCCTGGAATACGATCAGCATACTATACTGGTTGTGCGCATAGAGCTTGTCCTGCAGTTCGGACATCTGTTTTATACCTTCCCGAAGGATCTGCTCGCCTTCTTCCTTCGTCATCATCTTGTGATCATAGTCCGTGTTGAACTTCTTCAGGTTCACTCTTTTTCCCGGCTTTACCCTGAGCGTCTCCAGGTATTGAAAGAAGGCATTATTGGGCAACATAGACATCATTTCTTACAAAATAGTTAATGAATTCTAAATTCCATGAACAGATATGGTTTTACGGAACAGATTCGTATATTTATTACGACAAAATTCGTAGTACATGGGTCTTAACAAAGTATTGAAGCCAACAGAAAGCGAACTGGAAATTTTACAGGTCTTATGGGAAAAGCAGGAAGCTACCGTGAGGGATGTCCACGAGGAACTGTCGCGTACCCGTGACATCGGCTATACCACGGCCCTGAAACTTCTCCAGATCATGTTTGAAAAAGGGCTGGTCTCGCGCGACGAGTCCGCGAAATCACATATCTACAAAGCAGCCGTCAGCAGGGAAAAAACCCAGAAACAACTGGTAGGGAAAATGATCTCTACCCTTTTTGCAGGGTCACCGGGTGAATTGGTCATGCAGGCGCTGGGTAATCACCAGGCCAGTGCCGATGAACTGGAACAGATCCAGAAATTATTGGATAATCTCAAGAAAAAATAAACCATGCAGGAGTTCTACCAGTCCAATCTGCTGCAATCGCTTGGATGGGCCATTACAGATAGCCTTTGGCAAATGTCATTGTTGTGGATAGTGTATCAACTCATCGTTACGCCCGTTTTTAAAAACAAGCCACCCGTTAAGCACCTGGCAGCGGTAACTGCACTGTTTGCCGGCTGCATCTGGTTCCTGATCTCTTTTTTTCAAAGACTGGACAGCAATGAAACTTTTACGTCAGCTGTGGTCAACCCCGCCAGGGACATGCTCTCGCTGTCCAAATACCTGATCACGCTCCTGCCCTATTTCTCTTTTGCCTACCTCACTGTACTGATTTTGTTGATGATCAGACTTGGGTTTAATATCGCCTCTACCCAAAAACTAAAGGTGGATCTGACCCCCTCGATTGAATGGCAGCATGTGGTCAACAGGTTGACCCTGCAAATGGGATTATCACGCGATGTTTTCATCTATCTCAGTACACAGATCAACGTACCGTCCACCATAGGCTATTTAAAGCCTGTTATCCTGCTTCCCGTTGCTTCCCTTAATCATCTTAGCGCTGCCCAGATGGAGGCCGTGATCATGCACGAAATCGCCCACATTCGAAGGAACGATTATGTCATCAACCTGATGGTGGCGCTGGTGGAAACGATATTGTTTTTCAATCCCTTTGCGCACCTGCTGACCAAAGCGATCCGTAAGGAATGTGAACTCTGTTGCGACGATGATGTACTGAACCAGCAACACGATCCCCGCGAATACGCGCAGGCTTTATTGCTACTTGAAACAGCCCGGAGGAAGCCCCTGCTTGCCCTTGCCGCCACAGGTAAACAAGGCCTGTTGCTTGGGAGGGTTAAACGCATTTTGAATGTTCCTGACCACGACATCACCTATCGCAACACACTGGCAGCGGTTGCAGCCGTAGCAGGACTTGTCATGCTCACCGGCTTGTTAACGCCTGCAAGAACTTCTACTGCTGACCAGAAAAAAGGATCACCGGTGCTGGCTTCCACAAAAAACGGGGGAAAAACAGAGATTCAGGAACTTCCTGCACCGCCATTCATTGAACCGCTCCCCAGTCAAACCAGCAGGCCAGCTCCAAAGCAGGCTAAAAAACCACAGGTGGTCACGGTTCCTGGCCATCCACTTCCGGTAACGCCCCCGCCGCCATCACCTGCACCACCAGCCGGTGATGAATCCAAGTCACAGGTTTTGGTATTCTTTCCTGCCGGGTCACCATCCCCTCCGGAAGCTCCAATTCCGGCTGCGGCCCCTGATCCCAGGGATAGAAGGCACCCCAATATCCTCAGGAATGCAGAGCGCGATCTTGCCATGCATCCTGAAATAATGGAAATGGTAAAAAACGGGTTTACCCTGGAAAAGATGATCACCAAAGAAAAGATGAAAAAGACCATACCCGGGCTCTTCGAAAGGTATGAAGGCGACGATGATGGGGACCTGGAGCAGGTCATGATAGACCAGCACTTCGACATGAGCCCCGGGTTTCCGTTACCAACAGTAAAACAGGAAAACATCCGGGGAATGAAAGTACCCGCCACGCCAAGGGTTGAGAAGTTCTACAAAGGCGAAGAAATGACCATCCGAATTATTAAGGACGGGGAACAGATCGAGATCACGGTGAAAGAAAGAAAATAAATCTGAAGGGTGTATCACCAAACGTTTCTGGGACACATATCGCCGTACTTGTTATTCAGCAGAAAACCTACTACGATCTCATGTGTACCCCTTTGCATAGAAGAGATCAGGTAGCTCGCATTATTGATATCATAGGAATAGCTGATGTTCATGGTATTGGAGATATTCACTCCAGCCATAGCAGCAAATCCTTCTTCGAAACGGTAGCTTCCCCCCAGCCAGAATCTATCCTGGTACTGAAACTTCACGTTCACGTCTTTGTACAACGGCATCGAAGAGATATATCGAAACATCACCGAAGGCAGCATGGTAATGTCTTCAGTAAGAAAAAAGCGGTATCCTGCGGTTCCGAACAAATGTGGTACGGCAGTAGATTTTCCCAGGGAGGTATCTGTAAGTATAAACTGGGATGGAATGATCTGTTGCGCAGATATCCCCGCAAAATAAGAGGATGAATAAAGCCAGAGACCTGCGTTCAGTTCAGGATTTATTTTATTTGATTCGCCGGTGGCCGCGTTGATGGCGGGGTCAAAAGGGTTGGCCAGTTCAATTTTGGAACGGTCGATATTGGTACCTGAAAAGCCGAGGCCAAATCCTGCAGCCAGGTTGGTATTGGCGTTGATACCCACGTGATAGGCATAAGAAGCGGTGGCATAAAGGCGGTTGATATAACCCGTTTTATAATTCATGATATTCACTCCTATCCCATGATGCGGAGCAGCTGCCGTATAATCTTCCCAATATCTTTTCCCGCGTGGATTCTCACCGTCCATGTTAAATGACGTGGCCGTCTGTTTTTCGTCGGTCTTCCCAATAGGTCCGTGGGCAGTGAGGTAGAATGTAGAAGGCGCTCCATCTATCCCCACCCATTGTTTGCGCATACTGAGTTTAACATCCACATAATTCTCTATGCCACTGATGGCCGGGTTGACGATATAATTGTTCATGATGTACTGGGTATAATGAGGTCGTTGCTGGGCAACAGCAGTGGCGCCTGACAGCACAAACATCAACAGCAGAATTATCCTCATAACTTATCTGATCAGGGTTACATACCCTGCAATTTTCTTTTTACCATTTTTAGGATCGATCACATAGTAATAGGTCCCGGCAGGCAGTGGTTTACCATTATTGGTACCGTCCCATGGTTTCGCATAACCCTGGGTACGGTAGATCAGCTGACCGGCGGACGAATACACTTCCAGAATACTTCCCGGGTAGCTGTCGAGCGAGAGGATCTCCCATCTGTCGTTATACCCGTCTCCATTTGGCGTGAAAGTATTGGGGATCTTGATATCACTTAGGAATTTCACAAACACCTCATCACTCACTGCACATCCTTCGGCGGTTGTGACCGTTAAGGTGTAGGTGACATCGTCCGAAGGCGACGCTTTTGGATTAATGATGGCCGGATTGTCAAGGCCGGTGGGCGGCGTCCAGGTCAGGCTGATATTTGTTCCACTGGCCGAAGCATTCAACACTACATAACCTCCACTGAGTACTGCGCGGTCTGGCCCTGCATCCACTTTAGGAAATTCCTTCACCACCAAATTTGAAGAGATGGTATCGCTGCAACCCGCAGTAGAATTGTAGATATAGGATATAGTATGGGAGCCGCGCCCAGCTGTAGCAGGTGTGAAAAGACCTTTCGTGTCTACCCCATTGCCCTCAAACCTGAATGTTCCTGTGAGGCCGGATGTCTCCGTGGCCTGGGTGATCTGGAAAGGAGCAACATTTCCGCAAACCGGGGAAACAGGTGAAAAAGCAAGTTGCGGACTGGCAAGCAGATCGATATCTTGTATGATCTCACTATTGCAAATTGCTCCGGAGTATACCACCATCTTTACCCTCATTTTCTTTGATGCTGGCGTACCGAAAGATGGATACACGTGCTGATACACTTCGCCTGGCGCTGGATCCTCGTCTGTAAGTTTTGTATTGGGATTGTTTACGAAATCCCAGTAGATTTCAAGCTTGGTGACTTTACCGAAATCGACGGTTGAATTATTTACGAGTTCAACAAGGCGGTTACTGCACAAAGCGCCTGTACCCTTGATCTGCAGTTGGGCAGCAGGGAGTGCCCCGTTAACGGTGAAGGCAACCAGCGAAGTGTCTTTACATCCAAACGACGTGGTGACCACTTGCTGTATATTATACAATTTGGCCGCATTGAATTTATGCCTGGGAGATTTGTCTGTGGATGTGGCCCCATCAGCAAAATCCCACAGGTATGATAACGTGCTGCCATCAGGGGATTTACTGGTGTCGATGAATTCTGCGAATGCATCATTCAGACAAACTTCGGGTAACAGGAATCCCGCAACCGGCAATTGATTGACCACCACATCTTTTTTGAAGCTATTGCTGATACACCCTTTTGAATTCAACAGGGTCAGCGTTACGGAGAAGGTGCCCGTTTTCGTATACACATGTTTCATGGGGCCGGCTGATGTGGCGGAGTCACGCATGCCATCGCCAAAATCCCAACGCCATTTTGAAATGGTGCTCCCGTTCGCGTTGGAAAGATCGTTAAACGTTACCGATGCATCTTTGCAGGCCACGGTATGATCAAATGAAGGAACGGGAATATTTTCAAGTACCACTTCTTTAACGGTGGGTTCTGAGATGCATCCGATATCGGTGATCGACTGAACCTTGACCTGGTACTTCATGCCGTCCGCGTATTTATAGTTGAACGTTTTCATTTGAGACAATCCGCTGTTGTCGCCCAGATCCCATCTCCATCCGGTTACTGGTCTTGGGTTTAGTGTACTGCTGATGTCGTTAAAAGAAACCGAGTCTGATGAACAGCCGGATGTCACGAACTGAAAATCTGCTTTTGGCGCGTCGAAGATCTGGAGATCATAGTCGATATCCTGCTTGCCGCTGCAACCATCGGTTGTTGGATTCTCCACCACGATCCTGATCGGATATGTTCCCGAACTGGTTATGGTATAATTCCTGTTGATCGTATACCGATACAAGGTTCTGTCGTTTACCACCCAGGACGAATCAAAGACCGGATTTGAAATAGAGGTATCCGGGAACAGACCACCAAACAGCCAATCGATCTTGATGGGCTTGTACGGAAAGATCATGGAGAAACGGAAAGGTGAATTTTTACAGCCTGCCGGAAAATTAACTGATGAGAATTCGTTACGAACCTGAACGAACTGGTACAGGTCACGCAGGTTAGTGCCTGCCGAGTAGCCATATGATTCGGCATTGGCAAATCCATAGGCGATGGCATTGAAACCGGAGTCACAGGTGATCCGGTGGGTTCCCAGGGTGGTGGGAATTTGCAGGTAAGCGTATTTCGGATCCGCCGGCACCGGTAAAAAACCGGACGCGGGTATTCCGTCTATTTTCAATGTATTGATGGCAGATGGAAGGTTTTGTACTACAATATTCAGATAATGCCGGTTGGCCTGCGGATTGATCAGAGCCATGGAAGTGAGGGTAACGTCCGAAATCGTTTGCTCTACAGGGTTCAGGTAGATCATTTCAGGATCACCATTATTGGTACCTGGCGCGCATGCCTGGGTAGTGAAATACTGCGCAACCTGGATGGGCTTGTCAGACTCTACCACGTTTGGTGTGGTATTATCAAATTCATAAAAGAAGTTATTTACAAAAGCTGTAGGTGGTACAATAGACCCGTTCAGGCGAACGGTTGCAGTGGCATCCGGCCGAATGATCCTGAAATAGTTTTTTGGCCGATCCATGCTGGGCACCGTGATATATTTCTTTCCCCAGGTACTGGTAGGATAAACCTGTTGGAAAAGGTTATCCGAGGAGGATACGCTAGTGGCACAGCCAATGCCGATCCTTCCGCTCCCGGAGTATACAGCAATCTTTTTGCATCCGCTACCAGTATTGACGGATTTGATGGATGAACCCGTAAGGTCGTTCAAACTTAATACCTGGTAGATCTCCCCCTTATTCAGGATCTCCGTAAACGGACTGCCGGCAGATCTGCCGCCTACGGTAGCGGCCGAAGGGATCATTTCTACCGTAGTATTATCTTCCGTTGCCACCACAAAAAAGTAAGAGTAGGCGTTGGATATATTTCCCTGCGCGATTTGGGTATAATTAATAGAATAATACTCCCTTCCAAGGGTTGCCACCGGGAGGCAGAGTGTGGCTCCCGAAACTGCCTGGTAAAACAGGTGGGCGTAAACCACAATAGGCTTTTCAGCAACAACATGTATACCCTTTTCCGTTTTACCTTCAGATGTGAGGGTGGCTGTCTGTGGAATACGGGTTGATGTAATTTGATTGGCAGTGATACTCACTGTAGTGCTGTAACCCAATCCGGGAATGTCTATTTTAGCCGTGGTATTCACATCGGAAGTGAAATACAGATCAAAGCCCTGGCCGTTGTTGGTATACATGACCTGGTGGTTCCCATACCCTACCCAAAATTCTTTCCCCTTATTGGAAAAGTCTTGCGTAAAGGATACGGAGGAAGCAAACAGGCATACCAATAAAAGCCATTTTCTCATGCAGATTGATCCTCTAATAACGGAGAACGAATATAGTTAAAAAGCCGCTCACCTCATAGCTTATACCAATAGGTGCCGGCTTTTATTTCCTTCATTGAAGATCAGATCGGCTATGCTCATGTTGCACTGAAATCCTAAACGGTCCTGAAACACTTGGGCATATACCGGCAGATCCCGGCAAAAGGGTTCTTTATTGTAATTCGACGGCTTCATATAAGGCACAGCAAGACCCTGAACAACCGGATGCTCCCCAGGCTCGAGGGCGATAGCCAGATGGGGTTCGCCCTTCAGCTGGGCAAGCACCCACTTGAGGACGTCCAGGTTCCACTCATACAGCAGCTCATACTCCCGCTCATACAACGGCTGAAGGCTGGGTTCGTAAAACTCGAACCAGGGCGATCGCTTGTAAGCGGCACTGATCGTTCTCCAATGCCTTACCTGCCAGCGCTGGCTGTTATCGATCCTGACTCCCTTTAGCAGATCCTTATTTTCCCTGCCGCCCCGCAGGGGTACAGACAAAGTGGTGAGTCCGTTTGCCGCCGGAATGATCATCCGGTTCTGAAAACTCACTTTCCTGAATCTTTCATATAATGGAAATAATATATTTGTTTTATTGAATAAAGTTTTTATTGAATAAATCGGTGGAAAATACTGTAATTCAAGTATTTGCATCATAATATTTATTATTTAGTGCTCACTTACGATTGCGTTTGCATGGGTGTTCGAAGGGCTTGAAATTGATTTATAAAATATTTATATAATCTTACTTAAAATATTGATAATGAGCATTTTAACTCCCTTATGTTATACTAATTTATGTAGTTTTTAAAATAGCGGTGCCACTCCCCTTGTTTCCAATTTATTTAGCATAGAATTCACAGCCTCAAGGCAGTAAAAGTCGGCTCTTTTAGATTTCTGGACTAATTTGCACCCATTATTTTCAGATGACTAAAATTCTCCTCGTTCTACTGTTCATGGTAAGTTTCCCCTTTATCAAGGAACCGGAGTTTATTGATGCCCGTAATTTTGGCCTGAGATCGGTAGGGCTTAAAACGTCCACCGTGTATGCCGACCTCATCTATTTCAACCCAAATAACTTGGGTCTGCAGATGAAGAAAGCGGAAATGGATGTGTATGTAGACAATCGGTTCCTGGGACACTCGCTTCTGGATACCCTGATCACTATACCCAAAAAAGACACTTTCTCTTTTCCCGTGATGCTCGAGGTGGAGATGAAAAATATCTTCCCCAATGCATTTGCCATGTTGATGAAGGAAGAAATCGAGCTGCGGATCGAAGGCACTGCCAAAGTAGGCAAAGGCGGTCTGTTCCTTAATGTACCCGTCAAATACCGGGGAAAGCATCGGATACGCTGAAGGGATTGGTGGATTGGCGGATTTTCGGATTTACGGATTTTCGGATTTACGGATTGGCGCCATAGATTAGCCAACTCGCCAATCCGATAAACTATTTCTTCTTATGGCCGCCGTCTTCAGGCTTTTTACAGGTCTTGGGGAGCATTTTGTACGACTCCTCATTGGCCTTTACATCATCCGCGTCGTACCCTGCATTGGCGATCGCTGTTTTGATTTGATCCAGATTTGTCCGGTCCGCCAGATAAGTGACACTGGTATACCTACTCTGAGGATAAACCAACACCTTGGTAACACCTTCTTCCACTTTGAGGTATTCCTCGATCCTGGCCTTGCACTCAGCGCAGGTGGCGGTGGGCGTCTGAATCTTCACCGTAATGGGCTTCTTCTGCTGTGCAGATGCCTGCAGGGACAGTCCTGCTGCTAACAAAAAAAGAAATGTGATCTTGTTCATGGGGATCATTCTGCTATAAATTTATTCAATTCCTCTCCAGTTCGAAGGGTCTTGCCTCCAATTTAACAAAGTGTTCTCCAATCCTGCAGGGATGCTCCCTTTCTCAAGGGCCAGCGACACCAGGTTTTCGTAATTGGTGAGAGAAGTATAGGAAATGCCTTTGTCTTGAAATGCCTCATCAGCCTGAGCAAAGCCATAGGTGAAGATAGATACCATGCCCACCACGTCCAGGCCGGCAGTCCGGGCCACGTCAACTACCTGTAAACTGCTTTTACCGGTAGAAATCAGGTCCTCAATGATCAGGGTTTTTTGCCCGGCTTTATAAAACCCCTCGATCTGGTTACCAAGCCCATGCTCTTTGGGTTTCGGACGAACATAGATATAGGGCAGTTTGAGCTGATCTGCAGCCATAGCCCCCCAGGCGATCCCCGCCGTGGCAACGCCCGCCAGCAGCTCCGCATCCGGATATTTTTCAAAGATCACATGGCACAACTCACTCTTGATGAAATCCCGGATATAAGGAAAGCCAAGCACTTTGCGGTTATCGCAATATATTGGGCTTTTCCATCCGGAGGCCCAGGTAAAGGGATGCTCAGGACTCAGCTTCACCGCCTCCACCTGGAGTAGTTTTTCTGCTACCGCTCTTTCATTTGTCATAATACAATGCGATTTCTTTTTCTTTGTGTGCAAAGATAAACCCGACACCCATGAGGTATAAAATTTATTTCGGCGACCATCCGCTCTACCTGACCAATGAACTTGACCAGGAGATGAACGAGATCATGCATCATGACGATGGCGTTTATATGGATGAACTGTCCAATTCGGGCATCAAATCAATGATCCATGAGATGAAATTGCCCCAACACCATGCGGGTGTTTTCTACCACGAGGATATCGATAAGCTCTTCAAAGCCTTCCGTAAACATTTCGACAGCATCACCGCCGCAGGTGGCGTTGTGAAAAACGATCACAACGAGGTGCTGATGATCTACCGAAGGGGCAAATGGGATCTGCCCAAAGGCAAGCTCGACAAAGGCGAATCGATCGGGGACTGTGCCATAAGGGAAGTGGAAGAAGAAACCGGCATACAACATACCTCACTTGCCCAACCACTCATGACCACCTACCACGTATACGATGAGTTTGGCAAACACATCCTCAAGGAAACATATTGGTTTAATATGAAAAGTCCGGGTATCCAAACGCTCATCCCCCAGGAGGCTGAACAGATCAGCGCTTCTGAATGGGCTAACCAAGAACGGATCGATGACCTGCTGAAAAATAGTTATGAGTTGGTGAGGGAGATCCTGAGGCCACGCCATTAATTGGCTTTTATGCGAACATCATACGCCAGATCCTCTATATGGACCACCTCGCATTGCTTCAGTGCCGGATGTATGGGATTAATTAGATAATTGAATTCCTGCGATATAACGGCACTGGGTAACCGAATAATCAGATGCTTCTTATCCTGGAGTATCGTGTTCCCAAATTCCCGGCTGGAAGATGGCGCAGGCACTTCTTTCCAGTTGCCAGGCAGGTCTTCCATTTTCAACAAAAGATGCATATCAGGGATCCGGATGGTGACCATGCTAAGTGATCGGGGAATGTCATCCAGGCTGATGTTCACGGAATACTCAAGAATGGCAAGACTCCTCGATGAAGCGGTATAGATGCAAGGCGTTCCTTTACGGTTCCAGCGACCGCCGAAAAGTCTGGCCCCCTCGCCTGTGAAATCGTTGGCCCATTTAGTGCGACAAACCCGGAAGACTTCCATGATCAGGAATAAACGCCGTAATCAATTCTGCCGAGCAGGTTTCTGACCTCTTCCCTTCCAAAGCTGGTGTGGAGCAGATCAAATGGCTTTTTACCACCTAATGCCCTCACCGGTTTCTGCAACCACGACCTGAAGAGGGAACGATCCTCGAAAACTTCTAAGCCGTATGACAGGATATCTGCAAGGTTCATGATCTTGTCACTGAGGTCAGTGCTGAATTTTTCTGCAGATTTTTTGTTGATCAGGGTGGCTCTGGCCACATTAAGCACCTGTGCAAGCTGATCGTAATCAAAATCCGCAACTTCTTTGAGCGATTCAAGACTGGATTTGGATATACCTTCCTCAACAAGTTCCATCTTCTCCATGCCAGTCAGTTTGTTTTCGGGACCCTTGACAACTTTCAATACCGAAGCAGGCACTTCTTCGTAAGGCAAAGCCGGTTCTTGTACGGATGATTTTGCAGATGCCCTTATACCCACTTGCAGATTGGTCAACGCCAGCTTCGAACTGCCTGTAACCGTTTTTTTCCGGTCTCGCTTTTCAGGAAGAGCCATAAAGTATATATTTACCCTAAAGGTAGTATATATTTATACTATTCTGGTATTTATTTCTGGATAGACGCAGCCACAACATCCGGAAGAAACGGCGTTGCATTACCTCCATTCCTGATGATATCCCTCACGATGGTGGACGCCACAGAGGTGTATTTAGGTTCACCGGTGAGGAAGATGGTTTCAATTCCGGGATCCATGGTACGGTTAGCATCAGCGATGGTTTTCTCGTACTCAAAATCGGAGACATACCGAATGCCCCTGAGGATGAACCTGGCTCCCACTTCCTGGCAGAAACGAATGGTCAGGCCCTCATACACAGCCCCTTCAATATTGGGTTCATTTCTGAATATCTCTTTAATCCAGTCTAACCGCTGATCAGGGCTGAACATGGGAGACTTTGCCGCGTTGATACCGATGGCAACAATGATCCTATCAAAAAGGGGAATGGCCCTTTTTATGATATCTACATGACCCAGCGTAACCGGATCAAAAGTTCCGGGAAAAAGGCAAATCCTAGACATGTTATGAAGATAAAGGAAAAATCAATCCGCATCCCTGTTGCCTGCAAGCAGGTAAAGCACCGCCATCCTGACCGCTACACCGTTCTCAACCTGCTGTAGGATTAGCGATTGTTTGCTGTCAGCCACGTCACTGTCGATCTCCACGCCCCGATTGATGGGCCCGGGATGCATGATGAATACCTCCTTATCGAGATCGTCCAGCATTTTCCTGGTGATCCCGAAGGCGAGATTATACTCCCGAAGAGATGAAAACAATACCTGGTTTTGGCGCTCAAGCTGTATCCGCAGCACATTGGCTATATCACACCACTCCAGCGCTTTCTTCACGTTGTATTCCACCCGCACGCCAAAAGATTCCTTAATGTATTTGGGGATCAGCGTTGGAGGCCCGGCTACGGTTACCTCTGCTCCCATTTTCTGTAGCAGGTATATATTACTGAGTGCTACCCGCGAGTGCATGATGTCTCCAATGATGGCGACTTTCTTGCCTTCCAGAGTGCCCAGTTTTTCCCTGATGGACAACGCATCCAGGAGGGCTTGTGTGGGATGTTCGTTGATGCCGTCACCGGCATTCACAATCACCGCAGGGATATGCTTAGCAAGGAAATGCGGCGCTCCGCTGGCACTGTGGCGCATCACCACAATATCCACTTTCATGGACAGAATATTGTTGACCGTATCCAAAAGGGTTTCGCCTTTAGATACGGAGGAACCGCTTGCCGT
The DNA here is from genome assembly GCA_040404005.1 of Chitinophagaceae bacterium. Lineage (GTDB taxonomy): Bacteria > Bacteroidota > Bacteroidia > Chitinophagales > Chitinophagaceae > Pollutibacter. Next base: position 186,873 of record JBBAJO010000002.1, read on the forward strand.
AAAATTGATCGTATCCGCACTTAGCCTTTTCTCGGCCAGCTCAAATGAAATGCGGGTCCTGGTGGAGTTCTCGTAGAAAAGATTAACGATGGTAACATCCCTTAATGAGGGCACTTTCTTGATCGGCCGTTGAAGTACTTCCTTGAACTGGGTAGCCGTGTCGAGAATGATCTGAATATCCTGTGCCGACAGGTCTCTAATGCCTAACAGATGTTTTGTACTGAGTTGCATTAGGGGTCGAAGTTATAACATTTTCAGTAGAGCACCACACTGGGTTGGTCTTCCCATAATACTTTTACTTTTTGTGTGATGATCGAATCAATAGCCTTGCCGAAATAATCCGGCTGAATCGGCAGCTGGCGGTTATACTTCCGATCGATAAGGATCAGCAGCTCCACTTTAGCCGGCCTACCAAAATCGATCAGTGCATCCATCGCAGCCCTGATGGTTCTACCCGTGTATAATACATCGTCGATCAGCACGATCTTCTTTCCTTCAATCGAAAATGGAAGATCAGTTACGGTGGGAACATGTAAACTCGATCGGATATCATCACGATAGAAGGTGATGTCCAGCTTGCCGTATTTCAACGGCAGTTCCGGATATAGCTCCGCAATATATTTCATGATCAGATCACTTACTTGAATACCCCTGGGCTGAAGCCCAATGAAACAGGTATCCTGAAAGGGATAATGATTCTCGATCAGCTGATGGGTCAGCCGCCTGAGGGTGAGGTCTACATGATATGAATCAAGAATAGTTACCACTGGTTACGAAAATAGGGTGTTATTATGATTCCTGCATGAATGGGTAGCTGTAATCTACCGGTGGGTTAAAGGTTTCCTTAATCGTTCTGGCACTTAACCAACGGTAAAGATTAAGGATGGAACCCGCCTTGTCATTCGTTCCACTGGCCCGGGCCCCGCCAAAAGGCTGTTGCCCTACCACAGCCCCTGTTGGCTTGTCGTTTATGTAAAAATTACCTGCGGCATTCACCAACTTCCGGGTCGCGAGTTCAACAGCTGCCCTGTCCGTTGCGATCACCGCCCCGGTGAGTGCATATGGCGATGTATCGTTCACCAACTCGAGGGTTTGCTCAAACTGATGCTCATCGTATACATAGATCGTTAACACCGGCCCGAAGATCTCTTCACACATCGTAACATATGTAGGATCTTTTGCTTCAATGACCGTGGGTTCTATGAAGTACCCTTTCGATTTATCGCAACGCCCACCTGCAATGATGCTGGCCTTATCGGAACCCTTCACATCATCGATATATTTACTGATCTTGTCGAAACTCTTTTCGTCGATCACCGCGTTGATAAAATTGGAAAAATCTTCCACGGTACCCATCTTGAAACTGCTGATACCCGCCTTCAGTTTATCTTTTACGCTCTCCGCGATATTGGACGGTAAATAAGCCCGGGAGGCCGCGGAACATTTCTGGCCCTGGTACTCAAAAGCACCCCTCAACAGGGCCGTTGCCACCACATCAGGATCAGCCGAACGATGCGCCACCACAAAATCCTTTCCCCCCGTCTCCCCCACGATCCGGGGATACGACCTGTATCGACTCATGTTCTCGCCAATGGCTTTCCACATCTGGTTGAACACCCCGGTTGAACCGGTGAAATGTACACCCGCGAAATCACGATGCGAAAAACAGAGCTTTCCTAAAGTAGGTCCATCTACAAAAACCAAATTGATCACCCCATCAGGAAGTCCGGCCTCATTCAAGATCCGCATGAACATCTGGGCGGAATATATCTGGGTATGCGCCACTTTCCATACCACCACATTTCCGCACATGGCGGCGGAGGTAGGCAGGTTTCCGCCAATGGCCGTAAAATTAAATGGTGTGATGGCGAGTAAGAATCCTTCGAGGGGACGGTATTCCATACGGTTATGCATACCTGCACCACTGATGGGTTGCTGCCTGTATATTTCGGAAAGAAAATGCACATTGAATCTTAGGAAATCAATTAGCTCGCAGGCCGCATCGATCTCCGCCTGGTAAGCATTTTTACTTTGCCCCAGCATGGTGGTGGCATTCAGATAAGGCCTGTATTTCGTAGCAATAAGGTCCGCTGCTTTCAGGAAAATACCCGCCCTGCTCTCCCAACTCATCTCCGCCCATGAAGTCCGGGCTTTTAAAGCGGCACCAATTGCCTTTTCCACATGGGACCCATCGCCTTCATGAAACACACCCAACACATGATCTTTTTCATGGGGCGGATGCATCGTCATTGTATTTCCAGTTCTCACTTCTTCCCCACCAATAAACATGGGCACATCTATACTGCTACCCTTTAATTCTGCCAGTACTTCCTTGAGTCTTTTCCGCTCAGGCGATCCCGGCGCATAAGACAATACAGGTTCGTTTACAGGAAGCGGGTAATTGAAATAACCAGTGTTCATGTCGATCGATTGTAAAAGTTAATTGGCTTCAGTTTCTTTTTCCATCATCAGGTAAGCCTTGATGAATCCATCCAGTTCACCGTCCATGACCGGCTGCACATTTCCCACCTCGTAGTCCGTCCGGTGATCCTTGATCATTTTATATGGGTGGAACACATAACTGCGTATCTGGCTGCCCCATTCTATCTTTTTCTTGGAAGCGTTATTGGCATTTTTAATGGCCTCACGTTTCCGCATTTCCTCTTCATACAAACGGCTCTTCAACATGGTCATCGCCTTCTCGCGGTTCTCACCCTGGGTTCGTGCCTGCTGGCATTCCACGATGATGCCCGAAGGCTTATGGGTAAGCCTTACGGCCGTTTCCACCTTATTCACGTTCTGACCGCCTGAACCACCACTTCGGAAGAATGCCCATTCCACATCCGCCGGATTGACTTCAATGGCAATGGTATCATCAATCAGGGGATACACATAGATCGATGCAAATGACGTGTGCCTTCGCGCATTGCTGTCGAACGGCGAGATCCTCACCAAACGGTGAACACCACTTTCCGCCTTCAAAAAGCCATAGGCAAATGGCCCGTCGAACTGAAATGTACAGGTTTTGATCCCCGCACCATCACCATCCTGCCAGTCGAGCTCCGTAACCTGCCAGCCTTGCTTCTGCCCATACATCCGATACATCCTCGCAAGCATTTCAGCCCAATCCTGGCTCTCCGTTCCGCCCGCACCTGAATTGATTTGCAATACGGCCGGTAATTCGTCCTCCGGCTCGTTCAGGGTACTCTTGAACTCTGCTTCCTCAATAGACGTCAACGCAAACTGATAGGCACGCTTTACATCTTCCTCATCGCCTTCTCCTTCTTTCCAGAATTCAAAAAGCACGGCAAAATCTTCAACGCCACGCTCAGTGTCGTCGAACAGCTTGACCCAGTACTCGTTTAACTTGATATTCTTGAGGATATCGGTGGCCCGCTTGTTATCATCCCAAAAACCGGGTGATAGCGAGCGCTGCCTGTCTTCATTTATCTTATGTTGTCGGTTAGCGACGTCAAAGAAACCTCCTCAGGACGAGAACGCGGTCCCTCATATCTTTAATATGCTCTAATGTCATAGGGCGCAAAGGTATGCCAAATAGCAAAAACTAAAAGCTAATTATTTGAACAAAAAGCCCCAATAATGGTAATATGTATTGACCATCTACTTTTGAGATATAAACCATGCTGAAAGCCTATAATTTCCTCGCCAGTTGGCAATTGTTCCCTGAAAAATGCAGTTACGAGTATGGGGAAAGGCCGAAAAGCGGAACCTACAGAATAGAGGCGGACGGCGAAAAAAATGAGCTTACGATCCACCACAACTGGGTGAGCCTTGAGAATAATGGTTTTTCTGCAGATTACACCATTATCGCGGATGGCGACCTGCAGCCCTATCCCAATAAATCATTTGCCGATCATGTGCAGGTGAACTTCCCTGACGGCATCACCTTCGAGGTTCACTTTTACCTCCACGGACGCGTAGTGATGCATGTGATCCACGAGATCATGCCCAATGGATACATGAAGCTGATCCAACAGGGCCGCATCAACGAAGAAACCACCTACACCAATACGGAGATCTATCATAAACAGATGAGTGTTCTACCCTATGCCTCTTCGGTATCAGGGGCCGTGATCAAACCTACGGAAGAAGGTGTGATCAGACACAAGGCGCTCACCGCCATGGAGGAGCAGACCAACATGCAACTCGGGCAGATTCGCAAACAGATCGAACTGCTTGCCCTGCAGGCCCAGGAGATCCAAAAGCGGAAAGAATTGTCCATGTTGATCTATGAAGCCAAATTGAACTTCCAACCCGTCATCGGCCAGGTCTATTATCTTTATGAAAAGAAAGGCGGCGCTAAAATGATCTCGATGATCAGCCCAAAAGAATGGGGCGGCGGGTCAGGCCCCTTTGAAAAATTCATTGCCAAGGTCCAACTCCTCGCCGATCATACGTGGAATGAGATCATTTAGTTACTGATCAGGTCAGAACCTGAACACTATTTCCCCCATACGATATCTAAAAATTGCTTACTTTTCTAAAAGCGGCTGGGCTATTATGCCGCAATCCACCGAACAAAATAAGCAACATGAGAAAAAGTATTGACATAACCCTGTTCGGAACGGAAGCTGAACTTACCGCGCTGTTCTCTTACGAGAAAGAAGCGCAAGGATCTCAATTAACCTCGCTGGAAGACTATATCGCCCATGCCATTAATCAAACCCTGGTGCGCGATGGATTCTTTGGGGCCTGGGCACAGGTGCTGAAACAGGAGAACGGTCCTTATGTGCTGAAGATGTACAGCCCCCACCATGATCTCGGCATTTATAAAGATGTGATCCCAGCCTTCCTGGATGCTGGAGGCACCGGGTTGTCGATTTTTAACGACGTTAAAGCAAAGATACCGCCGGCTAACAGGGCCCAGATGAGGTTTTTGCTTCCGGCTGGATTATCCATGGTTAATACCAGATCGGTTCAGCTCCTTCATTTTCCACCCCTTGAAACCTTAGTTTACCAGGATTACCTGTACTCTCCCACCAACAGGCGCTGGGAAAATCTTCTGGGTTACAATCATCTGAACAGAAATCATATACCGGAACTGGAAACCATAGTGGATTGCGTACCCATTGCGGCCCCGGGGGACGATATGAAAGGCATCCAGCCATTTAATAACAGTTTCACTCCTTACGTGAAAAAAATGCTCGCGGCCCGCCTGATGATCCGAAACAACATTCCCGTAGTTGCTTATGGAGAACCAGTTATGGATTGGCTGAAGATCGCATACCCCGGGCAGATTTCAGCCACACTAACCCCACTGTCCCTGGTGGAACTGGATATACTTGAAACGGGAGTAAAAACCCCGGTACTATGTGCCAATCATCCCAGTAAATATTTGTACTATACAGACGATCACAAAAAAGAAGATTTTGAAAAGAAGAAAGAGATGATGACCCAGGACCTGATCGCGGCGGGATGGCAGGTGAAAATGGTGCAGGAACCCGGGTCGTCACCTTCCAGGGTTCTTGACGAAATGAAGCATCGCTGGGTGAATAACCCGCAAGTGCTCGACATCATGATCCAGGAAGATGAAGCATATGGTTATAAATTGACAGGATGGTCAAATACTTTGCATACGGCTCAAATATAAATCTGGTTGCGCTTCGTGCCAAAGGCGTTGAGCCCATTTCGTCCACCCGCGGTATTGTTCGGGGTTGGCGATTGACTTTCAACGTCCAACACTGGTTCCGCCATGAAGGAGGCGTTGGTCATATCGAGCCGTCTGCTGATCCAAATGATGTTGTTGAAGGAGTTTTACATGTGTGCCACAATGAACACCTGGCGTCATTGGACGCTATGGAAGCATATGGCAAGGGGTACGACCGAATCAAGGTCATGGTGGAAACAGAAAATGGCCCGGAAGAAGCCTGCGTTTATGTTGGGCTTCCCGATTTTTTGAACAACAACTGCCTCCCCACGCGACGCTATCTGAATATCATCATTAAAGGTGCCGAAATCGCGGGGCTGACTGAACCATATATCCGTAAGCTTCGGGAGCATCCCATTCACATCCCTGACAATTATCCTGAATTTCAATACCCGCCTGGAAATGATACAGCGTTCCATGAAGCAAATCTGAAATTATATCCTAATTTAACTGCGTTGGCCGGCGGCGTCTTCGATATGCGCGGATGCAGAAAACAGTTGGAATGCCTGCATGGTCTGTTTGGCGGGAAAGACATGACCCTGTTTCACCTGAAGCGCCTGGATACCAGTGATGGAACAGAAACGCTTGACGACATCCATGCCGGGCGAATTTCGGATAAGGGGAAAGCCTATCTGAATGCTTATTTACACGAGTATTCCAGGGAATTCAAATACGCTGGGCGATATCTTTACCATGTGTCAACATGTCCAACATAAAATTTTAACTCATTTCCAAAAACCAAAAAAACAGAACTATGGCTAACTATCATGAAGCGATGCCCCACGGTGAGATTAAAGAAATGTTGAAAGATGTCTTTTCGCTGACAGGCACTATGAAAAATGAATTTTTTGGATCGATGTGGCAATTCAACCGCAATATGACCATCGTACGTGAAGATGGCAACCTGACCATCGTGAATTCTGTTCGTCTGAGCGAAGAAGGACTGGCGGAACTGGACCGTCTGGGTAAGGTTGTGCATGTTGTCAGGATCGGAGATATGCACGGCGTAGATGATCCATTTTATGTAGACCGGTACAAGGCAACATTTTGGGCCCTTCCAAGTATGAAAGTGCAGGAAGGACTACAGATCGACAAACCCCTTGTTGAAGGTGGGGAGATGCCCATCAAAGGCGCATCCTTATTTGAATTCAAAACCGTAAAACGTCCGGAATGCATCCTGCGCTTAGACCGGGATGGAGGAATTATGATCGCCTGCGACTCTCTCCAAAATTGGGTGGAGCCGGATGAATTGTTTGACGAGCAAACAAAGGCCACCATGCAGAAAATGGAATTCTTTCAAACCGCCAATCTCGGTCCGGCGTGGATGTTCGAAAGCCAGCCCCAGGTGAGCGATTTTGTAAGGCTGAAAGAAGTCCCGTTCAAACATGTTTTCTGCGGTCATGGATACCCGCTTTTAGATAATGCACAAGAAGCATTTCATGCCAGGTTCAAGCAGGTGTTTGACATTTAATTCATGAGCGTCAAAAAGGATATTGAAGTTTTTGAGCTGTTTCGTGGATATGATATTTTAGAAACGATCAACGAATCCTATCCGCATACCATTTATCTCGCCACCCGTAAAGAAGATGGCGTTGATGTAGTGATAAAAACCCTGTCGGACAAGTATCCAAAAAATGAAGACCTCGCTGGTATTCAACGAGAATACCGCATTATGAAGGACCTCGCCGGTGAAGGCGTTGCTGAAGTATATGACCTGATCCCCCACGGGCATGGGAATCTAGCCATCGTCATGGAACGTTTCGGCTTGTCGTTACACCACTACCTGTCCGGCTTCAAGAACCAGATGCTCCCATTGGATCAATACTTTGAGTTGTCTGTCCAGATGGTCGATCTCTGCAGAAAAATGCATGAAAGAAAGATCGTGCATAAAAACCTACAGCCCTCGAATTTTTTAATAGCCCCGAATTCCCGCGAACTCCGATTAATCGATTTCAATGTCTCTTCGGAGCTTAGCCGCGAGCATCTTGACACAGGTTCAATTTCGAAGTGGAATGAAAAATCGCTGCCATATATTTCCCCCGAGCAAACAGGGAGAATAAACCGCGATACCGATTACCGGTCTGATTTCTATTCGCTGGGTGTTTCATTTTTTAAGATGCTGACCGGCGGCATGCCCTTTAATGCAGGTGACTCCCTGGAATGGGTCCACTGTATCATCAGCCGCCAACCACCTCTTGCACACACATTCAACAGCCTAATCCCAAATACCCTTTCCGCGATCCTTGCCAAATTGATGGCAAAAAATGCGGAAGACCGCTATCAAAGCAGCTTCGGTTTACGGGCTGACCTTGAAAAGTGCAGGGACCTTTGGAATCAGGGGTTGAATGAGGTTACATTCGAGATCGCGCAATCCGACGTTTCACGTCGGTTCCAGATCCCCCAAAAAATGTATGGCAGGGAGACTGAAATCCGAAAGCTGGAATCATGTTTTGAAAACGCGTCACACGGCGCCGTAGAGTTCTGCCTGGTCTCCGGTTATTCAGGAATGGGAAAGACTTCCCTGGTACATGAACTTGGTAAACCCATTGTTCGAAACAAAGGCTATTTGATCCACGGAAAGTTTGAGCAGTTCCGGCAAAATGCTCCTTACGTGGCATTGGGAAATGCCTTCCAGGAACTGATGCATCAATTGCTGGGGGAGCCGAAAAAACAGCTGGATGCCTGGAGTGAAAAAATATCAAAAGCACTTGGGACCGGAGCCCAACTCATTGTAGACCTGATCCCCGAACTGGCCCTGATCATTGGCAAGCAGCCTCCCGTGCAGGACCTCTCTCCTGCCGAAAGCCAGAATCGTTTCCTAATGCTTTTTATCAACTTCGTGAAGGTATTTGCAGACGAAGAGCATCCGCTGGTGATATTTCTTGACGATTTGCAATGGAGTGACGTGCCTACCCTCAATCTGGTAAACCGGTTGATGACCTCACATGAACTAAGTCACCTGTTTTTTATAGGTGCCTACCGCGATAATGAAGTGGACCAGGCCCATCCCCTTAGTCTGACCCTCCGGGAAATTCAGAGCAAACGCGTTGTTGAGCATCTGGTCCTTCAACCGTTAAGTCTGTCTGCCACCGATCAACTTACAAAAGATACACTCTTATGTGACGCTTCGCGATCAGGAGAATTAAGCCAGATCCTTTATGAAAAGTCCGCCGGCAATCCTTTTTTTACGATCGAATTATTAAAGAATCTCAAGGACCGGGAGATCATTTATTTTCATGCAGAGAAAGGGTGTTGGAACTGGGATATTGAAGCCGTAAAAGAAATAAACTACAGCGATAACGTCATTGGCATCCTTGTTGCGAATCAAAGCCGCCTCGACCCCTCCACACAGCACGTACTTCAATTGGCTGCATGTATTGGAGCCACCTTTAATTTGAAGACTTTATCGATCATCAGCGAAAGCAGTATGGAAAAAACCGGGGCTGCCTTATTGGATGCACTTAAATCCAATATGGTAGTTCCACTCAACGAGAACTACCGGTTTGTGGGAATTGATGCTACGAAAGAAACAAACATCAGCTCCCCGATACTCGCTGAGATCAATCCAGTTTATAAATTTCAGCACGACCGAATCCAGCAGGCTGCATATTCACTCATTGATCCTGATCAAAGAAAAGCCCTTCACCTATCCATCGGCCGCCTGATGTGGCGTCATGCATCGGAAAAAGAGCTGGACGAAAAGCTGATGGATGTTGTTCGTCATTACAACGAAGGCCGGTCTCTGATTACCGACAGAGATGAGCTATGGTCACTGGCCAGATTGAATCTGGCAGCCGGAGTCAAAGCCAAACAATCTTCGGCATATGACTCTGCCCTTGATTATTTAAAAACAGGTCACGAGTTACTTGGCGGACCTGCTTGGGTGGAAGACTATCAGTTGTCGTGGGATCTCAATAACGAGCTTCAATATGCTTTCTACCTGACCGGCGACTGGAATAATGCTGATTCGTGGACAGAACTCATGCTGGATCATTCGAGAACGGATATTGAGAAAGGACTAATTCTTTCTGCTCGCGCACGGCAATACGCCACTACCGGAAGAATGCGTGAATCCCTCGAATCTGCATACAAAGGCCTCCTCATGTTGGGCATCAATTTCAAGAGTGACCCGGATACCCATGATATTGATGAAGAGATAAAACTTATACAGAATAATCTTAACGGCCGACCCATTGCTGACCTCATACATATGTCCGAGATCAGGGACCAGAAAGCGAAAATTGCAAGCCAGTTGATCATGGAAATCTTTCCCGCAGCATTCCTCTCTGCCAGCGGCGTAATGTTTCCCTACCTGGTTTTGAAGTCGGTTAATATTTCGCTTGTCTCCGGAAACAGCCCCGAATCCGCCTTTGCCTATGCCGCTTATGGCATGCTGCTATGCGGATATTTCAATGATCCCGCCAAAGGATATGAATACGGGAAACTTGGGGTGGAAATGATCGAGAAGTTTGACGATATTTCTTTGAAGTCTCGGATCATTTACGTGTATTCCATGTTCATTCATCACTGGAGCAGTCACTGGTCCACCATGACACCCTGGTTCAGAAAAGGCATTGAAGCAGGATATCAATCCGGAGATCTTTTGTACCTCGCTTACAGTGCGCAGGACTGTATTATATGGGACCCCCGGCTCGATCTCGAAACGGCTTCCCAGGAACATCGAAAATTGCTGGCGATAGTCAGGGAATGTGAGTATCAGGATTCACTCGACTCAGGTACCCTTTTCCTGCAAATGCAGCTCAACTTCCAGGGATTAACCGAGAGCATGTACTCGCTTACAGACGATAGTTTTGATGAAACCAAATGTGTTGAAGGGATGCTGCAACGTCGTTTCATGACGGGCATCAGCAATTACCACATTTATAAAGCGGAGATCTATTTGTTTTACAATGATCCCGCAGGTGCGTTGGAGCATGTGCTTGAACAGGAGAAGCGGATGGCCTCCGTGATTGCTTTGCCACAGGCCGTACGATTTCAGATCGTTTCATTCTTAGTAAGATCCATGCTGCTGCCAACGGTGACGCAGGAGGAACGACGCTTGTACCTGGTGATGATGAATGATGGTCTTGCTACACTTACTGGCTGGGCCCGTCATTGTCCTGAAAACTTCGAACATTTAAGGCTGCTCATGGAAGCAGAACTTGCCGGACACGAGGGTAACATGAGTGAAGCCCTCGTTTTATACGAGCAATCTATGGCAGCCGCAAAGCAATCAGGATTCCTGAGGGATGAAGCCATAGCAACAGAAATGGCGGCCAGGGCCCTATTGCGTATCGGGCTTACCCGGCCGGCGGTGGTTTATCTGCAGGATGCCTACCATCTTTACTACCGCTGGGGTGCGCACCGGAAGGTGGAAGAAATGGAGAATGATTACAGCATGCTGGGGAACGCGGATCGGGTCGGAAATAAAAACACCTTGAAGTCGCGCACCTTTGGTTCAAATGCTAACACGGCCGATCTCCTTGACATCAGCTCTGTTCTAAAGGCATCACAAACCATTTCGGGCGAACTCGTACTAGAAAAACTTTTAAATGAGACCCTGCAGATCCTGCTTGAAAATGCAGGGGCACAAAAAGGAGCCATTGTTGAATATAAAGAAGGCCAACTCATCATCCAGGTTCAAAGCCACACGCATGATGACCCCGGGGCCAGACAGGATCTGGGTGAGCAGGACGATGTGTTTACTGCCTTACCCATCACGCTGATCAATACAGCTATCCGGACGCAGGCTCCTGTGGTTATTGATAATGCCTCCGAAGTGAATTCATTTATTTCCGATCCTTATATCAGGGACATCAAACCGATCTCGGTGATGTGCGTTCCCCTTCCGTTGCATGGCGATTCCTCCTCTGCGGTTTATCTTGAAAACAATCTTACCCATAGTGCCTTTACCAGGGAAAGGATTGAAGTGATCAAACTATTGGCAAGCCAGGCTTCCATTTCGATGGAGAACGCCAGAATCTATGAAAAGCAGGAAAAATTATTGAAAGCGCAACAACGTTTTGTACCCCGCCAATTTTTAAAACATCTGGGGCATAACGATATCTCAAAGGTGCAGCTCGGTGAGTCAGTTTCCATGGAGATGAGCGTCTTGTTTTCTGACATCAGGAATTTTACTTCGCTGGCAGAACGGCTGTCGCCCCAGGCTGTGATCGAATTGCTCAATCACCTTTACGGTGAAATGGCCATACCCATTACTGCCTCCGGAGGATTCATTGATTCCTATTCCGGTGACGGAATCATGGCCTTGTTTGCGGTTCCGGCCAGGCAGGCCATCGAAGCAGGAATAGGTATGAGTCAGAAACTGAAGGCATTTAATGCGGGAAAAGAAGGCCATCCTCCCATTAAGATCGGCGTTGGTATCAATACCGGGCCCCTGGTTCTTGGAACCATGGGGGCTAATGAGCGCATGCAGTGTTCCGTGTTGGGAGATAATGTAAACCTTGCGTCGAGAATTGAGCAATTAACAAGGGTCTACGAGGCCCAATGCCTGATCGGTGAGCAAACCTATCATTTGCTGGAAGATCCCAATGCGTTCTCCATCCGCATGGTGGATTGTGTGGCAGTTAAGGGCAAAGGGGTCGCCGTTAGATTGTATGAGGTATTAGATGCCGACAGTGATGAGCGCAGGAAGGCTAAAGAAGCAACAAAGATGCTGCTGGCAGATGCGCAGGTAAAGTATTTTGCCCGGAATTTTAAAGAGGCCCACACTTTGTTTATGAATGGAACTTTAGCGGACCCGCTTGATCCCGTGTTTTCATTATTTGCATCCAGATCGGCCCGATACATGGAAACTCCGCCGCCAGAAGATTGGCGGGGTTTTGAAAAGTTGGAAAAAAAATAGTTCCGCCAAACAGCATCAATAAAATATGAAGCCAATCCGGATAGGTTTTGTGATGGACCCGATAGAGACCATTAATCCTAAAAAGGATACGACCCTTGCTTTTATGTTAGAAGCGCAGTTGAGGGGCTGGCAGATCTCATACCTGACACTGGCAGATCTTTATCTGGCAGATGGCAGGGCTGAAGGACATATAAGATCTGTTAAGGTATTTGATGATAGTACCTGCTGGTATGAAGTCATCGACGAGGCCGATGGTCCTTTGGGCAACCTCGACTTTATCCTGATGAGGAAAGATCCTCCCTTTGATATGGAGTATATCATGGCTACCTACATCCTCGAAAGAGCTGAACTACAGGGCGCAGTGGTGATCAATAATCCAAGATCCCTCAGGGATGTGAATGAAAAAGTATTTACGGCCTGGGTTCCGCAGTGTTGTCCACCCTCCCTGTTCACCCGCTCCAAAACAACGATTCGAAGTTTTCTGGAGCTTCATCAGAAAATTGTGATCAAGCCCACAGGAAAAATGGGTGGGCGGTCCGTTTTTGTTGTTACTCATGGCGACCCAAATACCAATGTGATCATTGAAGAGATGACCCAATACGGTTCCCTGTTCGTACATGCGCAGGCATACATACCCGACATTGTCAAGGGTGGTGACAAAAGGATCATCCTCATCAATGGCGTCGCTGTTGATCGGGCCATCACCAGGATCCCGGGGTCGGAAGACCACCGTGGAAACATGGCGGTTGGAGCACAGGCAAAGGGTATTGAATTATCAGAGCGTGACAGATGGATCTGTAACCAACTGGGGCCGGTACTACGGGAACGCGGACTTTTTTTCGTAGGTATTGATGTTATCGGAGATTACCTCACCGAGATCAACGTAACCAGCCCTACCGGCGTTCGTGAGATCGATAAATTCTTCCACATGAATACCTCGGCCTTGCTGATGGACGCGCTGGCCGAATTACTCGAGATTAAGAAACGTCAAACCTCCAGCTAACCTGATGCCCCCACCCCTTGTCAATGAAAACGACTGCCGGCGATACGTTGAGAAACTCTTGTTTCCTCCATCGAAAATCCTGATGCAGGCAAAACCCGGCGCTGTTGGCATTGAGCTGGAAAATTTTGCTTACAGGATCACAGAGCAAGGCCCTGCTCAGGCATCATTGTATGGGAAAGAGTCGCTGATGGATGCCCTCCTGTCCGTTTCAGGCAGATCGCAGGGTAAGGTTGAACAAACGAAGCCGGATAAAAATGGCATCGAAAAGACGACCAAGATAGGGTTCCCCGAAGGCGATAGCTTTCTATTTGAACCGGGAGGCCAGGTGGAGATCAGTACAGCGCCGTGTAATTCCATAAAATCACTCAGGGAGCATCTGGTCTCAAAACAGGAAATTTTAGGTGAATTGACCAAACAACATGCCATTCAGTTCGGGCAACATGGTACCCATCCCTGGTTGGGTGATGACATGCTGGTGAACCAACTCCAGCTGCCCAGATATCTTGCCCTGGAAAAATATTTTAATTCCATTGGCCCGTTTGGAAGGCGAATGATGTTACAGACCTGCAGCATGCATATTAACCTGGACGCAGGCCATGAAGAATCCACCCGCATCAAACGGATCGTGGCAGCCAATCTCCTTGTTCCGTTTGCCACTGCATTGTTTGCCAATTCGCCTGTCCTCGGCGGGCATATCACAGGCTATAAGTGTTACCGAAGCTATATCTGGCAACAGGCTGATGACCTGCGAACGGGCATTCTGCCACTTAAGCTTACAGCACATGCCATTGACCGTGAAATTCTTATCGATACATATCTCAATTTTGGATTGAATGCACCCCTGATCTTTATCCCGGAGCTGGGGCAAAGAATGATAACGCGGTCGAATACCCTAAGATACTGGCTGGAGCATCCCATTGAAGGCATCAGGCCCCATCAGCATCACCTCGAAAATCATTTCACGCTTCTGTTTCCTGAGGTACGCCTGAAGGACTATTTGGAATTGAGATCTGTAGACGCCCCGCCTGTTGAGTGGCAGATGGTGCCTGTTTTGTTTTATGTGGGATTGTTATACAGTGATGCCCATACAGAACTGGCACTTGACTTATTAACTCCGCTGGCCGATGAAATACAGCATCTTTATCAAGCGGCAACGGCAGGAATGGAATCGGATATCATCTGCCGGATTTCAAAGAAACTGGTGCAACTATCCATCGAAGGTTGCCAAAACTTACCTGCTGAATTTATGCCTGCAGAAGACATTGACCAACTAGTCCGTTTCTATAAGTTGTTTCCGGAAAAACGCAGAACTTTTGCAGATGAATTTCTTTCCAATGAACAGTAAGGCGTATTCTCATTAAAATACCTTACCTTATTCTCATGTTGTAAGACCCAAAAAAACGCCATGCCATCACATCGATATATACTCGGACATGCAAAACCATTAGAACAACTTTTTCCCGCACCGGACCTTGCTGATCCAAGCCTTCATTTCCATAGTTACAGTGACGTCATCAGGCATTATACCCATAATTCCCTGATCGCTGATGGCTTCCCAGAAGACAGCATCGTGACGGTGATGAAAGAAAACGAAGAATATCATGTAACCATTGAATCATCTTCCCATGAGGCGCTTATGGCATTTGGGAAGCGGCACGCAAAAGTGTTTGATAAGGATCATGCACAAAAAGCGATCAGGGGAATGGAGTTATTGAAGGAATTCGGTGTATGGAATCCGTTGGCCAACTATCACGTCAATAATAACCAGAATGACGGGCTTTGTAAATGGACATTGTTCCCGCCACTGGGTTTGAATATCATGGGGCAGAAGGGTTTGTTGTTGCTGCATTACCCACCCTGGGCCGTTCCCCAATTAGGCACTTTCGATAACGCGATTACCATGAAACGATGGGAACAGGTGCTAACATGCGCGGGTATTTCATCAGATGAGCTTGGTTTTTACCGAACCTTCATTGACGTTAATCCGATCGCTGCGCCAGGCTCAGGGCAGAGTGAGTATCCAAATGATTATTTTCCCATCATGATGGCCTCCGCATTTTTCGACGGGCCACCGGATCGGGACTATATTAAATCGATGCTGGAATTGTACCTGAACCCACCCGGACTTCCTGAAGACAGCAAGTATACGCTACCGCTGCTGATTTGTGGCTCGCCGTTGTACGATCCGCAGGCTCCAGCCTGGTTCCGCACCGCGTACACTGATATTCTTCCCCAGGATGCCAGCGGGGTACCCCAGGTCAATGTGATGCAGGTTGGGAAATTTAAGGTGAGACCGCATTCAAAAAAGGAAACGCCCTATTTCATCGGCAATCATATGATAGCAGCAGGCGTTACAGGCAAATGCACCAATGACCCATCCAGGATACCTGACATCAGGCAATATGAAGCACAGGACCTGGTGGCAGCTACCATTCTTAAGTTATATACAGAGCATCCGGATCTGGAGCCAGAGGAAGCGAAGCGCCAGGCCTGTCAGCGTTGGTACGGCAACCCCGATGGCACTGTGGCACCAAATCCTCCGGATGAAAATGATAAGCGTACCATCTGTGCCCTTGCCCAAATGGATTTGTTCTTCAGTCCGCTGCCCAAACCTCATCCCACGTACAACTTTGAGGAAGCATGGGCGCGATGCGGACAACCCGGCGTGCTCGACAATCCCTGCGGTGGGAGCATCAAGCCACCTGAAGCCTCCTCACAACCAGCAAAATAATTCTGTAGTAATTCCATAACAACCCCTAACGTATGAGCCAGTCCAACTATCAATATTTTATCAGCCAGGATACTAACAGTGACCAGGTACAGGTATGGTCATTTGACCTCGACAATCCTTCATTACTTAAACGTATCCCGGGCAGGAGCAGCCAGGTGCCAAAGGGCTACCATATGATCCAGGTGGGTAACTATATGCTGCAATGGAGTCCCCTGAACAAGGATAACCAATATGCATACCGATTGCTGCAATTTAATCCCGATGCTGCCGATCCGCTGGGAAGCTTTGACGCCACGGGCAAATGGACTGATAAAGCGGTGCAGGCCGGCATGTGGACAAAAGCTAAATTCTTTTATTCGCGCCCCGATTTTGCTAACCCCGGCGGCGCAAAGAAAGGCTATGAATCTGGTACCGACCTGATCCTGGTGTCAGCACATGATTTCGTGCTCAACTGGATCCCCACAGAAGGCCGGGGAACCTACCAGCTCTTTAATTTCGATCCGGGAAGTACAGATCCTCTGCCGGGTTCCTGGGGTGCCCAGGGTGCCTGGTTCACCATAGAGAAAGGCCACCAGCTTATGTACGTCAGTGGGTATATACTCGACTGGAACATGACCACAGCAGATTTTACCATTTGGCAGTTCGATGCACAAACTGAATCAGCATTAAGCTATCCTGCTATAAAAAAAGGGAATTGGAAAAGTCTTGGTATCAACAGCAGGCACGAACTCACGGTATTAGGAAATTATATTTTAGACCGCGAGCCCGCCAGCGGAAAATACCGGCTCTGGGAATTAGATAAAGAGAGTGCCATCGGTTTGAAGGGCCCCATTAAACAGGGGATACTTCCAACCCAGATCGGAAAATCGATCAGTTTGACCGGAATTGAAACGTTGATCCCAATCGATGTTAAACTGGCCAGTCAGCCAGGCACCATGGACTTTATGCGGAACAAGATCGAACACGTGGTCTATTATATGATCGAGAACAGATCGTTTGATCATTTAGTAGGATGGCTCTATGAGAAGAATGCACCCATCAAGGTGATTGGACCAAAGGGACCTTACCGCGGTGTCGATCCCAATTTTACAAACGAATACCAGGGAAAGAAATATCCGATCACCAAGTTAAACAAGGGAAAGCTGAGTGAAGATATCGTTCTTGACCTCGATAGCCAGGATCCATATCATGATTGCTCTGATGTGTTGCGCCAAATGTTCCATGAGAACATTAATGACTATTATGAAAAGAAAAAGCCCGATATGGGTGGCTTCGCAGTCAACAATGGTACTACGGAAGTGATGATCGGTTATTCCCCGGAGCAGTTACCCGTCATCAATGGTTTGGCAAAAAGCTATGCGATTTCGGACGACTGGTTCTGTTCAGTACCCAGCGGCACAACGGTCAACAGGGCGTTTGCTTTTACCGGATCAACCCTTGGGAGACTGAACAATTTCCAGAATGGCGTAGACTATACCGCCTGGTCGCAGTATCCACGCAGACCATCGATCTGGAAAGTACTTTGGGATAATGGCATCAGGGATTTCAAGCTTTACAACTCCGTTGAATGGTTACAGTGCGCCTATACCTATAACCTCTTCCTGAAAGGCCAGATCCCCTCGATAGACGGACCATTCGCGGTTGGGAATGTGGCCACCCAGCTCAACCAGTTTTTTGATGACCTTAAATACGGCACGCTGCCGAAATTTTCATTCCTTGAACCCAAATGGGTCACGTTCACAGGGTCTACCTCCTATCATCCAGGAAATGACCTGATCCCCGGCGAACGGGAACTGAATGATATCATCACCGCGATGCAGGCAAGTCCACTTTGGGAGAAGACCTTACTGGTCATCAATTTTGACGAACACGGCGGGCTAGCGGATCATGTTCCCCCTCCATATGCTGTTAAGCCCTATGCCAATGATTCTTTGCACGGATTCGAGTTCGATATCATGGGTCCAAGGATCCCAACTATTTTGGTTTCACCGTGGATCTCGGAAAACACGGTGTTCAGGTCAGAAACGGGTACGTCGTACGACAATACTTCAATCCTGAGTACGTTGCTTGAATGGCTGGGGGTACCAAAATCGAGATGGGCCCTGGGTGAAAGAACAAATCATGCTCCTACGTTTGAGGCTGTTGTGAGAGAGAAAACGCCTCGCAGGGATAAGTCAAATTTTTTGCTGCCCTATGACAAGAATTTTCCGAAAGATCCCGGCAGTTCGAAACCTAATGGCAAACACCTGCCTGTTCACGATCTGCACCGGCTTATGTTACCGAGCATGATCGCAGACCTTGCTCCCGGGCTTAGCAATGATGAAAGGGCAAAGATCGAAGATGAGATCAACAACAAGGCAGTGAGCCTGCACGACCTGCATAAAGCACTGGACGAATTGCATAAGAACCACAACAAGTAGTGGCTGGCGTTGTTTTGAGTGATCCGCTTTGGTTTGTTGCGTAGATTTTGATGATCGCTTTCGCATGCGCTAAATTTTTACCTGATGCGTTGACTTTATGATCGCTTTTGCGTGCTCAACGATTTTGTCTGGAGGTGGAACCAACAGATCCCCGTTTGTTTGAGGGCCCGTTATCGTCTTTCGACTGGTGCGGCACTTTATAGATAAACCAGCAGTCCGTATCTTTCCCTGTTTCATTCAATGGAGTTATTGGGTTAGTCATACCTCACATTTAACTCATTGATGTATATATGGGACATATCATTCCATTGATCCATACGAATGGATGAATAAAACGGATTAGAAATGTTTAGATTTAAGGAATCAAGGCTAATCAGGAAAAAATGCAGGACCACCAGGACCGGACCAATCCATTAGAGATCAGGAAAGATGACTTCAAGAAAATGGGGCATGCCCTGATTGATATGCTTGCTGATTTCTATGAAACCATAGAGCGCAGACCGGTAACCCCGGCGGAGACCCCCGGGGAGATCAAAGACATCCTGGGCGACGGCCCATTACCTGTCAACGGAAGTCCGGCTGAAACAATTGTTGCCCGATCTGCTGAATTGTTGCTCAATCATTCCTTGTTGAACGGACATCCCAAGTTCCTCGGCTTTGTCACCTCATCCCCTACACAAATAGGTGCTCTTGCAGATCTATTGGTGGCCGCCGTGAATCCTAATGTAGGGGCCAATATACTCAGTCCCCTGGCGACCGCTATCGAAAAACAGACCGTGCATTGGCTTGCTGAATTTATTGGAGTGCCATCCTCCTATGGAGGCCTCCTGGTCAGCGGGGGCAACTTCGCAAATTTCACAGGTTTCCTTGCAGCACGTACATCAAGGGCATCGAAAGATTTGAAAAAGGATGGATTGAGGGCGGTCTCCAGTGCTATGGTATTCTATTGCTCTACAGCCACCCACACGTGGATAGAAAAAGTAGCCATTTTGTTTGGACACGGAACCAACTCGATCAGGTGGATCCCCACAACGAAGGATAACACCATGAATACCGAAATCCTTGATCAAACCATTCAGAAGGACCTTGATCAAGGATACAAACCCTTCCTGGTGGTGGGCAATTCGGGCGATGTGAGTACGGGGGCTGTCGATGATCTGTCTGCCATATCTGCCGTTTGTAAGAAATATGATCTCTGGTTTCACATTGATGGTGCCTATGGTATACCAGCCGCATTGTTGCCCGAATATCAGGCCCAATTTGAAGGTATAACCGAAGCAGATTCGATAGCCCTTGATCCCCATAAATGGCTCTATGCGCCTCTCGAAGCTGGATGCATTCTGGTGAAGAATGCACAGCATTTATTAGACACCTACAGCGCTCACCCCGACTACTATAATTTTGATAGCAGCGACGGTGAGTCTACACTGAATTACTACGAATACGGCTTTCAAAATTCCCGATGTTTTCGGGCCTTGAAAGTCTGGATGGCCTTGCAGCAGGCGGGTAAATCGGGCTACATACAGCTAATCAGGGATGATATAGCGCTTTCAAGGATCTTATTTGCAGCGGCAGAAAATCACCCCGAGCTCCGGGCCATGACAAACCATTTGAGCATTACCACATTCCAATACGTTCCCGCCGAAAATGAAGTTGACGAAGTATATCTGAATAAACTAAATGAAAGGCTGCTTACCGAACTGCAGAAAGGCGGGGAGATTTTTTTATCCGACGCTATTATAGACGGGAGGTATTGCCTGCGGGCCTGCGTTGTAAATTACCGGACTTCTGAAAAAGACATCTATGAGATCATTGAGATCATCGTACGTGACGGCAGAAGAATACATCGGGAACTCCGCGGAACCATTTGAAGTAGTGGGATAAAAGATCACCTGGCGGATGCCGGCAACATATTCCGAATAGCCGCAATTTTCCATTCATCCTTTTGTTGCCATAGGGTAAAACTGCTCCACATTGTACGTACAGAGCCGTCGGGGTTTTTGATCTCATAGCGAGCATCTGCTATGGCGGTCTTTTTAGTGAGAAAGCGAACCCTTTCCACCCGCAATGTTCTGGTGCCCGGTCTGGCGGCCGAGCTTTCCAACATGCCCTGTACAGCGGAACGCAAGCCATAACGCCATTCCCCAGAGGATACCAGCTGGTCTATGTCATCTGTAAGGATCTTTTTCAATAGAACCGTATCCCGGTTCTCACGGGCGAGGGAATAGTTGTCTATCAATCGATGAATGTCTCCCGTTTTTCGATCTTGTGCATTCAAAAGCGATATCACCCCCAGACAACATACAGCGAGCAGAAAAAGGCATCGTAACATATAGGATTTTTAGTGGTGACTTCCTGCTCAGGATCTCCCAGGTAATCTCTAAAATCGGATATGGCGTACATCGTGAGCCTAACAAATATCCAAAAAACGACCATGGGTTTCCACCGGGGATCCGTTCAGTGTATAAAAAAAGGCCAGCGATCATTCACTGGCCTTCGTATTTCATTTACCATTTGATCACTTCACTTCTTCGAACTCTGCATCGGTCACATTCTCTGATGGTCCGCCTTGTTGCCCTGCGCCGGTATTTGCGCCGGGTTGTTCAGCACCAGGAGCACCCTGGGTTGCATTGTACATCTCTGAACTTGCCGCCATCCATGCATCATTCAATGCCTTGGTCTGTGTTTCCACCGCTGCGAGGTCCTGCTGCTTATGGGCTTCTTTCAGACTGTTCAGCGCTGTTTCGATGGGCGCTTTCTTATCTGCAGGAACCTTATCACCAAACTCTTTCAGTTGCTTCTCGGTTTGGAAGATCAGTCCGTCTGCTGCATTAAGCGTTTCGATGCGCTCTCGCTCCGCTTTATCGGTAGCCTCATTTGCCTTGGCATCGTTCTTCATTTTCTCGATCTCCTCTTTGGTCAATCCGCTACCTGCCTCGATCCGGATCTTCTGCTCTTTACCAGTGCCTTTATCCTTAGCACTGACGTTCAGCATGCCATTTGCATCGATGTCAAAAGTGACTTCGATCTGGGGCATACCACGTGGAGCAGGAGGAATATTGTCAAGGTTGAAAATACCTAATGTCTTGTTGTGGTTGGCCATGGGCCTTTCGCCTTGCAACACATGGATCTGAACCCCGGGCTGATTATCAGAAGCTGTTGAGAATGTTTCTGACTTGCGGGTGGGGATAGTTGTATTTGACGGGATCAATGCCGTCATCACACCACCCAGTGTCTCAATACCGAGACTTAATGGTGTTACGTCGAGCAACAATACATCTTTCACTTCCCCTGTAAGCACGGCGCCCTGTACAGCTGCACCAATGGCCACAGCTTCATCCGGGTTCACGCTTTTATTGGGCTTCTTGCCAAAGAATTTTTCAACGATCTCCTGTACTTTGGGGATCCTGGTAGAACCTCCAACAAGGATCACTTCATCGATCTGGGATGCATTCAAGCCAGCATCTTTCAACGCTTTTTCGCAAGGCTTAAGACAGCGTTCAAACAGACTGTCGGCCAGTTGCTCAAATTTCGCCTTGGATAATTTCTTTACCAGATGTTTAGGAACACCATCGATAGCGGTAATATATGGAAGGTTGATCTCAGTTTCAGAAGAAGATGACAGTTCCACCTTTGCTTTCTCAGACGCTTCTTTCAAACGCTGCAGCGCCATGGGATCTTTCCTCAGGTCCACATTCTCTTCTTTCCTGAACTCCTCAGCGATCCAATCCATGATCACCTTGTCGAAGTCGTCACCACCCAGGTGGGTATCACCGTTGGTCGACTTTACTTCAAACACACCATCGCCGAGTTCAAGAACGGAAATATCGAATGTTCCACCGCCGAGGTCGAATACCGCGATCTTGGAATCATGCATTTTCTTGTCAAGGCCATAAGCAAGAGCTGCCGCTGTAGGCTCGTTAATGATCCGCCTTACATTGAGGCCTGCGATCTCTCCGGCTTCTTTCGTTGCCTGACGCTGGGCATCATTAAAATACGCAGGTACAGTAACAACCGCTTCTGTAACTTCCTGTCCGAGGTAGTCCTCAGCCACTTTCTTCATTTTCTGAAGGATCATAGCGCTGATCTCCTGAGGCGTATACATCCTACCGTCGATGTCAATACGAACTGTATTATTGTCACCTTTCACTACTTTATAGCTCCAATGCTGCATCTCCTCGGATACCTCATCGTGTCTGCGACCCATAAATCGCTTTACACTCGTGATGGTATTCACCGGGTTCGTGATAGCCTGACGTTTGGCAGGATCGCCCACCTTGCGTTCACCATTCTTAAGGAATGCCACCACTGAAGGCGTAGTCCTCCGCCCTTCATCGTTTGCAATTACCGTCGGTTCATTGCCTTCCATAACTGACACGCAGCTGTTGGTTGTCCCGAGGTCGATTCCGATAATTTTTCCCATGATTTTCTAGAATTTATGAAGTATGGGTATCAACTAACATGCCGGGCAACACTAATATGCTAAAATGGCAGAAATACCCCGGGATGGGCGCCATGGATGCAAAGAAAGGCGGAAGACGGCTTAAAACGCTGACTATATGCCTGTGTGAGGTCAATTCGCAAACCATCCAAGGCCGTCACTTTATATTCTACATAACCTGAGCGATCCTGGCCATCACTTCATTTTCGACCGGATTTGTTCAACCACCACGTCTGCATGCACCCGGCTATTCTCAATAAACCATTTGTTGGTGACGGTACCGCCACAGATCACCCCGGCCAGATATATTCCCGGTACATTGGTTTCCAGGGTGTCCGGATCATGGCTGGGCACAAGGGCATCATCTTCCAGCACCATATCCACCCCGATGCTTTTGAGGAAGCTGAAATCTGGCTTATAACCGGTCATGGCCAGTACGAAATCGTTTTCAATGGTACTTACCCCGTCCAGGGTAGTAATGTCCACCTGGCCTTCCCTGATCTCTCTCAATTCAGCATTAAAATATGCTTTGATGGAACCTTCCTTAATGCGATTTTCAATATCCGGCTTCACCCAGTATTTCACATTATCCTGTATGGCATTCTCCCTGATCACCATCGTAACATCAGCGCCTTTCCGGAAGGTCTCCAGCGCTACATCCACTGCGGAATTCGCTGCCCCCACCACAACTACCTTCTGATCGAAATAAAGATGGGGTTCCCTGTAATAGTGATGCACATGGGGTAGCTTCTCTCCCGGTATATTCATCAGGTTGGGCACATCATAAAAGCCCGTGGCGATCACTACGGCTTTGCCATGGTATACGCCTTTGGAAGTGCGTACGGCAAAACCTTCTTCCTTGCTGGTAACAGCTTCCACGTTTTCAAAAAGCCGTGTATTGATCTTCCAGTGCTGCGCTACCCTGCGAAAATATTCCAGCGCTTCATCACGGGTAGGTTTTGCATAATGGGAAATAAACGGCACTTCGCCGATCTCCAACTTATCCGAAGTTGAAAAAAAAGTCATATTAAGCGGATAATTAAAAACGGAATTAACCAGCGTTCCCTTGTCAATCAACACGTGCGACAATTTTGCTTTCCTACAGGCGATGCCTGTTGCTATCCCTATCGGGCCTGCACCTACGGTCACTACATCATACTGTTCCATGCTATGAATGTATCACATTGACTGATGAAAGATCAAAATTTAAAAGAATAGCTCCTGCCAGCAGCCGTAGGCAGATCATATTCTAAAACGGGTTTTAATACCGGCTTGCCTGCCTTTGCCTGTTTCGATATCAAAGGATCTTTTACAAGCGCCACTTCAAAAAAACCATTAGGCTGCCCGGACGCTGTTTCCGCTTTTATAGCCCCGGGTATAGAAAGCGTCTGATACGTCCTGATCCGGCAATTCCCCCCCAGTTTTGAATAGATCTTCAGCTCCAT
Source organism: Chitinophagaceae bacterium (assembly GCA_040404005.1). Taxonomy (GTDB): domain Bacteria; phylum Bacteroidota; class Bacteroidia; order Chitinophagales; family Chitinophagaceae; genus Pollutibacter. The sequence continues at coordinate 211,446 of JBBAJO010000002.1, forward strand.
TAGCCTGCCATCTTCCCAGCGCAGATCCACTTCAAACCCGCCCCTGGCTCTTAATCCTTTAATGCTTCCGTTTTTCCATGCCGTTGGCAGCGCCGGCAAAACATGGATAGCGCCATCGTGCGACTGCATCAGCATCTCAGCAATGCCAGCGGTACATCCGAAATTTCCGTCGATCTGGAACGGTGGATGGGCATCAAACAAATTTGGATACGTGCCACCGGCATCGTTATTCTTACTAACCGGGCTCAATTGATCTGTGATCATCTTATAGGCATGGTCGCCATCTAAAAAACGTGCCCAGCAATTCACCTTCCAGCCCATGGACCAACCCGTAGATACGTCGCCCCTGTAAATCAGTGATGTTCTTGCGGCTTCAAATAACTCGGGGGTTCTGTAGGGGGAAATTTGATTCCCGGGATACAAGCCCCACAGGTGTGAAATATGCCGGTGCTTATCGTTGGGATCATCCCAATCGATCAACCATTCCTGCAACTGATTGTGCTTCCCGATCTGCATCGGCGCCATTTGGAAAAGCTTGCCCTTCATCTCTTCTGCAAAGGGCGCATCCAGCCCAAGTATGGACGCTGCTTTTATGGTGTTGTGAAACAAGGATGTTACCATCTGGTTATCCATCGTGGTGCCGGCAGCAAGACTAAAACCCTGGTGCGCATTTTCCGGGGAGGCGGATGGGGATACCACCCACCAGCCCGTTGCAGGATCCTTGTAGAGCACATCCATAAAAAATATACTGGCACCGCGGAGGGATGGATAGATGGATCTCAGATAGTCTTTATCGCCGTTATACAGATACCTTTCCCAAAGGTGCTGACATAACCACGCATTACCCGTGGGCCATAGACCCCAGGGACCATCTATTGGCCCGGTCATTCTCCATATATCCGTGTTGTGGTGAAGCACCCAGCCCCGGGCACCATACAAAATTTTGGCTGTGGATTGCCCGCTCGCCGTGAGGTCTTTCACCATGTCGATCAGGGGTTGGTGCATCTCCGCCAGATTGGTCAGTTCTGCAGGCCAGTAGTTCATTTCCGCATTGATGTTGGTGGTGTATTTACTTCCCCATGGCGGATCAGTATGCGGATTCCAGATGCCCTGCAAATTTGCGGGCTGCCCGCCGGGCTGCGAAGAACAAATGAGCAGGAATCTTCCAAATTGAAAGTATAAGCTGACCAGCTGCGGATCTTGCCCATTGTAAAAACTCTCCAGCCTCTTATTGGTGGGTAATTGAGCTGCAACGGTAGTGCCTAAGTCCAGGACTACGCGGTTAAAATATTTCTGAAAAGCCCGCTCATGTTCCGCAAGCGCACTCGCGTAAGATTTTCGCATGGCCTTCACCAATGCCTCGTTCGCTAAACCAACAGCATCCCTGGTTACGTTCTGGTAGTCTTTGAAGTTGGTGGCCATCGACAGATGGATGACCACGCTGTTCGCGTTTTTTACCTGCAGGCTATTGCCGTCACGTTGTATGCTGCCACCTTCATTTTTAACTGATACATCGGTTTGTACTTTGATCATTCCGGGCAAACCGTTCTTATCCGGTCCTGTTGCTGAAAGTTTAAGCCGATCATTGGCAACTGCGGTAATGGTTCCTTTTTGCTCGGTGGACAAAGAAGCCCTGACATTTATTTTTCCCGGTTGATCAGCGGTCAGTCGTACAATGATCACATTGTCCACAAACGATGTAAAAACGGTTCGGGTATAATGCACACCATGGGAAGTATAGGTGATGTTGACCACGGCCTTGCTGATATCCAGACTCCGGCGAAGGTTGGTGAATTCTCCGTGCCCAGGAAACGACAGTCGTAGATCGCCCACCGGTTGATAAGGCATGCCATGAAGTTTCTCTGCAATAAAATTCTTGTTGGCCATTTTATCTGCAGCTCCATAGTCGCCATCATCGATCAGTTTCCTGATCCCGGCCAATGCTTTGGGGCCGCCATTCGGATTCGCATTGGTATATGGGCTGCCTGCCCAAAACGCAGTATGATTCAATTGCAGGTGTTCTTCGGAGGGATTGCCATATACCATGGCGCCAAGAAATCCATTCCCGATGGGAAGTGCCTCTTCCCAAATCTTCGCCGGTTCGTCGAACCAGACTTTCATAGGATTCAATTCTGTTTTCTGGGCAATGCTATCCTGGCTGATCAAAAGCGCAGCGATGGCGATAAAAAGAAACCGTTTCTTCATTCATGGAAGATAATATTTTCTTCCATGAGAACGACGTGATGCATGTCATGGGCTCAGCAGCGGCGGCAGGCTGAATGTCGCCAATCAGCCAATTCGCAAATTCGTCAATCCGCTAATTTTTTGGCCGCCTTAAAAGTAAAATGCCGCTGGGTCAGATAGCTGAAGACCACCACGATCATGGTAGTCAGGATTTTTGCCACGGTGGGATAAAAATGGAATTCTTCCACAAACAATTTCAGGAAGATGTAATTGAGCAGGATGCAAACGGCAACCATCATGATATAGCGAACCAACTGAACCCGCCCGCGCAAAACCGAATCATGGAATACGACATGCCTCATCAGCATGAATCCGATGGGGAATGTAATCATAAAGGCAATGAGAAAAGCACCTATATGCGGGCTGATCGCTATGTAAGGCAGGTGAACTACCTTTTTGTTGAGTATAAAATGATAACTGATAAAATAAAGCAGGATATCCAGTAGCGTATTCCCTCCCCCGCAGGCCAGGTATCGAAACGTTTTCCTGTCCATCACAGAACGGAACGGAGCATAAAAAAAATCAATGATATTGATGATGATGGTTACCAAGACAAGGCGGCAAAGATAATAAATCAGCCGAATATATGCCTGTAAGTGATGTGCTTCTTCGCAAAACTCGCTCCTGTGGCCTCATGAATTGACAGCATCTGTTTATTGAAATCCCCTACCCACGATAACTCCAGTTCTTTGTAATTATTCGGTGGAGTGGTATATTCCTTTAGCCGGATGAAAAGCGCTGATTCCAGTCCGAAGCGCTGGTACTTCTTTTTTGTTCCCATGATCACGGCCCGCATCCGCTTATTTTTTATCACGTGCTTGTTCCAGAGAAAGCGCAATTTACCCATCAGATCCAGCTTGCCATTCAATCCGCGGATCAGCTCGTTGGTATCGGGCAGTATCAGGACAAAAGACGCAGGAGAACCGTCTACATAAGCAAACCAGATAAGGTTCTCGTCAACGATCGGTTTCATCTTTTCAAAAGACTCCATGATGGTGGCATCTGTAATGGGCGTAAAATTCTCGAAATCCGTCCAGGCATCATTGTATATCTCTTTAAAATCAGCTGCGTACTTGCTGAGATTACTTACCCGGAGGTGCTCCAGTGCAACACCAGGTTTTTTTGATACCCATTCCGCGATCTTGGTAAACCGTTCAGGAAATGGTTTTGCCCTGATCAGCTTGTTGGAGATCTGTTCATACAAAACCTCAAATCCATAGTGTTCGAACAACCGCTTATAATAGGGCGGATTATAATTCATTCCATAGTAAGGGCTCGTAAATCCTTCAACAAGCAGCCCCCACCACATATCGTTTTCACCAAAATTGATGGGGCCGTCCATCGCCTTCATGCCTCTTTCTGCCAGCCAGTTTTTTGCCGTATCGAACAGGAGGTCCGCGGCGTGCTGGTCGTCAATGCATTCAAAAAATCCACATCCCCCGGTGGGTTGTTCATAATGGAAAGCCTTCTTCTTATTAACGAAAGCGGCGATCCTGCCGATTAGCCTGCCCCCATCATCCTTAAGGATCCAACGGCTGCATTCGCCAAACTCGTGGAAATTATTTCTGGCTGGATCGAATATGGATTCTATGTCGGTATCAAGCGGACAAACCCAAAGGGGATCCTTCTTATAGAGCACGCGGGGAACATCCAGAAAGGCATTTCGCGTAACCTGATCATGAACTTCGATTATCTGCATGGAAAAGGGCTTGGCTGGCAAAGGTAAAGTTTACTGGTTAAAGAGATCGGGGTAATCCGAGATGATCCCATCCACGCCCAGGGCTTTTTGCCTTCTGATCTGCTCCATGTCGTTAACCGTCCATACGATCAGTTTCATCCCCTTCGCTCTGCAATATTGAACCATCTCGGGAGTAACCAGCCTGAATTCAGGACTGTATATATCGGGCTTGAATCCCAACTTGGAAATGTTCTGCTCTACGGTATTCATCTCACTGCCTTCAATGAGATAAGATGTTCTGATACCGGGGTATTTTTTATGCATTACCTGCAGCGTTCTTTCGTCGAACGACTGCACAATGGTTCTTTTTCCGATCTTCTTTTTGTTGATCACTTCCATCAACAGATCTGTAAATTCTTCCGGGCCCGGATGCAGAACGCCATCCCCGGAAGCGCTGCATTTAGTTTCAATATTGTATTGAACGGGGCTTAGACCCTTTAATTTGATATAGGCCTCAACCGAGTCGATCAGTTCCTCGAGCAGCGGTTTATACGTTTTCATTTTCTGCTGTCTGGGAAACCGGAACAAGGGTTTCATACCTACGTCCCACGTCCGGATCTCGTGGTAGTTCATCTGGTACAATGCAAAATTCTTCTCTTCGCTGGCAGTCAGCGGTTGCCCTCCCGGCCGGGTCGAAATTTCACTGCTGAATCTGGGATCGTGAGATAACAACACTTTATTGTCTTTACTGATCACTACATCCATCTCGAGGGTGGTCACCCCCAGATCTATGGCCCTGATCATAGCGGGAATGGTGTTTTCGGGCATCAGTCCCCGGCAACCCCGGTGGCCCTGTTCGTCAAAAGCAGAACTCCCCATGGTTTTTGAACTGGGGGTACACCGCAGGAATAAGATAACGGATCCCAAAAGCAGGACCAGGGATAAGCGTGCTGTATCGTACATTTGCCAACATTTAGCGTCAACAAGTTAAGCTTTTGAAAGATGATCGTTACTAAAATCAGGGAATCTGTAAACAGGGCATTGGAAAGTCTGTATGGAGAACAGGCCGCGGGATCGAATTTTCAAATCAATCAAACCAAGCCTGAATTTGAGGGTGATTATACCGTGGTTTTATTCTCCCTTGTCAAATCCCTTAACAAGAACCCAGATACCCTTGGAGCCGAGTTGGGCGATCACCTCGTGTCTGCTGAACCTGCTTTCTTCCAGACCTACAATATCATCAAAGGCTTTCTGAATTTTACCATCTGTGAGGATCATTGGACGGGCATTCTGAAAAGCGCTTACAACGATCCCCGATACGGCTTCCTTCCGCCAAAACCCCATAAGGTGATGGTGGAATATTCATCTCCCAACACCAATAAACCCCTTCACCTTGGCCACCTCAGAAACAACTTCTTAGGCTGGAGCATTGCCGAGATACTCAAAGCCGGTGGACATGAGGTGGTGAAAACCTGCATCGTGAACGACCGTGGCATCCATATCTGCAAGAGCATGATCGCCTGGAAATGGTACGGTAACGGCGAGACCCCTGCCAGCAATGGCATCAAGGGGGATCATTTTGTAGGAGATTACTACGTGCGGTTCAACGATGCCTATAAGAAGGAAGTTGAGGAACTGGTGGCTAAGGGCCTTCCCAAAGAGGAAGCAGAGAAAGAAGCTCCCATAATGAAAGCAGCTCAGCAGATGCTGGTGGACTGGGAAGCCGGAGATCCTGAAGTAATAGCCACCTGGAAACTGATGAACAGCTGGGTCTACGAGGGCTTCGATGCCACCTACAAGCGCATTGGCTCCGACTTCGACAGGATGTACTACGAAAGTGAAACCTACCTGCTGGGCAAGAAAATGGTGGACGAAGGATTACGAAAGAATGTATTTGTACAGAAGGACGATGGCAGCGTGTGGATCGATCTTACCGCTGATGGCCTGGACGAGAAGATCGTGCAGCGCCGCGATGGCACCGCTGTGTACATCACTCAGGATATTGGCCTCGCGATAGACAAGTACAATGAATATAGGTGCGATGAGAGCATTTATGTGGTGGGTGATGAGCAGAACTACCATTTCAAGGTGCTGAAGCTGATCTGCGAGAAACTGGGCCTGCCCTCCGCAGAAGGCATCTACCACCTCTCCTACGGCATGGTGGAACTGCCAACGGGCAAAATGAAAAGCCGCGAAGGCACCGTGGTAGATGCCGACGACATGGTAGAGGAAATGGTGAATATTTCGGCTGCCCATACGCGTGAGTTGGGAAAGGTGAAGGATTTTACGGATGAGGAGTTGGAAGAGCTATACTACATACTCGGCCTTGGGGCCCTGAAGTTCTTCTTGCTCCGCGTTGACCCAAAGAAAAAAATGATCTTTAACCCTGAAGAGTCGATCGATTTCCACGGATTCACAGGTCCGTTTATTCAATATACCCATGCAAGGATCAAATCGATCCTGCGGAAAGAAGCTCCGGATACTGCTTACGAGATCGCGCCCGGCTTGATGCCCCTCGAAAAAGAACTGCTGGTGTCCATTGAACAATTCAGCATGATGATCGAACAGTCGGTGGCAGACCATAACCCTTCCGTGATCGCCATCTACATATACCAACTAGCCAAAACGTTCAACTCTTTCTATACAGAACATTCTGTGACCAATGCAGAATCGGCCGATAAAAAACAACTTCGATTGAGACTATGTCAGCTGACCGCCCATGTGATCCATTCTGGCATGGGATTGTTGGGCATCAGGGTTCCGGAGCGGATGTAAATGAAATAAGGGAATTTGCATGACGACAAGGTTAAGGTGGCCTGCTATTTCAACACGATCCCACCCAGGGCCGGAAGATGAACATGGATCTTATACTTATGTTGTTTCTTGTCCAGCAACTCCACCTTTATTTCTGGGTTGAATACATCGCCGGTACCGTAGTATTTCTTGTCGTCGGTATTAAAGATCTCTTTCCATGCCTTCTTACCATGCACTTCGATCACCCAATTGTTTCTGACAACGGGCGTCATGTTCAACACAATGAGGAGATCATTTTTGGGCTCCTTCCCTTTCCGTTTGAAAACAATGACCGACTCTTCGCGGTGGCCCAGGTCGATCCATTCAAAACCTCCTTTGTCGAATTGAAGTTCATATAATGCTGGTTCATTTTTATAAAGATGACAGAGGCCTTTTACACAATCGCGCATCAGCTTGTGCGGTTCAAAATCAAGCAGATGCCAGTCGAGCTCCGTCTTATAATTCCATTCCGAGGTTTGCCCCAGTTCATTACCCATGAACAGCAACTTCGCGCCGGGGTGGGTGAACATATACATGTATAACAGCCGGAGATTCGCGAACTTCTGCCATTCGTCGCCCGGCATTTTATAGAGCATGGGAGACTTTCCATGAACCACTTCATCGTGACTCAGCGGCAACATAAAATTCTCGTCATAGAAATACATCATCGAGAACGTAAACTGGTCTTGCTGGTGCTGACGATACATGGGATCCTGCTTAAAGTACCGAAGCGTATCATGCATCCAGCCCATCATCCACTTCATGCCAAATCCCAGACCATCCTGCCAGGTAGGCCTCGAGATACCCGGCCAGTCCGTGGCCTCTTCTGCAATCGTTTGGGTATCCGGAAAATCCCGGTAGATGGTTTCGTTCAGGTTCTTAATGAACGCAATGGCTTCCAGGTTTCCATTGCCTCCGAATTCATTGGGTTCCCACTCTCCGTTCTTGCGGGAGTAGTCGAGCCGCAACATCGAAGAAACCGCATCGACACGAATGCCATCGATATGGAACTTATCCATCCAGAATCTCGCGTTGCTGATGAGGAAAGATTTGACCTCGCCGCGTTTATAGTTGAAGATATAACTGTTCCAATCCGGGTGATAGCCCTTTCGCATATCTGCATATTCATAGGTATGTGTACCATCGAACATAAAGAGCCCGTGCGCATCATAGGGAAAATGAGACGGCACCCAGTCCAGGATCACGCCTATTCCTTCTCGGTGGAAGTAGTCCACCATCGCCATAAATTCTTCCGGGTGACCAAACCGTGAGGTGGGCGCAAAATACCCCGTTCCCTGATAACCCCAGGAGCCATCAAACGGATATTCCATCACCGGCATCAGTTCCACATGGGTAAAGCCCATATCCTTTACATAGGGAACAAGCTCTTCTGCAATCTGCCAATAAGAAAAATAGGATTCTTCATTCGTTTTATCGGGCCTGCGCCAGCTGGGCAGGTGTACTTCGTAAGCGGAAATGGGACTGCTTAGCGCATTGTTTGTTTTACGGGTATTCATCCACCCTTCGTCCTGCCACTGGTACTCGAAATTCCAGGTGATAGTTGCCGTTTTGGGTTTCAACTCCCAGAAATGACCAAAGGGATCACCTTTATCCAACTTCACCCCTTTAAATCCGTGAATATGATATTTATATACCTCACCCCGCTTCATGTCCGGGATGAACCCTTCCCATATCCCGCTTTTGTCAAGCCTTACAAATAGCGGATGGGTTTCATTAGACCAATTGTTGAAATTTCCTTTTACCAATACCTTGGTGGCGTTGGGAGCCCACACAGCAAAATAGGTTCCAGACCGCCCTAATACATCGAGTTGCTTATTACCGAAATAGGCATAGGCGTCATACAGCGTTCCTTCCTGGAAACTCCTGATGGATTCGTCATTGAACAGAGAATAGTTCCATACGGGCATAGTGGCATCTACAAAATGCTCTACCTCGTAGGGCTTCATTTCCGTTTCGTCCATTTTCTTGGTTCTCTCACCCATACCTGCCTATTTTACAGCAACTTATGCTAACCGAATATAATGCTTATACCCTTAAAATCATATTTAGCCCGCTTATGTGGAAATATCATCCATATGCATCCCTTTAACAACCATTTATAGCTAACGGTAGTAATGTCTCCTTATTTTTAGCCCGCTTATGAGAGAACGATCCCTCGCACTAACCCTGATATGCTTCCTGCTATTCCTAACTTCCAACGCACAGAAAAGCCTTATCCGGGGATCGGTTAGTGACACCGTCAATAAAAAACAGCTTGCAAGCGCGTCGATCTTCCTCCTGCGCAAAGCCGACTCGGTACTGGTAACATCCAGTCGCGCTGCCCAGGTCGGCGGTTTTTCTTTAGAGGCCCAACCCGGCAAATACCTGTTCAACGCCACCTATCCTGGGTTTGCTGATTTCTCAGACAGCATTACCGTCACAGACCAGCCGCTGGACCTCGGTACGATCTATTTGATCCCCAGGAGCAAGCTCCTGGAAGAGATCATCATCAGGAAAAAAGTCCCCGCCATCAGGATGAAAGGCGACACCATTGTGTATAAGGCGGATAGCTTTAAAGTTCAGCCTGGGGCTACGGTGGAAGATCTGCTTAAAAAACTTCCGGGCATCTCCGTAGATCGCTCCGGCAAGATTACAGCCCAGGGAGAACCGGTTAAAAAAATTCTTGTGGATGGCGAGGAGTTTTTCAGCGATGACCCCACGATCACCACCCGGAATCTGCAGTCCGGCATGGTGGAAGAACTGGAGGTATTCGATAAAAAATCTGATCAGGCGGAGTTTACCGGCATCGACGATGGCAAGAAAACCAAGACGATCAACCTAAAGCTCAAAGAGGATAAGAAGAATGGTTATTTCGGTAAACTGGAAGGTGGATCTAATATGAACGACTATTGGAGCAATTCTGCCATGCTGAACTATTTCAAGGGTAAAAGAAAGATCTCAGGGCATGGTTTGATGGCCAGCGACGGCAGAACAGGCCTAAATTTCCGCGAGATGATGAATTATGGGGGCATGGGAAATGTAGAAACTGAAATGAATGACGAAGGAGGTACGATGATCTCCATTTCCGGACCCGATGATGATTTCGATTGGGGAAGGTTTGAGGGCGAAGGACTGCCCAGGAGTTGGAGCGGCGGACTGCAATTCTCAAATAAATGGGATAACGATAAAAAGAACATCAATGTAAACTACCGCTATAAGAAACTGAATAATGACGCCGTTGTATCCAACCGGAGTCAATATATTTTGCCCGATGCCAGTTATTTCGCCAACGAGCGAAGCCGCACACACGCCACCAAGCAAAGCAACAGCGGTATGGGCACATACGATGTCAAGTTGGACTCCAGCTCCTCTTTGAAAGTAATGGTAAATGCTGTTTATGGCATGGGCAGCGGGTACCAGCAGATCAGTTCCGAATCCATCACCCCGGGAGGCGATACCATCAATAAAGGCAGCAGAATGAACAGCAGCATAAATGATACGCGTTCATTCAGTTCATCACTGATCTATCGTAAGAAATTCAAGAAGCCGGGAAATACTTTTTCGGCAAGTATCCAACAAGGTTATAATCGTACCGAATCGGATGGCTTCCTGAGGGCACTGAATAGTTACTACGACAGTAAAGGTTTGCTGGTCAAAGCTGATGTGATAGATCAGGAAAAAATCAACAACAACGACAGGAAGAACTATTCTGGCCGCTTGTCCTATACCAAATCCCTCAATAAAAAAACCATACTGGAGTTCAATTATGAACTTGCTCATGCAGACATCTATTCACTGAGGCGAACACTTGAGAAACCTAATCCGTTGTCCGACAAATACGAAGTAGAAGTTCCTGCGCTGAGCAATGAGTTTGATTTCAAAACCTGGGAGAACAAGGGCGGAATGAATTTTCGATATAGTAAACCCAAAAAATTCTCTTATTCGTTTGGAGGATCAATGTCTTACACTTCGCTCACACAGAACGACCTTAAGCGGGATACAGTGATAAAATACAATTTCCTGAACTTCTTTCCTGCCGCCAATATGAGGGTAACGATGAAAAAAAATATGAATTTGGATATGTATTACAACGGCCGTACCCAGCAGCCGAGCATCAACCAATTACAGCCGGTAGCGAATAATACGGATCCTTTCAATGTGTATATCGGAAACCCCAACCTCAATCTTGCCTTGAATCACGAGCTAGGTATATGGCTTAATAAGTATGATATGCTGTCTGAGAGCGGATTCTTTATGAATATTTCGGTGGACTTTGCTCAAAACGCGTTTTCCGAAAGGAACTTTATTGATACGCTTGGTCGCAGGATATACCAGACCGTTAATGTCAATGGAAATTATAATACCCGGATGTATTTCAATTATAACAAGAAACTTAAATCCGGCCTGACCATTGGCGGTGGACCTTCGGTAAATTATGGCCAGTACGTAAATTATGTGAACACAGAAAGAAATACCACCCGTAATGCAAACCTTGGCGCAGAGCTTGATTTCGACTACACCAAAGAAAAAAAGTACAGTCTATCTTTCAATATCAATCCACAGTACAACCTATCGAAAAGCTCGATCAGCAGTATAAAAACCAATTACTGGTTACAGAACTACACCCTTAACTTGGTAGTGTTTTTCGGAAAAAAATGGGAGTTGACCAACGACATCAATGCGAGTCTCCGGCAGAAAACCCCGGTATTCACTTCTAATAATAATGCAGTTTTGTGGAACGTGTGGCTGGACAGGAAATTTGGAAAGAAGGATGCAGTCAAACTTCGCCTATATGCCTTCGATATACTTGACCAGAACATCGGCTTCAGGAGAAATATTAGCTCCAACCTGATTTCAGAAAAGACTTATAATACGTTCAATCGCTATCTCATGTTGTCGTTTATCTGGAATTTTTCTAAGAACGGAAGTCCAAGTAACTAGCTATGAAGAAAACATTATCCACGATATTATTGCTGTTTTGCATCCAGTACCTTCCCGCACAACAATTCATAAAGGCGGGTAAAATTGAATTTGAAAGACGAACCAATCAACATAGTTTTCTCGAAGAAGAAGATATGTTCGATGCCATGATCAAGGAATCCTTGCCAAAGTTCGCAGTAACCTATTATGACCTGATATTTGACGAAGGGAAATCCTTATTTAAAGAAGGCAGAGAACCCGAAAGCCGAAAAATACACTGGTCCATCAACTACCTGACCAACATCGTTTACCAGGATCTGGCGAATGGATATCGCGTTTCACAGAAGAGTATTTTCGGGTCTGAATACCTTATCCAGGACAGCCTGTTAAAGATCGACTGGAAGATCACCAATGAGCCCAGGACCATTGCGGGTTTTGAATGCAGGAAGGCTGTGGCCAGGATTTTTGATTCCGTAGTTGTCATTGCTTTTTATACTGATGAAATCATTCCCACTTCCGGCCCCGAATCTTTTGGTGGCCTTCCTGGCATGATCCTGGGACTGGCTATTCCCCGTTTGCATACTACGTGGTATGCTACTAAACTGGAGGTGATGGATAACCCTGGAGCCATCATCCCACCTAAAACGGGAAAAAAATATGAGCCGATAGAATTTAGAAAACAAATGACAGACGTCATCCGGAGAAATGAATGGCTAAAGAAAATTGCCTGGCAAACGCTTATTTGACATGTGAATAATGCGCTGAATGTGGGATTGAATGAGGCAATGATCAAATTTTTCCTCCCTCCCATCCCTTATGCGAATCTCTTCATGCTAATCTGTTTTGCTTCCGCTCCTGCATTTACCACACACATCACCCGCTGCGTCTTGGATTACAGAAAATACAGGTACAGGTTTTCCTGTGGCTGGTATTGCAGCGTACTTCCTTTTTGAAGAGCAGGTAAGCGTTGACGATAGCATGCGATATTTAAAGTAATTGAAAAATCATTTTCCTGCGCAGTACTTCCGGATTGCTGCGTGTGGCTGTCAATGGTTATAACCGGTATCCCGCGCCATCACCAAGAATTATAGCTACCACCTCTTTATCCATAGAATCAAAATTTTTTAGTTTACTATTAAGATCTGCACAGGTTCACATATTCCGTTGCACTGCGGTCACAGCTGAAATCAAGCACCATCATGGTTTGCCTGGCCTCGTCAAACTTCTCCTCATCGGCCTGCCCAAAGTAACGGCAAGCTGGCGGTCCAGGGCAAGGATCACCTGGTCGAGGCCGGAGACATCATGCATTTAAGCTTCAACGTCTAGACCAAAACCGGAAGTTACCCGATTTGGGTAGAGAAACTTTACCATTTACGTTCTATTTCCTTCAGTTTCATCCTGGGATACCCGGCAGCTAAAAGCAATATAGCAAGCAAGCCCCTAGTGCCTCATCCGCAGGGATATGGGGTCATTTTACGTCTTCACGCCTCTGCCAGACGGGCACCGCTTAATTCTGGTCTATTATTCAGGATTATACACCCTTTGGGGGATAGGCACGAATACGTCATACTTCCATATTTGTGCACTGTTCGATACTGAAGTTCATTCTAACAAATGGTTTATGAAATATATTTTTACCTGTATGCTGGCTGCATCGCTTATTTCTGTAAAAGCACAAACACCCCTGTGCGAAGTACACCATGGTTGTGGTGGAGCCACGGTGGTGGCTTACCGAAGTGATCCCGCCTGGACCAACATTACGTATATGT
>JBBAJO010000003.1:0-133721 GCA_040404005.1 Chitinophagaceae bacterium
TTGGTTGTCAGCGTTTCGGTGCACTTGATTGTCGGGAAAATCGTTTCGTGGTTGTTGGGCTATTCCGGTTTATGTATTTTTAAATCCAGCTTATACGTTTTAGTAGGCAAATTGACTGGGTCAACGCAAAAAAAGGTTACATACAAGGTAAGAGTTTGTTAACAAATCAGTTGCCTTTTTTCGAAGTAAAAGTGAGCAGTAAAACAGGAAGTAAGATCAGGTTGGTCAGGGTGGCCGAAAGAAGGGTCAGGGAGGTCAGCAGCCCTAATGCTTTTGTGCCGCCAAATCCGCTGAACATGAAAATTATGAAACCGGCTATAAGTACTAATGAAGTATACAGGATACTGATCCCCGTTCCCCTCAAGGTTTGCATAACCGTCTCCTTTACATCATTGTTATATCTCGGCAAGTCTTGCTTATAACTGATCAGGAACCGGATGGTTACGTCTATGGCGATGCCCAGTGCCACGCTGAATACAAGCACCGTGGATGGCTTCAGCGGGATATTTGCCCAGCCCATTACACCTGCAGTTAGCGCCAAAGGGATCAGGTTAGGGATCAGGGAGCATATCAGAATGCGAAACGATTTAAACAAGTATAGCATGCAGATCGCGATCAGCACAAAGGCCCACATGATGCTGTCGCGAAGGCCGTTGATGATGAATCTGCTGCCCTCGAGGAACGTTACACTTGTGCCCGTAAATTCCACATTGTATGTTGAGCTGTCGAAATAATGATCGGCCCTTTTTTGAAGTGAATCAAGCAACACCGGTAATCTTTTACTTCCGATATCAGCCATGTTTACACTGATCCTGGTCACCTGGCGATTGCTGTCCATAAAAGCGGCCATGAGTTTTTGAAAACTTCCTTTGTTGGCGGCAGTATCTTTTTTCACCCGAAGATAATCAGCCAGGAAAGCGCCGTCAAAGCTGTTTGGAATGGTATAGTTATTACTGTCGCCGTCGTAAAAACCTTGCTTTGCAAATTTCAATCCTTCCACCAACGACAGCGGCCTCGCCATTTCAGTGCTCGCGTTGATCTCGCTGCTGAACGAATCGATCTTCTCAAAGATCTGCATGGCCTTCATGCCGGCAAAGCCATTTTTCCTTTTGGTATCAACAAGTATCTCTAAAGGCATGATGCCTTCGAAATTTTTCTCAAAGAATTTCAGGTCGCGGTAGATCACATCTGTTTGCGGCAGGTCATCAACAATAAACCCCTGCGCTTTAAGTCGAACCATACCGGCTACAGAAAATGCGACCACGGCAAATGAGATCACGTAAACAAATTTCTTATGGTTGAATACCCATGCTTCAATCTTAGTAAGAATGCCGGAAAGCCATTTGTTTTCGAGGTAATTCAAATGCCTCGCTTTCGGAGGTGGCAAATAACTGAGTGCGGAAGGGAGCAGGATGAACGAAATTACAAAAATCGCCATGATACAAATTCCTGCAACAGCGCCAAACTCTTTCAGGATGGCGCTCTTTGTGAGTGCAAAAACTGCGAAACCAATAGCTGCAGTGATGTTGCAAAACAGGGTAACGATCCCCATCCGGCTTACCATCTCCACGAGGGCATCATGTTTTGTTTTTGTAGCGAGAAATGAAGTGTGGTATTTATTCAGGAAATAGATACAATTGGGAATGCCGATCACAACGATCAGGGGTGGGATCAGTGCATTAAGCAGGGTGATCTTATATCCAAACAAAACAATGAGGGCAAGGGAGAATATCACACCAATGATCAGTACTACCAATGATAGCAGGGTAGTGGTCACGGACCTGAAGAACAGGAACAGGATAACAGTGGACAATAGCAAGGAGCCCAGCAGAAAAAACTGCATTTCATTGGCGATCCTCACGGCAATATTGCTGCGGATCATGGGCAGGCCACTGAGATGAACTTCTATCGCATTGGCCCTGGAAAATGCATACGCTTTTTCCGTGAGCAAGGGCACGATCTTATCGCGCTGCTTTGAGTTAAGGATTTCCTTTTTTATCCGTACACCTAAGACCCATGCATTCGTATTGGGATTGTACATCAGCCCTTTGTAAAAAGGCAGATTCAGGAAGGCGCTTTTTAAACTGTCCAGCTCCTGCTGGTTTTGGATTTTCTCCGGGAAGATCTGAACAGGCAGAAGCTTCTGGGTGGAATCATCTTTAATCAGGTTGACGGCAGAAGCTACGCTGATCAATTCTTCAACACCATCTGTCTCTTTCAGGTTCTTTTGAAATTCAAGGAACTTGTTGAAAAAGGCCTCGCTGAAAAAATCCTCTTTTATGAAACCAATGGTCAGCAGGTTGCCATCTTCCCCAAACTTTTGTTTAAAAGAAAGATACTGTTTGTACTTGGGGTTATCTACCGGGATGGCCTTTGCAAAATCATAGCTTAACTCCACTTTGGAGGCAAACCAGCCCATGATCAGGGTAAAGATCGCCAGCGATATCAATAGCCAAAGCCTGTTGCGCAGGATCCATTCGCCAAGGTTTTTCCACATGTCCGCAAAGAAACAACATTTTGCAGATAATGGATTTCAAAAAGGTATCGCCCTAAATGATAATTTTGAAGTATGCAGAGATGGACGGGGTTGTTGGTTCTCCTAGTCGGCTGGTATTCGGTATCGGCACAGTCGCCCCCGCCTGTAGGCCAGTGGCGGGAACATCTGCCCTGGAACAATGCAGTGAATGTATCAGCTTCCGGCGAAGGGATCTTTTGCGCTACCCCCTTTGCGGTGTTTTTCTTTGACCGGACCGACGAATCCTTTGTCAGGATGTCAAAAGTAAATGGGCTCAGTGATATCGGCGTCAGTGCCATGACCCATGATCCCCTTACCGGCAATACAGTGATCGCGTATCAAAACAGTAACCTGGATATATGGAATGGCAGCCGGGTGATGAATATCCCTGATATCCGGATCAGTGGCACCAGCGGTAATAAATCTATCTACCGGATCGCGATCAGGGGTGAATTTGCTTACCTGAGTACCGGACTGGGGGTGATCGTGATCGATATGAAGAAGAATCAGGTCAGGGACACCTGGCGGATTGGGAATGCCGGCGGGGAGGTAACGGTTTGGGGACTCGCTTTTTCCGGGAACAGCATTTTCGCGGCTACCGAAGAAGGACTGAAAACGGCCCTGCTCACCTCTGACCCGTCAGATTACCGGAATTGGCAGCGGGTCGCTCTTCCCCAGGGCCCGGCACAACACGTGATCGCCTCCGGCAACAGGATCTATGCCCTGCAGGGGGAATCCGTATTTCTTTCAACCGGTGGAAGTTTCTCGTTGTTTTATCGAAGCATGGGCATTAGCTCTATAGACACTGCGGGTGCGGGATTGCTGGTTTCCGAGAAGAATGGAAATGCAGGCCGCGTAGTTCACCTCGGTGGCTCCGGAAATCAAACACGCATTTACCAACCCCAAGGTTTGTCGTTTCCCAAACAAGCCACACTTGTGGGGCCGGACTGCTGGATCGCGGATTTTAATAACGGATTGTTTCGCGCGGGCGTTTCAGACGCCGAAAAAGTATTTCCAAATTCACCCATCAATATCGCCAACGGCCAGATCAGTTTTATTGGCAATACCCTCTGGGCAGCCGCTGGTACCGTCAATGAAGCCTGGAATTATACGTTCAATCCCAATGGGGTTTACCGGTTGAAAGACCAGTACTGGGATGGGTATAACAGGTATGTGAACGCCGGATTAGACAGTCTTTATGATTTTATCACGGTAGCCGGACAACCCGCTACGGGGTCGGTTTACCTCGGTTCATACGGCGGTGGCCTCCTCGAGATCAAAAAAGACAACAGCCTGCTGATCCATAAACAAAGGTCACCGCTGGGCGCTGCACTTGGCGATCCGAATTCATACCGCGTAAGCGGACTTGCTGCAGACCGTGAATCAAACCTCTGGATATCAAATTATGGTGCGCCCCAAAATCTGCTGGTGAAAAAAGCAGATGGCAACTGGAAAGCATTTACCATTCCGTTTTTTCATGCCGAAAATGCAGTAGCGGGGATCACTATTGATGACCTCGATCAGAAATGGATCGTGGCCCCAAAACAAAATGGACTTTTTGTTTTTAATTCGGGAAAGAGTATCGATAACACCGGGGACGACAGGTGGCGGTATTACAGACAAGGAAAAGGGAATGGCAATCTTCCTTCAAATAACGTCTTCTGTACGGTCAAAGACAAAAATGGATTTATCTGGGTGGGTACCGATAAGGGCATCGCCGTGATCAACTGCGTCCAGGAAGCTGTCAACAGCAATTGCGATGCAGTTCTTCCAGTCATTCAGGAAGATAACTTCGCAGGTTTCCTGTTCCGTGACGAAGAAGTACTTTCCATAGCAATCGACGGCGCAAACAGGAAATGGGTAGGTACAAAAAATGGCCTTTGGCTGGTATCCGCAGAAGGCGATAAGATCATTTATCGATTCACTAAAACAAATAGCCCGCTGCTGTCTGATGAGATCAGCTCGCTGGCCATTGACCCCATCAGCGGCGAGGTGTTTGCAGCTACTTCTGCAGGCATCTGTTCATTCAGAAGTACGGCTACCGAGGGTCAGACGGGCGGTTCTAACGTACTGGTATACCCGAACCCGGTGCCACCAGGATTTGGGGGTACCATTGCCGTGAGGGGGTTACCCGTTAATTCCACTGTTAAGATCACGGAACTCGACGGCAGGCTGGTATATCAAACAAGGTCTCTCGGGGGGCAGGCGATCTGGAACGGAAGGGATTACAAGGGTAACAGGGTCTCGAGTGGTGTTTATCTTGTGGTCATCTCAGACGAACAGAACGTGGAAAAACTGGCAACAAAAATCTTTTTTTTAAAATAGCATGCTGCATAAAACCAAAGGGCTGGTGCTCAGGTCAGTGAAATACGGGGAGTCCAGCCTGGTGGTATCGATATACACAGAACTTTTCGGCATGCAATCCTATATGGTAAACGGTGTCAGAACGGCTTCAGCCAAACAGCCTTACCGCGCCAATCTCTTTCAACCCGCAACCATACTGGACCTCGTAGTTTACCAGAACGACCGAAGCACGCTGCAAAGGATCAAGGAATTCAAGTGGGCGCTGATCTACAATGATATTTACCGGAATATCCACAAGAATACCGTGGCATTATTCATTACTGAAGTGCTGCAGAAATGCCTGAACCAGCCCGAAGCAAACCCCGAATTATATGAGTTCCTGGAGGATGTATTTACGCAGCTCGACGAAGGGGATCAAACCGTAACTGCTAATTTCCCTTTGTATTTCCTCGTTCACCTGGCTCATTTTTTCGGCTTCAGGTTACAGGATACATATAGTGTTGACAATACCATTCTTGACCTGCACGAAGGACGTTTTGTATCTCGCAGACCGCAACACGCTGGCTACCTGGAAGACCATCTCAGCGAGATCACATCGCAGATTTTAAAGACACAGCATCCGGGGGAGTTGAAAGAATTGCAGATGAACAGGGAGCAGCGCAAAGCTTTGCTGGATAGTTATTTGCGGTACTACGTTTTTCACCAGCCCGGATTTGGAAACCTCAAATCGATACCCGTTCTGCACGCGCTGTATGAAGTGTAAACCCAATCCTGGTTTTTTTGTTCAATCTCCCTGATCCGGTCTGCTAGGACCGGTAGGCCAGTTTATCCAATAGCGTTGATCCAGTGATCCAGCTGCTTTCAATGCCAAGGGCTTCGGCTCCATTTTTTGTTGCCCATTTCAAGATGGTGGCAAGCGGAATGGAAGGAAAACGGCTTACTATAGACGCAATCTCATGGGATATTTTCAGTTCCGTATTACTGCTGTAACTATCTGTTCCTATTACGATCCTGCAATTGTTTTTTATACATAGTTCTATAGGCGGTTGCTTGTTCTCTATGTACAGGTTCGCATTCAAACAAAAGCAGTAGACCAGGCTGAGTCCTGTCTTCTCTGCATACTCGTTGGCCCACTGGATATCCTCCTCGGGCATGAAGGTGTTATGTACAAGCACGATCTTCTGCCCCTTGTTGAAATATGGAAGGTAGGACCTGATGCTGCTTTTTCCGGTTACTTTGAAAGGGGAGCCTTCGATGCCGAACAGTTTATACAGGTTCAGGAAATCACTTTTTCCGGTTTCGTAGAGATGGTCCTCGGCGGGAGTTTCCTGGTTATGGATGGAAATGAGTTTGCCCTCCGTTGATTCATTGATCAATTCAAATGCTGTTCTGCTCACCGTATAAGAAGCATGGGGACTTAGGGAAGACCGGCCTGCCTGCGTACCTGTGAAGGCGTTCATCACTGATCCGTAGTGTGTCAGCCGTTCTCTCGCTGACGCATCGGTAATACTCAACACTTCAATAAAATTCTGCCAGTGCATTCCCGATTGCCGTTTAAGTGCCAGGCTGTCCGTTGTATTGCAGATATCACCTACTGCGATGATCCCGTCTTCCTTCATTTCCTGAATGGCCTCAGCCATGCAGCGGTATTTCTGTTCGTCATCAGTTCCCCTTTTGGCAACTACCTGCTGCAGAAAGGGCACAAGACCGGTATGCTGTGGAACGGCGTCTTTCAGGTGGGACAGCTCAACATGGCAATGGGCATTTACAAATCCAGGCGTGATCAGTCCGGGTACGTACAACACATCATCTCCTGCATCTTCCCTTTCGATGATATCAACTTTTCTTCCCTGCCGGTCCCGGATCAGTACTTTTTCGCTGCCCCAAAGTTGTTGGCCATCGAACAAATGATCTCCCTGAACTTTCTCGTATCCCATGGTCGTATTTTGTAACTTTGCGCACGTTTTAAAACCAGGCAAAAGTATGATAGATAAACTGGAAGCGATCAAAGCAAGGTTTGACAACCTCGGAGTGGCCCTGACCAACCCGGAGGTAGTGAACGACAACAGAAAGTTCACACAGGTGAGTAAAGAGTACCGTAGCCTGGAGCATATTGTGAAGGCATACTACGATTATATCAGGTTGCTGGGGGATATCGATTTCAACAGGGAGGCCCTCATGGGCGATGATGCCGAGCTTCGTGAACTCGCAAAAGTAGAAACATCTGGCCTGGAGGAACAAAAGGAAGAACTGGAAAAGTACATTCGGAACCTGCTTATCCCTAAAGATCCGCAGGATGATAAGAACGCTATTCTGGAGATCAGGGCAGGTACCGGGGGCGACGAAGCTTCGCTTTTTGCCGGGGACTTATTGAGGATGTACCTCAGATATTGTGAGAAGAAAGGCTGGAAAACGGCCATACTCTCAGAAAGCGAAGGAACCGTAGGTGGTTACAAGGAGATCCAGGTGGAAGTGGTTGGTGATGATGTGTATGGAACACTGAAATTCGAAAGTGGCGTACACAGGGTCCAGCGCGTGCCTGATACAGAGGGCAGCGGCCGGGTGCATACCAGCGCGGCTACCGTGGCCGTGATGCCTGAAGCCGAAGAGGTAGACGTGGAAGTGAAAGACAGTGATGTAAAAATGGATACGGCCCGAAGCGGCGGGGCAGGCGGCCAGAATGTAAATAAGGTTGAAACCAAAGTGATCCTTACACACCTTGCAACCGGCGTGGTGGTCACATGCCAAACCGAACGCACGCAGTTGGCCAACCGTGAAAAGGCAATGCAAATGTTGCGTACAAAACTGTATGAAGAACAGGTTCGCAAACAGGAAGAGGAGATCTCCAGGCATCGGAAAAGCCTGGTGGCATCGGGCGACAGATCCGCGAAGATCCGGACATACAATTTCCCGCAAGGCCGGGTTACCGACCACAGGATCGGGATGACCCTGTACAACCTGGGCGAGGTCCTTAACGGTGAAATAAGCACCCTGATCGATGCGTTGCAGTTTGCTGAGAACGCAGAAAAACTTACCCAACAGAATTAATTTATTGTTTCATAATCCCGCATAGGGCGGACTGGTAGTACTTTGTTTTTAACATGACGCGTATAAAAAAAGAATTATGCTCGATCAGTTAATGAATCTGCTCCAGGAAAAAGGCCAGCAGGGGGTTGTCAACAATCCTGCTATTCCCAATGAATTTAACAGTGAAGTACTTGGCGAAGCCGGTAACACGATCACAAGTGGTCTGCAACAAGCGCTTGCCGGTGGCGGCCTGTCGCAGATCATGAAGATGTTCGGCCAGGGCGGCTCAGGCGGCGGTATTGCCTCCCTGATGAGTAATCCTATGGTTCTGAATATGATCCAATCTTTCACGGGTAAACTCACCAACCAGTTCAATGTCAACCCTGCACAGGCACAGCAGGTCAGCGCCAACCTTATTCCCGAAGTATTATCTGGTTTTGCCGGAAAAGTAGCCGATCCAAACGATAACAGCATCGATATCAATGGAGTGATGCAATCGCTCAGTGGCGGAAATGCAGGAGGAATAGATTTTCAGGGAATCCTGAGCAAGTTCCAGGGCGGCGATGCTGACGGTGACGGTGATGTAGACCTGAACGACATTATGGCAAAGCTTTCCGGTGGTGGCGGGCAAGCCGGGGGCCTGATGGACTTGGTCAAGGGCTTTTTGAAATAATATTGCCTGAGAATAATCCGTATTCACACATTATTAGGATATTCAATACAACTTTTAGACGCTGGCCATCGTTCTAATGATATAGTTCTTTTCAGGAATGAGCCTTGGTATCTAAATGAGTTGAAAAAGGGACATGAGTGGTTTAGACAGCCGGGGATGTTTATCGATCCATTAACAGGATGAAACGTAACCATGGCATCTATTTTGACGCCTTGTTGATATATTTGAACAGTAAATTTTTCTCATAAGCAGTTAGTTTTGGTTGCGGCCCCTATTTCCATAGGGGCTTATTTTTTGCACCTATGAAAACGGCTGCCAGAGCCGCCCCGGCGGTGTCTGCGTATATATCCGCCAACTCGAATGCACGCGAAGTAAAATGATCCTGGTAAAACTCCATCCCAATACCATATGCAACTACGGCCAGAAATAGTCCTCCAGACATTAATGCGCCCATGTTCGTTTTTCCGGTTAGAAATTTGGCCCAAAGGAGGAAAAGCACCCCGAAAAGGAATACGTGAACCAGTTTATCCAGATTTTTGATCCCCAGCAGCGGGACAGACTGGATATTGTCTGTTTTTACAGTAAGTAAAAAAAAGATAAGGGCCGTCCAGATCAGAGAAGGCCAGGGTGTATAAAATAGCCCTTTATGCATATTCGGCGTTAACCCACAAGTGCTTTGTAAGCTGCGGCATCCATCAGGCCGCTGTACGCTGCCGGATCTTTAACCGTCATTTTTATCATCCATCCCCCGCCATACGGATCCTGATTCACGAGCTCAGGCTGGGCGTCCAGTTCTGCATTTTTTTCGGTGACTGTGCCATCCAGGGGCAGGAAAAGATCGCTAACGGTTTTAACTGCTTCCACAGTGCCAAATACTGATTCGGCAGCCAGCTCGCTTCCAATGGTTTCAATATCCACATACACGATATCGCCTAATTCGCTCTGGGCAAAATCAGTAATACCTATTGTTGCAGTGGTTCCTTCGAGAAGCACCCATTCGTGGTCCTTGGTGTATCGGAGATTATCTGGAAAATTCATGATCTGGCATTTAGAGTAGCAAATATGAAGAAAATAGTTTTGACCTAAGAAAATTATTGGGCGGTCCTTTTCTTTTTTACCAGTTTGGCTTTTTTGATCCTGATGTCGGTCAACGGTCGGTTTTCAGGATCGGTGCGGGTTCCCGCAATTTTATCAACTACTTCCAGGCCCATAACCACTTTTCCAAAAATCGTGTACTGCTGATCTAAGTGCGGGCTGCCGCCTAAGGTTTGATAGACTACCGTTGTTCGGCAGGAATTTTCCGGCCTTTCAGCCGGTAAGTTTCAACAGAGTCCAGCCCTGCCGGGGTAAATTTTTTCCCCTGTACGATGTAGAACTGGCTGCCACTGCTGGCCTTTTGGGGATTAGCCAGATCTCCCTGGCGGGCGGCGGCCAAAACACCTTTGCAATGAAACAAGGTAGTCCTGAACTCCGCGGGAATGGTGTATGATGGCCCGCCATTTCCGAGCTTTTCACCCGGTTTCGCCCTTTTGGAATCCGGGTCACCCCCTTGTATCATGAAGCTATTGATTACCCGGTGAAAGAGGATGCTGTCGTAATACCCCTGTTTCACCAGTGAAAGAAAATGATCACGGTGCAAAGGTGTGGAGTCTGAGAGTCTAAGTGTGATCGTACCGCTGTCAGTCACCAGGATAACGTCTTTCTTCCTGTCATTTTTTCTCAGCCTGATATCTGACTGCCCCATTACGGTGGCGTATGCCAGCAGCAGGGCGACCACTGAAACGATCCGCATGTCATATCACGTTATTATTCTGGAAATACAGCAGCACATGGTCCTTAATAAAATCTTCCTGTTCTTTCAGTTGCATTGGGGGGATATGTTTCAGCTGCCTGAAATGCGGCCATCCATCTCCGTCAATCCCTTCAAGCTCATAATACCCGCTCGCTGATAGCACAGAGCATACGGCAACATGCATCAGGTCTTGCTTTTGTTCTTTGGTGAACTTGTCCCTCAAGTCCCCTAATTCCTGGATGCCGATCAGAAACAGGATGGTTTCCATATCCGGCTTTTTCCCAAAACGCTCCATTAGCCTTTCTTCCAGCTTCCACCACCTGGCCTGCAGGTCATCTTGTATGTACATGCGGCAAAATTAGCGATTACGCAGGACTGATTATCTTTACCAAAATAGTTTTGCATGTTGCAGGTGAACCTGATTCGTAAGCAGAGAGAATGGGTGTTGGAAAGACTGGCCGTTAAAAACTTTAAGGAGCCCGGTTTGGTTGATCAGATCCTCGAACTGGACGACCGGCGGCGAAGCCTGCAAATGTCTAATGAGCAGCGTTTAGCGCGAAGGAATGCTGCTTCTAAAGAGATCGGGGCGTTGATGGGGCAGGGAAAAAAAGAAGAGGCGGAAGCGCGTAAGCAGGAAGTTGCAGATTTGAAACAAGCACTCGAGGGCATTGAAAAAGAGCTGGCTGCGGCAGATGCGGGTTTGCACGATATGCTGGTGCGGCTGCCAAATCTTCCATCTGAAAAGGTCCCTGTTGGTAATACCCCGGAAGACAATGTGGTGGTCAGGCAGGGTGGCGAAACACTTGTGTTGCCTGAAGGATCCGTACCGCATTGGGATCTGATCAGAAAGTACGATCTGGTTGATTTTGAAACCGGGGTAAAAATTACCGGTAGTGGTTTCCCATTATTCAAAGGCAGGGGCGCCCGTTTACAAAGGGCTTTGGTGGCCTATTTTCTCGACTACAATACGGCAGCAGGATATACGGAATACATACCGCCATATATGGTTAATGAAGCCACTGCTTATGGCACCGGCCAGTTGCCGGATAAAGAAGGGCAGATGTATTATATGCCGGCGGATAATTTCTATATGATCCCTACGGCAGAAGTGCCGGTGACCAATATTTACCGCGATGAAATTTTGAAAGAATCCGATCTGCCGGTGATGATGACCGCCCACTCTCCCTGTTTCAGGCGGGAAGCTGGAAGTTTTGGTAAAGAGGTGAGGGGGTTGAACCGGGTGCATCAATTCGATAAAGTGGAGGTGGTACAGCTGGTCCATCCCGCCCGCAGCTACGAAGTGCTAGAAGATATGGTGATCCATGTTGAAAAACTGGTTGAGTCACTCGGACTTCCTTATCGTATTCTTCGCTTATGCGGTGGTGATATGGGCTTTGCTGCTGCCCTGACCTATGATTTCGAAGTATATAGCGCTGCCCAGGAGAGATGGCTCGAAGTAAGCTCAGTGTCCAATTTCGAATCCTTTCAAACCAACAGGATGAAGATTCGTTTTAAAGATGCTGATGGGAAACCCCAATTGGTACATTCATTAAATGGGAGTTCACTGGCTTTGCCTAGGATCATGGCAGCAATTTTAGAAAATAATCAAACGCCTGATGGCATTTCCATTCCGCCGGAACTGAAACCTTATTTTGGTAGCGAAATGATCAAATAAGACCTCTTTTTTCATGAGTAAATAGGGCAAGTTCTCTATGAATTATTCTCTAATTACAAGATCGAATCGGGTACGTTCTCTATGATTGTTGCCTGATTTTTTTTACCAGTGGATTCATGACAGCATACCAGGCAGGTGTGATCAGTGAAAGGACCATCATCCCCGGATATCCCGTTGGCATTTGTGGCGCGCCGTCGTGGTGGCGAAGTACCTGGTATTTCCTGCTCGCCATATAGTGGTGATCACTATGCCTTGACAATTCAAACAATACGATCCTGCCAAGTACGTGATTGCTGTTCCAACTGTGCACAGGCAGGGTTCTTTCATACTGGCCATTTTCTTTCCTCTTCCTCTCCAGGCCATAATGTTCTATATAGTTTACCGTTTCAAGCAGCAGGGCCCCAATGAAAGCTGCTGCAAGGAAAAGCAGGCAAGCTTTCCATCCAAAGCCGACAGCGATGATGATCACAAATAATGCCTGGATCATTTGAAATTGAAGCATTTCATTTTTCCAGTGCAAAAAGGGCATGCCCTTCTTCTTCATATCCCTGCCCGCGATATCCCATGCAGAGAGATAAGAGAGCACCACGCTGCGGAAATAAAAAGCATATACAGATTCGCCGTACCTGGCAGTTGCAGGATCTTCAGGTGTTGAAACCCTGCGGTGATGGCCCTTATTGTGTTCAATATAAAAGTGCATGTACAGTGAAGTCAGCAATAGGAGTTTCGCCAGAAATTGCTCCCTTTTGTCAGAACGGTGACCTAGTTCATGTGCTACATTGATGCCGAAGATTCCGCAAAGGAGCCCCATGACAAATACCTTACCAATGATCTCCCACACATTGTTGTTGTTTTGCTGGACCGAGTTCAGGAAAACATACAGCGCAACATATTGCAACACCACTACGAGGTATAGCCAGATGTCATAGGTCAGATCATGTTTCGCCATCTCCTCTTCCGCCGCTTCCATGTTGGCATTATCCGGGGGCAGGGCAAGTTCCACCATTGGAATGATCACCCACACCAGAACAAGTGGTAAGCATATGACCCATCCCTTACCTTCAAGCGCAAGCAAGGAAACAATGAAAAGGATGAATGGGGCGGTGTATTTTAACGACTTCACCTTCATGTTCTAAATGTAAACTCTTTTTTATCAATTTGCGTGTCGACATCATTAAACTAAAGGAAAACAACCAAGTCAAACCTCAAATTCATTTATGCGAGCCGATCTTTCAAACAACCTTCATCTTTTGTGGAGAGCCGGATTTGGTCCTGCTACCGAAGATCTTACCGCTACCAAATCATTGGACCATAAGGAACTGTATAAGCAGTTGGTAAAGAACTCAGCATCAGCTCCAGCCTATCTCAAGGTGTCCACCGGTTCGCTCGATGGCCTGATCAAGGGTATTCAAATGGAAGGCCGTATGCAGGAGCTCAGCAGGGAGCAGAAGCAACAAGTGAGAAGGCGGAATACAGAGGCGTTGAAAGATCTTAACCTCAATTGGCTAAGCGAGATGGTGGATTCAAGGGCACAATTGAGGGAGAAGATGGCTTTCTTCTGGCATGGTCATTTTGCCTGCCGGCAGATCAATGTTTTTTTTCAGCAGCATTTGCTTGATATCATCCGGCAGAATGCCCTCTCAGATTTCGGCACCCTGCTTCGCGAGGTTTCTACATCTGCTGCCATGCTTGCTTTCCTGAATAACCAGCAAAATCGAAAAAAGCAACCCAACGAAAACTTTGCGCGTGAAGTAATGGAACTATTCACACTCGGCAGGGGACATTATAGCGAACAGGATGTTAAGGAAGCAGCACGGGCCTTTACCGGTTGGGGTTTTGATATCACTGGAGAATTTGTTTTTAGAAAGCAATTCCACGACGAAGGCTCAAAGACCATTTTTGGTAAAACCGGGAATTTTGATGGTGACGATGTCATCAGTATGCTGCTGGAGAATAAGCAGACTGCAAAGTTTCTTACTGCCAAGCTCCTCAGGTTTTTTGTCAATGAAGAGGTGGATGAATCCCTGCTGAAACAATTAAGTGATTCATTTTACCAGTCGGGCTACAATATCAGCAAGCTGATGGAAAGTATTTTTCTTTCGTCCTGGTTCTATGAGAAAAAGAACATCGGCGTAAAAATAAAATCGCCTGTTGAACTGATCACGGGTATCAGGCGAATGATACCGATGGACTTTGAAAATGAGCAGTCTTTGCTCCTTTATCAGCGATTACTTGGCCAGATACTTTTTTATCCTCCTAATGTGGCGGGTTGGCCTGGTGGCAAAAACTGGATAGACAGCTCATCGCTCATGTACCGGCTAAGACTTCCGAGGTTATTGCCGGAATATGAAACGATCGGCGTCAAACCCAAGGATGATGACGACGTGATGATGGGCCAGTCTGAAACTGCAGCTGGGAGGGCGAAGGGCATGATGAATGTTAAGGTCGACTGGCCTGCATATACTGCGCAGTTCAAAGAGATTCCCCGTGAACAGTTAGGAGTAGCGATTGCTTCCGGACTTTTGTTAACTGGCACGATCAATCTCAATCACCTGAATGCTTTCGCTGATATGACAGGCCGGGAAGCCTATATAAGTTCCCTGACCATCCAGCTCATGAGTACACCCGAATATCAATTGATGTAAAAATAAAGTCATGCTGATTAAACGTCGTTCATTCATTCAAATGGGAAGCCTGGCTACCGGAACACTGATGATTCCGCGCTTCCTGAAAGCTTTTGAGAAACCTGCTCTGGTACCCCCGGGCAATAAGGTGGTGGTGGTGATCCAGTTCTCCGGTGGTAACGACGGGCTGAATACCCTGATCCCATATAGGAATGATGACTACTACAAGTTGCGTCCCTCGCTGGGGATCAAAAAGGAGTTAGCCCTGGCTATGAACGATGAGGCGGGCTTCAATCCTTCGCTTAGCCATCTACGCGAGTTGAATGAAAATGGGTCACTGGCGGTGCTGAACGATGTGGGGTATCCGAATCCTGACCGTTCGCATTTCAGGAGTATGGATATATGGCATTCTGCCAGTGACAGCAGGGAGATCATTAACACGGGTTGGCTGGGTCGGTATCTGGATGCCCAGTGTAATGGCTGCAGCAGACCAACACAGGTGCTTGAGCTGGACGATGTGTTGAGCCTGGCACTCAAAGGCGAACAGTCGAAAGGTATTGCCTTTCAAAACCCAGCAAATCTTTATGGCAGCAGCCAGGAGAAATTCTTTCGAGAGCTTTCGAAACAGCACGGTGACCACTATGCAGAAACGCCGGTGGATTATCTGTACAAAACCATGGCAGATACCATCTCTTCCGCAGATTATCTATTCAGCCAGAGTAAAAAGAATCCTTCTACCCAACAGTATCCCTCCACACAATTGGGGAAACAATTAAAAACAATTGCCGGGTTGATATTGAGCGACATCAATACAAAAGTTTATTATGTGTCTTTAGGGAGTTTTGATACCCATATCAATCAGGCTGCACAGCAGAAGCGGTTGTTCACTGAATTTAATGACGCGTTGAAAGCCTTCACGGGCGACCTTAGGATCAATAACCGCTTTAGCGATGTGCTGACATTTACCTTCTCGGAATTTGGAAGGCGGGTATCACAGAACGCCAGTGGCGGAACAGACCACGGAACGGCAAACAATATGTTCTTCATTTCCGGAGCCCTGAAGAAAAAAGGCCTGCTGAACGACATGCCGGACCTGAACAATTTGCAGGATGGCGATCTGAAACACAAGGTGGATTTCAAAAATGTATATGCTACCATCCTGAATAAATGGTTGGGGGCCGACGATAAAAGGATCCTCGGCTCAGCCTATCCATATCTTGATTTTATTTGAGTTACGGGTGCTCTTCTTTTTTCAAGCCGATCCTCAACAGGGTATAAGCCATAGCCAGGAAAGCGGCTGTGCCTAACAGATAGTATCCGTTCTGTCCCAGACTTTCTGAAAGCGCGTGTTCAAGGTTAATTTTCTTTAAGCCTGCACTGATGCCCTCATTGACGGAAAGGAAAGCCACGATCACACCCGCCAATGCGCCCCCTGCTACCAGTCCGGTAGCGAACAGGTTTCCTTTTCGCAGGTCCTCTTCTTCCTGGCTATCCGCTGTTGCTTCTTTTTTATGCTTTCGGTCTACCATACCCCTGATGGCACCACCGATAAAGATGGGCAGGGTAGTAGACAATGGAAGGTAAATTCCAATAGCGAAACTCAGGGCCTTGATACCGCAAAGCTCCATGACCACGGCAATAGCTACACCTACCAGCACAAACTGCCAGTCCAGGTTGAACGACAGAATTCCCTTGATCAGCGTAGCCATCAGGGTAGCCTGGGGAGCAGAGTATTTTTCAGTACCGATGGCGTGATGGATACCCTGCGACAGCATTTCCTGGGTAGGAGTGTCAAGCACTTTTACGGTGAGACCAATGGCGAGCGATGAAACGATCGCTCCAATAAATAATGCGATTTGTTGATATCTTGGAGTGGCGCCTACGATAAATCCGGTTTTAAGATCCTGTGATGTAGCACCTGCGTTGGCAGCTGCAATACAGATCATTCCCCCCACTACCAGTGCCATGGGTTCATAGAACTGACCTGTCCATCCTACAGAGATAAATACCAGGCAGGTCCCCATAATGGTGGCAATGGTCATGCCCGAGATGGGGTTGTTAGATGATCCGATGAGGCCCACAATGCGGGATGATACGGTGACGAAAAACGCACCAAAGATCACCACCAGCACGCCCAATAGCAATTTGCTTAAAATACTGTCACCGGGGATTTGAGGAAGGATGGTCATCAGGAGGATGAGCGCCAGACTGCCGAAACCAACGATCTTGATCGACAGGTCCCTTTCTGTTCGGGCTATTGCTACTGTTTCGCTGTCACCTTTTAAGGAGGTCATGCTTCCTTTGAAAGAAGAAATGATGGTAGGGATGGTTTTAAAAAGGGTAATGAAACCTCCGGCGGCTACGGCACCTGCTCCGATCTGACGGACATAGGCACGGTAGATCGCGACAGCATAGTCGTTAAATTCATGGCTCACCGGGTTCCAGCCTCCTGGTCCGCCTGCGGTATTGATATCTTTCAGGTAACCCAGTTTGATAAGTTGGGTAGCGATCATATCAGAAGGCACCAGGGTAGCCAGCAGGGGATTGAAAACAAACCATGTGAGCACGCTTCCAGCAACGAGGATACCCGCGATCTTGGGGCCGATGATATAACCAACGCCCAGATACTCGGGGGTGATCTCACCGCTCACTTTCGCAGAGGGAAAGAATTTATTGGCCTGCCGGGTCATGTACTCAGGCGTTTCCGCTACAATGTGTAATATTTTCTGAAGGAAGGCGTAGCCTGCAGCAATACCAACACCCAGGAACGCAGTACGGGCAAAATTCCCTCCTTTTTCACCAGCTTTCAGTACTGAGGCACATGCCGTTCCTTCGGGATAGGGAAGCGTCTCGTGTTCTTTGACGATCAAGGCCTTCCGGAGCGGGATCATCATAAGGGTGCCGAGTATGCCACCAAAAATCGCAAGGGTCAGAATGGTAAAATAATTGAAGTAATCTGCGCTTTCGGGGGCACTCAGGAAAAGAAATCCGGGCAGGGTGAATACTACGCCGGCTGCAATACTTTCGCCGGCCGATCCCGTGGTTTGTATGATATTATTTTCGAGAATGGTAGTGCGCAGGAATAATTTACTGAGGGCGATCGACATCACGGCGATCGGGATGGATGCAGAAACGGTGAGACCTGCCTTAAGCGCGAGATATACAGTGGCGGCCCCGAATATGATACCAAAGGCAGAACCTACCAGTACCGATTTAATGGTGAATTCTTTCATGTTTGTTTCCGAAGAAATAAAAGGCTGGAATTTTTTATTAGACATGACAGCAATTTTGGTGAAGGGAAGATAGGGAAAAAGCTTACTTCATTCCATGCATCATTTTGAGGAGCCATTTGTTCAGCAGGAACAGGATAACGGATGCAATCCCGGCCATGATCACAAAAAGCATAAAGAAATCAAATAAGTTATTGATCTGGTATCCCAGCAATGTATTGTAATGGTAGGGGATCTCAAGTTCGTTCAACTTGCCCATCTGTTCATTGGTTGCCGCGGTACTCCCGTTTAGGATCGACGGAAGGTCTATACCCACTTCACCTGCCTTTTTAAACTCTGCCGGACCGGGAGGGTACAAAGCGCTTAGTTTTCCGGCCACTACATTTGCCGCTGCGTTGGCCATAAACCATACTGCCATAAGTAAGGATGCAAACCGGAGTGGGGCCAGTTTATTGACCAGCGACATGCCAATTGGGGACAGACATAGTTCACCCCAGGTGTGGAGGGCGTACATTCCTGTGAGCCAGATCATGCTCACTTTTACATTGGGAGCCACGTCTTTTACCCCTAAGGCGATCCATGCATACCCCACAGCCAATAAGAAAAGACCCAGCGCCATTTTGAGAGGCGAATTGGGTTCTTTATTCTTATTGCCCAGTTTCATCCATAAAAAGGCAAACAACGGGGCAAATGCCACCACAAAAAAAGAGTTTAAAGACTGAAACCAGGATGGAGGTATATTATAGTTCAGCAGATCGATGTGCAATTCAGTTTGTTCTGCCGCAAAAAATGATAAGGATGCCCCTGCCTGTTCGAAGGCGCTCCAAAAAAAGATCACGAAAAAAGAAACAACAAATATGGCGATGATCCTTTGTCGTTCCTCCCGCGTTAAGGCTATATCAGAAAAAATCACGTATAGTATAAGCGCAAGAGAGGCCAATAGCAGGTAGCTGATATCGAAAATCTTCTTTCCGTGAACATACAGAAGTCCCATGGCTATAGCGGCAAGGGCGATAACTGATAGTATGGATACCAGGGATGTGGGATGTTTTATGGGTGATTTTACATGAACCATATGCTCAGGCACCACGCCAATTGGCTTTTGACCGCTATCTACAAGGTATTTGTCTTCAAGCAGTTTCAGTGTAATGGCGCTCAGGATCATGCCAATTCCGGCTGCGAGGAAGGCCCATTTAAAATCTGATGGATCTCCGGTATTGCCAACAAGGCCGCAGACAAAAGGCCCTAACATCCCGCCAACATTGATGCCCATGTAGAAGATCGTATATGCCGCGTCGGTCCTTTTGTCATTGGCAGGGTACAACTGGCCCACCATGGAGGAGATGTTCGGTTTGAAAAATCCATTCCCTGCGATCATTGTGCCGAGGCCAACGTAGAATAGCAAAGTTGAGGTATTGGGGGCCGACTGATATAAACTCGCGCAGAAGAATAGAATGAATTCAGCAAAAGCCATGGTGATCGCTCCCAGCAGGATGGATTTTCTATTGCCCCAGTATCTGTCGGCCATAAAACCACCGATCAAAGGAGTGAGGTAAACCAGGCTTGTGTAGCCCCCGTACATATTAGAAGCAAAGGGCTTTGAGAACATGAGCGCATCGGTCATGAAATAAATCAGGATGGCTCTCATACCGTAATAATTGAAACGTTCCCACATTTCAACCGCAAATAAAAGATAGAGGCCCTTCGGATGTTTCAGGTCGCTGCCAGCCATTTTTTTCATGTTAGCGTTGAAAATAGGGAAATAAAAAAAATTAACCCGTTAAAAAAATTGAGAAATATATCTTCGTGCCAGATTCTATTGATCGGGCATTTTAAAGCATTCACCAGGAAACATGGAGCCACTAAAAATTCTTTTGTTAGGTTCAGGGGGCAGGGAACACGCTATTGCATGGAAACTGAGCCAGAGTAGTTTGTGCGGGAAATTGTTCATCGCGCCCGGGAATGCGGGAACTGAATCTTGCGGTGAGAATGTAAACATTTCATACAATGATTTCCTCGCGATACAGTCGCTTTGCCTCGGGGAGCATATCGATTTGGTGATCGTTGGTCCTGAAGAGCCACTGGTCAACGGGATCTACGATTATTTTAAATCCGATGCTGCGTTGAAAAACATCGCCCTGATCGGGCCTTCAAAAGAATCTGCGCAGCTGGAAGGAAGCAAGGCTTTTGCTAAAGCTTTCATGCACCGCCATCATATTCCAACAGCATCATACCGCGAGTTTGACCTGAGCAATTATAAAGAAGGAGTGGATTACCTGCATTCACTTACGATCCCGATCGTTCTGAAGGCTGATGGACTTGCAGGCGGAAAGGGTGTGATCATCTGCCAGAATCATGTGGAAGCCATGGCGGAGTTTGAATTGATGATCCAGCAGGCGAAGTTCGGTGATGCCGGGAAAAAAGTGGTTGTTGAGGAGTTCCTTAATGGAATTGAACTCAGCGTGTTTGCCCTGGTAGATGGCAAATCTTATGTCCTTTTGCCCGAAGCGAAAGATTATAAACGAATTGGTGAAGGAGATACGGGACTGAACACAGGCGGAATGGGAGCAGTGAGTCCGGTGCCTTTTGCGAATGCGGCATTTATGGAAAAGGTCCGCACCCGCATCATAGAGCCTACCGTCAAAGGGTTGCAGGAAGAGAACTTTGAATACAAAGGCTTCGTCTTCTTTGGACTGATCAGTGTGAATAATGAGCCTTATGTGATCGAATACAACTGCCGGCTGGGAGATCCTGAGACTGAAGTAGTGATCCCAAGGTTAGAAAATGATCTGGTAGAGCTTTTGATGGCAGCCTCACAGCAAAGGCTATCCGAAATTGAAGTTAAGATCGACCCAAGGGCTGCAGCAACAGTAGTAGCGGTGAGCGGAGGGTACCCCGGAAATTATCAGAAAGGGTATGAAATCGATGGACTTGATATCATCAACGAAGACGATGTGATCATTTTTCACTCCGGAACAGCAAAAGAGGGCGGGGTAGTGGTTACTAACGGTGGCCGGGTGCTGACGGTAACTTCCTACGGGGAGACCGTATCAAAGGCAGCGCAACGTTCTTCCATGATCATGGAGTTCCTGGATTTTCATGGCATCTACTACAGAACGGATATAGGGTACGAATTCCGTTAGATATTGAACACCATTTTTCCTCAATCTGTTGATATGTGCGGAAATATTAACAGTTCTGTCAATAAATCAATATTAGTGCCGTTGTTTATTCGGATTAATTCGCCAATTTTGTCTCCATTAATGACTACCCAATATCATCTGTACAATGGGACTATTTAACTGGTTTACCCAAGATATTGCTATTGACCTGGGAACTGCCAATACCCTTATCATACATAACGACGAAATAGTAGTTAACGAGCCTTCCATAGTTGCGTTAGACAGGAATAACCCCAAGAACGTGCTTGCTGTGGGAAAGAAAGCCCTGATGATGCATGAAAAAACTCACGAAAGTATTCGTACTGTAAGGCCTTTGAAAGATGGGGTAATTGCTGATTTCAACGCAGCTGAGCTGATGATCAGAGAGATGATCAAGATGATCTATCCTAAAAAGCCGATTTTCCCGCCGAGTTGGAGGATGATGATCTGCATCCCATCCAGCATTACTGAAGTGGAGAAAAGGGCCGTTCGGGATAGCGCTGAGCAGGCCGGGGCTAAAGAAGTATACCTGCTCCACGAGCCTATGGCTGCGGCGCTGGGTATCGGTATCGACGTCGAAGAGCCCGTTGGTAATATGATCATTGATATCGGTGGAGGTACCACAGGGATCACCGTTATCGCGCTCGCAGGGATCGTCTGCGACCAGTCGATCAGGATCGCAGGAGATGAATTTACGGCCGACATTATGGAAGCCCTCAGGCGTTATCATAGTCTTTTGATCGGTGAGCGTACGGCCGAACAGATCAAAATTCAAATCGGGGCAGCCATGAAAGACCTGGAAACTCCTCCCGATGACATTCCTGTAAATGGTCGTGATCTGGTGACCGGTATACCCAAACAGATCATGGTGAGCTTCCAGGAGATCGCTGAGGCGCTGGACAAGTCGATCTTCAAAATAGAAGAAGCTATTTTAAAGGCTTTGGAAACCACACCGCCCGAACTCGCTGCCGACATCTACCGCAGGGGCCTGTACCTGACCGGCGGGGGTGCTTTGCTCAGGGGGTTAGACAAAAGGCTTAGCCAAAAGATCAAATTGCCCGTGCATGTTGCCGATGACCCGCTGAAAAGTGTGGTACGCGGAACAGGCATTGCTTTGAAGAATTACTCGCGGTATCCTTTCGTGATGAGATAATTTAATGCGTAACGTTTTTCTTTTCATTGCCCGGTTCAGCAACCTGCTGTTCTTCCTGTTATTGCAGGCGGTTGCCCTGAGCATGTTGTTTCAATACAATAAGTTCCATCAGGCTGCCTATATGAACGTGGCCAATGAGGCAACAGGCCGGTTCTACGTCAGGTACAATAACATAGAAACATATTTCAGCCTTAACAAAGAGAATGAAAAACTGAGGCAGCAAAACGCAGAACTCCTGAATGCCCTTAAAGAGGATTATTCGATCCCAGATAGCTCTATTCAAGTCGTTACAGATTCCTTCCGGGTAGATTCACTGGAGCAGTACCGAAAGTTCCTGTATTTGCCGGTAAAAGTCATCGGTAACTCCATTGACGCCCAGAATAATTATATCACCCTTCACCGCGGTTCCAACCAGGGAGTGGGGGTAAATATGGCGGTGGTGGGCCCAGAGGGTATCATTGGTAAAGTGGTCAATGTGAGCCCGAATATGGCAGTGGCCATGACCCTTTTACACCGTAAGAACAGCGTAGTTGCCCTGCTTAAGAAAGGTGGAGGATTTGGGGAAGTTGTCTGGGATGGAAAGGACCCTCGCTTTGTTACGTTGAATAATATTCCCCGCACCGTAAAAGTACAGAAAGGAGATACGGTGGTCACCAGTTCTTATTCCGACATCTTTCCTCCGGGTAAAGTAGTTGGATACGTAGCCCAGGTGCAAGAAGATAAAAGTACCAGTACATACAGCCTGAAACTTAAAACGGCCACCGACTTTTATTCTGTGCAGCATGCGTTCGTTGTCAAAAACCTTCAGAAAGCAGAAATGGATTCCCTCATGAAGAACATCAGGAAAGACTAATGAGTAACCTCCTGCGAAATATTATCCGGTTTGTTTTTTTCATCCTGTTACAAGTGTTTGTGCTGGATAAGGTCCCCCCGTTACACCAGTTTGTGGTTCCCTATCTTTATTTCCTGTTCATTCTTTGGCTTCCGTTCAAAATACAGAGAGGGTTGCTCACATTGATGGGATTTGTTTTTGGCCTGATGCTCGATTTCTTCACAAAAACTCCCGGACTTCATGCAGCTGCCTGTGTACTCATCGCTTACGTCCGGCCTTTTGTGATCGGTATCCTCATGCCCAAGGAGGCAGCCGAAATAGGCTATTCAGAACCTTCTATCACCAGTATGGGCTTTATGCCATATGCGGTATACGTATTGATTCTCACCCTCCTGCACCACATCTACCTGGTATTCCTTGAATGGCTGCATTTTGGTAATTTCTGGTATTTTGCCGGCAAAGTGCTGGCTACCACTGCCATTAGTCTCCTGTTGATCCTGATCACAGAAATGCTGTTTGTAAGGAAGTCTAAATACCGAACCAACGTCGCGTAGTTCTGGTTACCGGATAATGACCCGGAAAAATGATTGATCCACCATGTTCCCAAATGATTTCAGATAGGAATTGTCAGGGTCTCGTGTATCTTTACATTTTACCATGCCCGTTTTTAATCAATCCCGTCAAACAGTTATACGCCTTATTATCCTGGCTGTTTTTGTTGTGCTGATAGCCCGGCTGTTTGTATTGCAGGTGATGTCGCCCCAATACAAACTACAGGCAAGGGACAATGCGGTGGACAGAAAAATTATTTACCCGGACAGGGGCCTCATCTTTGATCGAAAGGGCAGGCCCATCCTGGAGAATACCGTCACGCACGACCTGATGATCCTTCCCAATCAACTCAAAGGGATCGATACCTTAGGCCTATGCGAGGCCATGGGGATCGATACGGCAGAATTCCGGCAACGGCTGATCACGGCAATCATCAGAAATGGCCGATACCGTCCTTCAGTATTCGAGGCATCCCTGACCATGGATAAGTTTGTGAAACTGCAGGAAAATATTTACCGGTTCGAGCCCGGGTTCTATTTGCAGGACAGGCCCATTCGATCGTATCCCTACCGCGCAGCTGAGCACGTGCTGGGTTATATCGGCGAGGTAGATTCAAACATCCTGAAAAGAACAAAGTTTTTCTATCAGTTGGGCGACTATATGGGACTTACGGGTATCGAAAGATTTTATGAAAGCATCCTCATGGGTCAGCGTGGTGTGCAGTACCGAATTAAGGACAACAAGAACAGGTTAGTCGGCCGCTATGAGAATGGGGCTTTCGATACATCGGCAGTAGCCGGACGAAATCTTCAAACATACCTGGATATTGATGTACAGGTTCTCGCTGAGAAAATGCTTGCCAATAAACTGGGTGCAGCAGTGGCCATTGACCCAAGGACAGGCGGTATCATAGCCATGGCCAGCGGGCCCACATACGACCCCAATCTTCTCACTGGATCGGAGAGGAGAAAGAACTTTTCCTATTTACTGACAGACACGGCAAGGCCTCTCTTTAACCGGGCCATCAAAGGACAATATCCCCCGGGTTCAACCATTAAGCCAATGGGGGCCCTGATTGCGCTTGACGAAGGAGTGATCACACCCGAGTATGGATTGGGTTGCGGCGGGGCTTACTACATGTGCCGCAGACCGATCAAATGTACCCATGCCGGCGGCGGACACGCCGCGAATTTGCGGCTTGCCCTGGCCAATTCCTGCAACTCTTACTTCTCGCACATCTACCGTCTGGCAGTAGACAATCCGCAATATGGAAATGTGAAAGACGGATATTACAAGTGGAAGCAGTACATGAATTCATTTGGATTGGGCGTTAAACTCGGTGTTGATCTTCCCAGTGAAGACAAAGGCCTTATCGTGGATACCTCTTTCTACAACAAACTCTATCGCGGATCATGGAACTCCTGTACCAATGTGTTTCTGGGCATAGGCCAGGGAGAGATGCAGGCAACGCCCCTCCAACTGGCAAACCTCATGGCCATCATCGCCAACAAAGGATATTACTATACGCCTCATTTTGTGAAAGATATAGATGGGCAAGGTGAGGGCGACAGCATACTTTCGCCTTTCAAGAAGAAGCACGTGGTTACCCAAATGCCAGAGGCCGTATATGATGTAGTGCAGTTGGGGATGCAGGATGTTGTCACCAGTGGTACCGCAAGGGTGGCACAAATGGAGGGTATTAATGTTTGTGGTAAAACAGGCACCTCAGAAAATTACGGGATCATCAACGGTAAAAGGGAAAAGCTGCCAGACCATTCCTGGTTTGTTTGCTTTGCGCCGCGGGAAAATCCCGTGATCGCTGTAGCTGTTATTGTAGAGAATGCCGGTTTTGGTGCTACATGGGCCGGTCCCATCGCCAGGATGATGATGGAGAAATACATCAATGACACCCTTAGCGCAAAAAGCAAATTGGACTCCGTGCGCATTGCAGAGAAGGAAATTATCCTACAAGTTGTGAAACAAAAAAGAATGCGGCTTGATTCCATCCGCCGCGTAAGACTCGCACTTGAAATGGGCGACAGCTCGGTGTTGCACAGTGCTTTGCCCGCTGCGCCAGATGCACCCAAACTGGACCTGAATGTGGATCGGAAAAAGCAGCAGGATATACCCCCGGTCAACAAGCGTAAAGACACCGTGCCCGGGAAGAAGCCAGACAGTGTGCCTGCCAATAGGCCTAAAGACAGCGTTCCTGCAAAGAAGCCAGACAGCACCAGGGCGGAAGCAATGATCAGAAAAGAAGATCCGGATGATTTTCCAAATAATACAAGCGCTGCGTGAGAAACAATACCAAGATATCAAAAGGAATTGACTGGACACTGATCCTGCTTTACCTCACCATCTCTATCATAGGAGTGATGAGCATCTTTGCGGCTACCTATCGCAATGAAGACATTATACAGGGATTTTTATCGATGCGTACTGATTACAGCAGACAGATGATCTATCTCGTCATTAGCCTCGTTCTTGGAATTTTCATTTTACTTACAGACAGTAAGTTCTTTACCGCAACGGCTAATATTTTTTATTTCATGGGACTCTTACTGCTCATCCTCGTATTCCCGTTCCATACCGAGGTGAAAGGCACCAAGTCGATCATCCGCTTCGCTAATTTCCAACTTCAGCCTGCGGAATTATGTAAGGTTTTTGTTAACCTGGCTCTGGCCAAATATCTTTCGAGGATCGATATCGACTTCACGAAACTTCGCTCCCAGCTGGTGGCTACTGCCATCGTACTTGTCCCGGCCATTATTACCATCCTTCAAAGCGAAACAGGACTCGCATTGGTTTATTTCTCATTCTTCCTCGTGATGTATAGGGAGGGACTGCCGAGTATAGTCCTCATTGTTGGCTTCTCGCTGGCCGTGCTTGTTATTGCCACCCTATTGCTGGAGCCTAATGTGCTCGCGATCATTCTAACGGTGATCGGTGCAGTTGCGGTCTTTCTCATGCGACGACAAATTCGCCGGGACCGGTCCATCCTGATTGGTATTGCTGCGATATGGTTCATCTGCGTTGGCATCCAGAGATTCGCTGTGCCCTTCTTCTTCGATAATGTGCTGAAGCCATATCAGGTGCAAAGGATCTATGCTACGGTGGGCCGGGATTTTCCGATTGACCCCGAGACCATGACGGAAGAAGATATAAAGAAGATCGAAGACAAGAAGAAGGCAAGCTCGTATAACGTAAAGCAAAGTAAGATCGCTATAGGGTCCGGGGGATTTCTCGGTAAAGGGTTGCTTAAAGGCACCCAGACACGTTACGATTTTGTTCCCGAACAACGCACAGATTTTATTTTCTGTACCATTGGTGAAGGTTTTGGTTTTGCCGGTAGCACGGTATTGCTCCTGCTATACCTTGTTTTACTTTTTCGCATCATCATAGTCGCCGAACGCCAGCGAAGTACATTCAGCAGGGCCTACGCGTATGGGGTAGCAGCCGTTCTATTTTTCCACGTGGCCATTAATATTGGTATGACGGTCGGACTGGTACCCGTGATCGGAATACCTCTTCCATTGCTGAGTTATGGCGGTACTGCGCTTATTACTTTTACGGTGCTTCTGTTCATACTGATCCGTTTAGATGCCGATCGGCAGATGGTGCTACGTTAAAATCCAACGTATATATTACCCTCCGTTTTATACCGCCGTCTTTCTGGCCTTAATCTTCCTAACTTCGTTCCATGAAAATCATTCCCCTCTCTGAAGGATCGTTTACTATTGATCAGACAAAGAGGTTTGTCCCGTTTGATGCTGACCGGCACGATATGAGTAACAGGCCATCAGGATCGCTGCTGGTGGAGATACAGCCCTTCCTCATCATAACATCTTCTGATATTATTCTGCTGGACACCGGCCTCGGCTTCCATAATCGGGATGGTAACCTTCAGATCCATCAGAACCTGTTGGACCACGATGTTAACCCGATGGATGTAACCAAAGTGCTGATGACCCATCTTCATAAAGATCATGCGGGCGGCGCGGGATTGGAGAATAAAATCCTGCATCATTATAACGTAAGCTTTCCTGGCGCAACCTACTATGTTCAGCGCAAAGAGCTGGAGTATGCCAAGGAAAAAGGCGCACCGTCTTTTCAACCCCATGAACTGGAAGTGTTTAAGCATATGGAGAAGCTGGTTTTGCTGGATGGCGATGGAAAAATAAATGATAGCATCAGCTACGCACTGAGCGGTGGACACAGTCCCTTCCACCAGGTGTTTTGGATAGAGGATGATGGTGAAACCATTTTCTTCGGCGGCGATGAAGCGCCACAATTACACCAGATGAAAAGTCGTTTTATAGCAAAGTATGACCATGATGGGAAAAAAGCCATGGAACTCAGGCAGAAATGGTGGCAGGAAGGTAATGGCTGGACCTTTCTTTTTTATCATGACATCAAAACTCCTTTTCTAAAACATACAACATAGCCTATTGAGATCTTTCCGGTTCATATGTTTTCTTCTTCTGGCCCACCTGTTTTCATTACCATGTTTTGCCCAGTTGGGCAATGATTTTGCCGTGAGAAAACGGGATTCACAAATCGTTTTTCTGCTGGATATCAGTAACAGTATGGCCAGGGAGAATAAAATGAAGCTGTTGAAGAATTCCAGTGCAGCGTTGTTGAAGATACTTGACAAAGACGATATGATCAGCCTGATGACGTTTGGGGAGCTTGTGAATCTGGTATATCATACTACGTCTTATCCAGGGTCGGATTCATTGCTCAAAGTGATCTCAAAGGTTCGATCCACTGCATCCGCAACAAATATAAACGGCGGGATTTTCCAGGCTTATGACCTGATCAAAACGTCCAGCAAACAAAAAGGATCAAAAGCAAAATACTCAGAGAAGAAGCGATTGAGAACGAATCAGCCTGCTGAATACCTGTCACGAGACAACCACGTGCTGCTGATCACTGACGGGCTATTTGAGTTGAACGAATACTCGAAACAATTGGTGTGCGATCATCCTGGCATTCAGCTTACCTGCGTTATTGTTGGTAAAGGAATTGCAGCTGAAGAGGCAGTGAAGTTTGTACGCGAAGAACTTCAGCTAAAAGTGATCACGTTAATTGATGAGGAAAAAGACGTAACCGGGCTGGCGGCGATCTTTTCAAAGGAATAAATGGCAAAAAGAAGGCTAGCCCTAAAAAGAGCCAGCCGTTGCTAACCTATGAAAAACACCGAGATAAAAATACATATTTTTACATAACATAACCCTCAGAAAATGAGTTGATGTATAAAATCCCCCGTTTCGGAGTTAGTTTTCATTTTTTTTGGCGTTTCTCTGACAATTCCCTTCGTTGCTGTAATTCTCTTTTCACCATCTCCCTGAACTTAAATTCTGCTTCGAAGAGCCTGTTGGTGCGGTCGGGCGACAGTATACGGTTAAAGTCGGGTTTGTATTTTTTCCGTATATCAAGCATTTGCTGCTGGCGTTCAAGGACATCCACATCCCTGTTACGCATCGTTCCTCTCATTTCCTCGGCGTATTTATTATGTACAGGCCAGAATTTTTCCGCTTCTGCAGGTGTCAGGGCCAGTTCGCGGGTAAGAAATGCGATCTCAAGGCTTTGAAGGCGATTTTCACGCAGGGGTCCGCCGGGTCCGGGTTGAGCAAAGGATGCAAACGGCAGCGCAAAAAATAGAAGTAGTATTATTTTTTTCATATAGGGTTAATTCAAGCTTTCAATTCGTAAGGAAGGATTCTCAGTAAGAAATTCGGATAGTTCATTATCGTTCACTTCGTTGATCAGGCTCTCAAAATTAACTTCGTCCAAACCTGCCAGCGGCAAAGGGTCCGCAGGCACATCATCAGGGCTGTTCAACAAATAGCTGTTTAGCTCAGTGGAATTCATCTTCGGCAGTTCAGAAAAAACATGTAAGTCCGGGGTAAGGTTCTTCTCGTTATTTCCGATGAGGAAAAACAGGGAGAAAATTCCAACCAGGGCAGCTACTGCCGCTGCGGCATAAAGTACGCTTGCCCTTTTTGCCGGGAACATCTGAACCACAGGGGCTTCTGTAGAAGGGGGAAGGATCGCTTCTGAAAAGTACCCTTCCGGCAAGGAAAAAGGCATCTTTTTGGTCAATTTTGCAGCCAACAGAGGTGAAATCTCTCCCAGCTCGGCAGAAACATCCTGACTTTCCTCTATTTGGATCCTTTGCATCAGGATCTGATGGAAATGGGTAAAATAATCTTCGGGGACGGTAAAAACGGGCGAAAAGGGAAGTTTCTCAACTACCGGGCTGATCGCGTGTAACTCAGATAATATGTCGGCTCTATTCAGCATGGTTGTTAATTAGACGATTTCTGGTCTTCCGGGTTTAACTGTTCAGGATAAATTCTTCTATTTTTTTCACGGCGTGATGGTAGCTGGCTTTCAGTGCCCCCTCCGTGGTGTCAAGAACCTTGCTCATTTCGTTATAACTCATTTCTTCGTAATACCTTAAGCTGAATACCAGTTTCTGTTTCTCAGGTAGTTTTTGAATTGCAACCTGTAGTTTCCATTCGATCTTGGACAGGTCGAAGTCCTTGTCTGCCGACAGTTTTTCTGAAAGTGACAGGGATACATCATCGATCGAAACGGAGGCTTTTTTCTTTTCTTTTTCCAGGAAGCTGAGGGATTCGTTCGTTGCTATCCGGTAAAGCCAGGTGTAGAACCGGGCGTCTTCTCTGAATTGATCAAGCCCTTTCCAGACCTTGATGAACACGTTCTGCATAACATCATTGGCATCATCGTGGTCAACCACCAGGCGGCGTATATGCCAGTAGATCTTTTCCTGATATTTTTTCACCAGCTGGGTATATCCTCTCTCTTTCGTAACGGGATCACGAAAAAGCGACAGCAATTCATTGTCGTCTGGAAATGGAGCCATACGGCTAAGATAAGGTAAGGCTACTTCCTCTGGCGAACCTTTTCAACTGCAGCTACGATATTGGGAGTATCAAGGCCGTATTTCTTAAGCAGTTCGGTAGGTTTGCCACTTTCGCCGAACATATCGTTCGTGCCTATCATTTCGATGGGAACCGGGCAATGCTTACCTGCGGCCTGGGCCACACTGTCGCCCAATCCACCAATGACATTATGTTCCTCTACGGTAACGGCGCAGCCTGTTTTCTGTAGGGACCGAACTACGGCTTCTGTGTCAAAAGGCTTAATGGTGTGGAGATTGAAAAGATCAACGGTCAGCCCCTGTTCTTCCAGGATCCTTCCTGCTTCAATGGCTTTCCAAA
This sequence comes from Chitinophagaceae bacterium, assembly GCA_040404005.1. Taxonomy (GTDB): domain Bacteria; phylum Bacteroidota; class Bacteroidia; order Chitinophagales; family Chitinophagaceae; genus Pollutibacter. The sequence goes on from JBBAJO010000003.1 coordinate 30,789, forward strand.
CCATGTGTCCGCAGGCAAAAATGCTGACGTCAGACCCCTCCGAGAATTGTTGGGCTTTCCCTATGATAAAGGGCTCAGTGGGGTCGGTAAAGATCGGCCATACGGGCCTGCCAAAACGCAGGTAGACGGGCCCCTCGTAAGAGGCGATGACTTTGGTTGCGGCCTTGGTCTGGTTGTAGTCGCACGGAACTATGACGGTCATGCCCGGGAGCATTTTCATCAGCCCTATGTCTTCCAGGATCTGATGGGTGGCGCCATCCTCACCAAGCGTGAGGCCGGCGTGGGAAGCACAGATCTTCACATTCTTGCCAGAGTAAGCAATAGACTGCCTTATCTGGTCGTACACACGGCCTGTTGAAAAATTTGCAAATGTGGTGGTGTAAGGGATCTTTCCGCCAATAGTAAGACCAGCTGCTATGCCCATCATGTTGGCTTCGGCGATTCCAACCTGAAAGAATCTTTCGGGGAAGGCTTTTATAAATGCATTGAGTTTGAGAGACCCTGCCAGGTCTGCCGTGAGCGCAACTACGTTAGGATTTTCCTGCGCAATTTCGAAAATACCATCTCCAAACCCGCTGCGGGTATCTTTTTGGCCTTGAACCTGGATATCTTTCAGCATGGGCGCAAAACTAAGGAAAATAACGTTAGAGCAAGGGTCAGGCTAATTAAGTTGAAAATTCGTACCTGTGTAAAACTGCTCATCGGTTTTCAGCTTTTGTTCCCATTGCCAGGCAGAGCGCATGATGTCTCCCAGCGAATATCTTGGAATCCACCCTAACATTTTTTCTGCCTTATCCTTGTTGGCGTATATGGCAATGACATCACCCGGTCTTCTTGGACCTACTACATAATTCAATTCCACGCCGGTTACTTTTTCAAAAGCTTGGATCGCTTCCAGAACCGATATGCCATTGCCTGTGCCCAGGTTAAATACTTCGCAGTTTGTTTCGCCTTTACCGGCCATCAGGAATTGCAGCGCGAGCGTATGGGCATGTGCCAGGTCACAGATGTGTATGAAATCCCGCACACAACTGCCATCCCTCGTGGGGTAGTCATTTCCGAACACCTGCATTTGTGAAATCTTGCCAATTGCAGTTTGTGTGATCACTGGCGTGAGGTTCTGCGGCTTTTCAATGTTGTACTCGCCGATCAGATTGGTGGGATGTGCGCCTGCCGGGTTGAAATACCTCAACATGACCGAGCGTGTGGAAGATACTTTGGCAAAGTCCCTGATCACCCGTTCGCCCATTTGTTTGGTGGCGCCGTATGGCGATTCGGCAGCTTTCTCAGGCGATTCTTCTGTTACCGGGATCTGATCCGGATTGCCATAGACGGTGCAGGAAGATGAAAAGACAAAATATGGGGTCTTGTATTCCTCTATGCATCTTAAGAGATTGATCAGGGAATACATGTTATTCTCGAAATAGCTCAGCGGTTTTGCCACTGATTCACCAACGGCCTTGTATGCGGCAAAGTGAATAACACCAGCGATATCATCATTCTCAGCAAATATGGCATGGGTATCATCGAAGTTGCAGAGGTCGACCTTATAATTCTTCACTTTTTTGCCGGTGATCTTTTCAACTCCTTCCAGCAACCTTGAACTCGACCGGGAATTGTTGTCAACCGAAAATACTTCAAAACCATTCTCAATCAGGTCTGCAATGGTATGAGAGCCAATGTAACCACATCCTCCTGTGACAAGAATTTTTTTCATGATATGTTTTTCAGTTCAGATTAAGAAACCAGGTCCATCAGGTACTCGCCGTAGCCACTTTTCATTAATGGTTCGGCAATTTTCACCAGTTGTTCTTTATTGATAAATCCTTTTCGATAGGCGATCTCTTCAATGCAAGCAATTTTAATACCCTGTCTAAGCTCGATCACCTGTACAAATTGGGAGGCCTGGATCAGCGAATCAAAAGTACCGGTATCCAGCCAGGCTGTGCCCCTGTCCATGATACAAACGCTTAGCTTTCCCTTTTCGAGATAAACCTTATTGACGTCAGTGATCTCATATTCCCCTCTTGGAGAAGGTTTTAAGTTCTTTGCGATCTCAACGACTTCGTTATCGTAAAAATATAGCCCCGGAACCGCATAATTGCTTTTAGGTATCAGGGGTTTCTCTTCAATGCTGATGACTTTTTTATGATCATCAAATTCCACCACTCCATATCTTTCCGGGTCACTGACATGATATGCGTAAACTATACCACCATCCGGATCGGCATTTTTTTCCAGTTGCTCACCCAGGCCATATCCATAGAAGATATTGTCTCCCAAAACCAACGCTACACTGTCGTCCCCAATGAAATCTTTCCCGATCACGAATGCTTGCGCGAGCCCGTTGGGCAACGGCTGCTCCACATATGAGAAGTTGAGTCCGATCTGGGATCCGTCGCCAAATAGCTTTTTAAAATTAGGCAGGTCGTGCGGGGTGGAAATGATCAGGATATCCCTGATGCCTGCCAGCATGAGTGTGGACAACGGATAGTAGATCATTGGTTTATCATACACCGGCATGATCTGTTTGCTGATGGCATAGGTGATGGGGTACAAACGGGTTCCTGACCCTCCGGCCAATATGATTCCTTTCATGATCTATGGATAATTGCAATAGGTACAAAAATAAATAAAACTCTCCGCTATCCGGCTTAAAAAATGTTACGTTAGCCAAAACCTGAAACTAGAAGAACAGGCTGCTGATATAGTAAATAATAGCAGCCATGAGGGCACTAACGGGAATGGTTAGTATCCATGCCCAGAGGAGGTTGATTGTAACCCCCCACCGCACTGCCGATAATCGTTTTGTTGCGCCTACACCAATGATAGAACCGGTAATGGTGTGTGTGGTACTCACCGGTATACCCATTTTTTCCGTCATGAACAGGGTGATGGCACCGGCTGTTTCTGCGCTTACGCCTTCGAGTGGTGTCACCTTCGTGATCCTGGTGCCCATTGTTTTTACGATACGCCAGCCGCCGCTTAAGGTACCAAGCCCGATGGCTGCATAACAAGCTATTGGAACCCATACCGGCATTGCTTTAAGATCAGGTATCTGTCCTCCGGCAACCAGGGCCGCGGCTATGATACCCATGACCTTTTGCGCATCATTGCCACCATGGCCGATGCTGAATGCGGCAGAGGACAAAAGTTGCAGTCTCTTATACATATTCCCGGTTTTATAGGCACTGGGAGGATCCTGGAAATGATTGATAACATAAGATATACAGAAGATGCCGGCGGTAGCAACAAGGCCCCATTTGATCACCTCATTGAATGGGATGAAGGTGACGGATAGGGCCACGGTCAATACAATAACAAACAGCTTGAGCCAGATATTTTGAATGATGGTGACAATCGAAATGAAAGCGGCAATCACCATCCCCATCAAAGGCGCAATGAAAATGAACGCCAGCGTTTTCGTGATCTTCTCCATCTCGATGCTGTGAAGTCCGGCATGCGCAATGGCAGCACCGGCAAATCCCCCGATCAACGTATGGGAAGAGGAAGATGGAATGCCAAACCACCACGTGAGCAGGTTCCAGATGATCGCTGCTATCAGGCCCGAAAGGATAACTGGTAGCGTGATCGCCTCAGCGTGTACCGTCTTCGCAATGGTGTTGGCTACATTGTGATCTTTGAAAATGAAGAACGCTATCACGTTGAAAAATGCGGCCCAGATAACCGCCTGGAAGGGCGTAAGTACCTTAGTGGATACAATAGTGGCTATGGAATTGGCGGCGTCATGAAAGCCATTGATATAGTCGAAGACCAGCGCCAGTATGATAATAATGATTAGAAGCGTCATGTTTGGTTGGGTGATGGAGGCCTTTCGAAGATCGAATAGCTGTTATCCTTAATTACGCATATTTAATGATGATGGACTCGATCACATTTCCCGCATCTTCGCATTTGTCAGTCGCATCTTCCATCACCTGATAGATCTCCCGCATTTTGATCACTTCCTTGGCATCATCCACTTCGGCAAACAGCCTCTCAATGTTCTGGTCAAACAGATCATCAGCCTGATTTTCGATGCTGTTGATTTTTACAATGGCTTCCGTGATCTGGCGCAGATTCTTCATGTTCCTCAGTTCTTTCACGGCAAGGCAAACCTGCTCAGCACTCAGCTCTATCAGTTCGGCAAATCGCCTCAGGCCATTATCGTCCTGGTGGATATGGTAGAACATGATCTTTTTGGCTGCAGCGTAAATATGGTCAGCAACGTCGTCCAGCGCGGTAGCCAGGTAGTGGATATCCTCACGATCAAAGGGCGTGATGAAGTTCCGGCTCAGTTCGGTAAAGATCCGGTGGGTTGCCTCGTCATTTTTATGCTCAAGATCTTCGATGTGGGACATAATGGCACCCCTTTTCGATGAATCGGTTTCGTTAACCAGTTGCTTTAGTATCCCCGACATCAGCAGCACCCTTTCACTGGAATCTTCAAACAGGGAGTAGAAGATCCTGTCTTTGGGCAGGAATATCTTAAGGAACGTGTTAAGCGCCATTACTAAAATTTCGGCAAAAATAGACCTAATGGCCCTGCAATCTTTTTTGGCACCACAGATAATGATTTCTTAACATTGGGTTTCAATATACAGGTGTTATTTGCGGCAATCTGATTTGAGAAGACTATTTCCGATATTATTTCTTTTGCTGGTCCAGCAAGCTGTCAGGGGGCAATACCTGATGGATATGATCGATACCACCAAGGAACTGGGGAAGAACAACAGCACCGACAGGCTGAGCCATATCCGTATTTCCGGTTACATGCAGCCTCAGTTCCAGATCGCCTCGGCCGAGGGAGCCGACAGTTATAGCGGGGGACCCTTTGCCCCCCAGTCAAGCAACCGTTTCTTGCTCAGAAGGGGCCGTATACGATTCGATTATGCCCGGACAGACGCCGAGAACCGGAACCAGATGCAGTTTGTGTTTCAGTTTGATGGAACCGAAAGGGGGGTGTTTATCCGCGATTTCTGGGGTCGGTTCTGGGAAAATAAATGGGAACTTTTCCACTTTACCACCGGCATGTTCGCGCGGCCGTTTGGCTTTGAGATCAACTATTCATCGGGCGACAGGGAAACACCGGAGCGGGGAAGGATGTCTCAAACACTGATGAGAACAGAACGGGACCTGGGATTTATGGCCAGTTTCGAAAAAAGAAAAAAAACCAGGGATTGGAAATTTTTCCGCGTCGATGCGGGTATTTTCAACGGCCAGGGACTGACTGCCCCCAACGAGTTTGATAATTTTAAAGATTTCATCGGGCAGGTGGTCATCAAACCCCAGAAAATAGCACATAATCTGACCCTGGGCGGGGGAGTTTCAGCCTTGTACGGTGGCCTGGTCCAAAATTCGACCCATAGTTTCAGGATGACTGAAACATCGGGCCTGCCCACGTTTGTGGCTGATTCGCTGACCAGTGTGGCGGGGGATAGACTGCCACGACAATACCATGGTATCAATGCGCAGCTAAAATACAAAATGGGCTGGGGGTTTTCGGAGTTAAGGGGCGAAATCTGGAAGGGAACCCAAACAGGCACACAGCAAAGCAGTGAAACGCCAAACTCAGTGATGATCCTCCCCGATGGAAAATATCTTCCTTTTTATGTCAGGCCCTTTAAAGGAGGATTCATCTATTATCTGCAAAATATTGCAAGTAATAAGCATCAGGTCATGTTGAAGTACGACTGGTATGATCCCAACACAGCTGTATCCGGTAAAAATATTGGTAGCGCCGGAACCAACCTGGGCGAAGCGGACATCAGGTTCTCAACGCTGGGGGCGGGATACCTTTATCACTTTAACGATAACCTCAAAGTAGTTTTCTACTACGAATGGGTGAAAAATGAAAACACGTCCCTGGTTAATTACACCTCGGACAGATCTGACAACATATTCACACTTCGCACACAGTTTCGATTTTAGCGATGTGAGTAAGTACCCGCCCTCGTAACAATTCCTTAACGCTGGGGTAATATGCCCTTAATCTTGCCGTCTTTCTTTTGCCATCAAATTAAGGACCCATGTTGGGACGTATTATTACTCTACTACTACTTTTACTATCCGGAATTCAAACCATGGCCCAAACTGGCCGACTTACCGGTAAAGTCACTGATGACAGGAACGAGGCGATTTCAGGCGCCTCAATCAGTTTGTCAACAGGCGGGGGTACCACTACCAATGTTGACGGGTTTTTTACATTAAATCTGGCGCCGGGCAAGAAATATGAAATCAAGATATCTGCGATAGGCTTCCAGCCCAAAACGGTTGAAGATATCGAAATCAATGCCGGTTTGACAACCGACCTGAACATTGTTTTGCAGGCAGCATCGAAGGAAATGTCCAATATCGTGGTTACCACTACCAAATCAAGTGCACGACGTGAAACGGTTAATTCAATCATCAGTTTTCAGAAAAATACCAATACGGTTGCCTCTGTTATTTCTGCTGAAACCATCCGCCGATCGCCGGACAGGAATACCGGTGAGGTTCTAAAGCGTATTCCCGGTGCTTCCATACAGGACGGGAAGTTCCTGGTCATTCGCGGCTTGGCGGACAGGTATAACCAGGCCCTGCTTAATGGAATTCCCCTGAGTAGTACAGAGCCTGATCGTAAGACTTTCTCTTTCGATCTCATTCCCTCCTCAATGATCGATAATATTGTCATCAATAAGGCTTTTGTGCCTGAGATGCCTGGGGAATGGGCCGGGGGCCTTGTTCAGGTGAACACGCGCGACATTCCGACGAATAACTATTTCAACATCCAGATCGGAACGGGCTTCAATACCCAGACCGTTGCAAATGATTTTTATAGTTATAAAGGCGGTAAGCTGGATTGGTTGGGAGTTGATGACGGAACCCGTGCGCTGCCCGAAAATTATGTAAATAAGAGTACGTTCAACGGTTATAACCAGGTAGAAAAGAATAGCGTTGGACTGGCTATGGAGAATATCTGGGAAGCACAGCAAACCAATATTTTACCACTCAATACGAGTTTTCAGGCTAATGGCGGGTTTAAGGGCAAGCTCTTCGGAAAAAGGTTCGGTGGTTCTTTTGGGCTTACCTATAACCGAAACGTGCGCAACCTGAAACTTCAAAACAACCAGTACGCCTTTACCGGTACCGGCCTCGGTATAGATTACGAATTCAACGATGATCGTTATTCAACAGATATTTTGGCCGGGGCACTGGGCAATCTGACTTATGAGTTTAATGCCAATAATAAGATTTCATATAAGACGATTTTCAATGTCAATACTTCGGACTACACCATTAGGCGTGGTGGCACGGAGAACTTTGGCTCATCTTCGTTGGATAGTGTAAGGGCAAACGAACTTGGCTTTCAACAAAATACTTTCTGGAGCAACCAGATATCAGGTGATCATAACTTTACCGGTGCGGGTGCAAGGCTGAAATGGTTTGGCTCGTTCAATATTCTTGATGGGTATACCCCTGACCAAAGAAGGATTTTCTATCGCAAAGATAATTCCGGCACCAGTACCAATGGCTACGAGATGTTGATCGGTGATGTTCTGTCGCAGAGAAGCGCCAACCGTTTCTATCAGTATCTAAACGACTATGTGTACACCGCGGGTGGCGATGTGCAGAAGAATTTTCAGTTGTTCAACCAGCGTCAGGTTGTCAAGGCGGGATATCTGTTCCAGGTGCGTGACAGGCTGTTTGATGCCAAGCCATTTTCAGTCGCACTTTCAGGAAACAATCCTTCTTTAAAGGGACAGCAGGCGGAACAGGTTTTTGTTCCATCAAATTTTGGCGATCGTGAACAGGGCAAATTCTATTTTGATGCCATACAAGGCGACAGGTTTCGCTATATGGCCAATACGATCCTGAATGCGGCTTTTCTCCAGTTCGACAATCAGTTCGGCAAGGTGGTGAGGATGGTCTGGGGTGTTCGGGTGGAAGACTTTGACCAGCTGGTAGGGAGTGTAAAACAGAGCGATCCCCGCCATATTTATTCCCGGGTGCGCGATTTCCTTCCCGGATTCAATGCCACCTTTAAATTGTCTTCTAAGACCAACATCCGTTTGAGTGGATCGCAGACCGTTGTTCGTCCGGAATTCCGGGAATTAGCGCCCTTCGAGTTTTACGATTTTGAGTTGAACGCCGCTGTACAAGGTAATGCCAACCTCAAGCGCACAAAGGTGACCAACTTTGACCTGAGGTATGAACTATATCCCCGCGGTGGTGAGACCTTTAATATTGGTGTATTCTATAAGCACTTCGATAAGCCTATTGAACAGCTCTTCTTCCAGGGTGGTGGTGGAGCATCTTTCTTCCCATTTGCAAATCCGGAGAGTGCCGTTTCAATGGGTGCTGAAATGGAGTTCAGGAAAAGGCTTGACTTTATTCCCGCCCTTAAGAATTTCACATTCCAGACAAACTTTGCCTACATCTATAGCCGTATAAATGATGATAGCCTTAAATTGGCAGGCTTCTCAATCGACAGGCCATTGCAGGGCCAGTCGCCTTACGTGATCAATGCATCTTTGATGTATGACTGGGAGAAAGCCGGGTTTAACACCACCTTGCTTTTCAACCAAATCGGACGCAGGATTTACCTCGTCGGCAACGTATATCAGCAGGTGCCTGATGTGTGGGAGAATTCAAGACCAATACTCGATTTTCAAATGGCAAAGAAGCTGATGAAGAACAAAGCGGAAGTTCGCCTGAATGTTCAGGACATCCTGAACCGCAAGCTCATATTTTATCAAAATGCCAACGACAATAAAGCCTATGAAGCAGGTACGGATCCCATTCGCTTCAGCAGGAGATTTGGGACCACGATCAGCGCAACATTCGCATATAACTTTTAAAGCATAAATCAGGAATCAATCATTATTATGAAACGTATACTTATCCTAGCAATTTTAACCGGTATTTTGGCTACCGGATGCCGTAAGATCGAAGTGGATGGCGAGAACAATCAAACCGTTGTGCCGCCCCCGCCTCCGGGACGCCAGACAATCACCCTGAAGGGGCGAATCGACAGTACGCTCACGCTGACCAATGCGAATGATTACATTCTTGATGGTCTCGTCTATATCATGCCAAACCGCACGCTTAATATTCAGGCCGGTACGGTTATTAAAGCAAACTTCACCGGAGCTAATGTGGCCTCTCTCATCATCACCAGGGGCGCCAAGATCAATGCCCAGGGTACTGCAACAAATCCTATCGTTTTCACTTCTGCCAATCCTACGCCGAGAAGCGGAGATTGGGGAGGTATTGTTATTTGTGGCCGGGCCCCTGTTAATACCACATCAACCGCTGGTGCGGGTACATTCGTTGTGGAAGGTGGTATCAATACTTCGGATGGACTGGGTGTGGCCGGTGGAACTGACGCGGCAGACAGCAGTGGTGCCATTCGATACGCCAGGATCGAATATGCAGGCTACGCTTTCCAGCCCGACCAGGAAATCAATTCCCTTACCATGGCCGCTGTTGGCAATAAGACGGTCATTGAGTATGTTCAGGTGACCTATGCCAAAGACGACGCATTCGAGTGGTTCGGTGGTACGGTAAATTGTCGATACCTCGTAACCTATAAAACGCAGGACGATGATTTTGATTCTGATAATGGTTTCAATGGATCTGTTCAGTTTGGACTGATCTTCCGGGATTCATCGATTGCAGATATCAGTAGGTCCGAAGCATTTGAAAGTGACAACGATGCAAGTGGCACCGCTAATCAACCAAAGACACTTGCTGTATTCAGCAACGTTACAGCGATTGGACCCCGCGCAACGCTGACTAACATAGGCAATGCCCTTTACCTCGCTGGCGCGCAGATCAGGAGGAATACTGGCATCTCTATTTACAATTCTGTGTTCATGGGTTGGCCGCAAGGATTGCTGACAGACGATAGTCGCGGACTTGTTTGGGATGACGTTCAGGACAGTACCATACGTTTCGTGGGTAATTGCATAGCCGGAACAGTCCTGCCATTCGGCTATTCAGCACCCAATCCTGCCGGGGCAACAACACTGGCTATTGTGGATGCCTGGTACCGAAATCCTTTCTATCGCAACACCGTGTTGACAGCTAATGAGCAAGTAGGTTACACCAGGCCCTTTGATTACGTGAACCCTGACTTCTCGCCTTTCTCTTCAGCCAATATCAGCATCCCCGGGTACCCTACGGTGCCAAATTCGATCGTGGGTGCTGCTAATGTGAATTTTACAGATGCAAGAATTGCAGCCCGCAACGCATTCATACGTGCCGTGAATTTCCGCGGCGCGGTTGGACCAAGCGGCGAAGACAATAACTGGTATAAAGGCTGGACCAAGTTCGGAAATTGATCTGATCATTTTTCTTTATAGAATGAAAAGGCAGTCCATCAGGACTGCCTTTTCTTGTTTACGCTCATCAATGACTGGAAGCCGGCTCGTAGGCAAACGCGATTTCGAAGCGCTGGTTCCTGAATTCGGGCATCATCTCCCCCAGTTTAAGGTCCTTTTTTTGGGGAGTGGGTTCACAAATCGTGAATCGTTTTCCATTGTATTCAATGGTTCTGCCAAAGGCTTTATCAAAATGCACGGCGATGCTAACGTGTTTTGGATATACGACTACAATCATGGGCAGGTCATACAGTTCTTTAACCAGGAAATAAAATAGCGAAACCCGGTCTTCGCAATCGCTGTAATCGCTGAGTAAGGTCATCTCGGGGCTATTGATCTTATCCATGCCGTATCTTTCTGTATCGGGCTTGAACAAAAATGAATACCGGGTGAAATGCAGCAGGAAATCAACCCCGTCTTTAACACTCATGCCCCTGATATACTTTCTTAAGGCGGGAATCAACGAATTGTAGGTTCCCCCGCTCATGGGAATGTTGAAATGTTTTTCGTAATCCGTGGTCGGATAGTTCTTGAAATAGGCAGAAATGGAAGGGTTGAGTTTAATTTTAAAATGGTACTCAGCATTATTGTACGTAAAGTTTAACTCCTTTTCACTGCTCGTTTTCTGAAGATCCGGTATGGAACTCACAGAATAGGAAAATGCGTGCCGGGCTCCCAGAACCGGTATGTCAATTCTTCGAAACACCTGGCTGGTAAAATCGATACTTCCATAATCGTGGTAATTCAGGCATACATAGGATTTACCCCCTTCGTTCCGGATGGGAATATTATAAACGTTTTCAGACGATAAAACATAAAAAAGGATCTTCCCCCGGGAGTAGCTAAGGATGGCATCGTAGCCAGACAAGGAGAGCAGGTGCCATTTGTATAAGGTATAAAGGGTATAGTCGGCGCTTTTAGGGGCGATCTGATCCGCCACTCTCCTGATGATCTGGTAATAAAGCCAGTCGTCCAGGCGGTTCTTTTCCTTGAATTCTTTCAACTTCTGCACCAGCTGTTCAAAAGCCGGGTTTGCCATGTTCCTGCAATAGGCCTGGATATGCTCCTCCATGACAGGGTGTTCCATATCCACAGAAACCGGACTATCAAAACGGTGCTCCATAATTTCGCCGAAACAGTCAATGGATACACGGTCTACCTGTTTCTGGCCGAAGGCGGCAGAAACCATACATACCATGATCAATATGAACAAGTGGCGACGCATTGATAGAAATAAAACGGTTTGAATTAATGATTCGGTAACCTTTTGTAAACATCCTGTTCACCTACCCCAGATACTTTTAAATTCCCATTAGAACATCTTCACCATAGATACATCTGTTCACAGTCCTTAAGCAAAGAGTAGTATACATCCGCCCCATTCTTGGGGTGGATTTCTTATTTTCAGTGTTAACTAATTATTAAGTCTATTCTGAAGGTACTAATTTTAACGGTTTTCCCCTATAAAACATTGTAAATAACGAAAAGAAGTGACGATTTATTCATCAGAATGACACAAACAGATTATATGGTAAGGATAAATTGCCTGTTTAACGATATGAAGAAAGTATTGATTAGCCTGATCCTGATTTGCCCTGCGTATGCATTTACCCAGAAAACCGTGCAGGTTTTGGAAGTGCCTGGAAAAAGCAGTTATACTGCGATCCATAGTGATCATTTTGCGGTTCTTCCCAGCGGTCGCTATGCAAAGCCGGCAGGAGAACTTGTAAGAATTACCCATGATCCATTTGGTATGGCCGTTTCGCCGGATGGTTCTAAGGTGGTCACCCTGCACAATGGGGTGTTTTCCATCATCAACACGGGTAACCTCGGGGTAACCCGGGTACCATCGTACGATAAAAAAATCCCTTCTCCACTGGGGGCGGGATCCTTTCTCGGGGTTGCCATTGCAAAAGACAACCGAACCCTTTACCTCAGTGGCGGGGATAACGGGGCAGTGATCGTGTACGACATGCTGACCATGACCCGCAGGGATTCCATATCGCTGAATGGTCTGGTTGGGGATGAAAAGTTCGACGACAGTTTCACGTCTGACTTGCTGTTGCTGGATAACGGGAAGCTCCTTGTGCTTGACCGGGGAAATTTCAGGATGGTTGTTGTGGATGCCCGGACCAGAAAATTGGAAGGCTCCGTAAAAACCGGTCGCCAACCTTTTGGTATCGCCCTGAGTCCCGATAAAAAGACGGTGTTTGTGGCTAATGTAGGCATGTATGAATACCCGTTGATCGAAGGAGCCACGCCCGCTAATTATGATTCTATATTGATCTCCCGCCACCCATATGGCGATGGAACAAGGGAAGCGATTGAGGGTGCTGTTGTTGAGGGTCGAAAAATACCCGGCGTTGGCTCGCCCCTGCACGAGGATGCCATGTGCGTGTTTGCCATAGATCTCGCAACCCTCAGGGTGATCAGGAAATACAAAACAGGCTACCAGGTAGGGGAGATCATTGAAGACGCTGAAGTGGTAGGCGGTGCCAGTCCTAATTCAATAGCTGTTGGCAAGCGCTTTGCCTATGTAAGCAATGCCACCAACGATATCATTTCTGTGATCGATTATAAACAGGAAAAGATCGTAAGGCAGATACCGGTAGTGATCGATGAAAGGTTGAAAAAATATCGCGGCGCTATTCCTTTTGGGGTTTGCCTCAGCAAAGACGAATCTACGTTGTATGTTGCGCTGCTTGCGGCAAACGCTGTAGCCGTGATCGACGTGGAATCTGGAACTACCAGGGGCCTGATCCCAACGGGGTGGGGGCCTTCAAGGGTGTTACTTTCTCCCGATGAAAAAGATCTGTACATCATCTCCTGTCGCGGTCTTGGCGCGGGTCCTAACGGTGGAAAGGGGTTTGTTGCACCGCCCCAGGGCACCTATGTGGGGGATATTCAATTAGGCAGTTTCCAGAAGTTGAAGGTTCCCGGCATGGCAGAGCTGGCTATGATGACTGAAACGGTAAAGTCAAATACCTACCAGGTGAACATGGTTTCAGATGATGGGAAGAATCCATTACCACCTCTCCCCGGTATGAGGCAAAGTCCGATTAAGCACATCGTATATATCACCAAAGAGAACCGGACGTACGACGAGGTGCTGGGGCAGATCGGAACGGGGAAAGGCGATTCCTCTTTATCCCGGTTCGGGTTGAGGGTGGAAATGAATAAGGGCCGTACGTCTGATATTTCTCCCAACCACCAAAAGATCGCAAAACAATTTGCTTTTTCTGATAACTTTTATTGCGATAGCGATGCGTCTATTCATGGTCATCACTGGATGATGGGCGTGATCCCGAACGAATGGGTGGAGGCCAATTCCAGTGTTGATAAAACAGCAAAGCTTTTTTCAAAAGCTCCGGGCCGCAGGTTTCCCGGATCTACTGGCAGTATGGACCCGGAAGACTATGCCGAAAAGGGCGGTATGTGGGAAGCGCTCGAGCGAAAAGGAGTGTCGTTTTACAACTTCGGGGAGGCCAATGAAACGGCTCACGTGCGAGAGGAGTGGAGCGATACGCTCACTGGGGCAGCACACGGTGTGATGGTGCCCATGCAGAAGGCGTTGTTCAACAGAACCAGTCACAATTATGCCGGTTACAATACCAATATTCCTGACCAGTTCAGGATGGATCAGCTTGAAGGGGAGTTCACAAAAATGTGGTTGAAGGGAAAAGAAAAGATGCCGCAATTGATTACCATACAGCTCCCGAATGATCATACGGCATCACCCAGACCTGAAGATGGGTATCCATTCCGCCATTCTTTTATGGCCGATAACGATCTGGCATTAGGAAGACTACTGCATTTTCTTTCCCGTACGCCTTATTGGAAAGACATGCTGGTGATCATTACAGAAGATGATCCGCAAGGGGGTGTGGATCATATAGATGCGCACCGAAGTATTTTGATGTTTGCCGGGCCATATGTGAAGCACGGTTATACTTCGCATACCCACGCTAATTTCGGGTCGATCCTGAAAGTGATTTACAACACACTCAATATCCCTTATGTAAATCAATACGATGTTACTGCTTCGTTGTTAAGTGACTTCTTTACCCCGAAACCAGATCTTACCCCTTACAGCCTTGAGTTTCCGGATAAAGAGGTATTCGACTGGGATAAGGCCATGAAGAAATACAATAAAACAACCGATTGGAGGAAGATCATGCAGGGCCCCTCTATGGATGATGCGGAGGAAGCGAGAAAAGTGCATTACAAGAATGACTAGCGCCCTCGTCCGGGATCCGCGTCATGTCAGAATCTGAAGGTTGTTCGGATCCAAATATGCCGGCCGTAGCCGTCAATACCTGAACCATGCATGCGGTAAGCCTGGTCGAGCATATTTTCAATACCTGCTTCAGCATTGATGAACTTGAACTGATAGCCGGTTCTCAGGGATACCATACCATAACCCGGAGTGCCTTTCGGATTGATCCGGTGATCAGACTTATCGCCCCCGGCCAGCCTGTCCTGGGCGCCGGCAAATATCCAGTCCACCGCAGCAAAAATGCTTTTTTTCTGATACTCCCCGCTCAGTCGGCCAAATACGGGCGGAATTCTGCGAACGGGTTCATTTGCTGTTTTGTTTTGGCCGTAGGTGTATGTGAGGTGCGACCTGATTCCAAATGATTTGTATATCCGGGTGTAAAATTCTGCCTCCATTCCATAGATGACCGCTTTTCCACGATTCACTTTCTGGTATACACGGTCCCCGTTGATCAGGGTATCGCCTTCATAACTCGATTTAACGCGGTCTATCAGGTCATTTAGTCTGTTGTGATAAAAAGTGATATGGGCGAAAGATTTTTTCGTTGTCCATTTAACACCGGCCTCTTTGTGGAAGGAACGTTCGGGCTTCAGGTTCGGCGAAGGCACTTCCGTACCAAAATCGAATCTTCCAAAACTGCTGAGGTCATTTATATTGGGCGTCCTGTAACCGGTACTCAACGAGCCCGTTAACTTCCATTGTCCGGACAGATGATAAAGCATACCTGCATTTCCTGCAAGTGCAAAGGGCTGCAGGGAGACATCTCCGAATAAGGGGTCTGGAATGTTGACGGAATATTGATTCGCCCTCAGGCCGGCAACAAGATCAAATTTTCCGAGGGTGAACTGCTGATTATGGAAAGCCGAGAGGGCCAACATGGTGGAGCCGGTTGCGTACAATCCTCTTTTTGGGGTGACCACCGAAGTCTGTGTATGCTGATCGAAAGCGCTGCTTTCCACATCATCAGCGTAGACGTCAATGCCGGTGATCATCCGCCAGTTTTTCCGGATCTTCTTTTCCATTTCTGCCTGAAGGCCATAGGTAACTACATGGTCGTATTCATTATTCACAACAACTGACTGCCTTCTTTGTCTGACCCTCCGTTCTGTGGAAACCTGGCGAGAGGCGGTCAGCCTGAACTGATCCGACAGGGCTGATTTCATCCCGGCCTCCCATCGTATATAAAACAATTGTCTTTTCTGCGGGTCGATCTTACTGATGGCAAACCCCCGTTGTGTCACCTGATCATACAGATCCACATCCTTCTGCACCAATTGCTGGAAGCATGCGATCAATTCCTGGTTGTTCGCGATCCTGTACCTGATCTTGGTATAAAACGATTGCTGGTCGTACGAAGTAGGAGATTGCTTTTTTTCATTGGCTGCATAGATGTCGCCAAAATCGCTGAAGCTTCCCCTTACTTCCCATGCCAGTTTCTTTGTGCTGTAGGATAAAGAAGTGCTCAACGTTTTTTCCATGGAGCGGCTCATCCATTTGGCCGACAAACTTCCGTGAAGCTCATTTTTTTTGTTGCTGAATGAGGGTTCGGTAGTGGTGATATTGATAACGCCGCCAATGGCATCAGAGCCATACAGCGTTCCGCCTACCCCTCTAAACGCTTCCACCCTATTGACGGTGAAGGGGTCTATGGTGCTGAGGTATTGGTTGGGACCAAAACGATACGTGGCATTATTCAACCTGATCCCGTCGGTCATCAGCAGCACCTGGTTCCCGGTAAGACCGCGCAGAAAAGGGCTGCCGCCAGCATGACCTGTTTTTTGCATCCATACCCCGGCCATCGACATGAGCATTTCCGGCACAGACCTGCCATTCTGCTCCCTGATCTGCTCGGCAGTGAGGTAGCTTAGTGCTGCTGGAGTCCGGTCTATGCGTGTTTTGGTTCGGGTAGCCGTGATCACGACCGGAGCGAGGATCGTGGAGTCTTCCTGCGCGAAAAGATCTGCTTTTATTAAGAACAACGAGAGAAATAAGATCAGTGACCGCCTTACATTCATGCAGCAAATATTTTTACTTAACTTCTACAACAAAATTTAAATTCATTAACGAATTGTTACTAATGCATGGATGCTGTTCAGCGGCATTGCCTGCAATTTACATTTGAAAAATCCTTTTCATGAATAAAGATGTTATCGGTGAAGTCTTTGATTTGTATCTTTTGCACGGGGATGAAGATTATATAGGAGAGCCGGTTTCGCAACTGGAACATATGCTGCAGGCTGGTGAGCTGGCCCGTTCCGAGGGCTATGACGATGAAGTGGTTCTGGCCGCATTTTTTCATGATATCGGACACCTTCTTTCTGCGGAGGGCATTACAGAAAACATGAAGGGGTATGGAGTCGTTTCCCATGAATCCATAGGTGCGGACTACCTGAGGGCGAGGGGATTTTCAGAGCGACTGGCTATGCTGGTAGAAAGCCATGTGGTAGCAAAAAGATATCTTACCTACAGGAATCCTGACTATTATAACAAGCTGTCTGTTGCCAGTAAGGAAACACTCAGGTTTCAGGGCGGGATGATGGACGAGCAAGAGGCCCTTGCGTTCGAGCAGGATCCCATTTCGGAGCTTAAGATCAAATTGAGGCTTTGGGATGATGAGGCAAAACTGACGGAGCCAACCAGTCAGAGTTTGGATTTTTTCCGGAAGTTGGCTGAAAAGCATCTTTCACAGCAGTGACATGCGTTTACTGATCATTACCTGAATTTTCCATAACATTGACGAAGACCAAAACAAGGCAGATCCTCACTGCCCTAAATATCGCCGCCCTCACCTTTTTCGCATATACCTGTGTATATGCATTTCGTAAACCCTTCACGGTTGCCACATTTTCGGGAGAGCAGCTATTTGGCATCTCATACCAGACCGTGTTGATCATCTGCCAGGTTATCGGATACATGCTCAGCAAATTTGCAGGCATACGGTTCATATCCAGCCTGAAAAGGACGGGCAGGTGGATCACGGCAACCATTCTGGTTTCTGCTGCATGGCTTGCCCTGCTCTTGTTTGCCTTGCTGCCACCCTGGGCCGGGATGATTTGTTTTTTTGTCAATGGATTCATGCTGGGGTTCATGTGGGGTGTTGTATTCAGTTATGCTGAAGGCAGGCGATCCACGGATTTCATAGGATCCGTACTTGCGGTCAGTTTTATATTTGCAGGTGGATTCACCAGGTCGGTTGGCAAATGGATGATGCTTGAATTCGGTATCACCGAAAAGTGGATGCCATTCATGACCGGTTTGGTATTTGTGGTGCCATTGGTCCTTCTATTTTATTTTCTTGAGAAGTCACCTGCTCCCGATGAAAAAGATATTGACGAGCGTTCTGAAAGGATTGCCATGACTGGAAACGACAGAAAGGAGATCATCCGGGATTTTGGATCCGGCCTCATCATCCTTGCTGTGATCTATACCATGCTTACGGTGATGAGGGATATCAGGGATAATTACATGGGCAACATGTGGAACGAACTGGGTTATGCGGGCGATGCATCGGTGTTCACCAAATCGGAGACCAGGATCACCCTGATCATCCTGCTGATGATGGGCCTGATAGTACTGATACGGAAAAACATCATCGCGTTCAGGGTGGTCCACTATGTAATCATCGGAGGCTTTCTACTGGCGGGCATCACCTCCCTGCTTTTTGTCTATAAGAGCTTGCATGGTGGGATTTGGATGCAGGCGGTAGGCCTTGGTTTATACATGGCATACATTCCCTTTAATGCTATTTTTTTTGAAAGGATGATCGCAGCGTTCAGGATAAAAGGCAATGTGGGTTTTTTGATTTATATCACCGACGCATTTGGGTATTTGGGAAGTGTAACGGTGATGTTGTTCAAGGAGTCGATGAAAGTTGATGTGCAATGGTCCGTTTTCTATTCTTACGCGGTGATCATTTTGTCCGTCATCGGCGTAATGGGTACCATATATGCGTTGTTTTATTTTAACCGGAAACATAAATTGAAAATTCAGATTCAATGAGTAAAGGGAATGCAATTGTTGTAGGCGCAGGTATAGCCGGGCTTGCCATGGCTAAGGCACTGGCCGGACGGGGGTATGCCGTCACAGTTCTGGAACGTAACCACCGGGCGATAGGTGCTTCTATCAGGAATTTCGGAATGGTTTGGCCTGTTGGTCAACCTTCCGGGGAGTTGTATGATGCGGCCATGAGGAGCGCTGTGATTTGGAAAGAAATGTGCAGCGGCGCAGGGATCTTTCACGATCCGGTAGGCAGCATGCACCTGGCGTACCATCCCGATGAAGCCCTGGTGTTGGAGGAGCTTTACAGTAATTATAAAACTGAGCGATCATTTCAGTTGCTTAAGGCCGATGAGGTGCTACAGCGCTCCCCAGCCGTAGTTGCAGACGGACTAATCTCTGGGTTGTTCAGTTCAAGTGAGATGATCGTAGATCCAAGGGAAGCCATCTGGGCGTTCCCGGAGTACCTCAGTTCCCGGTATCCGATCAGCTTTAAGTGGGGAGTATCGGTTACCGAAGTAGGAACTCATTCAGTGAGAACAGCCAGTGAAAAATACGATGCCGACCTGGTGGTCATTTGCAGCGGCATGGAATTTGAGACCCTGTACCCCGAGATTTTTGCCAGGGAATCTGCCGTGAAATGTAAACTGCAGATGATGCGCTTTGGACCGCAGCCAGAAAATTGGCGAATAGGTCCTGCTCTCTGTGGAGGTTTATCACTGATCCACTATCACAGTTTTAAGGCGGCGGGATCACTGCCCGCGTTGAAGGCCCGGTATGAAGCCGAGATGGGCGAGTACCTGGACTGGGGCATTCATGTAATGGTGTCGCAAAACGGAAAAGGGGAACTGACCATTGGCGATTCCCATGAGTATGGTGGCACGCACGATCCTTTTGATAAGGGATTTATCAATGAGATGATCCTGAAATATCTGCGCACATTTGCACGGTTCCGTAATGAAGAATTGCTTGAAAGCTGGAACGGAATTTATACCAAGCTGATGAATGGGAAACCATATTTCTTCCATTCGCCCAACAAAGACGTGTACGTATTCAATGGCGTTGGCGGGAATGGCATGACTCTTTCATTCGGACTGGCTGAAAAGCTGGCAGTATCAATTTCTTAATCGTGCCGTAATGTTTTACTAATATAGCATATGTTACTTTGTATCAGCAGTTCAATCAGAGCATGTTGTTGAAGCAGTAAAATTGTTTGAGTTCGCCCCTGGTTTCTACCAGGGGTTTTTTATGACCTGCTGATGGTGAAGCCAAATGTTGTTCCAATGTCGGGCTTACTTCTGACATGTATGCTATGCCCATCGGCTTCGATGATGTGTTTGCAGATAGCCAGCCCCAGACCCGTTCCGCCTATGTTGCGGCTCCGGCCATAATCTGTACGGTAGAACCTTTCAAATATCCGGGGCAAATGTTCCTCGGCAATTCCGAGGCCATCGTCACTGATCTCTACCAAAATGTTTTTCCCGTCAGTATTATACACACTGGCTTCTATGTAACCATCCTGCTTGCCGTACTTGATCGCATTGTCTACCAGGTTGATGAGTACCTGTCTGGTCTTTTCCTTGTCGCCCAAAACCGATATCGGTGTTTCGCAACCTTTTTTGATCGTGCAGTTCGCATTCTTATTAGAGGCTTTAATTGATAGGGTTTCAAAAACTTCCCTGATGATATCCTGTATGATGAAGTTGGATTTCTGCAACTCCTGCTCACCGCTTTCCAGACTTGAAATTTCATCAAGATCTGAGATCAGGTTTACCAGTCTGTCAACATTTCGGGAGGCGTTCTCCAAAAACTTCCGGTTTACCTCCTGTTTTTCCAGGGCCCCGTTGAGCAGCGTATCTACATAACCCTGAATGGCAAAAACGGGCGTTTTGAATTCGTGGGAAAGATTTTGAAGAAATTCTTTACGGTACTTTTCATTCTGCCTGAGCATTTCAATTTCTTCTTTACGTTGCTCAGCCCATTTTTCTACATCTTCACTCACCTCTTCAATGCTTTTTTGCGGCAGGATGTTCTTGTAATAAAATTCTTCCCGCTTGGTGGCCTTGGTTTGATATATGAATTTATAGATCAGTTTGATCTTCCTGTAGATGAAGCGCTGAATGAAATAATTGGTCAGTATGTATGCTATTCCGAAAAGGATCAGGAAAGTGATAAGGGGTACCCACCAAACCCTGATGAAAATAAGATTAGCAATACTTCCCACCAGGGCAATGGCAAGCGCATTCTTGGCGGCAATGTTCTGGGGGGTGATGTTTTTAGTATTGAACATCCGGCAAAGGTAAGAAGCTGGTTGATTCGGAACATCCGCGGATTTATAACTCGAATTTGTACCCCACACCTTTCACGGTGGTGATGCAATCCAGCCCTAATTTCTGGCGAATTTTACGGATATGTACATCGATGGTTCGGTCGCCAACGATCACATCCGTGCCCCAGATCTGGCTCAGGATCTCGTTGCGCAGGAATACCCTTCCTGGTTTAGAGGCCAGCAGATAGAGAAGTTCGAATTCTTTTTTGGCCAGTATGATCTGCTCACCTTTGTGTTCCACCACAAATTGTACGGGATCGATCGTGAAATCATTTATGGAGATCACCTGGTTGCCATCCGGCTTAATGATCCTTCGGAACAGGGAATTCACTTTGCTGACCAGTACTTTCGGGCTTACCGGCTTGGTGAGGAAGTCGTCGGCCCCGAACTCCAGGCCCCGGATATGGGAACCTTCATCGTTCAGCGCCGTCAGGAAAATGATGAGGGTTTGCTGGAAATCGGGTTGGTTTCGCAGGAGTTTGCAGACCTCCATTCCGTTCTTATTGGGCATCATTACGTCCAGGATAATAAGATCCGGCTTGACAATCTTTGCTTTCTGAAGGGCTTCCTCTCCGTCCTTTGCCGTAACGGTTTCATAACCTTCGCTCCGGAGATTGTAGCTGATGATCTCCAGGATATCCGGTTCGTCGTCGGCGATCAGGATTTTCTTACCCTTAATATCCATGTTAACAATTGATTTACGCAAAAGTAACCTTGCGGACCTGCCAATCAGCGGTCAGGGGATTATGAAATTGTTAACGGGCCATACTGAAAATCATCCCGTTAACGTTTAATATAAAGTCTGTGTAAACTTATATTACACTTAAATTTGCAATTATCAGCCTCAAGTGAGAAAAATACTACTTCTATGCACTGTTTTGTTTCAGGTAGGTCTTTTATGGGCTGCTCCTGATACCGGTACCCGGAGAATAGACATTCGCCGGGTAAAGCTGCATGAGGATATCGACAAGTTGCAGAACAGTATCCTGGAAACAGATGGTAAAAAGGACGACCTTATTTATGCGGTGAGTGACGATGATATCAATCTGATCATCACAGACCTCATGGTCCGTCAGGTGAATGTAATGCAGGATTCACTGGAGAACCATAGCAAACTGGACCACCGCTTGAAAGTGAAGTATCTGACCGGGCTGCAAAATATGCTCCGCGGATACCAGAACGGCTGGAGCCGAAGGGTTTTCGCTCCCGAGAAAGGTGTTTTGCTCTATACCCAGTTCCTGGAAATGATGGAAGCGGATATCAAAGCAAGATCCATTGAACCTGTTGTTGAAAAGTATCCTTATGAAACAGGAGATATTTTAGTCAATGCTTCCAACAGCATATTTTTCGATAATCCCGGATTCAATCCGTCCAAGATCATTCTTTTCAGAAAACTCTGTGCGATACGACCGGAGCAGATCCTTCCGCGGCTGGAGTATTTCGCCGACGTTCCCTTTGCCGATAGCCTGGTGAGGTATACTGCCCGGCTGAACCCGGATCAGTTTTACGATTACGCAGCCGCGTCCCGGACCAAAGTAGGGCAGTTGATCAGAAAATGCGACGATCCCATGGTGAAGGCTATTACTGATATGGCTTCGAGCAAGAGTGGCCGGCTCTATTATCCGTTTCTGGATGAAGTGATGAGTGGCCGGCAAACACTGGCTTCGATCAGTAATGTAATGGCGGACAGTTTGAAGTATTACCGGTTGCTTGTCAAAACCCAGGTGAATTATGCTGAACGGCTGAGAACAGGCGATGCTCCATTGGCTTTTAATGAACTGACCAAAATGCTGCAGCGGAAGGCCGTTGAAACGTATATCAATGAGATCAACGCCCTGCACGACGAGGCGGATCAGGTGAGGTTTAAAATCCTTGACCCCCTTACCCCGCAGGAGTTGTATTATTTGATCGTGTTGGGTGAAGACGTGATTTATACTTCCAGTTATAAAGGCGTGTACAACCGGATGATGGAGCGGCTTAGGTTTCCTTCGGGTGACACCTTACTTATGGCTGTTCAATTTGACCGCTTCAAGAAATTTATCAAGATGGCAGCGGGGTATAATAAACTCGAGCCCTTTCTGGCAACGATGCCAGACAGTAACGCACAGCGTCTGATGATCGCCTTTGCAAGGGGGCTTGGAAAAACAGGCGCCCTCGAAGAAGCAGTTGACGTAGCAGATTCTTACGGGAGTATCAATATACCTGTTGTCAAAAGGCTGGTCGACTGGGAAGTGGAGAACAACCTGGTGATCAGCAGGAAGTCCGGCAATAAGAGAACAGAGATCATTTACGATATTTTGCAAACCATTTTTGCTTCGTCGACCGACAGTACCATAAATATTTCCCAGAAGCTCGGAATACCTCCCGTGTATACGGTAGACTACCAGCAACTGGCGGATAAGGAAGGCAAGGTAGTGCAACTGGTGTTCTTCTATGGTGATAAGGACGGGATAGATTCCTATGGCAATTTCATGTCCATGTTCAACAATGCTTCGGATTGGAAAGTGACAAAGTCGAAGGAGTGGGTAGAGATCCGGTCAGCCAAAGGCAAGCCGTTGCTGATTTATGCCAACCTACCGTTGGATAATACGAAGGGTGACGATCCTGACGCGCGTGCCCAGGAGCATTTGCTTGCATTTATGGCGGAGAAGAAAATTCAACCTACGATCGTGATACACCGGGGGCATAGTTACCATGTGAAGTATACGATCAAACAATTGCCGGCATCCGCCCGAATCGTAATACTTGGTTCCTGCGGCGGTTATCATAACCTCGATGATGTGTTGAAAACTTGTCCTGATGCCCACATCATCTCATCAAAAGAGGTGGGCACCAGAACGGTCAATGAGCCGATCCTGAAACATATCAATGAAGATTTGCGGGCCGGTAGAAATATTGACTGGATCGCTACCTGGAAGGAGCTTGCCGTTCAGTTCCCCTCTGGCGATGCGAAGGAGAGATTCGACAATTATATCCCGCCGCATAAAAATCTGGGCGCCCTTTTCATTAAAGCTTATACAAGGGCGATAGGGGATTAGCGAATTGGCGAATTGGCGGATTCTTTAATTCGTGCTTTCCACAATCCGTCAATCCGCTAATCCGTCAATTCGTTAATTTCGTTCGATGGAGGGCAGCAAGAGGATTTTTGAGTTCACCCAATTGAGGCGGGTCTTTACTTTTGCCGCCCCTTACAAAAGGCGATTTTATATGTCAGTGGGGCTGGCAGTATTGCTTGCAGTGCTTTCACCGGTCAGGCCCTTGTTGATCCAGTACACCATTAACAACATCATCAAGGCGGGTTTGATCAATACCCTGTTATGGATAACGGTGATCCAGGCAGGGATCTTATTCATCGAAACTGTTTTACGTTTCTTTTTCACCTTTCTGACGGCCTGGCTGGGGCAAACAGTTGTGAAGGATCTGCGGGTGAAGGTTTACGAGAAAGTATTAAACCTGAATCTTTCCCAGTTTGATAAAACGCCCATCGGCACGCTTACTACACGAACCATAAATGATATTGAGTCCATCAACGATATTTTTTCGGAGGGGCTGATACCCATCATTGCCGATTTTCTGTCCATCATTGCGATACTTGCAGCGATGTTTTATACCAACTGGCAGTTGACGCTGGTTTGCCTGATCCCTTTTCCATTCCTCATCATCTCTACATACATTTTTAAGGAGAGTGTCAACAAGTCTTTTCGGCGCGTGAGAAACGCGGTTTCTTCATTAAACGCCTTTGTCCAGGAACATATCACGGGGATGCAGATCGTGCAGGCCTTTGCAGTGGAAGACAAGGAGTACAGGAAGTTCCGGCAGATCAACCGGGAGCATCGAAATGCTAATATCAATGCCATTTTTGCCTACTCTGTGTTTTTCCCGATCGTGGAGATCGTGCTGGCCAGCTCGGTGGGATTGCTGGTTTGGTATGCAGGCTACCAGGTGATGAAGCTGCCGCAGCAGCAGGCTGTGGAGATCTCCGGCCAGATCATATCGTTCATCATCATGCTTAACCTCCTGTTCCGACCCTTGCGGGTGATTGCCGACAAGTTCAATGTGCTGCAAATGGGTATGATCGCCAGTGAAAGGGTATTCAAAGTGATGGATAACCCAGATTTTGCAAATGAGGACGGCCAATGGCATCCGGAAAAGGTAGCCGGGGACATCAAATTCAGGAATGTGAGTTTTGGTTATGACGATGAAAGGGAAGTGTTGAAACATATCAATTTCCATATTCGGCCCGGGCAGACCCTTGCTATAGTAGGGCATACCGGAAGTGGTAAAACCTCGATCATTAGCCTCATCAACAGGCTTTACCACGTTAAGAAGGGAGAGATCCTGATCGATGACCGGAATATTGAGGATTACAAGCTGGAGGTACTCAGGGGGGAGATCGGGGTGGTGCTGCAGGATGTTTTCCTCTTTTCCGGATCCATTTACGATAATGTTACGCTCGGGAATTCGAAGATCACCCGGGAAGATGTTCAAAAGGCCGCTCAACTCATTGGTATTCATGACTTTATCATTCAACTGCCTGGGGGGTACGATTTCGATGTCATGGAGCGGGGCAGTACATTATCCATGGGGCAAAGGCAGCTATTGTCTTTCCTGCGAGCCCTGCTTTATGATCCGTCCATTTTGATATTGGATGAGGCCACATCATCGATAGATACAGAGTCTGAACAGTTGATCCAACGCGCCATCGATAAGCTGATCAGTGGCAGAACCAACATTATTATAGCCCACAGGCTGAGTACTATCCGCAAGGCGGATGTCATCATGGTTCTTGATAAGGGCGAGATCAGGGAAATGGGGGGGCACGACGAATTGCTGTCCAAACGAGGGTTCTATGCCAATCTTTATGAAATGCAGTTTGGACAGGCAATTCGAATGTGAAGAATGTGATGAATGTGGAAAATGTGGTGAATGGAATGGGGCCATTCCATTTCTCACATTCCGGCATATTTCCCACATTTATCACATTCCAATTCCCTATCTTTGCGCCAAATTTCGCAGCATCCATGAACTTTAACAGCGTCAAATTCTTTGTGGTAGCGGTTTTCAGTGTTTTCTTAATGGCAATGCCTGTGGCTGTATCTGCGCAGCATGACGAACATGCAAATCATGAGGCAGGAGGACACAAAGAAGAGAAGAAAGGTGGCTTTGATGCCAATAAAGTGATCTTTAGTCATATACTGGATGCACACGAGTTCCACCTCTTTGAGTACCATGGAAGCGACGGGCAGGAGCACCATGTGACCATCCCGCTTCCCGTGATCCTGTATTCTCCCCAGAAAGGGTTTTCCGTATTCATGTCGTCAAAATTTGACCATGGCCATGCGGAGTACAACGGCTATAAAATGGAAGGGGAAACCATCGTATCAACTGAACCGGGTGTTACGGTCTATGATTTTTCGCTGACCCGCAATGTAGTGCAGATGTTGCTGGCACTGGCGGTTTTGATCTGGATCATGACGTCTGTCGCTGCCAAATACAAAGGGGCTGTAAAGGCGCCAACCGGTATGCAGAATGCCATTGAGCCTGTAGTTACGTTCATACGCGACGAGGTTGCTAGGCCAAATCTGGGCAAGAAGGCGGACAGGTACCTGCCGTACCTGTTGACCGTATTCTTCTTTATCCTGGTAAATAACATTTTTGGTCTTATTCCAGCTGCTGCTAATGTAACAGGCAACATTGCCTTTACACTGGTATTGGCGGTGATTTCTTTTATTGTGATCCTTGCAAGTACCAACAAGCATTACTGGGGTCATATATTCAATCCTCCGGTACCCGGAGGCGTGAAGGCTATTCTGGTCCCTGTAGAGATACTGGGTGTGTTCACCAAGCCCTTTGCCCTGATGATACGTCTATTCGCCAACATGATGGCGGGACACATTATTATCATCTGTCTGATCTCCCTGATCTTTATTTTCAGTGGCATCAGCACTGGCGTTGGTGTTGGTTTCAGTCCTGTATCGATCGCGTTCGCCGTATTCATTTATCTCATCGAGGTGATGGTAGCCTTCATCCAGGCATTTATTTTCACCAATCTGACCGCAGTATTTATCAGTCAGGCATTCGAAGGGGAGCATGAGCACGAGGCGCATCATTAATTGTGAATTAATCATCAATATAAAACAGCAAGTATGGACTTATTGAATGTACTGTTGAGCACAACTCCGTGGGCTAACGCCGGTGGAGCCATTGGTGCCGGTCTCGCTGCCATTGGAGCAGGTATCGGTATCGGTCAGATTGGTAAAGGCGCGGTAGAAGCTATCGCCCGTCAGCCGGAAGCCATGAACGACATCCGTGCTAACATGATCCTGACTGCCGCCTTCGTAGAAGGTGTGGCACTGTTTGCGGTTATCGCAGGTATCCTTGCGATGTTCGTTTAGACAGAAAAACAGTAACCGCTCCAACGCACAGGGCCGAGGAGCGGTTCCTTTTTCAATTAACTAATTGACTGATTAGCGAATTGTCTAGTTAGAATAAAAACAATGTAGATATGCAGTTATTAACTCCTGCTTTCGGTCTTATATTTTGGACCCTGATCGCATTTTTGGCAGCATTTTTCATTCTTAAGAAATTTGCATGGCCCGCTATCATCAATGGCCTGAATGAGCGGGAGAAGACCATTGCAGATTCGCTTGCAACAGCAGAGCGTGTGAAATTGGAAATGGCGCAGCTGAAAAGTGAGAATGAAGAGTTGTTGGCACAGGCGCGTGAGGAGAGGGCCCAGATGCTGAAAGAGGCAAAAGTGACAAAAGATAAGATCATCAGCGAAGCCAAGGAACAGGCCAAGGTGGAGGCCAACAAGATCATTGTTGATGCCAACAACGCCATCGAGAACCAGAAAATG
Organism: Chitinophagaceae bacterium; assembly: GCA_040404005.1. Classification (GTDB taxonomy): domain Bacteria; phylum Bacteroidota; class Bacteroidia; order Chitinophagales; family Chitinophagaceae; genus Pollutibacter. The sequence continues at coordinate 58,613 of JBBAJO010000003.1, forward strand.
GCAGCGCTGATCGATATCAAGAATCAGATTGGAAATATGGTTGTGGAAGTTGCGGAAAAAGTGATCCGTCGGGAGTTGGCTGGCGGCAATGACCATGAAGTTTACATCCGTAAACTGGCCGATGAACTGACCACAACAAAAAACTAAAAGACTTAGCCAAATGCGTCAACCCAAAGTTGCAAAACGATACGCCAAAGCACTTTTCGACCTTGCTCTTGAAACGGGACAGTTGGAGAAAGTGAAGGAAGATATACAAACGATCCTCTCGGTGGAACATGGTGAGTTCAATGCAGTGATGATGTCACCAGTGATCACTGGTGATAAGAAAGAGAAGATCTTTGCAGCGGTTTTTGGGGGTAAGATCACTGAACTGACCAGGTCGTTTTTCAACCTGTTGTTCAAAAAGGGGAGGGAGATCGCGGTTAAGGAGATATTGCAAGCATATGGAAGTTTGTACCGCCAGCATCATAAGATCTCGATCGTGGAGATCATAACAGCTGCGCCTGTTTCGGAGACCGTTAATGTTGTCTTGCGCGAAAAGCTTAAAGGCTTACCCAGGTTCAAGGATGCCACGCTACAGTTCACGAATAAAGTTGATGATAAACTTATCGGCGGTTTTGTGCTGAACGTAGAGGACCTGATCTATGATGCAAGTATCCGCCATGATCTTGTTGTGATCAAAAAGCAATTCATTGAGAACATGTATGTTCAAAAGCTCAGATAAAAATTTTTAAAAAGAACCGCTATGGTAAGTATAAAACCAGATGAAATCTCAGCGATACTGCGTCAGCAGCTGTCGAACTTCAATACCTCAGCCGAACTGGAAGAGGTGGGTACCGTTCTCCAGGCAGGTGATGGTATCGCCCGTATTTATGGCCTCAGCAATGTAGGGTCAGGAGAGCTTGTTGAGTTTGAAAATGGTGTTCGCGCCATTGCCTTGAACCTGGAAGAAGATAATGTGGGCGCGGTATTGATGGGTGAAAGCGGCGACATCAAAGAAGGTTCAAAAGTTCGTCGTACCGGTCAGATCGCATCCATTAAAGTGGGCGAAGGTCTGGTTGGGCGTGTCATTAACACCCTGGGTCTGCCTATAGACGGTAAAGGTCCTGTTGCGGGGGATTTGTATGAAATGCCGCTGGAGCGTAAGGCGCCTGGCGTAATCTTCAGGGAGCCCGTTAAGGAGCCTCTCCAAACGGGTATCAAAGCCATCGACGCAATGATCCCGGTTGGTCGTGGTCAGCGTGAATTGATCATTGGTGATCGCCAGACTGGTAAAACAGCCATTGCGGTGGATACCATCATCAACCAGAAAGAGTTCTATAAGGCCGGTAAGCCTGTTTACTGTATATATGTTGCGATCGGACAAAAAGCATCCACCATTGCAGGTGTTATGAAAACGCTGGAAGACAATGGCGCGATGGCGTTTACCACGATCGTAGCTGCATCAGCTTCTGATCCTGCTCCATTGCAGTTCTACGCTCCCTTTGCCGGCGCTGCCATTGGGGAGTTTTTCCGTGATACCGGCCGTCCTGCATTGATCATCTTTGATGATCTTTCCAAGCAGGCCGTAGCCTACCGTGAAGTATCATTGTTGTTGCGTCGCCCTCCCGGACGGGAAGCATATCCTGGTGATGTATTCTACCTGCACAGCCGTTTGCTTGAAAGGGCTGCAAAAGTGATCACCAATGATGAAGTGGCAAAGAATATGAACGACCTCCCTGAGTCTATCAGGCACCTGGTGAAAGGTGGTGGTTCCCTTACGGCCCTTCCAATCATCGAAACACAGGCGGGTGACGTATCGGCATATATCCCAACGAACGTGATCTCTATTACCGACGGACAGATATTCCTTGAATCAAACCTGTTCAACGCGGGTATTCGCCCTGCGATCAACGTGGGTATTTCGGTTAGCCGTGTGGGTGGTAATGCCCAGATCAAGTCTATGAAGAAGGTAGCTGGTACATTGAAACTTGACCAGGCCCTTTACCGTGAAATGGAGGCCTTCTCCAAGTTTGGCGGCGATCTTGATGCGGCAACCAAGAATGTACTTGACAAAGGTGCGCGTAACGTGGAGATCCTGAAACAAGGCCAGTATGAGCCGATGTCTGTGGAAAAGCAGGTTGCGATCATCTACCTCGGAACGCAAGGTTTGATCACTTCCGTACCGGTCAGGAAGGTGAAGGAATTTGAAGAACATTTCCTGTTGGAAATGGAGAACAAAATGCCTGAGTTGCTTGCTGATTTCAAGAAAGGAAATCTTCCTGAAGAAGGACTGAAGCAAATGGTTGAGATGGCGAAAGGACTTATGGCCCAGTACAAATAACAATAACAACCGATCATAAGAGCCCGCAAGACATTGCGGGTTTTTTTATGCCGTTCCCTTTTTCAGTTTACTGGTGGTCTGGCTGACTCCAATTACGGCGCTTCTGCAGGTTTTGGGTTTTTCATCTTTGCGCCGAGGATGGAGCAGGTCTGAAATTATTTGGTTTGTACTATAAACTACTTTATGTTTGTGTTTCAATAGATGGTTTATGAGCAAATGGATGGTTATCCTTTTTGCAATACTGGCAGGATGTAAAGCTCAAGCGCAGACAGAGATCAAAGGCAGGATCATTAGTGTCAGGAAGAAGCCATTGGCGGGGGTGAACATCAGCATAAAAGACAGTTATGAAGGTGCTACCTCAGATTCCAGCGGCTCGTTCAGTTTTGTAACTGAAGAGAAAGGGATCGTTGTTTTACAGGCCGAACAATCGGGTTATAAGTTATACCAGCAACAAATCAATGTCACCGCTGCCCCCGCAACGATCGAGATCATTTTGAAAGAGTTGGTGGATGAAATGAGTGCGGTGGTCATCACTGCGGGGGCATTTGAGGCGTCAGACAGAAAAAAAGCCACCGTGCTCAACCCCATTGATATTGTTACAACGGCAAGTGGAAATGGAGATGTTACAGGTGCATTGAAAACCCTGCCCGGGGCCCAACAGGTTGGGGAAAGCGAAGGCCTGTTTGTAAGGGGTGGCACGGCGGCTGAAACAAAAACCTTTATTGACGGGAATCTGGTGAATAACTTCTTTTTCAGTAGTGTGCCAAATGTTGCGCAACGTGGCCGCTTCTCACCATTTTTGTTTAAAGGTACCGTGTTCAGCACAGGTGGATATTCCGCGCTCTATGGCCAGGCACTGTCATCAGCACTGATACTCGAGTCGATCGATCTTCCTGATCAAACCTCGGCAAATCTGGGTGTTACGGTCATCGGCGCGAGTGGCGGGTATCAGCACCTCGACAAAAACAAAAAATATTCATTTGGGGGAAGCTACAGTTATACCAACTTATCTCTTGCGTTCTCATTGATCAAACAACAGCAGGATTATGAGCAGGTCCCGGTGTTTAATACTGCCGATGCGAATTTCAGGATCAAGACCTCAAAAACAGGAATTATTAAATACTATGGGATCTTTGGTAATACCAACCTGAAATTCTACACACCCAGTCTTGATTCCATTGGATACCTCGATGGCTTCGCTTTAAAGAATACCAATTTTTATCATAATCTGTACTACCGTGAATCTTTTGGAAGATGGAAAATGAATGCTGGTCTGGCTTATACAGATAATCGTGATCGTATTGAAAGTGGATTATACAGCAGTGATAAAAAATTGGTGACGCTTTCGCCCCTTGAGTTCAAAAATTTTAAGCTCGATAACACAGGCAAGTATCTGAATGCGAAGTTGGTTTTGGAGAGAAAGTTCGCCGGGCTGAACGCAGTACGTTTCGGCAGTGAATTCAATCGGCTGGATGACCATTCCCTGTTTACCAATCACCTGGGCAACAGCTTCGAACAGGAAGTAAAGGAAAGTATTACAGCAGCTTTTGCTGAGACAGATCTTTATATCACCAACGGACTGGCTGCCAAACTGGGCGGCCGACTGGAGCATTCTAAGTTGATGGATAAGGTCAACGCAGCCCCCAGGGTGTCACTGGCATACAAACTCAGCAAGCAGGGGCAGGCTTCCTTCGCTTATGGAAAGTTCTACCAGAATCCTGAACGACAGTTTTTTCCCGCTAGCGCAGACCTGAGATTTACCAATGCCACGCATTACATCCTGCAATACCAACGGGTAACCAAGCTGACTACGCTTAGGACAGAACTTTTCTATAAAAAATACGATGACCTCATTAAAACGGGCTTGCAAAACTTTCAACCCGTTGCTACGGGCAATCAGGGTTTCGGTGATGCAAAAGGGATCGAGATCTTCTGGCGCGACAAGCAAACCATTAAGGACGTCGACTACTGGATATCCTATTCCTACCTGGATACCAAAAGGGATTTTCTGAATTTCCCCTCGGCCATTCAGCCAAATTTTGCTGCAAAACACACTGCATCTCTGGTAGTGAAAAAATTTGTAACGCCATGGAAAACCCAATTCAACGCGGCATATAATTATGCCAGTGGAAGACCTTATTATTTTATCGCTCCGGAAAATGGATCGTTCAAGTTTACCGACAGGGGAGTAACACCTGACTATCATAACGTGAGCTTTTCTGTGAACTACCTGCCCTCCCTTGGGAAAAAAGATGCAAAGTCCTTTGCGGTATATGTGTTTTCCGTCAGCAATGTGTTCGGATTTGATCAGGTGTTTAACTACCAGTACTCATACCATGGATTAAGGAAAACGGCTATTGTGCCACCTTCTAAGGTGTTTGTATTTGTAGGCGCATTTATCAGCTTTGGGATCGACAGATCGCAAGACGTGATCAATAATAATCTTTAGAATAATCAAGATGGAAAACGAAAGGCAACAACAGGCCCCCAATGATGAAATTATATCGGAGATCGTAAAGAAAAGGGCTTCATTCAAAACCCACCTCACCACATATGTGGTTATAAACGGGTTTTTATGGGTACTCTGGTTTTTCCAAACCAGGGGAAATTCATCAAACAATTATCCATGGCCAATATGGACCACAATGGGATGGGGGATCGGGCTGGTGTTTCACTACCTCGCTGCCTGCGTATACCCCCGCGAATATTTAGTAGAAAAAGAGTATGAAAAATTAAAATGGGAACAAAACAAGTAAAACTCAGAAGATGAAAAAGATCACAGCATCACTGGCATTAATGGCATTAACGTTGATGACTAATGCCCAGTCGGAGAAGTATATGAAGGCCATGTCAGATAAAGTGACCGCGCTGGATACAGCCCGGGGCCTTCCCGGATGGCAGGGCCTGGCAAACTCCTTTGAACGAATTGCAGAAGCGGAGAAAACACAGTGGCTTCCTTATTATTATGCATCGCTCAGCCACGTAATGAGCGGATACATGATGCAGGAACCAGGAAAGACAAGCACAGCAAGTTCAACACAAATCGATCTTCTCGCAGATAAGGCGGAGACCTTACTCTCAAAGGCAGAAGCGATTGAGAAAGATAATGCTGATATTTTTTGTATTAAGAAGATGATCGCTACATTAAGGATGGGCGTTGATCCAATGACAAGGTGGCAAACGTATGGCCCAAAAGCGGCAGAAGCCCTTGCAAGGGCCAAGGCATTGGATGCTTCAAATCCCCGGATTTACCTGTTGGAAGGGCAGGATATGTTTTATACCCCAGAGCAATTTGGCGGAAGCAAAGCAAAGGCTAAACAGTTGTTCGATGAGGCACAGAGGAAATTTGAGATCCAGAAACCGCAATCCTCCATTCATCCACACTGGGGTCTCAATCAGGTTAATTATTTTCAAAGTCTGATCAAGTAAATTTTCCTTCCATGCAGGATACCCTTACCGAAAAGCAAAGCCTCAGCATCATCCATCATCCTGAAGTTTCGATTACTGGTTCTTGGAGGTGTCTTTTGCTGGGTGCTGACTCTATACTGCGGTTTTGAAAATTTTCATTATCATCCTTTATTCGTATCCACTGCCGTTATTGTTGCGTGGATCATCCCGGGTTATCATTTAAGGGCACGATTCAAAAATGAAATGAAATACATTTTATGGGCGAAACCAAAATGACCAATCATGAAAGCCTCCTGCTCATTGAGCAGATGATCGGCAGGGCAAAGCGCGAAGAAAAAGATTCGGGCTGGGGATGGATTATCTGGGGATTTCTTTTGTTCTCAGCAAGCCTCACCCACTACGTACTGATACTGTTCGGCATTAACAATGGTGGTACGGTCTGGAATGTATTTGGCGTCCTCGCCGTGATATTGGTGACCGTGTCCTTTTCCAAAAAATATTTCTCGAAGGGAAGCGCAAGCGTAAAAACATATACCGGCGAACAGGTGGATATGATCGGAAATGGCTTTTTTATCAGTTTGGGTATTATGGTGATCGGGAGCATTACAACAGATGTTGGGAATACCGGTGCTAACTTCGGCTACTTGTTGCTGTTATATGCATGCTGGCTTTTTATTCACGGTGCTGCATTCCGCTTTAAACCTATGAAATATGGAGCGTTCATTAACTGGGCTGGGGCCCTGGTTATTTTCCTTTGGTACAAAGACCTCGGGAAGCATGTGCTGCTGATTCATGCCATTTGCGTGTTACTTGGTTATATCATACCCGGATTCATGGCCCAGAAGAATTTTGAAAGGAAGAATAGTGAAGTGGATAATGTGACACTATGAGTGGCTTCAAGGAACTTGACCCCATACTTCATTCCCAACTTCGGCTTGCGGTTATCTCTTTGCTTGTCAGTGTGAAGCAGGCGGAGTTCACCTTCATGAAAGAGAAGACAGGAGCAACGGCCGGAAACCTCAGTGTGCAGTTACAAAAGCTGAAAGAGGCCGGGTATATTGATATCGTAAAGCAGTTCAAAGATAACTACCCCCAAACATTGTGTAAGATCACAACAGAAGGTGTGAAGGCATTTGAAGATTATGTCAATGATCTCAAGCAGTACCTGAACATATAGTACTTACTTTATTTAGGATTTTACCATGTGTACCGTTAATTTCTCAGAACCGTTCACTACCACATTCAGGAAGTACCCGCCGGGCTGAACCCCACCCATGCCCTTTATGTTGAATTGATTGGGCCCTTTTTCTAACACAACCTCTGAAAGTATCTTTCTCAATGAACGGTATTCGGGCTCTGGTTTTTTGAGATCTATCCTCGCCAAGGAGGTCAATGCATGTGCATGCAGGGTTCTCCTGTATGCCTTGACAATGTCAGGGTAGTTTCTCTTTAAGAGGTAATCAGCGAATTTGGATAGAGAGGCTTTCGGGAGAAATTTGGCGGTAAAATTTACCGGGATTCGAACAGTGGAAAATAAAGTATGTAACTATTTGCCGTAAAAGCAAGCATTCCAAAAGGCTGGTGAAGGATGATAAATATTAAACCCCTGATTTACACAACTTCTTAATGGTATTTTTGTTTCATTATATTTCAACATCGAATGGATCCTGTAATCGAAGTACAACAACTGAGCAAACATTTCGCTGGTTTCAAGGCAGTAGACGACCTTTCATTCACTGTAAACCAGGGAGACGTGTATGGTTTTTTAGGCCAGAACGGGGCCGGGAAATCCACCACCATACGTATGTTGCTGAGCCTCATTGCGCCCAGTTCGGGCAACATCCGGATCTTTGGGAAAGACATGGCTTCAGCGAGGAACCAGATCTTGCAACAAACGGGAGCGGTCATAGAAAGACCAGATCTGTACAAGTATCTTTCAGCAAAGGAAAACCTGGCTGTTTTTGCCAGGTTAAGTGGCATGAAAATTCCCGATTCCCGGCTAATGAAGAAACTTGAGCAGGTTGGATTGGCGGAAAGAGCGGACTCTAAAGTGAGGACGTTTTCGCAGGGGATGAAGCAAAGGCTCGGCATTGCTGTAGCCCTGGTCCATGACCCCGCACTCATTATACTGGATGAACCTACAAACGGTTTGGACCCACAGGGGATAGCCGATATACGTAACCTGATCATTTCTTTAAGTCGTGATCAGGGCAAGACCGTTTTAGTATCTTCCCATCTACTCAGTGAAATGGAACAAATGGCTTCGAGGATGATCATTATCGATCGTGGAAAGAAGATTGTGGAGGGAGATATGAGGGAACTGCTCGATCCATCGCATGTGATGTTGGAAGTGGTGACTTCAGATCCCGGCGCTACCGCTGACTGGATCGCTGAAAGCATTTGGGGCACATTGCCATCGACCAGATACGATGGAAGAGTACAGCTAAAAATGGAAAGGAAAGATATTCCTGTGTTTACCAGGGAACTGGTAGGTACCGGGGCAGACGTGATCTCAGTTAATCCAAGGAATTCACTGGAAGAATATTTTCTTTCCTTAACAGGCGGAGGGCAACATGTGGGAACTCGTTAAACTTGAATTATTTAAGGTATTCCGGAAGCCAAGAACCTTTATTGCATTTGGCGCCATCACGGCTATAGTTGGCTTGATCCAGATGGGTTTCTACGTGGATGGGAAAAGCTATATCAACTTCGGAATGCAGGCATTGTCGGACAGTTTTGAGATAGAAGGTAAGATCCTGAACGGGTATCTGTTGGCATACATCATCCTGCAAACCCTATTGGTGCATGTCCCGCTGCTGATTGCTTTGGTATCCGGTGACATGATCTCAGGTGAGGCCAACATGGGAACTCTGCGTTTGTTGATCACAAAGCCTGTATCCCGCGCCCGGCTTATCAGTGCCAAATTTTTGGCGTCAGCTATTTATACTATGCTCCTGCTTTTATGGATGGCAGTCTGGGCTCTTTTTGTTTCCATGCTTATCTTTGGTACGGACGACATGATCATCATGAAAAGCGAGGTGGTTACCCAAATTCTGGAATCTGACATCATATGGCGATATTTTGCGGCTTTTGGATTTGCATCGCTCGCTATGATCACCGTTTCTTCACTGGCTTTTTTTCTGAGCATTTTCGCCGAGAATTCCATCGGGCCCATTATCGCCTGTATGAGCATCGTGATCGTTTTCACCATTCTCAACACGCTTAATCTTCCCATTTTCAATCTCGTTAAACCATACTTGTTCACCTCCCATATGCTGGGCTGGAAGGGATTTTTTGACGTGAAGGTGAATGCAGATAATGAGCAGATCATTGGCTCCATTGAGAACCTGCCCGCAGTGATGAAATCGGCCTCCATCCTGCTGATTCATATCATCGGATTCTGGTGGGCATCCATTGCCGTTTTCAGAAGGAAGGATATTATGTCCTGATCCCCCTGCATGCTATTATTCCGCCAATCTTCTTTATCATTGCAAAAAAAGGCATGAGGCTCTTACACATACTGTTGGCCCTTCTTCTTTTCAATGTCACCTTCGCGCAGAAACTCACCAAGGAGGAAAACCTGATCCTGAAAAAGATCGATCAACAACTTCCGGAAACTTTCAAATTATTGGAAGACATTGTCAATGTCAACAGTGGTACATTGAACGTTGCTGGTGTCATGCAGGTTGGTAAGATGTTAGGTGCGGAGTTTGCCAAGGCGGGATTTAAAACGGAATGGGTAACGCTGCCTGATTCATTAAAAAGGGCGGGCCATCTGGTGGTATCGCGAAAAGGCAGCAAGGGGAAAAAGTTATTTCTGATCGGGCACCTCGATACGGTTTTTGAGCCCGATATGCCGGCCAACCCTTACCGCAAGTTGAATGATTCTACTGTTACCGGTCAGGGTGTAAATGATATGAAAGGTGGCGACGTGGTGATCCTGGCCGCTGTGCGTGCGCTCCATGATCTCGGTTTGCTCAAAGATGTTACCATCACGGCCTATTTCACCGGCGATGAAGAAAGGTCAGGAGAGCCTGCCTCTGTTTCCCGGGCAGATTTTATAGAAAGAGCAAAGCAGCACGATATTGCGTTGGCCTTTGAAACGGCGACAAGCCTGAATGTGGTTGCCGTAGCCCGCAGAGGTGCCAGCAGCTGGACCCTAAACACAACAGGTAGGCAAAGCCATTCCAGTGGTGTGTTTAATGAAAGCGTCGGCTATGGAGCTATCTATGAATCCGCCCGCATTTTAAATGAGTTCCGCACCCGCCTCGGAAATGTTCAATACCTCACCTTCAATCCTGGTTTGATCGGCGGCGGTACAGAAATGAAGATAACACCGGGCGCGGTACAGGCCTGGGGGAAAACAAATATTGTTTCACCCTCCGCTGTACTCTATGGGGATCTAAGGTATATTTCGGGAAAGCAGGAGGACAGTGCGCGCAATGTGATGAAAAAAATAGTTGCTGAAAAAAACCTCCCGCAAACTGAAGCTACGATTTCTTTTGAAGATGGTATTCCAGCCATGTCGCCAACTGCTGGTAATTACGCGCTGCAGGAGCTGATGAGCAAACTCACCGTTGATATGGGTCTTGGTCCAACGCTTGCAGGAGATCCCGGAAAAAGGGGAGCCGGAGATATTTCTTATGTGGCAACCTATCTCGATTGCCTTGATGGTCTTGGTGCTTCCGGCAAGGGAGCCCATGCGCCTGGCGAAACCATGGATACCAAAGATTTCCCCATACTTTTGAAAAGAGCAGCCCTCTTTATTTATCGTTTAACCAGATAGCACATGAAGACAATTTTCATGATCATTAGCCTGTTGTTCATCACCGGGCTTCAAGCCGAAATCAGGCTTCCTGCAATCATCGGAGATCACATGGTACTTCAGCAAAAGTCTGAAGTCAAGATCTGGGGCTGGAGCAATCCTGACGAACAGATCAGCATCAGCAGCAGTTGGGATACTGCACAAGTGAAATTCAGCGCCAATAGTGGCGGCCGATGGGAAGTAAAGATCAAAACGCCAGTCGCCGGCGGACCTTATGATATCAGGCTGAAAGGCCGGAACGAGATTATTATTCGCGATGTTCTGATCGGTGAAGTATGGGTGTTGGGCGGGCAGAGCAATATGGAATGGAGCGGTGCACAGAACCTGCCCCAATCCCTGGAGGAAATGCCAAACGCCAACAACAACAGGATCCGTTTGTTTTATGTGTCGAAGAAAGTATCGGACTATCCCCAGGATGATCTTCATGGTCAATGGGTGGTTTGTAATCCGGAAGCGATGAGGACCTTCAGCGCCATTGGATATTTCTTTGGAAAGAAGGTTTTTGAAGCAACCAGTTACCCCATGGGCCTGATCAATTCCAATTGGGGAGGCACGCCGGCCGAAACATGGACACCGTCAGAACTGGTTGAAAGCGACCCGGTGCTGAAAGAAGCTGCGGCAAAACAGCAGCCGAACAATTACAGGCCGGAGAAGCCGGGCATTGCTTATAATGCCATGATCTACCCTCTCATACAATTCAACATCGCCGGTGCGCTCTGGTACCAGGGTGAATCAAACGCGGGAACACATACATCTTACCAAAAACTCTTTACTGAAATGATCGGTGCCTGGCGAAAAGCATGGGAGAAGGAATTCCCTTTTTACTATGTGCAGATCGCACCCTTTAGTTATGGCGATAATCTTAACGGACCCATGCTCCGCGAGGCGCAATCTAAAAGCCAGTCGTATCCCAAAACAGGCATGGTGGTGATCAGCGACCTGGTGGATGATGTCAAGGATATTCATCCAAAGAACAAGAAGGATGTGGCTGCGCGCCTTGCGAATATGGCCCTTGCTGAAGTGTATGGCCAACCCATTAAGCACTACAAATCGCCTTCATACAAATCCATGGTGGTTGAGAAAGATAAGTTGCGTATCAGCTTCAACAATGCGGAAACAGGATTGATGTCCAAAGGCGGAGATCCTACGGAGTTTTATATAGCGGGAGAAGACCATGTTTATGTTCCGGCTACTGCAAAAATACAGGGTAGTGAAGTACTGGTTTGGAACAAGAATGTGAAAAACCCAGTTTCAGTGCGTTTTGGGTTTAACAGTATTTCCATGCCCAATCTGTTTTCGAAGGAAGGGCTTCCTGTAGATCTTTTCAGGACCAGATAAGCGCACCGATGATCAATATTTTTAAATGAAGAAAGAGCATTTGAGTCCGGATCTCTCCTTATCAAATGCTCTTTCTTTATGCTTTAACCCTAATGCTATCTAAGCGTATTTCGTTACCCCGGGCGTAGCCACTGCATAGTATCCCTCTGCATTCGGCATTACTGGTGGTGCCGCCGCAAAGTCATACTCCTTTGGCTGAAGGCTGATGCCTGAATTGATGGCATTGTCCCAACTCACCACCTGACCTGAGTAAGTAGCCATTCTTCCAAGAACAGCAGTCATCGTACTCTTTGCGCCATTTTCTGCATCGGCAAATTTATATTCACCTTTTGCAATGGCAGCAAACAGTTCGTCATGCTCCGCCTGGTAGGGATTATTTTCCGTTGTCTTATCGAACTGATACAATACTTTTCCCTTGTGGTCTACGATGTTGGCCGTGCCTGCAAAGATTTTACCCTTTGTGCCGATCAGCAGTTCATCCACCTTAGCCATTGTACCCTTGATGTGGCGGCACTGGCTATTGAGGATAGAACCATCCGCATAATGGAACTCTACAAAATGGTGGTCATAGATTTCACCGTGGTCTTTCCCTTTACGCACTTCACGACCGCCCATGCCCTGGGCCTTCACCGGGTAACCGCCTTTGAACCAGTTGATCACGTCGATATTATGGATATGCTGCTCATTAATATGATCACCACAAAGCCAGTTGAAATAATACCAGTTACGCATTTGGTATTCCATTTCTGTTTGTCCGTCTTTCCTTCCGCGAACCCAAACGCCATCATTGTTCCACCAGGCCTGGGCTGAAGTGATTTCACCGATCATGTCTTTGCGCTTATACAACTCGCGGTATGAGTTCTGGTAATGCCTTTGCAGACCTACCACCACATTCAGTTTTTTCTTTTTAGCTTCCTCGGCGGCTGCCAGTACTTTTTGTACCCCTGCAGGATCTGTAGCCACAGGCTTCTCCATGAATACATGCTTGTTCTGCCTTACCGCTTCTTCAAAATGAATAGGCCTGAAGCCGGGAGGTGTGGCAAGGATCACCACATCGGCTAAAGCAATGGCTTTTTTGTATCCATCGAATCCGGTGAATTTCCGTTCTTCGGGAACATCGATCTTGCCCATCATTTTAGCATCATCCGATGTAATGTCTTTATAGCTATCGTCCAGCCGGTCGCGGAACGCATCAGCCATAGCAACAAGTTTTACATTCTGCTTGGTAGAAAGCGCCTGAATGGCCGCGCCCGTTCCCCTTCCACCGCAACCAACCAATGCCACTTTAATGGTATCGTTAGCGCCGGAAAAGAAATTGGCTTTCGACATCAAAGGAACAGCCAGTATTCCACCAGCTAAAATGGTTGACTGTTTTACGAAATCTCGTCGTGACGACTGCTTTTGATCCTGGTCCATGTGGGTCTTGTTTGTATTGAGAAATTAATTACCTAAGTACAATGTATAGAATTTTTCCGCTTCTTCTTTAGAAGGTTGGGCCAGAGGCCGTATGATCCTGAATCCCACGAACATCCCATCGGTCAGCCACCACCTGCTTTTGGGGTATTGGGGGTCCCGCTTGTTCCAGTCTGCCTCGGAATGCTTTCTTGCAGCGCCCCTCAGATCCGATGCATCGTCCAGGTAAGACCCGCCCCTGATGGTGCGTGGATACCTTTTAGCAGGCGCCATCACCGGGTCTGCAGCGCTGGCAGAGTCGAAATAAGCCTCCTGGTATTGGTCCAACGTCCATTCACTCACGTTGCCTAATATATCGTAGAGGCCCCAGGGGTTGGGTTTTTTCTGGCCTGTTCTCTGGTATTTGGCTTTGCTGTTGGTTTTGAACCAGGCATATTGGCTCAGCAATGCCGGATCGTTTCCAAAGAAATAAGCCGTTTTGGTCCCTGCCCTGCAGGCATACTCCCACTCGGCTTCCGTTGGGAGTCGGTAGAAAACGCCCGTTTTCTCATAGAGCCACCTGCAGAACATCAGAGCACCGTCCTGGCTCATACTGTTGACGGGGAAGCCGCCATCCTTACCCATATTCCAACTCAGGTCAATATACTGGGCAGTGGGCCTTGTTACGGCATCCGCTTTGGAACCCTGAGACACAGACTCATCTTTGAAGAACACGCCGAACTGATCGTGGGTGACTTCAAACGCACCCATCCAAAAAGCGGAAATGGCAACTGCTTTCTGGGGTCCCTCATCGGGCTTCCTTGACTTCTCCGAAGCCGGACTCCCCATGTTGAAATTGCCAGCAGGTATGGGAACGAGTTTATAGTCCAGCGAAGAACCGGGAATAACCAGTTTATAAGATGTAAATGCAGTATCGATCGTTTGGGCGGACAGGGAACTAAAAATGATGAGCGAAGCAACAACAAACAAACGGGGGATCATTCTTAAACGCACTATTTTTTGTTATGGGTTACCAATGTACGAACTTTCAAAACGAATAATTATATTGACGTATGAAACGCAGAAACTTTCTTTACAATAGTCTCCTCGCCGGTACTGCTACCGCATTGACCAGCAGCACCCTCGCAAATACAGCCGCTGCGCCCGGTCAGCCATTCAACATGCTTTATGGTTTTCACGATGGAATGTTCAGCAATCACGCGGGCAAGGATTTTGTGGATCAAATTAAATGGGCCCATGACCAGGGCTTTAGGGCCATTGAAGATAATGGCATGATGAGCCGGACTCCGGAAGAACAAAAACGAATTGGAGACACCCTGGCCAAACTTGGCATGCAAATGGGCGTATTCGTGATCACTTCCGATGGTTGGCATTGGAAGACCTCCCTCGCCACAGGCAAGCAGGAGTGGAAAGATAAGGTCGTCGGCGACTGCAAAAAGGCCGTTGAGGTAGCTAAAAGATGCAATGCGACCTGGGCGACGGTTGTTCCAGGAAATTTTGATCGGTCACTTCCGATGGATATGCAAACGGCTAATGTGATCCAGGCCCTTAGAATGGGTGCTGAAATTCTTGAGCCTGCGAAACTGGTGATGGTGCTCGAGCCGCTGAGCGATAACCCGGATCTGTTTTTGCGGTATTCGCACCAGACTTATATGATCTGCAAGGCGGTGAACAGCCCTTCCTGTAAGATCCTGTTCGACATGTACCATATGCAGCGTAATGAAGGCAACATCATCAAGAATATTGACCAGGTATGGGAGGAAATTGGTTATTTCCAGATTGGAGATAATCCCGGGCGCAAAGAGCCAACTACCGGCGAGATGAATTATAAGAATATCTTCAAGCAAATACATAACAAGGGCTATAAAGGCATCCTGGGCATGGAGCATGGCAATGCGAACCCAGGCAAAGAGGGTGAACTGGCCCTGATAAAAGCCTACCGGGAAGTGGATCTTACTTGAACTTAATGGCAAGTTGCCTGTTATACCAATTACCGGATTAGCGTATTGGCGAATTAACAAGTATGAGGGTATTTCTTTTCTTTTTGTTTATCAGCTTGAATGGTTTTTCGCAGGATGCGGATAAACTGATCAGGGATGTACGTGCGAAACTCGACCAGGTGACCGATTATAGGGCAACCGGAAAATTGAAAACGGATGTGGCTTTTTTAAAGATCCCCGTGTCTAATGTGCAGGTTTACTACAAGAAGCCCAACAGATTTAAGGTGAAAAAAGATGGCGGGATCTCCCTGCTTCCCAAGAACGGAGTGAGTATCAACCTGAATTCATTGCTGATGAGTGAAAATTTTGCGGCTGTTCCTGCGGGCGATGCGGTGATCAATGGTGTTACGGTAAAGGTGATCAAACTACTGCCCCTTTCTGAGCATGGGGACGTGGTGCTGACCAGCATGTACATTGATGAAAAAAAGCTGTTGATCTATAAAGCTGTGACTACCACGCGCGATAACGGCACTTATGATATGCAAATGAGTTATGGCAGATTCGAAAAATTTGGATTGCCAGATAAAGTCATTTTCTCTTTCAATACCAAGGATTATAAGATGCCTAAAGGGGTGACCTTTGAATACGAAACCGGGGAAAACGCTAAGTCGCAGGCCGACAAATTAAAGGATAAGAAAGGAAAGGTTGAGATCCTGTACGATAACTACACCATTAACAAAGGTGTTTCTGACGATGTTTTTAAATAAGTGCTTACTCCGATATCTCTTCGTCTACCGCATTCCTTAATACAGCAGCACTCATTTTACGCAAGGGATTGCGATGCGCATCCTGGTATCCACTTCTCTTCGCATGGATATCGAGTGCTCCAAAAATGGCTTCGCGGAAAGATGATTCATCGGCTTTATCCTTACCAGCAATATCAAACGCCGTTCCATGATCCGGCGATGTTCTCACGCCGGGTAATCCGGCAGTATAATTTATGCCAAGGCCCTTGGCCAGTGATTTGAATGGAATCAAGCCCTGGTCGTGGTACATGGCGAGTACCCCGTCAAATTTTTCGTGATTGCCACGGGCAAAGAAAGCATCCGCAGCATAGGGACCATATACCAGCGTGTCTGATTTTTTCGCCTCGATGACGGCGGGCCTGATGATCTCATCATCTTCCTTACCGATCAACCCTTCGTCACCTGCATGAGGATTCAGGCCCAACACCGCGATCCTTGGTTTGTCGATCCCAAAATCCCGGCGAAGGGAATCTTTCATCAAACGTAGTTTTGAAATGATGCTCTCCTTGGTGATATGTTTAGCGATCTCGCTAACAGGTACGTGCTCAGTGACCAGACCCACTCGCATATTTTCTGCGCACATCAACATCAACACATCCTTCACTTCAAAAAAATCTTTCAGAAATGGCGTATGTCCGGTGAAAGGGAACTCTGCTGATTTCACATTCTTCTTATGGATGGGAGCCGTGATCAGCACATGGATCTTGTTCTCTTTTAAGGCTTGCGTAGCTGCGAGTAACGACTGAACGGCATATTTACCACCGATCTCATTCAGGCTACCCGGGGTAATCGCAACGTCTTCTTCCCAGGTGTTCACAATATTAACCTGCTTGGGACTCAGTTTAGTCAGGTCTTTAATGTTATTATAATTGATATTCACTTCGGGAAGTACCTTCCGGTAAAAGTTCAGGACTTTATTATTGCCGAACACAACAGGGGTGCAGAACTCCAGCACACGCTGGTCTGAGAATATTTTGATGATACATTCCAGGCCGATCCCGTTAAGGTCTCCCGTTGTAATGCCAACTACGGGTTTCTGCAGACTAACAATCATATTCGATTCATTGAGCGGGTAAAGGTAGTACTTTTGGGGTAGCATGTATACCTTAAAAAAGTCTCTGGGACAGCATTTTCTGAAAGATGAATGCGTAATAGACCGCATCATCGCTGCCCTTATGGAGAAGCCGTTCACGAGGCTCCTGGAAGTGGGCCCCGGTGGCGGGGCGCTGACAAAAAAGCTTATTGGCATTCCTTCCATCGATCTGAAGGCGGTGGAGTTGGATGATGAAAAGATTGCATTCCTGCAGCAGCAATATCCGGAACTGCAGCACAAGATCATCCGGGGCGATATCCTGGAAATCCCTAAACCATTTCAGGAGCATTTTACCCTAATCGGAAATTTCCCCTACAATATTTCAACCCAGATCATGTTTCGCACCATAGCATGGAGGGAAGATATCGATACCGTTATTGGCATGTTCCAGAAAGAAGTGGCGCAACGCATAGCCGCAGGTCCGAATAACAAAGACTATGGCATTTTGAGCGTATTGCTACAGGCCTGGTTCAGGGTTGAGTATTTGTTTGATGTGGAACCCTCCTGTTTCAATCCACCACCGAAAGTAGTGAGCGGTGTGATCAGGCTGACAAATGCGGGCGACCCTTATGAGATCGCCGACAGTAAGAAATTCTTTCTGCTGGTGAAAACCGCTTTCGGGCAACGCAGGAAGCAATTAAGGAACCCGTTGAAACATTTGTTCCCGGCAGATGTTTTACAGGAGGACATCTTTACACGGAGGGCAGAAAACCTGACGGTGGCTGACTATGTAGCGTTAATGGGTAAAATGAAATGAAGAAAAAGGTCATCATAACGGCAAAGGCGCACAGTTGTCTCCTTCAGGAACTTGAACTTCAGGGGTATGAGGTGGAGTACCGGCCGGAAATACAGTACGATGAACTGTTTACCGAAATACATGAATGTTCCGGCCTGGTTGTTACAACCAGGCTCAGGATAGATAAGGCCATGATCGATCAGGGCAGTTCGCTGAAATGGATCGGCAGGCTGGGCAGTGGCCTGGAACTCATTGATGTGGAGTATGCGATCAGTAAGGGAATTCGATGCGAGAGCAGTCCCGAAGGCAACCGCAATGCGGTGGCCGAACATGCTTTGGGTTTATTGCTGTCTCTAATGAACCGGATCTGTTCTTCTTTTCAGGAGGTAAGAGAAGGGAAATGGATCCGGGATGCAAATCGCGGGGATGAGTTGAACAGTAAAACGGTAGGCATTATTGGCTATGGGCACACGGGCAGTTCGTTTTCGCGACTTCTTGCGCCGTTCGGTGTAACCGTGCTGGCCTACGATAAATATAAATTTGGATACGCTTCAGATTATATCAGGGAGGCATCCCTGGAACAGATCGCACGTTATGCCGATGTGGTCAGCCTTCATGTTCCTTTCAATGAAGACACCCAAAGAATGGCCAACGATGATTTTTTTGCCAGCCTTTCCCGAAAGCCTTATTTCATCAATACGTCGAGGGGTGGTATGCAGGATAATGCCGCGATCCTGCGGGCACTCGAAAATGGCTTGATAAAGGGTGCTGCGCTGGATGTGCTGGAGAATGAAAAGTTGGACACGTATACGCCCCGGGAAACTGCCTTGTTTGAAAAATTGGTCAATTTGCCCAACGTCATTGTAACCCCTCATATCGCCGGGTATTCCCATGAATCGTTCGAGAAAATGAGTCGGGTATTGTTAGATAAGCTAAGGTTCGGTCTTTGATTGGTTGAAATGGCTAATGTTGAACAAATCTCCTGCTGTAATTGAGGGAAGACCTGCACCTTCTGGCAATATTTAGGTATTTTTAATTCACAAAATCAGTTATGAAAAAATCGCTATTTATTATTCTTGCTGCAGGCCTTCTTGTTTCATGCAGTAACACTGCCCCTGAGTCGAATGCTATATCAAAAGATTCTACCGCGGTAGCAGAGGCAACACCAATTGTATATCCTTATACCGCAGCTTATTCTTCTGATTTTTCCATAGGCGATCCAAAGCTCGTCAAAGTAGTGTTGGACATGTATAAAGCAGTGGAGGAGAATCGGATGGATGATCTCGGCCAGTATTATGCCGATTCGGTATACCGCCACAATTTTGCGCAGAAGGAAATTAAACTGACCAGAGAGGAAATGGTAGACCTGGCTAAGTCTTTCAGGAGTCAATTTGCTGAATTCTCGGAGACTCCGATCGCATTTACCGCCCTGCACTCAAACGATAAGAATGAAGACTGGGTACTGACCTGGATCAAGGAAAGAGTGACCTATCCCAACGGTAAGAAAGATTCTACCACCTACCAGGAGAACTGGAGGTTCAGGGATGGCAAGATCTATATGGTTGATTCTTATGCCAAGTACGCCAAGTAGACCCCTTTTAGTGGCCGATATGCCCGGTTGCATCGGATTTTGATTAAATTATATAAATTTGTATCATAGCAACGCTTCAGCATAAACTGGGGCGTTGTTATTTTTTTATTCAACGACTGCAAAATAAGGAGGACCCATGAGTGAGATTTTATACGTTTCCAAGGAAACGCTGGAGCTGATGAAAGCTGAATTGCAACAACTTAAAACTGTAGAAAGACCCGCTGCGTCGAAAGCCATTGCCGAAGCCCGCGAGAAAGGCGATTTACGGGAAAATGCCGAGTATGATGCTGCAAAGGAAGCGCAGGGACACCTTGAGGCGAAGATCAAGAAGTTTGAAGGGGACCTGGCCAATTGCCGGATCCTGACGACCGACAATATCGATCTCAGCAAGGTATCCATACTCACGCGCGTAAAGATCACCAACATAGCTACCAATAAGTCTGTAGTATACCAGATCGTTTCCGAGAAAGAAGCGGATCTAAAGTTGTTGAAGATCTCCGTGACCTCACCCATTGGCAAGGGTTTGCTGGGAAAGAAAGTTGGTGATGTGGCTGAGATCATAGCCCCCAATGGTGTGATGAAGTTCAAAGTAGAAGAGATCAGTTTATGAGCAGCATTTTTACCAGGATCATAAACGGGGAGATACCGTGTTATAAGATCGCAGAGAACGAAAAGTTTTATGCATTCCTCGATGTGTTTCCCCTAAAGCCCGGGCATACGCTGGTAGTGCCGAAACAGGAAACAGACAAGTTCTTTGATCTGCCCGAAGATCATCTGGCGGAGCTGTTGGTATTTGCAAAGCCGATAGCTAAGGCGATAGAGCAGGCCTTTGAATGTAAGCGTTGCGGAATTGCGGTGATCGGTCTGGAAGTACCCCATGCGCATTTGCACCTTGTCCCCATCAATCAGGCCGACGACCTTAATTTCACGCGTGAGAAGTTGAAACTCACACCTGAAGAAATGAAATCCTGCCAGGAAAAAATCCTAAGCCATGTCGGTTGAAGCAGTTGACCGCCCCCTCCCGGTAACCATTTTCTGTTCGCTCCTTCTGGCCCTGGGCCTGTTCAATATCGTATATACCTTTACCGGGATCTATGCGCCATATGGTCTGCTTTATTCTGCTGCCCATACCCTGCTGACCATCATCATGTTTGCAGCCATCTCGGGAATATGGAGTATGGAAAAATGGGGCGTCTACCTGTTTCTGGGAATCGTTGCGCTGAAATTTGGACTGGACATTTACACGGGCGCATTCCACTACATGGAACTGTTGCTGCTCCTGCCAGCCCTGTTTTTTCTGTTCCTTGTTGGTAAGATGAAATAGCAAGGCTATTTTACCTTGTCAGGGTTTTTCTTGATAAAGTCTTCCCACCCTTTCAGCCCATTTGTTATTCCCTGTGGACCACTATCGCCCTGATAATGATGGCAAACAGCCACTGCGAGTGCATCTGTAGCATCGTAGGATACTTTTTCCATATTGAGGGCGAGGATTATCTTCAGCATCTTCCAAACCTGTTCTTTGTCTGCATTGCCATTCCCTGTGATCGACTGTTTGATCTTCCTCGGTGAATATTCTGTTACCGGCAACCCCCTGTGCATGGCTACAGCAATGGCAATGCCCTGTGCCCTGCCAAGTTTGAGCATACTCTGTACATTCTTGCCAAAAAATGGTGCTTCAATGGCCAGTTCGTCGGGCTTATGTTCCTGGATGAGCTGATTCACGGAGTGATGAATGAGTCCAAGCCTTTCAAACATGTCTTTCACCTTTGTGAATTTGATGGTATTCATTGTGATCAATGTCAGTTTCCTGCCATTCACTTCCAGAAGGCTGTAACCCATCATCTGGGTCCCCGGGTCGATGCCTAAAATAAATTTAGATGTATGTTGCAAGAGGGGTTTATTTTTGAGAAAAGGATGCTGCTGAACAAAAGTATCAAAATATTTCTCAACTACTTTCTCGGTCCCGTCATCTTCATTTGGTTGTCCATCTCCATTGTCCGTCAGATCCGCCTGCAGCCTGATCTTCATGCTAACATGCAGTTGATCAGGGATGCCGCTACCGGTGATGCATCGTGGAAATTCTGGGCAGTGCTTTTGCTAATGGTGATCAACTGGGGATTAGAGGCGCGCAAATGGCAGGTGCTGCTGTTGCCGTTGGAAAAGTTGACATTGGCCAAATCGTTTAAAGCAGTGCTCTCCGGAGTCGCTTTTGCGCTGAACACGCCGAACCGGGTTGGAGAATACGCGGGAAGGGTGTTATATGTTTCTGAGGGCAAGAGAATAAGGGCAGTTTCCCTCAGCATCGCGGGTAGCTTTAGCCAACTCATCATCACCTTGATATTTGGTGTGGCAGGTATCTGGGTGTTGCGAGATCTTTTCCTTGCCAATGAATATGTGTCGTCTTATTCGATCTGGTTGAAATTTCTTGAAGGGGTACTGGTAGTCATCACCCTGATTTGTTTACTCATCTATTTTCGCATCAGTTGGATCATTAAAGGTGTTGAACGCATGCCAGGCCTGGGCCGGATCGTACGGCACATCGCTGTGCTGGAGGAACTCTCTGTTACAATTTTGTTAAGAGTACTGGTACTTTCGTTTGGAAGGTTCCTGATATTCATCATTCAGTATAATTTGTTGTTGCAGGTGATGCATGTAGATGCAAGTTGGTGGCAGGGATTCTGGCTTGTATCCGTGTTGTTCCTTTGGCTGGCGATCTGGCCTACCATTGCACTTCTTGAATTAGGATTAAGGTGGGAATACAGTATATTACTTTTCAGCATGGTGAGCAGCAACACTGTTGGGATTTATGCGGTGGCAACTGGTATCTGGATCATTAACCTGGTTATACCTGCTTTGGCAGGGAGTTTGTTCATGCTCGGAATCCGTATCTTTAAAGAACGTTAATGCAACTCATTCCATATCCGGATTGTCTTGAAAGGAAGCCGACCCTTAGCTGGTTCAGATTTAATTGCTGAAATCATTGCGCTAATGAAAAAAATTGCTTTAGCCCTTACATTACTTCTCTCGGTGATCAGAACAAGTGCTGGTGATGATTTCTGTGGCGCAAATAATAATACTTTTCTGAGCGGTGAGCGCATTACATTCAAGGTATTTTACAATGTGATCGGTATTTACGTTGATGCAGGCACAGCGCAATTCAGCATGAATAAGGAACTCCTTCAAAACAAGTATGTCTATCATGTGGTAGGAGATGGCTATTCCAATCCTTCTTACGATTGGATTTTTAAAGTGAGGGATCGTTACGAGTCCTATATTGATACAGTGACTTTAAGGCCCTATAAGTTCATCCGAAATGTG
Source organism: Chitinophagaceae bacterium (assembly GCA_040404005.1). Lineage (GTDB taxonomy): Bacteria > Bacteroidota > Bacteroidia > Chitinophagales > Chitinophagaceae > Pollutibacter. The sequence continues at coordinate 81,404 of JBBAJO010000003.1, forward strand.
GATGAGGGTGGCTACAGAAAATACGAGAATGTTACGTTTAATCACGCTGCCGGTACTGCAGTGTCCACAAACGGGGTATTTAAAGTGCCGCCCTGTGTGCAGGATGTACTCAGTGCTATTTACTATGCACGGAACATTGACTTTAATAAGTACAAGGTCAACGATAAGATACCTTTTAATATGTTCATTGATGACGAGGTGAATCACCTTTTCATCAGGTACCTTGGCAAGGAAGTGGTCAAAACAAAATACGGTAAATTCAAGGCGGTGAAGTTCAGTCCGCTCCTGATAAAGGGAACTATTTTTGAGGGTGGCGAAAAGATGACCGTCTGGGTGTCAGACGACCAAAACCATATTCCACTCCGCATTGAGAGTCCGATCTCGGTGGGTAGCGTTAAGGTGGACATGATGCGCTACGCTAATCTCCGTTACCCTATGACTTCAAGGGTGAGCTTCCGTAATTAGATATTGACCGTTTCTTTCATCCTGATGCCTTTCTCGGTCCGAGTTAAGGAACATGCAATGATCGAAGGATCGTGTTCAAACATCACCACGTAGTCGTTGTCTGCCGCTTCCTCCAGGAAAGCTTTTTTCTCCAGCAAAGTGGTGAGCGGAAACATGTCGTAAGCCATTACGTAGGGGATCGGAATATGGGCTGCTGCCGGTAGCAGATCTGCCATGTAAACGATCGTTCTTCCATTGTAATTGATCTGGGGAAGCATCATGGCATCGGTATGGCCATTGGCGAAGCGGATGGCGATATTTTCCGTGAAAGGAGTGAGTTCGCTCACTTCGATCATCCTGAGTTTACCTGATTCTTGAATGGGCAGTATATTTTCTTTGAGGAAAGAAGCTTTTTCACGCGCGTTAGGTTCCGTCGCCCACTTCCAATGTTGCTCGTTGCTCCAGAAAGTAGCGTTTGGAAAAGCGGGAACGAGCTGATCGCCCTGTTTTTTGATGGCCCCACCACAGTGGTCAAAATGCAGGTGGGTGAGGAGTACATCGGTGATGTCCTCAGGTTTGAAACCTGCCTTTGCCAGCGACCCCATCAGGGTGTCCTCCCCATGCATGTAGTAGTGCGAGAAGAATTTTTCATCCTGCTTATCACCCATGCCGCAGTCAACCAGGATTTTTCGCTCCCCTTCTTCTATCAACAGGCAACGGAGCGCCCAGGAGCACATATTGTTCTCGTCGGCCGGGTTTAGTTTGTTCCAGATCGACTTGGGTACTACGCCGAACATGGCCCCGCCATCCAGTTTAAAATAACCGGCGTTTATGGTGTGGAGTTTCATGATTGCAATATCGCTAAATTCGGGACAAGGTATGCCGGCAAAAAGGAGAGAAGTTAGGGTTTTGGATTTAAATTGCCATAGTGCTTCGCATTTTCGACTTCAAAAAAAATCATAACCATGACGTTTTCGGTTTCTACTGATAAGAAAGTGCGGCGGAACACGGTAATTGGGCTGATTCTATTCTCTGTTCTGCCGCTATCATCCCTGTTCCGTGATGATCATCCATGGATATCCCTGGTCCTGATCTCTTTGTTTGTTTTGGCAATACTCGAGATGTATTTGATAAAGCCTTTGCAGTACCAGTTGGATGACTCGACATTGACGATGCGCCGGCCTTTCAAAGATATGGTGATCGATTTGAAAGACATCAGGCGTGTGGATAGGATAGAGTACGATATCCTCGACGGTGCCTTCGGCGGAATCTTCGGTTACTACGGCGTTTTTTCTACTGAGCTGGGTGATATTACATTCCATGCGACCCGCAGGGATAACATGGTGATGTTGACCAAGCACGATGACTCAAAGATCATATTGACCCCTGACCAACCCGATGAGTTTATGAACGAGTTGGAGAAGGGGATTGAAGAGCTTTCTTGGGCTGCAAGCCTTCAACCATCACTGTAATGAGAGTATGAGCGCTATCATTTTACAACGCCATAATGAGTATGTCAACTCACAGAGGAGTTACAGGATTTTCATTGATGGCGTGGCGGCAGGTAACATTAGGAATGGGGAGACGAAGAACTATCCCGTTGCCGCTGGCCGCCACAGGGTAATGGCAAAGATTGACTGGTGCGGCAGCGAGGAAATCGAGGTCGACGTGAAGGAGGGAGAGTCCGTTACGGTCGCCGTATCCGGTTTCAGGTTCAGCAACTGGCTGATGCCTTTGAGTTCCGGCATCATTGCGCTTCATTTCATCCTGGATATGACGATTGATTTTTCATACCTGATTTTCCTGGTTATACCGGTGTTATTAGGATTGATCTATCTGCTGACCATTGGGAAAAACAAGTATCTCCGTTTGCAGTGTTCTTTGTGACCCCGCCGTCTATTTCGACGAAGGTCAGAAACTGGTAAAGCAGACCCGTTAAATAGCTTGCTGCATCCTTCCCCTCTTCAACGTTACCAGTAAAAACACAAGTCCGATCGCAAAGAAGGTCATGCAGCTTAACACGGATGTTCTTTGGGAGCCGGTGAGTTCAGTAAGGAATCCGAACAGGAAGAGGCCAATCACGATCCCTACTTTTTCAGCAACGTCGAAGAAGCTGAAGAACGACGCCGTATCTTTGGTCACAGGCATCAGCTTGGCATAGGTGGAGCGGCTCAAGGCTTGTATACCGCCCATGACAAAGCCAACCTGAACGGCAAGGATATAGAACATGTTTAAGTCACCGGTAGGGATATTGAAAGCATAAATGCAGAGGTATACCCAGAATACCACACAAACGATCAGCGCCGTAATATTGCCGATCTTTTCAGACAGCCAGGAGATGGTAAACGCACCAGGTATGGCGATCAGCTGCAGGATCAAAATGGCAATGATAAGATTACTCTGCGGTACGGCCAGTTCACCGCTGGCATACAACGGCGCGGAAAGCATCACCGTCTGCACACCCATATTGTAAAAGAAATAAGCGCCGAGATAACTTTTCAGTACTTTCATGGTTCTCAGTTGCTCCCACACCTTGCCCAATTCGCGGTAACCATTCAACAATACATTGTTCCCGGCTACCTTATCCGCATAAGCCGGATCAGGCAGCTTTCGTATGGCCCATGTTCCAAAGCCCAACCACCAGATACCTACGAGAAGGAAACTGAGCTGTGAACCCCGGCCGGCATCGATCCCAAACCAGTCCCCTTTCATGATCAATACCAAACTGAAGATCTGCAGGATGACGGATCCGATATAGCCCATGGAGAACCCCCGCGCAGATACCCGGTCCCTGTCTTGCGGAGCCGCGATCTCTGGCAGGTAGGAGTTATAAAAGACGAGGCTGGACCAGTAGCCGATACAGGCCACCACCGAACAGCCAAGGCCCAGCGCGAGATTATCTTTCCCAAAGAAGAAGAGCATTGAACAGGCAAGGCTCCCCATGGTCATGAAGAACCGTAGAAAACTTTTCTTGTTGCCCTTATAATCGGCAATGGATGAAAGCAGTGGCGAGAGGATGGCCACTATGGCAAAACCGAAACTCAATGCGTAGTTATATAAGGCGGCATTGTCAAAATTCATCCCCAGGAACCGGACAAAGTCTTGCGTTTCGGTATTTCCATCGCCTGTAAGGCTCTCGTAATAAGCCGGGAATATCGTAGAGGTCACTACCAGGTTGTACACGGAATTTGCCCAGTCGTACATGGTCCAGGCGTGCACCACTTTCTTGTCAGCCGTAACGGTTGTAGTTGTCATAAGCAGTCAAACGTCAAAAAAAGGTAGGTAATCTTTTCCACTTGACCCAAGGGGAGGGGGGATTTTTAAAGTTTCCCCATGGCGATCAGTGCCAACAGCACTAGCCCAAGCACGATCCGGTAGATCCCAAACATCCGGAACCCATTTTTTTGAAGGAAACCGATGAAGAACTTGATCGCGAGGATCGCAACAATAAATGCGACTACGCATCCCAGTAAGAGCGTATTCACCCGCTGCGTGTTCATCACCTCAGGGTGATCCTGGTAAACATCATAGACGCTTTTTATGGTAGCCGCCATCATGGTGGGCACGGCCAGGAAAAAGGAGAATTCGGCAGCGGTTTCGCGCGACAGTTTCTGTTGCATGCCGCCAATGATCGTGGCGGCGCTTCTGCTTAAGCCTGGGAACACAATGGCCAGTATCTGGTATCCGCCGATGGCGAGGGCTTGTTTATTGGTAATGTCTTCCTCTTTCAATACGGTGGGCTGTGTAAACCATTTATCAACAAACAACAGTAAAACCCCACCCAGCAACAACACCATAGCAATGACAAATGGCTTTTCGAGTACAGACTCGATATGTGATTTTAGCATCGCTCCAAAAAGGAGCGCCGGTATGAGGGCAATCATGAGTTTGATGTAAAATGAGAACCGGGTAACATGGAGGAATTTTCTCCAATACAATACCACCACACTGAGGATAGCACCAAACTGGATAACGATCTCAAACAGTTTAGTAAAGGGATCGGTATGGATCCCCATGAATGCCGAAGTGATGGCCATATGCCCGGTTGAAGAGATCGGTAAAAACTCGGTAAGGCCTTCGATGATCGCGATGAGAATGGCTTGTACTGTATTCATTCCGCTTCAATAAAAAAAGCGATGATGACATCGCTTTCATTGGCTATGATTTAGTTTGATCAGGCTTTCGGTCTTTTCATAATGGCATACACCTCTACCATCAAGCCCGCAATGATGAGGATGGGGGCCAGGGTGATCCTCCTGAAACTATACACCTCATCTTCGTTGAACACATTTGGATCGCTGCTTTTTCCACCCGCCATCAAGAGGAACCCTAATAGCACGATGGCAATGCCAATACCCATCCACAGGTAATTGTCTTTGTAAAAAAGCTCTGTTCTCTTCTTTTCCATATTTGCAAGATATATTATTTATCGTTCTCACCCATTCCCCACATTAACCACATGTATCACATGTATCATATTTCAATAAAGGTCGTCGAGCTTCATCTTCAGGTACTTCGTAACGCTTCTATGTGTGCTGAAAAGCGTGATCCCTATTCCCATCAAAATCAGCGAGATGAACAAAAGGATCAGCAAGCCATTGTCCCGCAGGGCCTTTATCTCCGGAAGCCACCATTTTTCCACACTGAATATGATCAGGCCGATAGCGGCGATGGCCAGCAGGGCTGAAGTCAGTCCGTTAACGACGGCTTTTTTGTCGAAAGGCCTGGAGATGAACCACCTTGTTGCCCCAACCATTTGCATGGTCTTAATGATAAATCGATGGCTGAACATAGCCAGCTTAATGGTGTTGTCGATCAAGACAATCGCGATCAGTGACAGCATGGCGGCTATGACCAGCAACACGATTTCGATCTTCCTTACCAGTTTATTCAGGCTGTTTACCACAGCATCGGGGTATTTGACCTCGCTGACAATGAAAACTCCCCGTACATCGCTGATCACCCTGACAATACTGTCCTTATTCACGTATTTAGGCTCTAAAAAGAAGTCGATACTTGCAGGGAGCGGATTATAATCAAGCACCTTATTCCAGTCTTCATTATTATCGCCAATGAATTTTTCGCGGGCCATCTCTTTGGTAATGTACTGCACGTCCCTGGCATAGGGCTTGGCAGCGATAAAATTTTGCAGGGACTCTATGTCTTTTTGAGGGCTGCCTTCCCGGATAAAGGCGTGGAGCTGCACATTCCCTTTAAAATAGTTTTCTAATTTGCTGGCATTGATCACGATCCAGCCCAGCAGGCCCAGGATGAATAATACGAGGGCTACGCCCAGGATCGACATGAAATAGCTGGGTTTGCTGCGTTTCATGGATGTTTTGCTGATCTCAGTCATAATGAGTTACCGGGATTTAAAACGGATGCTTCAATGTGTCAAAAATAGGCAATTTGAGTCGTTTGCGTATTTTTGCCATCCCTCCTACAGAGCGGTTTTAACAAATCACCCCACTTGCAGGTAGCTAAGGACAGATTATGGAATACAATTTCAGGGCAATCGAAAAGAAATGGCAAGAAAGCTGGACACGGAATTCGGTGTACAAAGTGAATACGGATCCCTCCCTCCCCAAGTATTACGTGCTGGATATGTTCCCGTACCCCAGTGGCGCGGGGCTCCATGTGGGCCACCCCCTGGGTTATATCGCCAGCGATATATTCAGCAGGCATAAAAGGCTAAAGGGTTTCAATGTGCTCCATCCCATGGGTTATGATTCATTCGGACTTCCGGCAGAGCAATACGCCATCGAGCATGGTATTCCCCCCGCAGTCTCTACCGCGAAGAACATCAGTACATTTCGCCAGCAGCTCGATAAGATCGGATTTTGCTATGATTGGTCAAGGGAAGTACAAACCAGTGATGCAGGATATTACAAATGGACCCAGTGGATCTTCCTCCAACTTTTTGGCAGCTGGTACAATCGTAAAACGCAGAAAACAGAATCGATCGACGGACTCGAAAAGATTTTTTCAACGGCAGGCAATGCAGCGCACGAATGTCCGGGCGACCGCAAACTGGTTTTTTCTGCAGAAGAGTGGAGCGCCTATTCGTATAAAGAGCAGCAGGAAATTCTCATGCAATACCGTGTAGCCTATTGCGGCTATGGCGAAGTGAATTGGTGCGAGGCACTGGGTACTGTTTTGGCCAACGATGAGGTCATCAACGGTGTAAGCGAACGCGGCGGATTTCCCGTGGTCCGAAAAAAATTGAGGCAGTGGTACCTGAGGATCACGGAGTATGCTGACAGGCTGGTCAGTGGACTCGACACGGTCGACTTCAGCGAGAGCATGAAGGAAATGCAAACCAACTGGATAGGCAAAAGCTATGGGGCTGAAATAGACTTCAAACTGGTTTCTGGTGAGTTGAAAGATGGACATGTGTTGAAGGTGTACACTACTCGCCCGGATACCATTTTCGGCGTTGATTTCATGGTCATTGCCCCTGAGCACGAACTCGTTCATCAAATTACTACATCGGGACAGCAAGCTGCCGTCGACGAGTATCTTGCTTATGTAAACAGCAGGAGTGAGCGCGAGCGTATGGCAGAAAAAAAGATCACGGGAACCTTTACAGGGGCTTATGCCGTTAATCCCTTTGACGGCAGGGAAATCCCCGTGTGGATCAGTGAGTACGTACTTGCAGGTTATGGAACAGGCGCTATCATGGGCGTACCTTGTGGTGACGAGCGTGACCATAAGTTTGCCAACTATTTCAATATCCCCATTACCAATATTATCGGGTCTTATTACGATGGTGTAGAAGCCAACGCTACCAAGGATGCCATGCTGGAGAACAGCGGCTTCCTCAATGGCATCGTGATGAGGGATGCTGGTGCGATAGTGATCGCGAGATTGGAGGAGATGGGCATTGGACAGCGAAGGGTGAATTATAAAATGCGCGACGCAGCGTTTAGCCGGCAGCGTTATTGGGGTGAACCATTCCCGATCATATGGAAAGATGGCGTTGCTATTCCGCTTCCTGAATCAGAATTACCGTTGATGCTGCCACATTTGGATGATCTCCGCCCCGGACCTGAAGGCGAAGGCCCGCTTGCCAATGTACCTAACTGGAAAGAACACGGAGGCGGGGTTCGCGAAGTGAATACCATGCCGGGTTATGCAGGATCATCCTGGTATTTCCTCAGATACATGGATCCGCAGAACGATTCGGCATTCTGCAGCCGGGAAGCCAGCGATTACTGGAACCAGGTGGATCTCTACATCGGCGGAACAGAACATGCCGTAGGGCATTTGCTGTATAGCAGGATGTGGACGAAAGCCCTGTTTGATCTCGGTTACCTTGGCTTCGACGAGCCTTATAAGCGACTTGTCAACCAGGGCAAGATCGGTGGTGACTCAAGGCTGGTATACAGGGTTCGCGGTACCAACACCTTTGTGTCAGCAGGATTGAAAGACGGGTATGAAGCCGATGAACTGCATGCCGATGTGAATATGGTCAATGGCTTTGAACTGGACACCGAAGCGTTCATAAAATGGAAACCCGATTTCGATGGGGCACAGTTCATTTTGGAGAATGGAAAGTATATCTGTGGGTCACGACTGGAGAAAATGAGCAAACGTTATTTCAATGTGGTAAATCCTGATGACATTGTAGAGAGATACGGGGCTGATACATTCCGTATGTATGAAATGTTTTTAGGTCCTGTGGAGCAGGATAAGCCCTGGGATACCAAGGGCATTGAAGGGGTACACCGTTTCCTGAAAAAAGTATGGCGGTTGTTTGTGGATGAAGAGAAAGGCAAGGTGCTGGTCACGGATGCCGAACCAACCGCAGCGGAATGGAAAGCCCTTTATCGGATGATCAAAAAAATAGACGAGGACACCGAACGTTTCTCCTTCAATACGGCAGTCAGTACATTCATGATCGGTGCCAATGAGCTGTCGGACCTCAAATGCCATAAGAAGCAGGTCCTTGAGAAATTTGCTGTTTCGCTCGCGGCCTATGCCCCGCACATGGCGGAAGAACTGTGGCAGATCCTGGGTAAGGAAGGCAGCGTGCTGAACAGCCCATGGCCCGCCGTAGAGGAGCAGTATCTGGTAGAGACTTCGAAGGTTTATCCCGTGGCCATCAATGGTAAGACACGGACGGAACTCAGCCTCTCCCTGGATGCCACGCAGCACCAGGTGGAAGAGCTTGTTCTGGCCGACCAAACCGTTCAGAAGTGGCTGGAAGGCAAGGCGCCGAAGAAAGTGATCTATGTGAAAAATAAGATGATCAACCTGGTAGTGTAGGCAGATCTGTACATAACAAAAGAGGCCGAATCAACAGTAATAGTTGAGTCGGCCTTCTTCGTTATTGTCAGTGAGAACTGGACATGATTCGGATCACGGTCCGAATCATGCGTTTATTTACTTGGGGTCATGCTTTCGATCTGCTTTTGTACTTTGCTCAGACTCCAATTGCCCGCTGTTTGACTAGGTGGGAAATCCTTAAATGTGGATAGGAATTTGAAGGCATATTGCTGGATCGGGGGTATTACAAATCCTGCCCTGTCGAGGTACCAGTCGTAATAAGTATTAGACCCATGCAATGCTTTTTCAAACGGATCCCGGCGCAGGTTGAACAGGTAAGGGGCGCGGAGTTCTACGAATGGCTCCAGCCAGATCTGCAAGTGGCTTGCCCTATTTTCGAGGAACATTACTTTCCAATCGGTATACCTGATCGCGGCTACTTCGCCTGCGTCATTTACATACACAAATCCCTGCCTGGGCGACTCCTTCACTTTACCCATCAGATAATCCAGCTGGTTGATACCATCGATATAGTTCTTGTATGTTCTACCATTTAATGTGGCACCTTTTCTCAACTGTTCGGCAACGTTAGGATTGCCCGCAATAGCAGCGAATGTTGGCAGCCAGTCTTCATGAGAAACAAGGCCATTAAGGGTTACGCCAGCGGGGAACTTGCCGGGCCATTTGATGAAAGCAGGTACGCGATAGGCACCTTCCCAACTGCTGTTCTTCTCGCCATGGAATGGTGTTGTTCCTGCATCGGGCCAGGTATTGTAGTGGGGGCCGTTATCCGTTGAATATTGTACGATGGTGTTGTTGGCGATCCCGAGATCATCCAGCAGCTTCAGCAACTGGCCCACCTGCATATCGTGCTCGATCATGCCATCTGTATACTCATCATTACCCTTATGTCTCCTGTCTTCTTTCACGTGCGTGCGGAAGTGCATGCGTGTGCCGTTCCACCAGCAGAAGAAAGGTTTACCCGATTTAACCTGTTTGGTGATGAACTCTTTAGCGGCAGCCAAGCTTTCGTCATCGATGGTTTCCATTCTTTTTTTGGTCAGGGGACCTGTATTCTCAATGCGCTGTCCGCCTTTGCCATCGGCCCAGCTATGGATCACGCCACGTGGCCCGAAGCTTTCCCTGAATGTTTTGCCATTGGCCATTTTCATGTCGCCCGGGTAGTCTTCGTTCTCAGGCTCTTCCTCAGCGTTCAGGTGATAGAGGTTGCCCATGAACTCATCGAATCCATGCATGGTGGGAAGGTGCTCATCCAGGTCGCCCTGGTGGTTTTTCCCAAACTGGCCTGTTGAATAGCCCAGACTTTTCATGACCGTGGCGATGGTGACGTCGGTTTTCTGCCAGCCTTCTTTGGCACCGGGCAGGCCTACTTTGGTCATACCGGTGCGTACGGGAACATTTCCGCCGAGGAAGGCCGCCCTGCCGGCGGTGCACGACTGTTGGGCATAGTAATCTGTAAAGCCAACCCCTTCGCGGGCGATACGATCAATGTTGGGGGTTTGGTAACCCATCATGCCGCGGTTGTTATGGCTGATATTCCAGGTGCCGATATCATCACCCCAGATCACGAGGATATTGGGCTTTTGCTGCGCGAATGCTGTTGTACAAAGGACAGCAGCGACCAGTACTGATGCAAGTGTTTTCTTGAACATAGCGTCTTTTACATTTGCAGGTAAGCTAAGCAGTTTTCAAGGTTTAAATATGGCGACTATGTGTCAAATTTAAGGCTACATTCCGCGATATGTTAACCGGGTGAATTAAGTTCCTCCCCCAAAAGTTGAACAAACCCTTGCCATAAATGTTTCTAATGGTAAATTGCGTCATGGCTATTCCAAATATCGCCCTCATCAATGCACTCCGTGAAACAGCACAACGACTGAAGGATGGCGCCACTTATGCCTGGGGCAACCATGGTGCCTGCAATTGCGGTAATCTTTTACAGGTGATTACTCCCTTGAGCAGACAGGAAATCATGGGGTATGCGCAAACCGGTATAGGTGAATGGACAGAACTGGCAGAAGATTATTGCGGAATTACAAACGCGCCGGTTGATCTGATGGTTTCAAAACTGATGGAAGCAGGTCTTACCCCTTCCGATATCCATCATCTTGAATATCTCGATAACAGGGAGATCCTGGAACAACTCCCGGGAGGCTTCAGGTGGCTCAGGAAGAACGACCGTGATGATGTGATCAGCTATTTTGAAACGTACGCAAACGTGCTCGAAAATACACTGATCAGTTCCATTGATATCAGGGAAGTTTTGGTGCCCCAAGAATTGCTTGTTCATTAACCAGCTTCTTTTTTGTAAACCGGATCATTGCGCTGCTGCTTTCTGTGCTTTCCAAACGCGCTTCGTGCCTGACCCCATTGATCCAAACGATCATCAACGAAGTATTTGGTGGAATGGATCCCAGGTTTTCCGCTACCATGATCAAGTCATTATATTCAGCAAGTTCAGACACGGCAAGGGTAAATTCAAAAGGCTGGGCCTTCAACAGGATATGCTGATGGATCATCTTCCCATTGAGGAATAAAGTGATCGAATCTCCGTCGATCTCCGCATGGTCGTAGAATCCCAGTTTAATAGAGTCGCCCGACACAGGAATTTCCGTAACCAGTGATTTCTTTCTTTCAAGGAACTTCTCTTCTATGCTTTTCGGAGCCTCAGGCCTCATGATGGCAACAGGTTCAGGTAGGTTTCCAACAGGCTTTAAAACTGTGGATCCGCCTGGTGATGATGGATCATTGCTTTTAGCAACAGGTTCTGCCTTTCGGACCGGGGGAGCTGTTTTTTCAATTGTTGGCGCGGGCTTTTTTGTAACGGGCACTGCTCTTTTCGTTTCAGGTGCCGGTGGAACTTGCGCAATGGAGCTATGGTCAATGCTGTCGATATAGTCCGGGATACCCGCAAAATATGGAAAGTCTTCAATCACTTCATCCCATTCATCTTTAAAATACGGATCGTTCATTTTAGACAGGTGTACCTCGTGATCTTTACCATCATCCTCCGACCTCTCTGCCGTTCCGTCAAGCATCATGATATCGTTACCCGGGCAGTTGAAATCAGCGGCGAAGCGGAAGGGCGTTGTATTGGGTGAGCTGATCTTGCCGCCCTTGGTTTCGATCAATTCACGATCCCACCAAATGATATCGCCAGCGGGGTCAAAATATCCTTTGACACGAAACCTGGAATAATGTGAAGCTGTGGTGTAGTAGTAAGATGTGCCCGTTAAGCTGTCGCCGTTTCTGACCAGCTTCAACTCAAGATGGTAGTTTTTTAGTCCCCGGCTGACCTTGCCACGCCAAACGCCGGTGATCGACTGGGCATTGGTGATTGCTGCGAAGACGAGAAACACCGTGATCAGAAGGAATGTTCTTTTCATTGCTTCAAATAAACGATGCAAACCTCATCAGTATTTCAGATTGATTTAATTTAACAAAATATATGACCGATCTCAGGAACGTATTGCTTAACCATCGTGATGATTTTCATCCTGTTGTGCCTTTCAGGGCAGGGTTCGATAAACTTCACAATTTTGATATGACGGCGGCCAACACGGCACTTACTGAGAACATTGTGCTGGACGTTGATCAATATTCAGGTTATATCCAGTCGCAGCTCACGCTTTCTAACGCCCGCTATGGTATCGGGGGATACGGCGAGCACAGAACGGTCTATGGCAGGAGCAGTGTCTTTGATCCGGAAGTTCCGGGTGAGGAACCCAGAAGGTTTCATTTGGGGCTTGACATCTGGGGTGAGGCGGGTACAGCAGTCATGGCTCCGTTGCCGGGCAGGGTGCATTCCTTTGCATTCAACGACCGTTACGGGGATTACGGCGCAACGATTATTTTGTCGCACCAATTAGAAAATAACCTTTTCTATAGTCTTTACGGACATTTGTCGCTGGCGGACCTCGAGCCCTTGCAAATAGGGATGAATATAGAAAAGGGAGCTTTGTTTGCCCGCTTTGGGGAACCTGCTGAAAACGGTCACTGGCCGCCGCACCTGCATCTGCAACTGATCGGTGAAATAGGGGATGGCTGGGGCGACTACCCGGGCGTGTGCAAGTATTCGGAGCGGCAAATATATCTTTCTAATTCTCCTGACCCCGATCTGGTAGCTCGTTTGTACCGGTATCTGTGAGGATCAGGGGTATTGTGCGGTTATTATTCAAAATGCTGGCTCCCGTGACTGCTTTTTTTTTATTCTCGGTACAGGGAATGTAAATTTACCTATGGCTAACGAGCACATGAATAAGGATAAGACACCTCTTACTGCGGCGGATAAGGAATTTGAGAATCATATCAGGCCTTCTGTGCTTGAAGATTTTTCTGGTCAGAGCCAGATCATTGAGAACCTGAAGATATTCATCCAGGCCGCAAAGATGCGTGGCGAGGCACTCGACCATATTTTGTTCCATGGCCCCCCAGGCCTTGGGAAAACCACTTTATCACGGATCGTTGCCAATGAAATGGGTGTAACGATCAAGGAGACCTCGGGTCCGGTCATTGAAAAGCCCGGCGACCTTGCCGGACTATTGACGAATCTGGAGGCTAATGATGTGCTGTTCATAGATGAGATTCACCGGCTCAGTACGGTGGTGGAAGAATATCTCTATGCTGCCATGGAAGACTACCGGATCGATATCATGATCGATACAGGTCCCAATGCGCGCAGCGTGCAGATCAACCTGAATCCATTTACCCTCATCGGAGCTACTACACGAAGCGGGTTGCTGACTGCTCCTTTGCTTTCGAGGTTCGCGATTAAGAGCAGGCTGGAATACTATTCTGCAGCAACCTTGAAAAAAATCGTTCAGCGATCTGCTGATATTCTTGGCGTTGGCATCACCCCTGAAGCTGCCGGCGAGATCGCCGGCAGGGCAAGGGCCACTCCAAGGATCGCCAACGGCTTATTACGAAGGGTCCGCGATTTCGCCATGGTGTTAGGTAACGGAAGTATTGACATCGATATCACGAGGCATGCATTAAAGGCGTTGAGCGTTGATGAATATGGACTTGATGATATGGATAACAGGATACTGCTTGCCATCATTGAGAAATTCAAGGGCGGGCCGGTAGGCATTACCACCATTGCAACAGCCGTTGGGGAAGAGCCCGGCACATTGGAAGAAGTGTATGAGCCTTTTTTGATTCAGGAAGGTTTTCTGAAACGAACGCCCAGGGGCAGGGAAGTTACAGGTAAAGCGTATGAGCATCTTGGAAAATATCCTGATGGTAAAGCCGGAGAACAATTACTTTTTAGTTGAAAATAAAGTGACCATTGCTGATACACCGCCTGAGTACTACGCTGCTTTTGTTTTTTCTACTTGCCTTTTCCACTGCCAGCGGCCAGTACTATAATCTCGGATTCCGGAACTACTCAAGCGTGAATGGTCTATCCCAAAGCGAAGTGCAGTGTGTTTATAAAGACAGGACGGGGTTTCTTTGGATTGGCACCGGTTACGGACTTACCCTGTTCGATGGAAGGGATTTCACACCTTACTATCATCGGATAAACGACCCCCAAAGTTTAGGAGGAAACCTCATTTCCGATATCACAGAAGATAAAAAAGGCAGGCTATGGTTCAGTATTTACAATTCAGGGATTTCAAGAATGGATCCGTTGACAAAGAAATTTACGAACTATCAGCCTTCGGACAAGAAGAACAGCATTCTGAGTGGTAAAGTAAATACCATTCTTGTTGATGAGTCAGACAAAATTTGGGTGGGTTGCGCAGAGGGGTTGTCTGTTTACGATCAGGTTAGCAACATGTTCTACAATGTCATTTTCCTTGATGGAAATAATGAAAAGCTGCCCGTGAATTGTATTGAGAAGGACCGGATGGGAAATATTTGGATGGGCTCAAATGATAAGATCTACTACGCACGCAACGATCATCGAAATATCAGAGAGGTCAAGAAGAATCTCGATTTGACCGGTGTCAACTCATTTCAATTCGATACCGGGAACAGGGGCTGGGTGGCTACGGATGAAGGGTTATTCAGCTTTGTAACAGCGGGGATCGACAGTGTTACGTTAGAAAAGGCGTCGTTTTTTCCTGATAAAGTGGCGGTAAAGGATATTGAGTTCGACGGACATGGTAATCTTTGGATCGGGAATAGAACAAGCGGATTAGGCATTTATTTTCCCTCTACAGGATTTTTAGATATGCTTAAAGAGGATTTCACTTCGTCGAGGGGATTGCTAAGCAACCGTCTGATCGATCTGTATTTCGATAACAACGGTGGAATGTGGGTGGGGGGTGAAAATGGCCTGCAAAGTTTTCATGAAGCAGCCCAGCGGTTTAATATTTATTCGGGGTTAAGTTATTTGTCGGACCGCATCAGGGGCTCAACGATCTACGGAATCACTGTGGAGGAAAATTTAATTGTTCTGGCAACATCCGGGGGTGTGATCGCTTACGACAGGGTGCTTAGTAAATATCTTCCCATCGTTGAGCAACATGAGCTCAGCAATATGCCGGTGCGCTACCGCAATGTTCAACGAGAAAGCGTGAACACCTGGTGGGTGACCACGGACCATGGGCTTTTTGAATTGGTGAGATCTGGAGAATCGTTTGTGCTGAGAAGGCCACCTTCTGTTCCAGACCCTGACCTTCGGCGCCTTTCCCTGAGGAACTACCTGAAAGACAGCAATACATACTGGTTTGGTACCACCGGTGAGGGACTGATCCGGTATGATGTCAAAAGCAAGAAAAAAAAATGGTACCGGCCGGAAGAGAACAACAAGCAGAGCCTGGGGAATGACGTAGTAAACAAGATCGGGTTCGACCGGGATATGAATGTTTTTGTTTGCCACGACAATGGGTTGTCTATCCTGTATAAAGGGGCGGAATATTTCGAGAATTTTTATGCCGACGGACATAGCAAGAGCTTGTCGAACCGCTACGTATACGACATGTATGACGACGGCAAGAAGATATGGATCGGAACATTCGGGGGTGGCATTAATGTGATGGATAAGAAAACGAAGGAGATTAGTTACCTGACTACCCAGGATGGATTGTGCGATGATGCTATTTACACCATAACTGCGGAGAATGACAGCGTGCTATGGCTGGGTACCAATAAAGGATTGGCAAGGCTCAATACCATGACCCGTGTTTTCAGGAATTTTGAAAAGAATGATGGGATGCCGAGTGAAGAGTTCAATATGCTTTCTGCGCAAAGAAGCCAGCGGGGCGAGATCTTTATGGGAACGGTGGCAGGACTGATCTCTTTCTTTCCTTCCGCCCTTACGAAGAATGTACTTCTGCCCGGCGTATACCTGACGAGGATCAGAAAGAATGGAACCTACCTTGGCGATTCTGCTTCGGCTGTGATCAACAGAGATCAAAAGATCGTTGCAAAATTTGGGGAAGATATGTTTCTTGAGTTTAGTCCGATGACTTTTTACGGCGTGTCTAAACCTGAGTTGACGTATAAGATCCGGGAGCAGGGCGAGGAATGGCTGAAAGGTGAAACAGGGGGATTGTTGCCATTGGTTAAATTTGAACCCGGTGTTTATACCATAGATATCAGGATGAAGAACTATTCAGGTTCTGAGAGTTCACCCGTCTGGACCATGTCGTTCACCGTATTACCACCGTTCTGGAAAACGATCGGATTCCGGATACTTGTGTGTTTATTTGTGCTGATGATCTTGTACCAGGTGGTAAGGCAGATCATTAAGCGAAGACTGGAAAGGCAGCGCGCGGAGTTCCTGAAGCAACAGGCGGTGGAGCAGGAGCGGTCACGTATTTCCGCAGAACTGCACGACGATATAGGCGGTGGACTTACGGCTATCAGGTTGCTTAGTGAAATGAGCCTCGAGCAAGATACCCGGCATCCTGCTTCAAAGTACCTGGAGAAGATTTCGGCATCTTCCAACGAACTGATTCAAAAAATGAATGAGATCGTGTGGGCCCTGAATATTAACAACGATAACCTGCAAAGCCTTATCGCCTATACGCGGCAGTATGCTGTTTCTTACCTGGATGATTTGAATATCCACTGTAATTTTGAAACGCCGGAGAACATCCCTGATGTTACCGTCAATGGCAAGAATCGTCGTTCTGTTTTCTTACTCGTTAAGGAATCACTGAATAACATTGCCAAGCATGCCCATGCCACTAACGTCGTTATCAATTTTGACGTAAATAACGCCCTTCATATCAACATTTCAGATAATGGTAAAGGCATTGCGCAGGAACATATTACCAAGGGTAATGGCCTGAACAATATGCGCAAAAGAATCCAGTCCATGAGGGGAAATATGGAAATCCTTAACGGGGCGGGCACCACCGTGATCTTCAACATACCGCTTAAGAATCTGAACGCCTGACCTAACTGTTGGTAACGAGTCTGAATCCGTTGCCGTGGATGTTTACGATCTCAATGCTATTGTCTTCCCTAAGGTATTTCCTGAGCTTGGCAATGTAAACGTCCATACTTCTTCCATTGAAATAGGTATCGCTTCCCCAGATCTTTTTCAAAGCGATCTCCCGGGGCAGCAGGTCGTTCTTGTATTCTGCAAGCATTTTCAGAAGTTCATTCTCTTTGGGCGACAGCGTTTGTATTTTCCCACCTACAGAGAGTTCCCTCAACTTGGGATTGAAATGATACTGGCCGAGATCGAATTCGATATTTGCCGATTCTTTATTCAGCTCTTCATTCCGTTTCAGGATGGCCTTGATCTTCAAAAGCAGCACTTCACTGTCGAAAGGCTTGGTGATATAATCGTCTGCGCCGAGTTTGTAGCCCTGGATGATGTCCTCTTTCATCGTTTTTGCGGAAAGGAAGAACAGGGGAACATCCGGATTGATATCGCGAATGTCCTCAGCGAGGGTAAACCCGTCAACATGCGGCATCATAACGTCCAGCAGGCATAGGTCAAATTTTTCGCGTTGGAAAGCGGCCAAGCCAAGCCGGCCATCTCTTTCGAGAATAACATCGTAGTCGTTCAACTCAAGGTAGTTTTTCAATACCATTCCCAGATTGGGATCATCTTCACATAAAAGGATCTTGTGTTTGCCTGTTTCTGCTGCCATGCTGGGGTAGTTATTTTGTACAAATAAATATATTCCTTTCAGGGATATAAAAACAACGTCAATAAAGTTATGTTAATAACCATATGCCGTTTGCTCTATGGCCGGCGCATCAGCTTCTTATAATCATCTTCTGTCATGTATTCCAATATGTCAGCGGGCTGGCAGTCCAGATTCCGGCAGATATCTTCAAGGGTGGAGAACCTGATGGCTTTAGCTTTGCCGCTTTTCAGAATGCTGAGATTCGCCATGGTGATTCCAATTTTCTCGCTTAATTCGGTCAGTGATATCTTTCTTCTGGCCATCATGACATCAAGGTTCACTACAATCGGCATATCAGATAGTTAAGTCTTGCTCTTTTTGTAAATGCTGGCCCTTACCGAAGGCATTGGCCATGATGAACATGAACAAGCCTGCAACCAGCGCGATAGGAAAAGTTCCACTATCCCCGGTTTGACTGTCATATTTGTATCCCCCTGTTCCTGTGAGTTGTTGTAGCAACCAGGCTCCCGAAGTATCTGCTGCGTAGCTGAACACCGCTGATAGCAACATGAAAGTTCCGAAAATTCGTAATCTCCTTTGGTTGGCTGAGTTGAAAAAATCCTGTCGCCCTGCCTGCTTTGAGAACCGGAATAATTCAATCATCATATATAGCAGAATCAGGAGGTAAATGAGGATCAATACAAGTGAAAGGGTTAAAATAAGCCGGTATCTGCTTTTAGAAATGGGAACCTCGAGCACGCTGCTTTTTTTACTATTACTATAACGAGCCGGAACGGCTTCTCCGCCAGCAGTTATGATGTAGGGCATTCCATTTACACTCATCATTGTAGTAAGGTGGGGAAGCCCGGCGTACAGGTTATCCACTCCTTTTTGGGCTACCGTATCGTACTCCATTGACCGCGATAGCCTTAATGGCCCTAATGACATGGTAGAATTGAATTTCATCTGCCCCTTGGGGTAGCTGGTTTCTTTCGACATCTCTTTAGAGACATTGAAGACCCTGGCCGGAAGGAAAGTCAGGGTCATCAGCAGGGCGACTACATGCTGGAGAAATATAAGCCCGAGGATGATTTGCAAAATTCTGTTCATACAGGAGTGTTTGGATTGCAATTCTATAAATATTTATTGATAAACAGTAATTATTTTCGTTTTATTTTTTGCTCTTCCTCCTGCCCCCCGTCTGACGCAGTTTAAGTAAATTACCGTCAAATAGCAGGGATATGGCAGATCAGGTATCATTTAAAGCATTGATAGACAGTGGATATACCTTTAAGGGAGAGGCTTTCAGCCTGGGTATAGCGATGCTGGATAACCAGCCGGTGGAAGGCACCACCGTCAAACTTCCGCTTCAAACCATGAATCGCCACGGTTTGATTGCCGGTGCAACCGGAACCGGAAAAACGAAAACCCTCCAGGTGCTCGCCGAGGGTCTGAGCGATGCCAGCGTGCCCGTGTTGCTGATGGACGTGAAGGGAGACTTATCGGGTATTGCCGCAAGTGGAGAAATCAATGAAAAGATCAGCCAGCGCGTCAGCAAAATGGGTTTAGAGTATCAGCCGTCTGCTTATCCCGTTGAGTTATTGTCGATCAGTGATGAGAAGGGTGCCAGGATGAGGAGCACGGTCATTGAGTTCGGTCCGATCCTTCTTTCCCGCATCCTGGGTTTGAATGATACCCAGGCAGGCGTGGTATCGATGATATTCAAGTACTGCGATGATAACGAGATGCCGTTGTTGGACCTGAAAGATTTTGTGAAGGTACTTCAGTATATCAGCAACGAAGGCAAGAAGGAAGTGGAAGCTTTATATGGTAAGATATCAACCTCCAGTACGGGAACCATCTTAAGGAAGGTGATCGAGCTCCAGCAGCAAGGCGCGGATATTTTCTTCGGAGAGCCTTCGTTTGATATTGAAGACCTGATGAGGATTTCCGACGATGGCCGGGGTATGGTGAATGTGATGCGGGTTACTGATATGCAAAGCAGGCCCAAATTGTTCTCCACTTTCATGTTGAGCC
This sequence comes from Chitinophagaceae bacterium, assembly GCA_040404005.1. GTDB lineage: Bacteria > Bacteroidota > Bacteroidia > Chitinophagales > Chitinophagaceae > Pollutibacter. The sequence continues at coordinate 101,209 of JBBAJO010000003.1, forward strand.
TGCTGGCCGAATTGTATGCAACCATGCCGGAGGAAGGCGATATCGATAAGCCGAAACTGGTGATGTTCATTGACGAGGCTCACCTGGTGTTTCAGGAGGCGAGTGATGTGCTCCTGAAGCAGATCGAGACCGTGATCAAACTGATCCGTTCAAAAGGTGTAGGTATTTTCTTCATTACGCAAAACCCGCAAGATATCCCTGCTCCGATCCTTAGCCAGTTGGGCTTGAAAGTGCAGCATGCCCTGAGGGCCTTTACTGCGGCCGACAGAAAAACGATCAAACAGGCTGCGCAGAATTATCCTGAAACGCCATTCTATGATGTGGATGAACTGATCACACAATTGGGAACAGGGGAGGCATTTGTTACTGTGTTGAACGAAAAGGGAATTCCCACCCCGTTGGTACATACCATGCTTGTTCCACCCCGTTCGAGAATGGATGTGCTGACAGGAAACGAATTGTCTGCCTTGGAGAAGGCCTCACCACTGGTAAAGAAGTATAATCAGGCACTTGATTCTGATAGTGCCTTTGAGATTTTGAACAGAAAACTGCAGGAAGCTGCTTCGCGGGAAGAAGAAAACAAGCCTCTGCCTAAAACGGAAGGAAAGGCAAAAAAAGAGGAGTCAATTTTTGATAACACAGCAGTGAAACAAGCGACACGAACGGCCGCCAATATACTTACGAGAAGCCTGCTTGGTGCACTCGGACTTGGCGGGCGTAGCAGAAGAAAAAGCTTGTTTTAGGATTTTAGGAAGATATCATGCAGCTATGATCGTTAAATAGAAAATTTTATTCGGATACTATCATCTAATTATCAGCGTATTGCGTTGTTAATAGAAAATTGGAACAGAGAATACCACATAAATGGTATAGTGAGTATGGTAATCTCCTATATATTTACAACGGTTTTTCATAGGATATTGGATTTTAAAACGGGCTGGATGTCTATCCGGGCCTTTTTTTTAGGGCATGCCTAACTTCCCTTCGTTGTTCATTACCATTTTCCCTTCCTCGATCATGAATCGAATAATGTTCTGCGGGTCCTGGCTTGTTTCGGGCAGGGTGGCCAGTAGCTCATGCGGATACTGTGGTCCTGCTTTTAACTGCTCTGTGATCTTAGAGATCACCAGATCAAATTCGTTTTTTGAAATGCCCGATTTTTTCTTTTGGGCGCAATGATCACAAATACCACATTCTTTTACATCCACATCGCCGAAATAGGAGCAGATCAATTGTGTTCTGCATGTGCCTTTGTCATCAAGGTAGCCTGCCATGGCCAGTAAGCGTTTTGAAAAAGCTTGTTTCCTGGATAAGTATCTTTCATGATGAATATACAGGTCATCCGTTTTTACCCTGTTCTGCAGAAACCTGACCTGCGGGGATTCCTTTCTGGGCTCATACCTTAAGATTCCCTTATCAGAAAGGAAGATTAGTGAGGTACGAATAGCAATTTCCGGTTTTCTCAGGATCTTGGCAAGGTGTTTTTCGGAAATTCCAGTGGGTTGATCCCAGATCCCTCCGTAGGTTCTTAGTAAACACTTCATCAATGGCTCATGCTCGGGGTATCTCGATTCCGTGAATTCTATCGTTTCCCTGTCGGTAGTATATTGTACCAGTGACGGGAGGAACATTTGCTCTGTCATGCTGATTATATTCTCCTGTTCCAGTGCCTGCAGGGAATACATCGTTTCGAAGACCTTCAGTGAAAACCTCTTTGCAAATTCAGGCAGGTCAAAATCATAAGAACGTTCTTCTCCCGTGCCTGCCGCTATCTGCAGGTAGTCGCCCAGTGCCTGGTAGACCTTCCTGATCTGCACCATGGTGGGGTACCTGGTTTCGGGAAGGGCTTTCAATTCCTCCAGCGTCGCTTTATCTGACAGTAATAGAGCAAAAGAAGATTGACCATCCCTGCCTGCTCTGCCCGCCTCCTGGTAGTAGTGTTCGAGGGAATCGGGACAATCCAGGTGAATCACCACCCTCACATCGGGCTTGTCTATGCCCATACCAAATGCATTGGTGCAGACAATAACACGCGTAAGCCCGCTGATCCATGCTTCCTGTCGTTCATTTCTTGTTTCCTGGGGAAGGCCTGCATGGTAGAAGTCTGCATTCACCTTTTCCAGCCTCAGCAGTTCAGCGATCTCCTGCGTTCTTTTCCTGCTTTTGCAATAGACGATGGCAGAGCCTACGGACCGCTTGATCATTTTCACCAGTGTGTGTATCCTCGAATCCGTGTGCATCACATGATACGCGAGATTGGGCCGGGCAAAACTTCCCGCAAATATTTTTCCGTTCTTGAATCCCAGCTGTTTCATGATATCTGCCCTCACCTCGGGTGTGGCAGAAGCCGTTAACGCAAGAAAGGGGAGACCGGGTTTTAAATCCCTGAGCTTTGAAATGTTCAGATAAGAGGGCCGGAAATCATAGCCCCACTGCGAAATGCAATGCGCTTCATCAATGGCGATGAAACTGACTGGCATGGCAGGAAGATATTCCAGAAATAATGAGGATTGCAATCTTTCAGGAGAACAGTAGAGAAATTTGTATTCACCAAAAGCAGCTTCCCTCAGCGTATGCACGATTTCACGGTAAGGCATACCTGTAAAAAGGCATAGCGCGGGGATGTTTCTTCTCTTAAGGTTTTCAACCTGGTCCTTCATGAGCGCGATGAGGGGCGAAACCACCAGGCAAATGCCATCTAATGCCATCGCAGGCACCTGGAAGCAGACAGATTTCCCTCCACCTGTTGGAAGTAGCGCAAGGGTATCATTTTTTTCGAGGAGCGATAATACAATGTCCTCCTGCAAAGGCCGGAAGGAATCATAACCCCAGTATTTTTTCAGGATCTCTTTTGGCTGACTGGTCACCATTGAAATTAATCTACCTTTTTGACAAACAGCCTTACAGAATTAACGGCGAGTACCACATCGCTTAATCCCATGACCAACGCTGCGAATCCCGGCACAAGGAAGCCGAAGGCAGCTACAGGGATAGCAACGATGTTATAGAAAAAAGCCCAGAACAGGTTTTGTTTGATGGTGAGATAAGTGTGTTTGCCCAAACCTAGTGCGGTTGGCAGGTTAGTCAGCCCATGGTTCATCAACACCACCTGGGAGGATTGCATTGCGATCTGGGTGGCGTCGCTCATGGAAATGCCTATGGTAGCTTTCGCCAGCGCGGGGGCGTCATTGATGCCGTCGCCCACCATTGCAGTTGGCGTTGCGCCATTTAATTCAGCGATCTTCTCCAATTTTTGTGCAGGTGATTGTTCCGCTATCACTTCATCGATCTTCAAATGATCTGCCAGAGCTTTTGACCTGTTGTACCTGTCACCAGTGAGAAGGACCGTTCTGATGCCTTTCTTTTTGAGATAAGCAACTACTTGCGCGGCTTCAGGCCTTATTTCGTCGGCCATATCTATCACTCCGCCCAGGGTGCCATCCACCAGTACATACACGTTGTGATGCATGGCGTCGGTAAGGTGAGCTGCGCCGGCATAGGAAACGGCCATATAGATTTTCCCGTCACGATCGGTGCCCTTCATCCCAAGGCCTTTTAGTTCCTCGATCTTTTGCCAGCGAATATCCTGTTTGGTTTTCCAATTGTTGGTGATGGCGCGGGCGATGGGGTGATTGGAGTTTTTTTCCAGTGAGTAGACGATCCTTTTAAAGGTTTCGTCATCGATGGAAGAATTCAAGATTTTGTATCCGGAGATGGTAAACTTGCCGGTAGTGAGGGTTCCGGTTTTATCGAAGACTACCTGTTGGATATCCTTGAAATTTTCGAGGCTTGTTGCATTTCTGAATAATATTCCGCTTCTGGCTCCTCTGCCCAGCCCAACTGCAATAGCAGCGGGTGTGGCAAGCCCCATGGCACATGGACACGCGATCACCAATACGGCGATACTTCTCATGAGCGCAGGAGTAAAATCGCCCAGTACGATCCAGTTGGCAGCCAGGGTTACCAGCGCAATGGATATGACAACGGGAACAAAGATCGCTGATATCCGGTCTGCCATTTTCTGCACCGGTGGCTTTTCTCCCTGCGCCTGTTTTACCAGTCTAAGGATATGGGCAAGTACAGTATCTTCCCCTGTGGCTGTTATCTGGGCCCTGACCACTCCGCTTTCCACAATGCTTCCGCCGATCAGTTTATCTTTTGCCACCTTATGCACGGGCGTACTTTCCCCTGTGATCAGGGCCTCGCTCACTTCGGCTTCACCGGATAATATTTTTGCATCCATCGGAACCTGTTCTCCTGTTCTGACCAATACCAGATCGCCTGTTTTGAGTTGGGTATTTTCCATTGGAAAGATGACTTCCTGGTGATTCTCGTCGAAGGCGATCATATTGGCTATTACTTTTTGTGATTTAGCCAGATTTTTGAGGGCTTTCTGGGTAGATTCCACCGAGGCCTCTTCCAGGTAGTTCCCCAGGAAAACCAGTGTAATGATGGTTGCAGCCGTTTCATAAAAAAGATAATCGTTTCCCCAGCCCATCATCGTACCAATGAGGCTATAGATGAACGCGGCTGTGGCGCCGAGCGCAATCAGCACATTCATGTTGGGAATGCCATTGCGCAGGCTTTTTACAGCGCTACGGCCAAAAAATGACATGCCTACAAAATAAACAGGTAAACAAAAGGCAAGCTGTATCCAGGGGTTCATCAGCCAATGCAAATGGAACCATTTGTCAAACATATGCATCACCAGTACCAACGTGAAAGGGAGGCAGAACATGAACCTTCGAAGGTGATTGTGGAGAAATGGCTGTGAGCGCCTTGTACCATCCGGGTTGTCCAGTTTTACTCCATAGCCCAGACCTTGTATCCCTTTGATGAGTTTTTCCGGCACCGTATTTTCAACCAGTTCAAAACTCACATCACCGTCCATAGGATTCACTTTCACGTTCTGTTGGCCCTGGTTCTCCAGGTACTTCCTGATCGTGAGTGCGCAATTTGTACAAGTCATCCCTTCCACCTTCCACTGAACCGTTTCCATCCTGCAAATTTAGTCATAACTGCCGGCTAAATTCGATTTGAAACCTTGTTGATTTAGCGGATTCTCGTGTATTTTACACCAATATGGGCAGGTTTTATGCATTCACGCTGGGCACGATCCACGAAGCCGCGAAATGGTTCTGGAGAGAGGTGGGAGAACATGCAGTAGTGGCTATCCATGGCCCTATGGGCGCCGGGAAAACCAGCTTTGTCCATGCACTCTGTGATGTAAAAGGAGTGCGCGATCCTGTTAGCAGCCCTACCTTTTCTCTGGTGAATGAATACCTTGATCCGGCGGGGGAGAAGATCTATCATATTGACCTATACCGAATAAAAGATGAGGAAGAGGCCGTGCAAGCGGGGATCGAAGACATATTGTTTTCCGGGTTTTCCTGTTTTGTGGAGTGGCCGGATAAAGCGCCCGGCATCTTTCCATCAAAAACCGTGGAAGCAGAACTGCAGGTCAATGAAGATCAAAGCAGGACGATTAAACTTCTTTAGTCGGTTCGTTTAATTTTGTAATTTTCGTCCTAATCTACCATGCATGTCAAGCGGTAAACCGATAGTAAGCGCCTCCTTCAGCTATGAAACCCTGGAAGAAACACTGGATGTAAAGCCCCAAGGACTTCCATTATTCATTGGAATGCCCAAGGAGACCGATTTCCAGGAGAATCGCATCGCGCTTACACCGGATGCGGTTGGGGTGCTGGCGAGCAACGGTCACCGGGTGGTAGTGGAACATAACGCAGGGGAAGGCGCACATTATTCAGACAAGGATTACAGTGAAGCAGGCGCCAGCATCGTTTATGATAAAAAACAAGTCTATGAATGCGGGATCATTATTAAGTCGGCCCCCGTCAGCGATCTCGAACTTGAATTTTTGAAGCCCAACCAGATCCTGATCTCGCCCATTCACCTGCCGGTGATGAAAACGCATATCCTTGAGAAAATGATGGAGAAAAGGATCACGGCGCTTTCATTCGAGAATATGAAAGACGATTCAGGGCATAACCCTATCGTACGAAGTATGAGTGAGATCGCCGGAAGTGCCGTAATGCTGATCGCAGGCCAGTACCTTTCCAGTTTCAATAAGGGGAAAGGCGTACTTCTCGGCGGCATCTCAGGTATCCCTCCAACCAAGGTCATTATCATCGGAGCTGGCATCGTGGGCGAGTATGCTGCCCGAACAGCACTGGCAGTAGGTGGGAGTGTAAAGATCTTCGATAACAATATTTATAAGCTTAAAAGGCTTCAGAATAACATAGGAACGCGTTTATGGACTTCCGTGCTGGAACCCAAGATCCTCTCCAAGCAATTAAAAACCTGTGATGTTGCCGTTGGAGCGCTTTCATCTGCGGGCGGCAGGACGCCCATTGTGGTTACGGAAGATATGGTTGCGCAGATGAGACCCGGAAGTGTGGTGGTTGACGTTAGCATCGACCGGGGCGGATGCTTTGAAACCTCTGAACTGACCTCCCACGAAAAACCGGTGTTCACAAAATACGATGTGATCCATTACTGTGTGCCCAATATTCCCTCTGGCTTTGCCCGAACTGCTTCCCAGGCCGTGAGTAATGTATTGATGCCGCTGCTTATTGAGATCAGCGATGAGGGTGGGCTGGAGAACCTGATCTGGCATAAATTCAATATCCGTAATGGTATTTATCTTTTCAAAGGGGCGCTGACCAATGTACACCTGAGCCAGCGGTTTAATTTAAAATACACTGACCTCAATCTGCTCATTGCATCCCAGCGCTAGAGTTCCCTATGTTCTCACATTCATCACATTCTCACATTCATTCTCCACATTCATCACATTCTCCACATTCATCACATTCATCACATCCCCCTTCCCACATTCCATTTATACTTTGTGATCTCAACCACTTTTCTGCAGAACTGATATTCAACTTTATCATTGCTGCTGACGATCACACACCTTGAACCCGTGAATTCGCTGATCAGGTTATGGTAAAGGGTGATCCCTGTTTCATCCAGGTTCGTACAGGGTTCATCGAGCAATATAAAAGAGCTATCACTTAGTATGCATTGCGCCAGTTTCAGCCTCTGTTTCATTCCACTGCTGTAATACCGGATCTGTTTGTTTCCCGCATGTTCAAGCTGCACTGCATGGAGGATGTCCGCAGGCTGAAAGTCCTTTAGGAAAGGTTTGAAATGACGATGGAAGCTTAGGAATTCCATGCCGGTCATTTCCTCTATCAACTCAAGATAAGGCGCTGCCATGGAGACTTCCCTAAAATGGTCTTCATCCTCAATGGGAGTGAGGCCTGATAAGGCTAATTTGCCTTCACTTAATGCAGTGGCTCCCGCGATAACCTGCAACAGCGTTGATTTTCCTGATCCGTTGGGTCCTGTGATGGCGTACGTTTCGCCGGTCTCAAAAACCTGGTCTATATGTCGGAATATCCATTCACGATTAAAGCGTTTGCCGGCATCAGTCAGCAAGATCCTCATCGAGGTTATTTTTGGTGAAGCGTTTTATGATACCCCTTCCGCTTTCACGAATGAATGTGGTGATTTCGTCACGTTCGTCTGTCGCAGGAAACTCTTCTTCGATGTATCTGACCGCCTGGGTAGTGTTCAAACCCTTGTTGTAGATGAATCTGTAGATATCGAGAATGTGATTGATCTTTTCTACGTTGTATCCTTTACGTTTTAAGCCCACGGAATTCACGCCTGCATAGCTCAAAGGGGTTCTTCCGGCCTTGATGTATGGGGGAACATCCTTACTCACCAGCGAACCTCCCGCGACAAATGCGTATTTTCCAATTTTTACAAACTGGTGTACAGCGCACATACCTGCAAGGATGGCGAAATCGTCCATGCTGACATGCCCCGCCATTTGCGTGTTGTTGCTCATGATGCAATTGTTGCCAATGATGCAGTCGTGCGCAATGTGGCTGTATGCCATGATCAGGCAGTTATTCCCTACAACGGTCTTCCATCTGTCTTTTGTTGCCCTGTGAATGGTCACAAACTCCCTCACTGTAGTATTGTTACCTATTTCCACAGTGGTCTCTTCACCCTCGAATTTCAAATCCTGTGGGCTGGCTGATATCACAGCCCCAGGGAATATCTTACAATTGCTGCCGATTTTGGCGCCCTCCATGATGGTCACATTACTCCCAATCCAGGTTCCTTCACCGATCTCAACATTTTGATGAATTACAGAGAATGGATCAATTTTAACATTGGCGGCCAGTTTGGCATTCGGATGAATGTAAGTATGCGGATGGATCATGTTGTGTTGTTGGTAACAGGATGACTGTTCTTTTTTGCTCCTTGATGAAATTAACAAATTACCGGCTATTTGCTAGTATCGCTTTCCCTTTTGACCAATTGAGCCATTAATATGGCTTCCGTGGTGATCTTATTGCCCACATAAACTGTTCCGTGCATTTCGCACAGTCCCCTCCGAATCGGCCCCAAGAGTTCCATTTTCAGGATCATCGTGTCGCCTGGACTAACCTTGTGCTTGAATTTACAATTATCGATCTTAACAAAATAAGTGTCATATTCCCCGGGAGGGAGGGCGTTAATGGCCAGGATACCTCCGGTTTGGGCCAGCGCTTCAACTTGCAGAACACCAGGCATTACAGGGTTTCCGGGAAAATGCCCAACGAAAAAGGGTTCATTGAAGGTAACATTCTTGATGCCGACAATATATGTATCCGTTAGTTCGATCACTTTATCAACGAGCAGGAAGGGGTATCTGTGGGGCAGCTTCTTTTCAATCTGCTGTGTGGTGAATACCGGCGGCCTGTTGGGATCGTAAACCGGTATATTCTTCAGATGCTTATTCTTCTTTATATACTGCTTTACTTTCTTTGCAAACTCCACATTAGAGTAGTGCCCGGGCCTGTTCGCGATGATATGGGCCTTGATGGGGTACCCGATCAAGGCCAGGTCGCCCACCACGTCTAAAAGTTTATGTCTGGCTGGCTCGTTGGGGAACCTAAGCTCCAGGTTATTCAGGTACCCTTCGCTTTTTACCTCAATCGTATCTTTTCTGAAAACCTTAGCCAACCGGTCCATTTCCTCCTTGGTTATCGCGCGGTCCACGACCACAATCGCATTGTTGATATCGCCGCCTTTGATCAAGTTGTTGTCCATCAGCATTTCGAGCTCATGAAGAAAGCAGAAGGTGCGGCATGGCGCGATTTCTGTTCTGAAATCTCTCATGGTTTTGAGAACCGCATGTTGGGTGCCCAGTACCGGGCTATTGAAGTCGATCAACGTGGTTATCTTATAATCCATGGCGGGCATGGCTACGAGTTCAACCCTTTTTTCATCGTTATAGTACGTGATATTGGTATCGATGGTGTACCAGTCCTTAGCAGCTTCCTGCTCTACAACACCAGTTTCGTCGATAATCTCGATAAATGGGTGAGAGCTGCCATCCATGATGGGGATCTCAGGTCCGTTGAGTTCCACCAGGCAATTATCCACGCCCATACCCACCAGGGCGGCCAGGATATGTTCAACGGTGCTCACTTTTGCGCCTTCAATTTCAAGGGTGGTTCCTCTGGAGGTGTCGGTCACCAGGTCGCAGTCAGCCTTGATCACGGGTTGACCGGGCAGGTCAATTCGTTGAAATTGAATCCCGAATCCGGGATTGGCAGGCTTTAAGGACATATCCACCATGATACCTGTGTGCAACCCGGTGCCTGAAATGCTGACTTCCGATTTTAATGTGTGTTGTTTATCCGCGTTGAAATTGGCGTCCATTCATTCTAGTTGTGGTCGCAAAGATAAACGAATTGGCGGATCGGCGGATTTACGAATTGTCGGATTGTCTGAACTGAAGAATTCGCCAATCCGCTAATTCGCCAATTGGTTAAAGCGCTTTTTCCACGATAAGTTGCTGGATCTGCTTTTCTAGTTCCTTGATGCGCTTTTCAAGATCGGGGAGATTTCTCGAAACGGCTTGTGCCCTAAGGGCATCCACATAGTTGAACGCCGGACTTCCGGTGACTGCCAGAGGGAATTTGATCGACTTCGTAACACCACTCTGACCATTGATTTTAGAGCCATCAGCAATGGTAATATGACCCACAATACCTACCTGACCTCCGATCATGACGTTCTTGCCAACCTTGGTGCTCCCACTCACGCCAGACTGCGCGGCGATCACCGTGTAATTGCCGATTTCCACGTTATGGGCGATCTGTATCAGGTTATCAAGTTTTGCACCCGCATGTATGATGGTAGAACCGATGGTTGCCCTGTCTATCGAACAATTTGATCCTATTTCAACGTTATCTTCAATGATCACATTCCCGATCTGGGGTACTTTCTTGTAGGTGCCGTCGCTCTGGGGCGCGAATCCAAATCCGTCACTGCCAATCACGGTTCCGGCATGAATGGTAACTCCCGCGCCGATCCGGCAGCCCTGGTAGATCCTTACACCCGGATGCAGGACGGTATTGTCGCCGATCCTGACATCGTTTCCAATATAAACCTGGGGATGTATCTTGACATTGTTACCCACCTCCACTTTCTCACCGATATAACTAAAAGCGCCTACAAACACACTTTCTCCCATCGTGGCAGTTGCCGCGATATGGGACGGTTGCTGGATGCCGTTCAACTGTTTTGAAACCAGTTCCTGATAAGTACTTAGAAGTTGTGCAAAAGAACTGTAGGCATCAGGAACCCGGATAAGGGTTGCAGACAATGGCTGTTTGAGCACAAGGCCATCATTGATGATAATGATGGAGGCAGAAGTGGTGTATAAAAAATCTTCGTATTTGGGATTTGCCAGGAAAGCCAGCTGGCCTTGCCGGGCTTCTTCTATCTTTCCAAATGAGCCTACCTGAACACCCGGATCCCCCTCAATGGAACCTTTTATAATCGCAGCAATTTGAGCAGCAGTGAATTGCATAAGTTTTGTTCTTAAGCTTGTTTTCCTTCAACCGACATAGCAAATGTAAAATTTTTTAACTGGCCGGGAGAGATTTTCATGGATCAGGGCGTTGTCCACTTCCGAGATATTCCTGACCGAGCCGTCTTTGAACAGGATGTTTATATGTTCATCATACGGATTGTACAGCCTGTTTACTGCTTCGCCGGTAAAAGCCAGGTAACCGGAATCATTACCATTCACCCCCGCTTTTTCAGCAGATATCCGCTTCTTTTCCTGCAGCAATTCCTCCGAAATGGGCTCGGCCTGTAATTTGACCTTAAGCAGTTTACGGTTCAATACAGACCTGCATAGAAACGCCAGCAGTGTATCCTCATTGCCACTCCAGTGTTTCAGCGAAGCAACAACATCCGTGTCATCAAGCAAAGTGAACAGCTCCATATTTTCTTCCATATTTCCAGACACTGAGCCTGTAAGGAACATGGTCAGCGGGCCATTTGTGAGCACAGACCGGTCGCCGCGCTGCCAGAGTTCTTTTACACGTTCGAGGATCCTCACCAACATCATTTCAGCGCTCAATACCGTTTTATGAAGGTAAACCTGCCAGTACATCAATCGCCTTGCGACCAAAAACTTTTCTATGGAGTAGATGGCTTTTTCTTCAACCATCAATTCTCCCTCGTGCACCGTTAGCATCTTAATGATCCTGTCGTACCCGATCACCCCTTCACTCACTCCGGTAAAAAAGCTATCCCTGGTCAGATAGTCCATCCTGTCCACGTCAAGCTGACCACTGACCAGCTGATGGAGGAATTTCTTTGGGTACCGGTGAGTAAAAATATCAATGGCCATGTTAAGTGCGCCGTTGAATTCCTTATCCAGCTTTTTCATCAGCATTAAAGAAAGTTCCTCATGATGCATATGCTCGATCAGCACATGTTCCAGCGCATGGGAGAAAGGGCCGTGTCCTATGTCGTGCAACAGTATCGCGATCTTAGCAGAAGTTTTCTCTTCTTCTGTGATATCGATCCCTTTGCTGCTGAGTTCTGCCAGGGCCAGTGTCATCAGGTGATAGGCGCCAAGGGAGTGGTGCAACCTCGTATGTACCGCGCCGGGATATACCATATAGGCCAATGCCATTTGCTTGATCCTGCGGAGTCTTTGGTAATAAGGATGCGAAATGATCTCGAATATCAGGGGATCATCTATGGTAATGAATCCATAAACCGGATCATTAATGATTTTGCGGAACTGCATGCATGAATTGTTAAATTTGGAATCGAACAGCAGCAAAGGTAGATAGCGTAAACGTATAACCTAACTTTAGCCGCATCGTAATAATAAACACTCTTTATGGCATTAGCAAAGATCCTTTGGGTAGATGACGAAATCGAAAGCCTGCAGTCGCAGAAGAAGTTTCTGGAAAGTAAAGGCTATGATGTAGTCACCCTCACCAATGGATATGATGCGATCGATTATGTTAAGGGTGGGAACGTGGTAGACGTGGTCCTGCTCGATGAAACCATGCCAGGAATAACAGGGATCGAAACCTTGAGCCGGATCAAGGAGGTGAACGGGCAACTGCCTATTGTCATGATCACCAAAAATGAGACGGAAAACCTCATGGATGAAGCTATTGGTTCCCAGATCAGCGACTATCTCATAAAGCCAGTCAATCCCAACCAGGTGTTGCTAAGCCTCAAAAAGATCATAGATAACAAAAGACTGGTAGCCGAGAAAACGATGACCGCCTACCAGCAACAATTCAGGGAACTGTTCATGGCCCTGAACGATAATCCGAACTACAATCAGTGGATGGAGATCTACAAGAAGCTGGTGTATTGGGAGCTGGAGATGATGAAAAGTGACAGCCCTGAATTGCAGGAAGTGCTGCAAAGCCAGAAGAATGAGGCTAACACAGAGTTCTTCAAATTTGTCAGCAAGAACTACCTGCATTGGGTAAGCGCCAAGTCTACCGGTGCTCCCATCATGAGCCATAACCTGTTCCAGTTAAAGATCCTGCCACACCTCGAAAAAGGGGTGCCTACGATCTGGCTGCTTATCGATAATCTTCGGTACGACCAGTGGAAGGCCATTCAGCCGGTATTTTCGGAACATTTCAGGATTCAGGAAGAAGATACATTTTACAGTATCCTGCCAACGGCAACCCAATACTGCCGTAATGCAGTTTTCGCCGGATTACTACCCGCGGATATTGAAAAGCAGTATCATTCGCTCTGGAAAAATGATGAGGAAGAGGGCGGTAAAAATTTGCATGAAGAAGAATTCTTTCGTGGTCAGTTGAAAAGGCTAAAGAAGGAAGACGTAAAATTTTCTTACAATAAGATCGTCAACAACTTCGAGGCGCAGAAGCTGGTAGACAATGCCCACAACCTGTTGAACTTTGATATCAGCATCGTCGTGTACAATTTCGTTGATATGCTTAGCCACGCCCGAACAGAGCTTGAAGTACTCAAAGAACTTGCCAGCGATGAAGCGAGTTACCGAAGCCTCACCGCAAGCTGGTTTATCCATTCACCCCTGTACCAGGCCTTGAAAAAGATCTCAGACAAGAAATTCAATATTATCCTTTCTACTGATCATGGCAGCGTTAGGGTGAACCATCCCTGCAAAGTGATCGGGGACAAGCAAACCACCAGTAACCTGAGGTATAAGCACGGACGCAACCTGAATTACGAACAACGCGATGTATTTGCCGTGCGGGATCCAAAAGAGGCAGGCCTACCATCTCCAACGGTCAATTCTTCTTTCATTTTTGCCAAAGAAAACGGGTATTTGTGTTATCCCAATAATTATAACCACTACGTAAATTATTACCGCAATACTTTTCAGCATGGGGGCATTTCATTGGAAGAGATGATCATTCCCGTGATCAGGATGAATAGCAAGGTGTAGGTGGATGAAGTGCGGCTATCGGGAACGATCAGCGATAAACGGTAAACGAACTTCAGGGCTCTTACCGGATCCAGAGAGAGACCATAGATGCTCCCGGCATGGGGGCAGGGCAAAAAACTTTTCCGTGGTCATATACGATCAGTTCGCCATCCGTTCCCAGGTCCCACAAGTTTCCCCTTAAAGAGACGGTCATCCCATAGGGCGTATTGATCGATCCAATTCTGGAAGGCATGGTGTATTTCAACCAGGCATCGCGAAGGGTGATCTTGCCAATGTCTGTAGTATCCACATCGGCTGGCTCATCGAAACCGCTATAACCCACCCATTTTGTACCCATGGAATGGTCCGTTTGTGTGAAAGAGGGTACTGCGATCAGTTGCAGCCCGTCCTGCTCAACAGATTTGTAAGAATCCGGGTACCAGGAATCCGCGCATATCATCACAGAAGTTTTTCCGATAGGAAGCGAATAGACGGGAAGGTCGGAAGGAGCACACTTCTTAATGAACGGAAGTTCATCGCCAATGGGAAATGCTTTTCGGGATAGTTTACCCTGGATGCTGCCATCGGGATTGAATACGGCGGTGATGTTCTCGAGGGAACCATTATGGGGTACGATCCTGTTTCTCCTTACTTCCGGATCTTGCAATAACGTTGAGCCCGCAATAATGGTTATACCATATTTCCTGGCCAACTCACTGAATACCCTGGTGTAGATATAGGCCATGCGCTGACCCTTGGTGGCGAATACAGCATGTTTCACTTTGTCCTGCGCAGAGTCGGGCGACATAAACCATGATCTTATGTAAGAAAAGAAATTGGAAAGCACAAAACCAGTTAGTGCCTTATCAATGGTCGGAGCCTTGAAGGCAGATCTTTTCTCCCCTTCAATAACCAGCCATGTTCCGATATATTCCGGAAAGATCACCACTGTTTTTGCATTCAGCCATTTCTTCTGTTTGCACACATTCAAATAACCATCCAGCTTGCTGAAAAAATGTTGCCTGCTTGCATAATCATCGGGAACCATAAAAGCGTTTATACCGATCACATTCCCTTTTCCCAAATCCTTATTCAATTCGAATGTGCTGTCGATGTTCAACTGTACATTTACCGGCGGAGGCGTTCTGTCCAGCGCGGACCAGAGAAAATACGCGCCGGTGAGCAGCAGGACGACCGTGGTGAATATGCTTAGAAATCTCTTCATGCGGAAGTGTGCAATATAAGTGTAATCTGAATTATTGATTCGTAACAGGCGCTTCGATAGAGCTAAAATGTTTTTATCTACCCTTTCACCCGCCCTTACCACGCCTTCCATATAACCGTTCCACTCCTCTGGGGTTTCAGTGGCTGCAAAATGAATGTTCCCCGCCTATGCGCGAAGATGTTCACCCGGTCTGATCATGGTGTCCATGATATGCACATTTAATGAACCGAATGTAGAAAAGTTTAGCGAACGGCGAATGGGAGATGCCAGGGGTTCAGTACCTTTGTGAAAAGCCGTACATGAGTATTAAGTATAATCCTGCCACCCTGAACAAGATTGAGAAATTGATTGAAGAGGCAGGCTACGTCATGCGGTATGAGCGGGGTACTTTTCAAAGCGGCTATTGCATACTTGAGCAGAAAAGGGTGATCGTACTGAATAAATTTCTCCAGACCGAGGGCCGGATCAACACCCTGATCGATCTGTTGTCTCACCTCAATATTGAACCTACGCACCTCAGTCCGGATAACCGTAAGCTTTACGAAGAGCTTGCTGCCAGAGTAGAAGAAAACTAAGATTTACCTGATTCATACCTTCCTATTAACTGTTACATTTGTTGGGTGAGTCACCCTACACTTCAGATCACGTTCCTCGGTACCGGAACCAGCAGCGGGATTCCTATGATCGGGTGCGAGTGTAAAGTATGCCGTTCCCGTGATCCCAAGGATGACCGCTTAAGAAGTTCGATCATGGTATCCACATCCGGGACCAGTTTGGTGGTAGACACCACTCCTGATTTTCGGTACCAGATGCTTAGGACAAACACCAGGCATGTGGATGCGATTGTATTCACGCACCCGCATAAAGATCATATAGCGGGTTTAGACGATGTTCGGGCCTTCAATTTCTTTTCCCGAAAGCCTATGGAAATTTACGCCAACTCACTCACCGAGGAGGCCTTGCGCCGCGATTTTTATTATGCGTTTGCAGAAAAAAGATATCCGGGGGTGCCGGAGATCAACCTTAACCTGATTACCAATGAGCCCTTCATGGTGGGAGATATCTCTGTGTTGCCTATTGAAGTATGGCATATGAAGATGCCTGTACTCGGTTTTCGATTTGGTAATTTCACTTACATCACGGATGCTAATCGGTTAGATGAGGAAGCACGCGAAAGAGTAAGGGGGTCTGAAGTGATGGTGCTTAATGCACTCCGAAAGGAACCACATATCTCTCATTTTTCCCTCAGCGAAGCAGTAGAATTGGTGCAGGACCTTGGCGTACCCCGCGCTTATTTTACCCATATCTCCCATCAACTGGGTTTGCATAACGATATTGATCAGGAATTACCCGAAGGCATTTCACTGGCTTACGACGGCCTGACCATCGAAGTGTAAACAAAAGTTTACCATTTCAAAACATCGACGTTTTTCTGAATCCTTGGTCCCGCATTTTCCTCATTTCCGGTATTAGTAATAAAACATTTTTTTACTGTTCCGCCCACTTGTGTTAGGATAGGGTTGCCCCCATCTTTATATAAAAATGATGGAGTGGCTGAGGGGGTACCTGGTTTTCTCTAAGAAAGAACGAACAGGTGTGTTTGCGTTGTTGATGTTGATCTTTTCAATATGGCTTTTGCCTGGATTCTTCGGTCGGCCTGAAAGGCTAAGTGAAGCGATGCTTTTGAAAGCGGACTCTGCTCATGAATTGTTAAGCAAAGCAGGGAGTAGCGGGGGTGTGGTGGTAAAGACTTTTCGCCTTTTTCCTTTTGATCCTAATCTGGCCACGGATGCTGACTGGCAGACCTTGGGAGTCAGATCGAAAACCATCATTACCATTAGAAAATACCTTAACAGCGGTGGCAGATTCCGCCGACCTGAAGACCTGATGAGGATTTATGGACTCAGAAAGGATGAGGCAGAGCGATTGATTCCGTTTGTACGAATCAAACAGCAGGCAGATCCGGAGGGAAAACCAACTGCTTTCGCCAGGTATCCATCCAGGGGCACATCCCGATCTGAACCCCGGCCCTACAAGCCTTTTGCAACCCAGTCTTACAGGTCTTATTACTCAACAGGGGCGTCAAAATCAGGCTCAACCCGCGAAGGCCATGTGCGGGCTGCCGTTAAAATCGTTGATATCAATGAGGCCGACTCCTCGATTTTCGAATCCTTGCCAGGCATCGGTCCCCGGCTTGCATCAAGGATCATACGATTCAGAAACGCCTGCGGTGGATTTTACAGCGTTGATCAGGTTTCCGAAATTTATGGCATATCGGACACCTTGTTTTTGACTTTAAAGCCGCTGTTAGCATTGCATCAGCAACAAGTAAAAAAGATCTTTATCAATGAATGGGATGCCGATTCCCTTGCTATGCATCCTTATATCCAACGGCATGAGGCAAAGGCGATCGTGAATTTCAGGAAACAGCATGGTCGCTTTGAGGGTGTTGAAGACCTGGCGAAAGTCTCCATCCTGAGCAATGAGTGGCTGGATAAGCTCAGCTACTACCTTAGCTTTGAATAGAACGGGCATCCGCACAACTCCCGTTCCCCTAAAACAAAAGCTAACAAGTGTTAGTATTTTCCTTATTTTGGATGTTCAATTAAGTGTATGGATTTTCAACAGCAGGAGATCACGAAGCAAGTGGCTGAAGTAGCGAAGGAGTTTGCGCGACTTCACATCAAGCCCCATGTAATGGAGTGGGATGAAAGCCAGGCTTTTCCGGCCCATATTTTTCGGGAGATGGGCAAGCTGGGTTTAATGGGAGTGCTCGTGCCGGAGGAGTACGGCGGCTCAGGTTTGTCGTATTTCGAATACGTGGCCGTGATCGAAGAGATCTCAAAAGTCTGCGGCTCAGTTGGATTAAGTCTGGCTGCGCACAATTCACTTTGCACCGGGCATATTTCCCAATTTGGCAATGCAGATCAGAAAAGTAGATACCTGCCGCGGCTGGCTTCAGGAGAGTGGCTGGGTGCGTGGGGTCTTACCGAGCCCAACACGGGCAGCGATGCTGGTAATATGCAAACCACTGCTTTGAAAGAAGGTGATCAATGGATATTGAATGGAACGAAGAACTGGATCACTCACGGAAGATCGGGTGAGGTTGCTGTTGTGATCGCGCGTACCGGCGCGCCCAGGGAAAGTGGAAATAGCACAGCGTTCATTGTAGAGCGGGGAACGCCCGGATTTACGGGCGGAAAGAAGGAGAATAAGCTGGGTATGCGCGCCAGTGAAACGGCAGAGATGATTTTTGACCAGTGCAGTATCCCTGACACGCAACGAATGGGTGAAGTTGGGGACGGTTTCAGACAGGCATTGAAAATTCTGGACGGTGGACGAATTTCTATAGCTGCATTGAGTATCGGTATTGCAAGGGGTGCTTATGAAGCAGCACTACAGTATTCAAAAGAACGTAAACAGTTCGATCAGCCGATTTCACAATTCCAGGGTATCTCTTTTAAACTTGCTGATATGGCAACCGAAATTGAAGCGGCTGAAATGCTGACCCTGCAGGCAGCCGACTTGAAGAATAAAAAGTTACCTGTCACGAAGGAAGCTGCGATGGCAAAATATTATGCCAGTGAAGTTGCCGTAAGAGTATCTACTGATGCTGTGCAGATCTTTGGAGGCTATGGCTACACAAAGGATTTCCCGGTTGAAAAATTTTATCGCGACAGCAAGTTATGTACAATAGGCGAAGGGACATCTGAAATTCAGAAAACAGTTATAGCAAGGCAAATCATCAGGTGATGTTATTGATACTGGAGAGCATCAACGTGACTAAGGACAACTGATCCTTCTATTCAAGAAAGTCGTCATCACTCCTGATCTGGTACTTATCGAACAGCTTGTCAATGGCCCCGCCAAAAACGGGAAATTTCTCTTTGGCAAATTCCTTTATGATGATGATCGCCTGATTAGCCTGTTTTTCCGTTAAACCTGCGCCTGTGAGCCGGTTGATGAGTTCATTCATGCATCAAAAGTCACACATTTCCTGTAATATGCAGTAATAAAAAGTAAGAAATAAAGTTCGATACGCCCCTGGGCAAGAATTGAATGTTTCCTTCTTACGTTCTTTATTGGTGACTGCCTGGCTGAGGGGCTTAGGCGACTTTCAGAAGACTCATTTTTGACTTGTCAAACTTATGTTTCGCGTAGTCGAGTGTGAGTTCAAATTTCTTTGTATTCGACGAGGGAAGTTCGAACATGGCATCCGTCAGAATGCTTTCGCAGATGGAGCGAAGTCCCCGCGCGCCAAGTTTGTATTCCATCGCTTTGGTAACCATAAAATCATATACGGGTGTTTCGATGGTCAACTCGATCCCTTCCAGTTCAAATAATTTGGTGTATTGTTTGATCAGCGAGTTCTTTGGTTCGGTGAGAATTGCCCTGAGTGTTTCAGCATCCAGCGGACTGAGATAGGTAACAACTGGTAGTCGTCCCAGTAACTCAGGTATCAGGCCAAAGCTTTTAAGGTCCTGCGCGTTTACATACTGCAACAGGTTCTTTTTCATCTCTTCCTGTTGTTCTTTATTAACGTTGAATCCGATCGCATTGGTATTTACCCTGCGGGCAATGATCTTGTCAATTCCATCGAAAGCACCTCCGCAAATGAACAGGATATTCTGGGTATTGACTTTGATCAGTTTTTGTTCTGGATGTTTACGTCCTCCTTGCGGCGGCACCAGGACTTCAGTCCCTTCCAATAACTTAAGCAGGCCCTGCTGAACACCTTCCCCGCTTACATCACGCGTGATGGAGGGATTATCCCCTTTCCTGGCGATCTTGTCGAGCTCATCAATATAAACAATACCTTTCTCTGCAGCCGTTACATCGTAATTGCAGACCTGTAATAACCTCGATAATATCGATTCAACATCTTCCCCCACATAACCGGCTTCGGTGAAAACCGTAGCGTCTACAATGGCAAAAGGTACATTGAGCAATTTAGCGATCGTTTTCGCCAGGAGTGTTTTACCGGTTCCGGTTTCACCAACCATGATGATATTGCTCTTGTCTATCTCCACTTCTCCTTCAACCTGCTTGAACTGCAGCCTTTTGTAATGATTGTAAACTGCTACTGATAATACTTTCTTGGCATCGTCCTGCCCGATCACGTATTCATCGAGGAAACGTTTGATCTCAACGGGTTTTCTTACGGTAAGTTTATAATTAGCGTTGGTAGGATCGTTCCGGACCATCAGTTCCTGGTCAATGATCTCGCGTGCGTGTTCAACACAATTTTCGCAAATATGCCCGTCTTGACCTGCAATTAGGATTTTGACTTCATCCCGGCTTCTGCCGCAGAAAGAGCAATGTAGGGTCGATTTGGCCATGTTATCAATTTGATCCGTACAAAGTTAGAATAATTTAATTGGCTGGTAAGGTAAATCGGAAACTAGCTAAGTCATAAGCGGTTAAGTGAAACAAAATAGCTGATTCAGCGGCACCGGGCCACAGAATCAGCCAATGAGTCAATCAGCCAATCAGTCAATCTTATTGATAGCGGCGTCCACTATACCGTATTTCACCGATTCTTCCGCTCCCATCCAGTAATCGCGGTCAAAATCCTTCATTACCCTTTCAAAAGGCTGACCGCAGTTATCGGCCAGTATCTTGGCGCCAAGTTCCTTGATTTTCCGGATCTGTTCTGCCATGATCTCCAGATCAGCAGACGTACCCTGACCGCCGCCGCTTGGCTGGTGAATCATCACCTCTCCATGCGGGAAGATGAACCTTCTGCCTTTCTCACCACCGCTGAGGAGGATGGAGCCCATAGAAGCAGCCATTCCCATACAAATGGTAGAGACGGGTGAGGAAATCATTTGCATGGTATCATAGATCACCATGCCGCTGGTAACTACTCCGCCAGGGCTGTTGATATAAAACCTGATCTCTTTTCCCGGATCAATCGCTTCCAGGTAAAGTAAACGGGATGTAATGTCTTTTGCCGATCTGTCGTCAACCGGTCCCCAGAGGAATACTTTGCGCTGTTC
This sequence comes from Chitinophagaceae bacterium, assembly GCA_040404005.1. Lineage (GTDB taxonomy): Bacteria > Bacteroidota > Bacteroidia > Chitinophagales > Chitinophagaceae > Pollutibacter. The sequence goes on from JBBAJO010000003.1 coordinate 122,210, forward strand.
GATGAATTTCTTGTCGAACTGGGCAGCGCTGATCATTTTCTCCATCGGATTCTCTGGCAGGTTAGGCTCCTCTTCATCTTCCAATCTGAACGGGTTCTTATTTTTCATGTATTGCATAATAAGATGCTTATTTCTGTTTTTTTGGATTGAGGGTAAGTACTTCATCAACCAGGCCATATTCCTTGGCTTCTGAGGCGGTCATCCAGAAGTCGCGATCAAAATCCGCAGCAATTCTTTCAACGTCCTGCCCGCTGTGGTAAGAAACCACTTCGTACAGCTCGCGCTTTAATTTCTTAACCTGATTTACGGTGATTTCGATATCCGATGCCTGTCCGCCAGCGCCGGCACTTGGCTGGTGCATCATGATCCTTGAATGTTTGAGGGCAGTTCTCTTTCCTGCCGCTCCGGCACACATTAAAACGGCAGCCATACTGGCAGCTACCCCAATGGTGATGGTTGATACGTCAGGCGTAACGTACTGCATAGTATCATAAACGCCCATACCTGAATAGACTGAGCCACCGGGGCTATTGATGTACATCTGGATATCCCGCTGCCTGTCCGTACTGTCGAGGAACAGCAGCTGGGCCGTGATGATATTCGCTACTTCGTCGGAGATCGGATAACCAAGAAAGATGATCCTGTCCATCATTAAACGGCTGTAAACGTCCATAACAGCTACATTCATAGGCCTTTCCTCGATAATATTTGGAGTCAGGTTGGTGACCATATGGTTAGTATAACCATGCAGCAGACTACTGGATATACCCCGATGCTTAACCGCATATTTTTCAAATTCTTTTCCAAGATCCATAGTAGGTATTTTGATTGTTGGGCAATTTAAAGCATTTGAATGTCCAAAATCGTGCAAATCCGCAAAATCAGACAAAACGACGGGGGAAGATTGTAGGGCTAAGAATGCCGGGGTTTTAAAAATCAAAAGAGCACCTGAAAATTTCCCAGGTGCCCTTTAATTACATGTTTAACCACCTATCCGGTGATATCAGGCATCCTCGTGTTCATGGTGCTCATGATTGTGTTTTGCCTGCATCTTCATGAATTCGTCGGTGGTGGTGGGCTTCTCACTGGTTTTGACCTTCGTGGCAGCCCAAATGAATATCTTTTCTGTGATCAGCCTCCGGTAGGAGCTGTCCAGTTGTTGTTCATCCTGCATCATCCGGTTCACATAGCTGTCAAGCCATTCTACATTGCCATCCAAACTCATCCCTCCAAAATAGCCCATGATCTGCTGCCTCATGTAGTCTTTCATTTCTTCGGGGCTGACATCAAGGTTGTTTTCCCTGACGATCTTGTCGCTGATCAGGGTCCAGCGCAATTGATCCCTGAAGCCCGGGAACTCTTCTTCTACCTGATGGGCGGTTTTTGCCTGCTCGCCGCCGGTTTGCATCCAGCGTTTCAGGAAAGTTTCAGGAAAATCCATTTTCACATTATCCAGCAGCTTGTGATAGAGTTCGTGATGGAGATAATTCGTTGTTTGTTTATCCAGCTGATCGGCGATCTCGTCGCTGATGGTATTTCTCAGCTCTTCTTCGCTTTTGATATCTTTTTTAGGAAATGCTTCCTTGAAAAATTCCTCGTTGAGCTCTCTTTTTTCAACCAGGCCAACCTTCGCGATGGTCATCTTATAGTGATTCTCAAGCTGCGCTGCGTTATCAGCGTCCACACCCAGATCTTTGATCACCCATTCCCTTTCCTTCTCATCAAAAGCGGTAGTCAGTTGAATAACAATGTGGTCTTCTTTTTTCAGCCCCATCAGCTTTGTCCTGGTCTCGGGCGTGAAGTATTTAACCAACAGTGAATTTTCTTTTTTGGCACTGCCTTCAACTGCATTCCCTTCTGCATCAGACGCTTCAAACACCACATTCAGCACATTGTCTTCGCTTTCGACGGTTTCAGGTTCCTGCATCTTTCCCAGCCTTTGCCTGAGCCTGTCCACTTCTTCTTCGATCATCTCCGCGGTAACGCCGATCTTGTATTTATCCATCTTGTAGGATTCAATATCGATATTGAATTCCGGCTTCAATCCAATTTCAAATGAAAAGCTGTAATCGCCCGGATCATTCAGGTTAAGCTGGTCAGCCGAATTTTCTGCACTTGGAAGAGGTTGTCCAAAAATGTCCAGCTTTTCTTCACGCAGATATTCCATCAGTCCTTTCTCGATACTCCGAAGTACTTCATCAGCGAACAAAGCCGGGCCATGCATTTGGCGGACCATCCCCGCAGGCACCATGCCTTTTCGGAAACCGGGAATGTTGGCGGTTTTGGCAAATTGTTTCAGCGCCTTCTCAAAAGCGGGGAAATAATCCTCCCGGTTCACGGTCACGGTTAACCTATCATTTAACGTGCTGATGTTCTCTCTGGAAACTGTAGGCATATAGTTAAATTGTCGAATTGACGGATTAGCGAATTGACGTATTGATCCCGGATATTCGTTTAACCGGACAGCGTCGATCCCCATTTCGGCCCGAGAGCTGAAATGGAATTGTGCGCATGGAGGGACTCGAACCCCCACGTCGTGAAACACCAGATCCTAAGTCTGGCGCGGCTACCAATTACGCCACATGCGCATGAAGGGGTGCAAAGGTACGATTTTTTTGAAATTGGCGGCCAAAGGATTGGCAGATTGTCGAAATGCCGAATGAGCGGATTGTTTACTGATGCCTACCTTACTATCCGCTAATCCGTCCATCCACTAATCCCTTAATCCGTAAATTCGCTCAATGGAGTTGCTTGACCAACAACAGTCCGTGCCGAAGTATAACCTCACCGACGAACAGGAGAAGAAGGAGATCGTGAGACAATACAGGGCATTATTGCGTGTGCTGAAGCCAAAATTGAAGCCGGGTGACAAGGAATTGCTGCGCCGAGCCTTTGAAATCGCGGTGGATGCCCATAAGACCATGCGCCGCAAAAGTGGCGAGCCCTATATCCTCCACCCCCTGGCGGTATCCAGGATATGTGTGGAAGAGATCGGACTGGGTGTTCGTTCCACCATTTGTGCATTGCTCCACGACACGGTGGAAGACACGGACGTTACGCTCGACGATATTGAAAGGGAATTTGGAAACGAGATCGCAAGGATAATCGATGGCCTTACCAAGATATCCAATGTTGTAGATGCCAACACCAGCCAGCAGGCCGAGAATTTCAAAAAGATCCTGCTCACCCTTACCGATGATCCCAGGGTCATTCTCATCAAATTGGCAGACAGGCTGCATAACATGCGGACCTTGGACAGCATGAAGGCTGAAAAGCAGCTGAAAGTTTCTTCTGAGACGGTTTATGTATACGCGCCCCTGGCCCACAGGATGGGGCTTTACAACGTGAAGACGGAGCTGGAAGACCTTTCCATGAAATACCTGGAAACGGATACCTATAAGGAGATCGCCAGGAAACTTTCTGAAACAAGAAGGGAGAGGACCAGGTATGTCAACGAGTTTATCAAACCCATTAAGGAAAAGCTCGATCGCGGGGAGTTTGATTACGAGATCCAGGGCCGTCCCAAATCGATACATTCCATCTGGAATAAGATGAAGAAGAAGGGGGTTAGCTTCGAAGAGGTTTACGATCTTTTCGCCATCCGGATCATCCTTACTTCGCCCCAGGAACGTGAAAAAGAAGACTGCTGGAAAGTATATTCCCTCATTACAGACATGTACACACCCTCGCCGGAACGCCTGCGGGACTGGCTCAGTAACCCCAAGTCGAACGGTTACGAGGCGCTGCACACTACTGTGATGGGTCCGCAGGGCCGTTGGGTAGAAGTGCAGATCCGCTCGAAACGGATGAATGAAATTGCGGAGAAAGGATTGGCTGCACACTGGAAATACAAGGAAGGCGGACAGGATGAAGACCGGTTCGACCAGTGGTTCTCCCAGATAAGGGAAGCCCTGATGCACCAGGAGATCGGAAGCATAGATTTCCTCCACGATTTTAAAACGTCTTTTCTTACAGAGGAGATCTATGTATATACGCCGAAAGGAGACGTGAAGATGATGCCCATCAACTCCACGGCCCTTGATTTTGCTTTTGCCATTCATAGTGCCATCGGTACCAAATGTATCGGAGCTAAAGTGAACCACAAACTTGTACCCATTTCGCATAAACTGAGGAGCGGGGACCAGATCGAGATCATTACCTCCAACAAACAGAAGCCCAGTGAAGACTGGCTAAATTTTGTAGTTACAGCCAAGGCAAGGAACAAGATCAAGGATGCCCTGAAAGAAGAGAAACGAAAGGTGGCAGAAGACGGGAAGTATACCCTGCAGCGAAAACTGGATGGCATTGGAGTGCCATACAACCCGCATAACATCGAAGTGGTCACCAACTTCTATAAGTTGCAGTCGTCCCTCGACCTGTTTTACCGGATCGCCACGAAGGCGCTGGACCTGAAAGAGCTGAAAGATTTTCAGGTAATGGGTGATAAACTGGAGCCCCCTAAACCAGTTAGGACGGAAGAGGTAAAGCAGGAACATGATTATACGAGGGTGATCCCTAAAAAGGATACCGAGCTGATCATTTTCGGGGAGAGCAGCGACAGGATCGTATATCATTTGGCCAATTGTTGTAAGCCCATTCCCGGGGACGATGTATTTGGCTTTGTGTCTACCGGAAAAGGATTGATCATTCACCGTACCAATTGTCCCAATGCCACCAGGCTTCTTTCCCAGTTCGGGCACCGGGTGGTCAAAACCAAGTGGGCCAAGAACAAGGAGATATCCTTTCTTACCGGTATTAATATCATCGGTTTGGACGATGTGGGTGTGATCAACAAGATCACCAACCTCATCTCCGGGGAGCTAAAGATCAATATAGCAGCCCTTACCATTGAGGCCAATGAAGGGGTGTTCAGGGGCAATATCAAACTCTTCGTTCATGATAAAGACGAACTGGAAAAACTGTTTGACAGGCTTAAGCAATTACCCGGGATACATTCTGTTGAGCGTTTTGACACGGAATCGGTTTAGTTCATATTATCCTACTATCTTTGCTCCCTTCAAAAACGGTACATGGTTGATGTTATTTTAGGCCTTCAATGGGGTGATGAAGGGAAAGGAAAGATCGTAGATTATTTCGCCCCCTCGTACGATATCATTGCTCGTTTTCAGGGCGGGCCCAATGCGGGTCATACACTCTATGTAAAAGGAACGAAAGTAGTGCTTCACCAAATCCCTTCAGGGGTGTTTCATGAGGATACCATAAACCTGATCGGTAATGGCGTTGTTCTCGACCCCGTAACACTCAAGAAGGAAGCGCAGAAAGTGAGCGACATGGGCGTGGACTGCCGGAAGAATCTATATGTTTCTGAGAGAACCCACCTGATCCTGCCCACTCACCGTGCGCTGGATAAAGCATCTGAGATATCTAAAGGCAACGAGAAGATCGGATCCACATTAAAAGGTATCGGACCTGCTTATATGGACAAGACAGGAAGGAATGGCCTCCGGGTAGGTGATTTGCTCGACAAGAACTTTACCACGCAGTATATCAAACTCAGGCTCAAGCACCAGCGGCTGCTCGATTCGAATAACTTTACGGAAGACATCAACGCATGGGAAGAGGAATTTTTCGAAGCGCTGGAGTTCATGCGGGAACTGAAGATCGTAAACGGAGAGTATTTCATAAACGATAAGATCAGTAAGGGGGCGAAAGTATTGGCAGAAGGAGCCCAGGGGAGTATGCTTGATGTTGATTTCGGAACTTTCCCCTTTGTGACCTCCTCCAGTACCACTACTTCGGGCGTATGTTCCGGCCTTGGCGTTGCGCCGCAGAAGATCCGCGACGTAATGGGTGTGTCTAAGGCATATTGCACCAGGGTGGGTAGTGGACCGTTCCCCACGGAGTTGCATGAACAGACCGGTGAAGAATTGAGGCGGCTGGGAAGCGAGTTTGGAGCCACTACCGGCAGGCCAAGGCGTTGCGGCTGGATTGACCTGGTGGCATTGAAATTTGCCTGCATGATCAACGGCGTCACCAAGGTGATCATGACCAAAGCAGACGTTCTGGATAGCTTTGACAGCCTCTCGCTTTGTGAAAGCTACCTCATCAACGGCGAGCGTAAAACTGAGGTGCCTTACCAGATGATGAAGGCCGAAATCGAACCCATGTATACCACACTCCCAGGCTGGAAAACAGATATCACAAATATTTCTTCTGCCATAGATATTCCGGAACTGATGAAGAACTATATTCAACATGTGAACGGGTATCTGGGAGTGGACGTTTCCCATGTTTCAAATGGCCCCGGAAGGGACCAGATCATCAGGCTCAAATAGGCCGGATAAAAATGTTCAGGAAAAATTTGGCTAATTAAAAATTAGGTAGAAATTTTACGTTGATTAATCCTGCTCGATATGGCGAAGTCTGACAAACCGAAAAAAGTAATTGCAAAGAAAGAGGAAGATTTAGAATCATCCGAAAAACCTGCATCCCGCACAAAAAAGAAAGTTGACGAGGATGATGATGATGATATGGATGATGCTGAAGAGGCAACGTCTAAGAAAGGTCGTAAAGCATCTGCAAAAGCAGATGACGACGAGGATGATGATGAGACAGCAGATGTAGAGGATGAATGGGAGAAAGTAGAAGAAGAGGAAGAGTGGGATCCTGACTTCAATGAATTTGATATTCCGAAATCAAAGGGAAAGAAAGCAGCAACGGGCACAAAGAAAGCCGATGATGACGACTTTGCTATTGATGATGAATTCAAGGACCTTGGTTTTATGGATGACTCTGGTGGATTTGATGACGACGAAGACGACTTCTGACCTTGAGGACGTTCCGTTCTTTCCCCCTGGAGGACAAACTATATTTTAAATCGCAAATGTTGAATTGGCTCAGCCAGTTCAACATTTGTTGTTTTCTGGATAATCATCAGTATTCTATCCCGCCCAACGCACAGGAATGTGTCGCTGCTGCAGGTGTTTCTTCTGCCATGCCTGCTGGCGGAGATAACAACCTCGAGGTCATTGAGAGGTTCACCGCGGGGCAGCAAGACTGGATATTCGGGCATCTGGCCTACGAGCTCAAAAATGATATAGAGGGGCTGCATGCTTCGCATACTGATCATATAGGCTTCCCCCCGGCCTTTTTGTTTGTTCCACAGTTTGTTATCGTCATGAAAGATGACAGCGTTGAACTCGGCTCACTGGACCAGGATCATGAGCTGGTATTTCAAGAGATCTGTAACACAGAGACCGGTAGTGTTTCACAGCAGGTAATCCAGGTAAAGCAGCGTTTTTCAAGGGAGGAATATCTACAGGTGATCAACCAGCTCAAGGAGCACATTCACCGGGGTGATTGCTATGAGATCAATTTTTGCCAGGAGTTCTACGCGGAGCATGTTTCAATAGATCCCGTTGATACCTACAAGGCCCTATCTGAGATTTCCCCAAATCCTTTTTCTGTTTTTTATCGGATCGATGATAAGTATTTAATGTGTGCCAGTCCTGAACGGTTTTTATCGAGGATAGGAGAGCGGTTGATTTCGCAACCCATAAAAGGCACGATATCCCGGGACGCGGAAAATAAACAGCATGATAAGGAATTGAAAGAACAGCTTGCACAGAGCGTGAAAGATAAAACAGAGAACGTGATGATCGTGGACCTGGTGCGTAACGATCTATCCAAAGTTTGTAAGGAGGGCTCCGTGGAGGTTGATGAGTTGTTTGGGATTTATTCCTTTCCACAGGTATATCAGATGATCTCAACCATTAGCGGTGAACTTCAGGGAGAAGTATCTTTTGCCGATATCATCAGGGCTTGTTTCCCTATGGGGAGTATGACAGGTGCCCCCAAGCGCAGGGTGATGGAACTGATTGAAAAGTATGAAAGAACTGCCCGCGGCATATTTTCGGGTTCCGTAGGATACATCACCCCGGGCAGGAATTTTGACCTGAACGTGGTGATCAGGAGCATCATGTATCATGCAGGAACAGGCTACCTGTCTTTTATGGCGGGTTCCGGCATTACGGCATTGAGTGATCCCGAGAAGGAGTATGAAGAGTGTCTGCTCAAGGCAGCAGCCATCAAGAAGATCTTAGGAGTGCCAGGGGAATAAATGTTTGCGCTGTTTTACTGCTTCCTGGTTGCTGTTTTTTTCTCCGGTATCCTGATCTCTTTAGGGTAGATGGTTTCAGACTGTGAAGCGGCGCCGCTCAGGATGAAAGTCACCGAGGCTTCGAGGATATCCATTTTCTTTTCGTTGAATAGCTTCATTTTGTCTTCAGGCAGTCGCATGCCATATGCCTCTGATCCAACTTTCTGATCAAAGGCGGGGTTCAACTGGTTAAAGATCACCGGATCCATTTCTATGGCCCTGGTAAGAACGCCGGCGTTGTAGCGCCCGGTCAGGGTGTGCAGTAAGGTATTTTCGAGGATCTCTTTTGAAGGTGGCAGTAAGCCCAAACGAACGGCGTCACTGGCGCCTGTGGTGGTAATGCCTCCCTGCCCCTCCATAATATAGTGTGTGGCGATAAATTTCTTAACATGGGTCCTTGATTCGGCTGGAAGGAAATACTGCAGGTCCCAGAAATTCCGGCTTCCGCTTTTCCTGATCGCCGACTCTACGCGGTTGGGACCCCCGTTATATGCTGCGATCACCAATAGCCAGTCGTTCAACTGGGCATATAATCCCTTTAAATATGTAGCCGCGGCATAAGAGCTTTTATAAAGATCCCTGCGCTCATCAACATATTTTCCAACCTTCAGCCCCATCAGCTTTCCGGTTTCAGGCATAAATTGCCAGGGTCCTACGGCACCCGCCCATGAAGTAGCAGATGAACTCAGGTCTGATTCTATCACCGCCAGGTATTTAAGTTCGGTAGGAAGACCCTTCTCCGCAAATATCTTGTCGATCATTTTGAAGTATGGGATGGCCTTAGATTTCAACTTTACCAGCCGGTCTTCGTGTAATTCAAGATAATCCTTTACGAAGGGGATGGCCCTGGGGTGAAGGGTCATAAGACCGGTAGCCGAAATCACTTCTGCTTTCCTTTCAACAGTAAAGGCGACTGCACGGACGGACTGGTCACCGGCTTCCAGCTGATCTGCCTGCGGAGCCTGTTTAGATATATCTAAGGTATCTGAATCGGGGCTGTACTGAGCTGATCCAGGAGAAATGATCCCCACGAACAAACCCACCATGGCATACTTCTTCCATAACTTCATTCGAAATGTGTTTATTCCCCAGTTAAAAAAAGAGATTCGATGGTTTTTGGAGGACTGGATCGGGGCGTTAAGGTTTCCAGGGTTTGGAGATCTGCGACGCGGCACGGAGCAAAGTTAATTCTTTAAACCGGTCCGTCATAACCTGTACACCAAAAGGCATGCCATTACTATGCAGGGAGAGGGGTATGGAGATAGCCGGAATACCTGCCAGATTGGCAAAAACTGTAAAAAGATCGGCCAGGAACATCTCAATCGGGTCGTTGCTTTTCTCCCCGAACCGGAAGGCGGGGTAGGGCACCGTAGGCATGAGAAGCAGGTCGTGGTTCTGAAAAACTTCGTCTGTTTTGTTGATAATCAACCTTCTGACTTTCTGGGCCTGGGTGAAATATGCGTCATAGTATCCTGAGCTGAGCACGAAATTGCCAAGCATGATCCTTCTTTTAACCTCTTTACCAAATCCGGCAGACCGGTTTCTTTCGTAAAAGCCTGTTAAATTTTCTGCGTTGGGCACCCGGGGGCCATATTTTACCCCGTCGAACCTGGATAGGTTGGAAGAAGCTTCCGCTGTGGTGAGCACGTAATAGGCTGGGACGATGTATTCGAGGTAATCAAATCTAACGGGGCTTACGGTGTGGCCCTGCTCTTTAAGGTTATCAAAAAGGAGGTACACCGCTTTTTTGATCTCGGGGTCAAGAGAAGGGTGTTCCAGGCTCTCAGGGAAATAAGCGATGCTATAGGTTTTCTTTTCGCCCACTATAGCCTGACTGTATTCAGACACCGGCTGGGTACTGACCGTACTGTCGAATTCATCTGGCCCCGCCATTACTTCCAGCAGAAGGGCTGCATCATGCACGGAAGTAGAAAAAATACCGATCTGGTCGAAGGACGATGCATAAGCTATGAGGCCATAGCGGGAAATTCGACCATAAGTAGGTTTTAGGCCAACTATGCCACAGAAGTCTGCCGGTTGGCGCACGGATCCGCCCGTATCACTTCCCAGGCTAACCATGCAAAGGCCGGCCTGCACGGCTACTGCCGACCCGCCGGATGAACCTCCCGGCACCCGGTTCTCGTCAAGACCGTTAAGCACTTTCCCGTAGGACGAGTGTTCGTTGGAGGACCCCATGGCAAATTCATCACAATTCAGAGAACCAATAATGATTGCATCTTCTTCCAGCAGGCGTTCTACGGCCGTGGCTGAATACAAGGAAGTAAAACCTTTGAGGATCTTTGAGGCGGCCGTAACGTGATGTCCCTTGTAGCAGATCACGTCTTTGATGCCGATCACCACTCCAAATAGTTTTCCTACCGGGTGGCCGCTTTTTTTCTTAGCGTCAAGCTCCGCGGCCCTTTCCAGGGCTTCGGTTTCAAACACTTCAACGAACGCATTGAGCCTGGCGGCAGAAGATATCCGTGATAGATAGTGTTCAACTACAGAGAAGCACTCAATAGTACCTTCTTCAATTTCCTGGTGAAATTGCTGTATTGACTGGTGCTGATACAAGCTGAGATAGGAATTTTAAGCAATCAGGATGAGACCTGCTGTTTGTCTTTTTCACTGATGCCGTCCTCGATCTCCTTCTTCACGTTAGTCTTTGCGTCATTGAATTCGCGGATACCGCGGCCGATTCCCCTCATAAATTCAGGGATCTTCCTGCCACCAAAAAGAACGAGTATGGCAATAACAATGATGATCCATTCAGTTCCACCGGGCATGCTTAAGAGTAATACGCTGGATAACATTTTTGTCAGTTTATCTGTGTGAATACCAAAGTTAGAATTATGAACCCATACGGTCAAAACAAAAACGGGAGCGAAAGTGCTCCCGTATGTTAAAATATATGATAATGAATTATCTGACTCTTTTCTCCTTGATCCTGGCGCTTTTACCGCTTCTGCTGCGGAGGAAATACAATTTAGCCCGGCGCACTTTACCGGCTTTGTTGAGCACGATAGACTCTATGTTGGGGGAATTCACCGGGAAGGTTCTTTCCACACCAATTGCATCCGAAACCTTGCGCACGGTAAATGTGGCTGTGGCTCCCTGGCCCTGGCGTTTGATCACATCGCCCTTAAAGCTCTGGATACGTTCTTTATTGCCCTCAATGATCTTGTAGTTAACGGTAATATTGTCCCCTGCTTTGAATTTGGGAACCTCTTTGGTCACTGTAAGCTGGGCGTGTACAAAATCTAATGCGGGATTCATATCCTTAAAATTTGGACGGCAAAGGTAGGGGGTAAATTTGGCGCAGCCAAATTAAATGTGATAAATGTGATTAATGTGGGTGAATGTGGTGAATGAATGTGATTAATGTGGTGAATG